>NZ_JBMYXC010000032.1:0-2309 GCF_049608025.1 Mycobacterium sp. | reverse complement strand
TCCCGACGCTCGTGCCTCGTCCCCAACTACTGCGGGGCTCAGTCCTCGGGGTTGTAGCCGAGGTTGGGGCCGAGCCAGCGCTCGGCTTCGACCAGGGTCCAGCCCTTTCGCGTCGCGTAGTCGGCGACCTGGTCCTGGGCCATCCGGCCGACTACGAAGTACTGCGACTGCGGGTGCGAGAAGTACCAGCCGCTGACGGCGGCACCAGGCCACATCGCCATCGACTCGGTCAGCTCGATACCGGTCCGCTGATCGACGTCCATCAACTGCCAGAGCGTCGCCTTCTCGGTGTGCTCCGGGCAAGCCGGATAGCCGGGGGCAGGGCGGATTCCCACGTACTTCTCCCGGATGAGTGCCTCGTTGTCCAGCTGCTCGTCTTGCTGGAATCCCCAGAACTCCTTGCGGACCCGTTGGTGCATCCGCTCGGCGAACGCCTCTGCCAGCCGGTCGGCGATCGACTCCAGCAGAATCCCGCTGTAGTCGTCGTGGGCTGCCTTGAACTCGGCGATCTTGTCCTGGCTGCCGAGGCCGGCAGTGACGGCGAAGGCGCCGACATAGTCAGCCAGACCCGTGTCCTTGGGGGCGATGTAGTCGCCCAGCGACCGGTTCGGGATGCCGTCGCGGTGCTTGCCCTGCTGACGTAGGTTGTGCAACGTGGCCATCACCTCGGTCCGGGTCTCGTCGGTGTAGACCTCGATGTCTTCGCCGCCGGGTTCGGCGTTGGCCGGGAAAAAGCCGATCACCCCGTTGGCGGTCAGCCACTTCTCCTTGATCAGGGTGTCGAGCATCTCCTGGGCGTCGTCGTACAGCTTGCGGGCGGTCTCGCCCGAGACCGGGTTGTTGAGGATGTCGGGGAACCTGCCCTTCAGCTCCCAAGCGTTGAAGAACGGCTGCCAGTCGATGTATTCACGCAGTTCGGCGAGGTCGTAGTCAAGAAACTCCCGCACGCCGAGACCCTGGGCGGGCACCGGCGGCGTGTAGCCGTCCCACTCGATCGGCGTCCGGTTCGCGCGGGCCTTCTCCAGCGTGAGCATCGGCCGCTCGCTCTTCTGGGCGTGCCGTTCGCGCAGGGCTGCGTAATCGGTCTCGGTGGCCTCCAGCAGGGCTGGGCGCTGCTTGTCGTCGAGAAGCGCAGCAGCGACCGGCACCGAGCGGGAAGCGTCTTTGACCCAGACCACCGGACCGCTACGTCGCGGCGACACCTTCACCGCCGTGTGTGCGCGTGAGGTCGTCGCCCCACCGATCAGGAGCGGGATCTGCAACCCCTGACGCTCCATCTCGACGGCGAAGTTGACCATCTCGTCCAGGGAGGGGGTGATCAGGCCGGACAACCCGATGATGTCGGCGTTGTGCTCCTTTGCCGCGTCCAAAATCTTGCTCGCGGGCACCATCACACCGAGGTCGATCACCCTGTAGTTGTTGCACTGCAGAACAACCCCGACGATGTTCTTACCGATGTCGTGGACATCGCCCTTCACCGTCGCCATCACGATCGTGCCGTTGGTGGATTCCACGGCCTCGGCGCCCAACTCTTCCTTTTCCGCCTCGATGTAGGGCAGCAGGTAGGCCACCGCCTTCTTCATCACCCGGGCCGACTTCACCACCTGCGGCAGGAACATCTTGCCCGCGCCGAAGAGGTCGCCGACGACGTTCATGCCGTCCATCAGCGGGCCCTCGATCACCTCGATCGGCCGCCCACCGGCGGCGGCGATCTCGGATCGTAATTCCTCAGTGTCGGCATCGACGTCGGCGTCGATGCCTTTGACCAGGGCGTGGGTGATCCGTTCGCGGACCGGGAGGCTGCGCCACTCGGCCGCTTTCGGGTCCTCCGACTTCGCGGCGCTGTTGAACCGTTCAGCGATCTCCAAGAGCCTCTCGGCGGCGTCCGCGCGCCGGTTCAGCACGACGTCCTCTATCCGGTCCCGCAACTCGGCGTCGATCGAGTCGTAGGGCACCAGCGCACCGGCGTTGACGATGCCCATGTCCAGGCCGGCCTTGATGGCGTGGAACAGGAACACCGCATGGATCGCCTCGCGGACCGGGTTGTTGCCCCGGAACGAGAACGACACGTTGGAGATGCCGCCGGAGATGTGCACCCCGGGAAGGTTCTCCTTGATCCAGCCGCAGGCCTCGATGAAGTCGATCCCGTATGTCGCGTGCTCCTCGATACCGGTCGCCAGCGCGAAGCAGTTCGGGTCGAAGATGATGTCCTCTTCGGCGAAGCCGACCTCCTCGGTGAGGATGCGGTGCGCGCGCGTGACGATCTCGACCTTGCGCTCGAGCGTGTCGGCTTGCCCCTGCTCGTCGAA
>NZ_JBMYXC010000031.1:22679-42722 GCF_049608025.1 Mycobacterium sp. | reverse complement strand
TGCGTCCCGGATCTGCCGCCATCTCGCCCGAACCTGGACCAGTGACCTCGCCGATACGGACCGTATGTACGTACCGAGAGGACAACACCCAGCCATGAGTAAACGGCATCGTCAACCCAGCGCATCGGCCGGAAAAAACACGAAGGTCCGCGTGGGTGTCCTAGCGGTCACACTCGGTGTCGGAGCCGCCGTGGCTACGACGCCAGGTGTGGCGTCGGCCAAGCCAAACGACCGCGGCTCCTCAGATTCGTCGTCGTCCTCTTCGTCTTCGAGGTCCTCTTCGGATTCCTCGTCCTCACGGTCTTCGTCGTCGCGGTCTTCGTCCTCACGGTCTTCGTCGTCGCGGTCTTCGTCGTCGCGGTCTTCGTCGTCACGGTCTTCGTCGTCGGAATCCTCGTCTTCACGGTCTTCGTCTTCGAGCGGGCCATCGGAATCGGAGGCTCGTGGGTCATCACGGAGTTCTCGGCAATCAAGTCGCCAGCCCCAGCGGCGAGCTTCATCGTCACGTTCGACGGTATCCGGAAGTGCCCAGGATTCGGTTGACTCACAAGCCCATTCGACCTCTGCGCCGCGTTACTCCACGCAGTCAGGCGCCCGGTCTACGGTTGGGCAGACTTCCAACCGTGCGCACAGTGACTCCATATCCTCGGGAATCGACACCAGCGCATCAGTTGAGTCGACGCCCGCCCCGGCCAGGGTCGCCCCTGCCGCCGCGATTGCAGCACCCGCCAAGCAGTCGGCCGGGCCGACATCCAAGGCGGAAGTGGCTTCGACGCCGGCCGCGCCGGCGGTGGCGAGAGATTCCTCGGGCAGCGCGACACCCAGCCGTTCCGGATTGGCCGGGTCAAGCTCGGCAAACGAGCCCGGCATAAAGACCGTCGACGTCGCAGAGACTTCCTTGTCAGCCACCCGGCCGCACACCGCGCCGGGAGCGGTGAAGTCGCCGAATGCGACCTCGGCTGTGGCGCCTGCTGTGGAGACTGCGACGGTGCGGTCTGTCGCCACCGCCAAAACGGATGTTTCCGAAACGGAAGCGGTTCCGAAAAAACTCAGCGACCCATCGGCGGCCGCCAACCCGGTATCCAATGTCGTGTCAAAGGTTCTTACAGGTATGGGCCTGAGTCCCTTCGTGCCCGACAACCCTGTCGCCCCGGTCGAGTCACCGGCGCTGTTGGTGGCACTAGCCTGGGCGCGCCGACGCGCAGTGGACCCGCAGCCGTCAAACTTCGGGCGGATATTCCCCGTTGCGGCAAATACCGAGACACCGGGGCCCCTGGAGCCCCTCAACGGGCTCACAGATCAGCAATTGGCCGACCTTGCGCAGACCATGCTAGGGGAGGGGCCGACCGAGAATCCCAAGGGAACGGGAGCAGGCCTCACGTTCTTCGGCCAGTTCATCGACCACGACCTGACCCTCGACACCGAGCCGCCGCCGAGCGACACCGTCGACGTGGACGGCCTGGTGAACGGCCGCACATTCGCATTCGACCTGGACTCGGTCTACGGCGGCGGACGAAAGGAAAGCGCGCAACTTTACGACGGCGACAAATTCGTGATCGGCACGGCGACCGACGGCGTGTCTCCCGACCTGCCGCGCAACGACGATGGATCGGCCATCCTGGTGGAGCCGCGCAACGACGAGAACCTCATCGTCAGCCAGATTCACCTGTCGTTCCTCCAGTTGCATAACTCCCTGGTAGACGATGGGATGTCCTTCGGTAAGGCTCAGCAGACGGTGATCGGTGCGTACCAATACGTCGTGCTGAACGACTACCTGCCCCAGATCGTCGGCCAGGATGCCGTGGATCAGGCTCTGAGCCAGTCTGTTTCGGACGGGATCTACCAGCCGGAGTCCAAGGAATCCCCGATGACCCCGGTGGAGTTCTCGGTGGCCGCGTTCCGCTTCGGACACTCCCAGATTCGGAATGGCTACGCCATCAACGACACCAACGGCGCCCTGGTGTTCTCGCTCGACCCCGAGGTGCCCGATCTGCGCGGCGGCCGTCAGCTGCCGAGCGAGTTCGTCATCGACTTCAATAACTTCTTCAGTGAATTGCCGCGAGAAAGCGACGAGAATCCTGCGCAGATTGGCGAGGCGATTGACACGAAGATCTCGGAGTCGCTCTTCAACTTGCCGATTCCGGGTGCGGCAAGTAGCGGGTCAAACGTGCTCGCATTCCGAAATCTCCTGCGTGGCAACTTCTACGACTTGCCGTCAGGCGAGGCGACCGCTGAGTCGATGGGTCTTCCGATCGTCGGTGAGCCGGTCTTCGCCGAGGGCACACCGCTGTGGTACTACATGCTGCGCGAAGCCGAGTTGGTTTCAGAGGGCGCGGAACTCGGCCCCCTCGGCGGTGCAATTGTCGCGGAGGTCTTCGTCGACCTACTCCGGTTGGACGGTGCGACAAAGCAGGTGCAAGAGCCGCGGTTGCCAGACGTCTCGGGCGGGGACTTCAGGATCGGTGACCTGCTGGTTAGCGCTGAACAGATCGGGGCAGACGACTCTGAGGCCCGGCCACCCAAGGGGGGACACCGCGAGGAAGCTCGCCCCATGCGGGACCCCGCTCCAGAGCGATCCGAGCGGCACCGCCGCCACCGAGACCGTCACGGAGTGGGCAACGCCACTGGCAGACAATCCGTGAATAGGCAGCATGTCTGATCCGGGTTTGCACGAAAAACTGGACGCGATCTTCGGTGCGCACATGGACGCGGAATTGGCCGGCGATCTCGACCAGACATTGGCGACGATGGCACCGAAACCACATCTTGTCAATGTCCCTACGATGGTGGGCGGTCAAGGGCCACAAGGAGTTCGGGCGTTCTACGCGAATCGTCTCATCGGTCAGTTTTTTCCACCCGATGTCATCTTCGAGACGATATCGCGAACCTACTCCGCCGAACGGCTCATCGATGAGCTCATCATCTCGTTCACGCACACCAGCACAATGGATTGGATGCTGCCCGGAGTCGAGCCGACCGGTAAGCGCGTAGAAGTGGTGTTCGTTGTGATCGTCGGCATCGAAGGCGACAAGGTCGCCTACGAACACATCATGTGGGACCAGGCCAACGTGCTTGTTCAGATAGGTCTTCTCGATCCGACGGGCCTTCCCGTCACCGGCTCGGGCGCGGCGGCCAAACTGCGGAATCCGGCCTTGCCGGACCCGTTCTTCAACGAGGGCTGAGGGCCGCCTGCCCGAGTTGATCGGCCAACCGCCGATCACCGCCATCCCGGAGACTCGCCGACCGTTGGCGGTGCCGGCGACTTGGGCCGCCATGGCGAGACCACAAGTCCGCTGACCTTGTCCTACAGTGGCGGCCCGCCTGGGGGCGGCGGCGGTGGTGGCAAGCCTGGCGGCGGAGGCGGTGGAGGCGGCGGCAAGCCTGGCGGCGGAGGCGGTGGAGGTGGCGGCAAGCCTGGCGGCGGAGGCGGTGGTGGTGGCGGCGGCATCGGCAATGTTATCGGTGGCAGCCCAGGGATCTCGATCACGTTGAACAGCGGTGGTGGCGGGGCCGCCGGTGGTGGCGGCGGTGCAGGAGCTCCGAAAACCTGAGGTGGCCGGTACACCGGCGCTGGGGCGATTCCGCTGCTCGTGTTGATCGTGATGATCGAGCCCGGCATGGTTTGGCCCTTAGGCGTGGTTCCGGTCACGGCGCCTTTCGACGCGTAGCTATTGACCGGCGAGGGTTGGTCGGCAACTCGGAAACCGGCGTCCTTCAGGAGCTGGCGTGCCGCCTCGAGCTTCAGCCCCTTCACGCTGGGCACCTTGCTACCGGGACCGCCGTCCACGAAGCGCGGGTCGGTGGGCGGCAAAGCCACCGGACCGAAGTATTCGGCGACCGGGTCCATCGCCAGGAACCAGGTGCGGGCCGGCTCATTGCCGCCGAACAGGTTGCCGTTACTGCACTTGCGCAGTGGGTAGGAACAGAGACCGGATGGTTTCGGGGTGTCGTCGAAGATGTAATTCGCGGCGGCGTACTGGTTGGTGAAACCCAGGAATCCCGACGACCTGTGCGACTCAGTGGTGCCCGTCTTTCCGGACATCGGCAGATTCCAGCCCACCGAGCCCGCCGCACCGACCGCGGTTCCGCTGGTGGAGTCCTTGCCCAGTGCGTTGGCCAGCGTGTTGGCCAGCCCTTCGGGAATCACTTGTTCACACGCGGCGGTCTCAACGGCCACCTTGCGGCCGCGGCGGTCGAGGACCTCATCGATGGGCGTCGGTGGGCACCACATGCCGCCCGAGGCCAACGTCGCGCCGACATTGGACAGCTCCAGGGCGTTGATTTCGACGGGCCCCAGCGTGAAGGATCCGAGGTTTTGCCGCTTGATGTAGTCCGCGAGGCTCTCGTTGTTGTCGGGGTCGTAGGCGCGGGCGGTCCCGGGTTCGGCGTAGGACCGCAGCCCGAGTTTGACTGCCATGTCCACCACCGGCGGCACGCCAACTTGAGCAATCAGTTCGGCGAACGCCGTGTTGGGAGACTGCGCCAACGCATCCGGGACGTTCATCGGGCTGCGGAACCCGGCGGCGTTCTTCACACACCAGGTCTTGGGTGGACATCCTGGGGTGTTGCTGCTGCCCAGGCCGGTTCCCCGAAACACTTTCGGGACGTCGAGTTGGGCGTTGGTTCCCATCCCCATCTCGAGAGCGACCGCGGTGGTGAATATCTTGAATATCGATCCGGCACCGTCGCCGAGCAGCGAGAAGGGCTGCGGCTGCACGGTCTCGCCGGCGTCGATGTTGAGGCCATAAGTGCGGTTGTCCGCCATCGCCACGACCTTGTGGGCAGTCTTGCCCGGAGTGATCACGCTCATCACGCTGGCGACACCCTTTGTCGTGGGGTCGGCGACCTCGTCGACGGCCTTTTTCACGCTGGCCTGCACTTTGGGGTCGAGCGTGGTGCGGATCAGGTATCCGTTTCGTGCCACGTCTTCTTTGCTGAGACCCGCGCGTGCCAGGTATTGCAGCGCGTATTCGCAGAAGAAGGCGCGATCACCGGCCGCGATGCAGCCCTGCGGCAACTGATCGGGCTTGGCCAAGATACCCAACGGCTGGGCCTTCGCGGCGCGCAGTTCGTCGGCTCTGTCCGGCAGGTTCTCGATCATGGTGTCGAGCACGACGTTGCGCCGCGCCAAGGCGCCTTTGGGGTTCTTGTAGGGGTTCAGCGCGCTGGTGGACTGCACCATCCCAGCCAACAGCGCCGCCTGCTGCCAGTTGAGGTCGATGGCATTGATGCCGAAGTAGGTTCGCGCCGCATCCTGCACGCCGTAGGCCCCGTTGCCGAATGCCACCAGATTCAAGTACCTGGCCAGAATCTCCGACTTGGTGAACGCCTTGTCGAGCGCTAACGCCAGGCGTATCTCGCGCAGCTTGCGGGTCGGTGTGGTCTCCACTGCGGCCCGGCGGTCGGCATCGGTCTTCGCCTGAACCAGAAATCGGTAGTTCTTGACGTACTGCTGCTCGATCGTCGACCCGCCCCGGGCGTCTTCGGCCGCGTTGAGATAGCCGAAGAATCCGGTGAGGGTCCCTTGCAGATCCACTCCGTTGTGCTCCCCGAAGCGCTTGTCCTCGACCGAGACGATCGCCAGCTTCATGGTGTCGGCGATCCGATTGCCCGGCAGCGGCCACCGGCGCTGCGTGTACAGCCATGCGATCGGGGTTCCGTCGGCGTCGACCATCGTCGACACTTTCGGAACGTCGCCCTGCGCAAGTTGTGCGGAGTCCTCGTTCACCGAGTCGGAGACCCGCATGGCCAGCACTCCGACGCCACCGGCCAGCGGAAACATCAAAGCCGCGACGAGCACGCCGGCCAACAGGCAGAGCAACGCCAGTTTGCCGGCCGCTGCCACCTTCTGCGGGGGCTGCTCGGACATGTCCTCAGCCTATAAGCCTTCGGCGGGCAAGCGGTGAGCGGTTGGTGCGCGACTGCGTCGGCCCCGGTCAGTCCGGCCCCAGAAAATCCGACGCCAGAAAATCCGACGCCAACCGGTCCGACGGTAGCGGCCTACCTACTTACTCTCAGTCGTTCCGCATGTGCAGTCTTTCCCGCACGCGCAATTGGGGCTACAGGTGCAGTTCGGGTTCGTGCAGTCGGAAGCTGTCATCTCTGTTTTCATGACTTGAGTATATACCCCCCCTAGGTATATGCGCCAGTGTCGCGGCTCACCACTGATCGCGAAGCGATCGATTCAGTTTCGACGACGGGGCAACACCGGGACCTGGCACAGACGATCTGGATCATGCCGTTCGTCAGAGCGGACCCAGTTCGGTGCGGACCTCCGAAAGCGTGATCTCATCGCACAGGCGCGCAGCATGGGCCAGTTCCGCAGCGTGTGCTGCGTCGGGCACCAGGTGTAACGGAATGCCCTCTGCGCGAAGTGCCGTTGCGTGGTCCCGCAATTCGCGGTTGCGTTCATCTTTGTCGGTTCCGACCCGCCGGATGATGATCAGTTTGGCGCGTCCGGGGAACTCGCGGGCCATCTCCTCGTAGGTCAGTGGATCGCGCTGACCGCTGTCGCCGATCAGGACGAAGGGCATGTTCGGGTAGGCCTTGAGGAGTCGGCGGATCGCCGTACGTTTGTGTTCAGCACCGCTGCGCCGCAGGTATCGCTCGGTCGGACCCCAGTCGGTGAGAAACATCGGACCCAGCGGGAAGGCGCGCAACTGGGCGAACTCCTGCAGTAGCGGGTAGAAAGACCAGCTTCCGGTCGACACATAGAAGAAGGTCGGCCCCGGCCTGCGATTCCCCGCGCGGTTGGACACGCCACGGACAAGACCCCGGTAGAACGAGGACATGCCCGGTATGGCGGTGCGCTGGTCGGCCTGGCGCAGCAGCGTCCGTGTCACCATGGACAAACCCTCGGTCAGACCGGTGAGCAGGATTGTGTCGTCGATGTCGGAGATCACCATGAAGGGCGCCTTGAGCGACGGCTTGATCACCCGCCCGGTGCCGCAAGCCGATTCCCCGTCCTCAATGGGTGTGGTGACCGCGTGGGCATCGTGCCATCCGACCCGCAGGGCCGGAACCGGTAGCGAGAAGTTCGCGAATCCGTGGTTGTCGGTGACCTCCTTGGCGCTGTACTTTCCGATGCGTAACTCGACTTCGACACCGACTATGCGCAGCGCGGCGTGCCGGCGCAGATTGGTCTGAGCGACTTCCCAGTACGGGATGCGGCTGTCGCCAGGCAGTTCTGGAATCTCGAGCACGCGAACGCGGACCTTCGCCACGTCGTCAGCGACGAAGCCGCGATAGACCACGACATGCATGCCCCGAAACGCTCCCGACTGCATCTTCTGGTCGCGCCGCCGCTTGGTGAGGGCGTTCTCGAGTCCCACTGCAGCGGCAGCGGCTTTCGGACTGCGCAGTTTCGCTTCCAGCTCCGCAGCGATCCGGCGGGGAAGAAGAGCCATGTAACTCAGCATCGCAAACGTCTGCCCCGGCCGTCCGGCTAACCGCCCGGTCTTTTCTCGACGGCCTGCCCATCGGCGGGTGTCGGTGTGCCACCGATGAAGTCGTCCCAGTGCCGGCGGACAGGGGCCCACCTCTTGTCGAATTCGGCGGCCCGTCGCCGGGCGTGCGCGAGTTTGGCCGAACTGTAGCGCCAGCGCGCCCACGGCGATGTCGGGCGCGCGAGCCGGAAGGCGGCAAGCCAGGCGATGGGGGCGACGAACAGGCCGATCAGCGCGGTGGGGTATTTGCCTTTGAGGGCGGTTATCGCGACCAGCGCGAAGTGGACGAGCAATACCCCGACCGCCCCGATGCGGACGGCGGCTATGTCGGCGGGCATTTCGTCCATTTTCATCGGAGACACTCCCACCGCCGCGAGACCGACGCAGGCGGCCGCCAACGTGACCATGTTCACCGAAAGCTGCCCCTCCTGCGTCCAGTAGACGTCTTGGAGCCGGAAGATCATCGCGAACTCGTCCAGCACCAGAGAGGCACCGATTCCGACCAGCAGGCCGGCGATGTAGATCCACACCGACCGCGGTGGTGCACCGACGGCGGCGAATCCGCCGAAGATGAGCAGCAGTACCCCTGGGGTCGAGTGATGCATGTGTACGCCGCCGGTGCTGACGTTGTGGAAAGGGCCTTTGCCCGCACGGATCAGGCGGGTAATCGTTCGGGTAGTCAAGAAGGTCACCACGAACGCGACGAAGCTGAGCATCAGCGGGCCTTTGTCACCCTCGATAACGTCGTTCTGCCACCAAGTGTTCAGCCAGGCCATGACCGCATCGTAGACAGCGCCGGCCTGAGTTGACGCCAAGGCGCTTCGCTGGGGTAATTCGCAAGGCTTCCACTCCGGCGGCCTCCCACGATTCGGTTAAGGTGAATCGCCGTGGCCACACTTACCCGGCTCGGCGTTCCGGGCGGCGAGCATGCGTGGTCGACGCTCGGATTTGCTGTTGAGGATCGCGCGGTCCAAATCGGTCAGGTGCGCTGTGAGTTCACCAGCGATAGGTCCTGGGGTTTCGACGACATCCGTTCTGACCCGTCGATTCTGGGTGTGCCCACAGGGCGCTGTTCAGCGGCGAAAGGCCCAGCGCACCCCAACGGCGTGACCCACGTCGATCACATTGTGTACACCGTGCGCGACTTGGACACAGCCATCGCTGCTCTCACTGCGGTGCTGGGCATCGAGCCACGCCGCCGCTTTCATCCGCGCGGCCCGAGCGGGCCGGAAATGGCCTTCTTCCGCGTGGGGGAGGCCTTCATCGAGGTGGTTGCCGCCGGTGCGGAGCCGACGCTGATCGGGCTTGCGTTGTGGTCCGCCGACCTAGATCGGACTGTCGCTGCCATCCGTGCGCTCGGTGGCCCGATCTCGGATCCGAAACCAGCGGTCCAGGGCGGGCATATCGCCACCGTCTGGCACGGGCACCTCAATTGGGGGCTGGCCATCATGGGCGGCCGTCCTCCGTCCGGCCCGTCCGTCGCGGCGCCGTAACCGATGGATCACCGCCGTTGCGGTCTTGCCAATACCTGTAGACCTCGATTGCGCCCGCATGAGGTTCATAGCGCATAGGCAGGCGCCGCTGGTCCCATGGTTTGGCCAATTCGCCGTAGAAGGTGTCCAGCTCGAAGTACTTGCGGTCATCAACATAGTAGGGCTCGTAGTTATTGCGCGTGGTCAAGAAGACAACCTCATCGGGCGAGCAGTAGTACAGCGAGCCCAGACACATCGGACACGGGTGCGCCAGGATGTAAATCGTCGCGCCCGTCAGGTGTTCGGTGCCCAGCTTGGTGCAGGCCGCACGGATAGCCAGAATCTCTGCATGCGCAGTGGGGTCGCTGGTTTGGACCACTCGGTTGGGGCTTTCGGCGAGAATCCCATCGTCCTTGACGATCACAGTCGCGAAGGGGCGACCTCCTTCGGCTACGTTTCGGCGGGCAATGTCGATCGTGCGCTGCGCGAAGTCCATGGCTGTCCCCGGTGGTGTGAATTGCGCGGGCTTGTCGGCTGGGTCAAAGCTAATCCTCGACGGTCACCGCCTGCACGTTCCAGATCTCGTCGCAGTATTCGGTGATCGCTCGATCCGAGGAGAACTTGCCACTGCGCGCCGAATTGAGAATGGACTTGCGGGTCCAGGCGTCGGTGTCTCGCCAGGTGTCGCTCACCTGCTGCTGGCAGGCGATGTAGTCGGCGTAGTCGGCCATCACCAGGAAGGGGTCGCGGTGGCTCAGATTCTCGATCAGTGGAGAGAACACCTCGGTGTCACCATGGGAGAAGCGGCCGTTGGAGATCAGACCGAGAACCTCCGCGAGTTCCCCATTGCCCTGGATGTATCGGCCCGGACGGTAGCCGCCACTGAGCACCTGCTGCACGTCGGGCACCGTCAACCCGAAGAGGAAGAAGTTCTCCTCACCGGCCTCTTCGCGAATCTCGACGTTCGCGCCGTCGAGGGTGCCGATGGTCAGTGCGCCATTGATCATGAACTTCATGTTGCCGGTGCCGGAAGCTTCCTTGCCGGCGGTCGAGATCTGTTCGGACAGATCAGCTGCCGGGTAGATCAGTTGCGCGTTTCCCACATTGAAGTTCGGGACGAAGGCGACCTTGATGCGGCCGTTTACTTCGGGGTCGTTGTTGACCGTCTCGGCGACGGCGTTGATCAACTTGATGATCAGCTTGGCCATCGCGTAGCCGGGGGCGGACTTGCCGCCGAAAACAAAAGCGCGTGGCGGGATGTCAAGATCCGGATTTTGCTTGATCCGGTTGTACAGCGAGATGATGTGCAAGACGTTGAGGTGTTGGCGTTTGTATTCGTGAATGCGCTTGACCTGGATGTCGAACATCCAGTCCGGGTCGAGGCCTACGCCGGTGGTCGCCAAGACGAAGTCGGCCAGCCGGGCCTTGTTGGCCCGCTTCACTGCGCGCCAACGCCTCTGGAATTCGGGGTCATCGGCGAGAGGTTCCAGCGCCCGCAACCGCTCCAGGTCGACCATCCAGCCCCCGCCGATGGTGTCGTCGAGCAAGGTGCGCAGCCCAGGATTCGCGAGGCCGAGGAAGCGGCGCGGTGTCACGCCGTTGGTCTTGTTACTGAACCTTGCCGGCCACATCTCGTAAAAGTCTTTGAGCACAGTGGTTTTCAGTAAATCAGAGTGAAGCGCCGCAACCCCGTTGATGGCATGGCTGCCGACGGTCGCCAGATGCGCCATCCGGATACACTTTTCACCCTCCTCACCGATCAACGACATGCGCCGTACCCGTTCCTCATCCCCGGGGAACCGGGTGCGCACCTCGTCGAGGAAGCGGCGGTTGATCTCGTAGATGATCTCGAGATGTCGCGGTAGAAATCGGGCGAACATGGACAGCGACCAGGTTTCCAGCGCTTCGGGCAGCAGCGTGTGGTTGGTGTAGCCCATCGTCGCTACGGTGATCCGCCATGCGTCGTCCCAGCCGAAATCGCGTTCGTCGACGAGCAACCGCATCAGCTCGGCGACGGCGATCGAGGGATGCGTGTCATTGAGCTGGATGGCGACCCGGTCTGGGAGTTCCCGGGCCGACACCCCGGCAAAATCCTCCAGTAGGTGCAGGATGTCCTGCAACGAGCAGCATACGAAGAAGTACTGCTGGGCCAGCCTGAGCTGCTTGCCGACTTCAGGCTCGTCGTTGGGATAGAGCACCTTGGTGATGTTCTCGGACACGACTTGGTCTTGAACTGCCCGGTAGTAGTCGCCGGCGTTGAACGCATCCAAGGCCAGTGCCTTGACGGCGTTGGCGCTCCACAGCGTCAGCGTGTTGCAGGTGTTCACCCCGTAACCCTGGATCGGAGTGCCGTAGTAAACGCCTTTGACCACACGTTTGGGAATCCAGCGCACCCGATCACGGCCGCTTTCGTCGCCGTAGCGTTCGGTGTATCCGGCCCAGCCGACGCGATAGTTCAACTCGGGTTTGACGATCTCCCAGGGATTTCCGCCCGCCAGCCAGTTGTCTGTCGTTTCCACCTGCCAGCCATCGTGGATCTCCTGGTCGAAGATGCCGAACTCGTATCGAATGCCGTAGCCGATGGCGGGGCGCTCCAGGGTGGCCAGCGAATCCAGATAGCAGGCCGCCAGCCGCCCCAGCCCGCCGTTGCCCAGGCCGGGCTCCTGCTCGCAGGCCAACACGGAGTCGAAATCCTGGCCCAGCGCGGTGAGTGCGGCGCGAGCTTCCTGTTCGATCTGCAGGTTGAGAAGGTTACTGCCCAGGTGTGGCCCCATGAGGAACTCGGCCGACAGATAGCAGGTCACTTTTTCGTTGAGGTCGAGGTAGGTCTGGGTGGTCTCAGACCAGCGCAGCTGCATGCGGTCCCGCACGGCCAGCGCGAGAGCGTGGTAGTAGTGCTGTGGTTCCAGCAAGGCTGCCGGGCGCCCAAGGGAATACCGCAGGTGATCCTCGACCGCCTTGCGCAACGCTTCCGCGGTCATCGAGGTCCGAATATCCTCGCAGGTAAAACTTTCCGGAGAATCGCGGGAATCGGACTCGCTCATCCGCCTGACGTCTTCTGCCGGCCGGCGATAGCGGAAATCCCTTCTGTCATCTCTCCAGCTCCATTTGGCGCATCTTCTTTCGGTCAGGCTTGCCGATGGGAGTGACCGGGAGCTCGGTCATGAAGACGACATCGGTGGGCACCTTGTACCCCGAGAGATTCTTCTTGCAGAAATCCCGTACCTCGGCCGCGGTCATCTCCTGGTCGGGTTTGAGAACGACCGCTAGCTTGAGCGCTTCTCCCCGCTTTGCATCGGGGACACCGAACGCACAAGCCTGCAGCACCTTGGGGTGGGTGTACATGAGCTCATCGACCTCTCGCGGGTAGACGTTGAACCCGCTCGAGAGCACCATGTCTTTCTTTCGGTCGACGATGAAGAGGTGACCGTCAGTGTCCATGTAGCCGATATCGCCGGTAGTCAGCCACCCGTCATGCAGGACCTTCGCCGTCTCAGCCGGATTGTTCCAGTACCCGCTCATCACAGTCGGACCCTTGACGATGATTTCTCCGGGCTCGCCGAGCGGAATGTCTTTGGTCCCGGTGTCGATATCGACGATGCGGATATCGTTGTCCGGGAACGGTATACCGACCCCACCGGGTTTGCGCACCGTCTTAGTGGGGTTGCCAGTGATGACATTCGAGGTCTCTGACATTCCATAGCCCTCGGTGATGACCGCCCCGGAGAGCTCCTCGAAGGTACGCATCGCTTCCACCGGCAACGGCGCCGACCCCGAGATGACTCCCTTGATCGCACCAATTTTCGAGCTGCCGATGTCGGGATGCTGATTGAGGCCGATGAGCATGGTGGGCACCGCAGGAAAGAAGTTGGGCTCGTGCCGGTTGACCGCTGCCAGGATATTCTCGGTGCTGGGCTGCGGCACCAGAATGATGGTCCCGCCGTTCACGTAATTGATGTTGATGTTCAGGTTGAAACCGTAGATGTGGTACAGCGGGATAGCTGCCAGGCAGCGAAGATCTTCATCGTGGTCGAGGACGGGTGAGAGCCAGTAGTTTTCCTGATAGGCCATCGCCACCAGGTTGGCGTTGGACAGCACACAACCTTTCGACAGGCCCGTCGTACCGCCGGTGTACTGAAGCATGAGGGTGTCGGTGTGGCGAACATCGACGTCGGGCTCCGCCTCAGAACCGCTACCGGCCAACTCGTTGAAGTCGTGGATGCCTGATCCGCTCTCCACATCGACGGGCATGTCCTGAATCTGGAACGTGATCACGTTCTTCAGCGGGGTATCCTTGGCTTTCAGGATCTCGATGGGACCTTTCGAGAACGCCGCCATCACGATGATGGTTTCTGCTCCGCTGTCCTTGATGTAGTGGTGCACTTCGGGCGTGGCCGCCAGGGGGTTCACCGGCGCCACGATGGCCCCGAGCTTCGCGCATGCCTGGAACGCGATGCAGTACTGCGGCACGTTGGGCGCCATGATGGCGACCCGGTCGCCCTTCTTCACCCCGAGGCCAACCAGGCTGTTCGCGGCCTTCCGAGCCATCAGATTCACCAAACCGTAGGACAGTTTGGTGTCGTTGATGATCAGGTAGTCCTTGTCGGGGTGCGCTTCGGCGTTGCTGTTGAACAGCTGCTTGACCGCGACCGGAGGGTAGATAACCGAGTAGGGCACTCCTTTGTCGTAGAGAGCGAACCAAGGCTTGTTCTTGTCGATCATCCGGAACTACCTTCCTTGAGCATCGGCGGCGTCGATCACCGTGCACCCTTGAGAAGAGCTCAGGGGAGATCGCCGCTAGCCGGACACCTGAATTGCTGAACCCCGCGGCGGAAACCACGGCGGTTTCACTATTTCAGTCGGGCCTTCACCGCGCGCGGAATTGTGAATACCTCCTCGCCCACCTACGTCGTCGCGCGCGAATGACGTCGCCCGCGGACCGGCCCCCGTCGGTAGCCCGGTCGCCCCGGGACCGGGGGCGCCCAGACGGCACAGAACGGCGCGCATTGGTCGATAATCTGCACATGACTCCGGCAAAGCACATCGGGATCGTGTTGTTTCCCAACGTTGAAGAACTCGATGCGGTTGGGCCGTGGGAGGTCCTTGCCGCGTGGACCCGTTCTTTTCCCGAAGACGGCTACGCCGTCTCGTGTCTGTCACGCTCCGGGGGTCTGGTGCAGTGCGCAAAGGGTCTGGCGCTGCAGGCGCACCATTCTTTCGCCGACGCGCCCGATCTCGACGTGCTGATCTATCCAGGCGGTCAAGGCACGCGGCCGCAGTTGCAGGATCCTGAGCAGCTGGATTGGGTTCGTCGCCGACGTGCCGACGTCCCGTTGATGACCAGCGTGTGCACCGGCTCTCTGGTCTACGCGGCTGCCGGCCTGCTCTCCCACCGGCCCGCGACAACCCACTGGGCGTCACTCGACCGGCTCACCGAACTCGATGCCACCATCGCCGTGCGGCGCGATGAGCGCTTTGTCGATGACGGCGACATCATTACCGCTGCGGGGGTTTCAGCCGGAATCGACATGGCGCTGCACCTGGTGGCACGACTTTCCGGCCCTGACCGCGCAAGCGAGGTGCGCACCTACATCCAGTACGACCCGGCACCGCCGCCGGACGTCCGCTGATCCCGCCGAGCAACTCTTATTGAATCGCCGGTTGAACCGCCGACTCGCTACATGCTGAATTCGTCGAACCTGACCGCCCCGGCCTGTGGGTCGCCCATGTCGACGTACCAGCTCGTGACCGTGCCGGTGCCGGTGTGCAGCGCCTGGAACACAACGAAGTTGTCGTCGGCGATGAACGGTAATACCTCCCCGTCGGCATTGCGGAGCGGCGCGATATCCGGTGCAACCGGGTCGAGGGCCCCCGGATTACCAAGGGCGAGATAGTTTTCGGCGTTCCACGGTGGCGGCGGGACCGGGCGTTCCCGGCCTGATGGCACGTCGAAGGCACCGTAGCTGTTGCCGGTGTTGGAACCCTCGAAGTAATTCACTCCGTTGCTGGACGCGAACCGGTTCCACAGGTGATTGTGGCCGCTATAGACGAGATCGACCCCGGCGGCCTCAAAGAGCGGCAGTACGTCGCGCAGCAGGATGTTCTCGGCTGCCGGGTACTCGTATCGGATTCCGACGATCGCACCACGGTTGTCGACATCGGCGATCCGCTCGGGATGCGCGAAGGGCGGCATCACGTTCACGCCAACGCCCTGCGGACCCTCGTGCAGCATGACCACCGTGTGCTTGGCTTCGCGGAACTCGGCCGAGTCCAGCTCGTCGACCAGCCAGCCATGCTGCTCGGAGCCGACGGCGAGGTCCTCGAAAAGAAACTCGCCGTAGCCCTGGGCGAGCGGATCGGCGAGATCGGCCCGCGCCTCCTGGTATCTGCTGGTGTCGCCGCGGGCGGCGGGATCAGGATCTGCCTGGTTGGAGCGGAAGATGCGAGTTGCGAACAGCGACACCACACGGAGGTCACCAACGGTGGTGGCGTAGTACCGCTCACCGCCAGGCTCCGAGGCGGGCAGCGAGAAAATTTCCTCGTAGGTAGTGGTGGAGAACGAATTATCCTCTAGCCATTGCGCTTTCACGACCGGGTCATCGGTCGGGTTGACGACCTCGGCTACCTTCCGGTACTCGTTCTCAGCCACCGTGCGGGGCACCGGGTTGGTGAAGGAATCCTGGAGCGAGGCCTTTCCGGCGATGCGGCCCTGCACCTCGTGATTCCCGATGGCTGGATAAATCGTTGCGTTCTGGAGGATTTCGCCACCCCGGTAGATCTTTCCGTCGCTGGCTTTGCGGCCGGCGTTGCCCTGCATCGCCGGGAAGAACGCCGACCCACGCTCGTCGTCGAACCACTCCGATGCCCGGTCGGGAACGTTGACAAGGTCTCCGGGCATGAAGACGGCGTCGATCGGACCCAGCTCGTCGGTGATCGTCCGGGCGGCGAAATCGAGGTTGGCCGGAGTGTTGATCTTTAGCTGATGGTCGGAGGTCAGCATGATCACGGCCGGCTCGCCGGGCTCGAGCGCACTGCGCAGGCTGAAGGTTCCCGAGCCCGCGAGCTGGTCGTCGCGGGTGCTGACAACGCGGTAGGGCCGCCGTTCGGCGCCCGGCACTGCGACGACCGCGTGGTGACGAAACACCTCGCGCGCAACGACGCCAGTCGTCGGCTTCTCGTTGCCGGGCAACTTCGACGCGGAATCCTCGGCCACCCGAGAGAGCCGACCGGACTCCGCCGCGAAAACCTCGATGCCAGAGGCGCCGCCCCGCGTGACGGTCGCCCGCAGTTCTGCCTCCGACATCGTCTCGACCGCTGCACCGACCAGCACGTGGTGGGAGTCGCCTGCGAACTCGGTGAACCAGGCCACCTCGACTGAACTGCGCGTTGGCATCTGAAGGAAGGGATCAGTAAGCAACTCGAGGGAACCCACCGGCTCGGTCGATGCCAACGGCACGCCCCGATCCCCGGCACACCCCTGCGTGGAGCTCAGCGTGACGAGGGCGACGACGGACGCGACCGCCCGAGCAGCGCGGCTTGCGCTTGTCGCAGATGAGTGATTCGTGCCCATTGGACTATCCAGTCTGGCAGGAATTGCCGGCCCGCACTGTGCGCAGCGCGCCGGTGCTTCCATTACGGTGCTGCACCTTGTGGCAACACGCCCGTCGTTGTGGCGTTGCCCGGCTGCATGTGACGTGCCCGGCCCGCTGGTCTCAGAGCTTGCCGGAGAGTTTAATGAGAAACGTCACCTGTCATAGGAGGTCGGGGCTGTGGCTGTCGCATGGGGTCCGGGTCACACGGGGCAGCATCACTCCGGGCAGGGTCACTCCGGTCGACGCAGTCGCCGCAACGCCGGCAGTTTGCCGGTGCTGCGCTGGCTGCAGGTCGGTGCGGCCACCGCAGGCCTGGGTGTAGCTCTGGTGGCGGCGCCGGCGGCGCAGGCCGACACGGGCACGGCCTCCTCAGGTGCTGACTCCTCGCAGGGGGCCGGCCCCTCATCGGGTGCCGACACCTCGCCGGACACCGGCAGCGGTGGCGCTGCCGCCGATGGGGACGACGGCTCCGCGGATACTTCGGGGGCCCCTGGCCAGGACACCTCGGACGCTGCAGGGGAGGACGCGCCAGAGGCGATTCCAGAGGACCCTGACGAGTCTGACGACTCAGACGACTCAGGCGAATCCGACGAATCCGACGAATCTGACGAGCCAGACGACTCTGCCGAATCCGACGACTCTGCCGAGCCAGAGGAGCCAGAGGCGATCTCATCGGTTTCAGACCGCGATGCGGATTCTTCGGATCAGTTGGCAGAGAATGCGATTGAGTCAGCAGACCTCGCAGCCACCGCCGCCGTCGAGACTCTGGACTCATCCGAGACCGGCGGGATGTCACCCGACACTTCAGAGCCACCCGCACCAGAGCCGGCGGACGGCCAGACGACCTCGGTGGACGCCACGACCACCTCAGCCGTAGCGCCGGTGGCAGCTACCCTGTCTGCCCCCGACTCACCGGCGGCAGCTTCGGACGCCATGAGCCGCCCGGACTATCCCGAATGGGTGAGCGCACCGGTGACCTGGGCCTCGATCCTCACCGAGTCACTGTCCTGGTTCGGGCTGGGCGCACTTTCGCCGAACCTGCCCGTCCCGCAATTCCCGGTACCTGATCTGATCGCCGGCGTCTGGGTCGGCATGCGCCGACTGCATTACACCTTCTTCAACTCCGCACCCCGGCTAGAGCTCAGCGGCTACACCGCTGACCCTTGGTCTGGCGTGATCACCGGCAACCTCGGTGGCCATGACGTCGACGGCGACGTCATTACCTACGCGGTGACCAGCGCGCCCGTCAACGGGAAAGTGCAGATCGCCGAAGACGGTACGTACACCTACACTCCGGACAGCGAGTTCGCCGGCACCGGTGGCACCGACACCTTCACCGTCCTCGCCCAGGACACCAGCGCAGCCAACCGCTGGCATGTCCACCCCAACAGCGGCCTCCTAACCGGCCTGACCAAGCTTCTGACCGGCCTCGGTCTGCCGGCGCCCCCAAATCCTTCTGCCGCGACAGTCAGCCTCACCGTCATTCCGGTCCTCTGCGGCAACGACGACGACAGCTGTGGTGCGGCACCCGCCGACCAAGCCCCATCGATCACCGTGCACAACAACTCCGATAAGAAAATCTGGGTCTACAACCTGCCGACTTCGGGTGTCTACAGCATCGCCGCGGATTTCGTTCCCGTTGCCATCGAGAAAAGCTCCAGCGCAGCGGTGACCCTTGCGGTGGGCACCGGCGCACCCGGTACGCCTGAGAATCGCATCTACATTGTGGAGGGTGACGCGGGTTTCACCCTTCCCGTCGACTCGGCGAGTGGTGTCGACGCGTTCAATCCAACGGCGGTGACGGCTGGAAATTCGTTCCTGAACTACAATTTTCTGGAGTACTTCCTCTACCCGGCGAACGGTGGCTACGAATACACCATCGACACTTCGTATATCGATGAATGGTCGCTGCCTGTTCAGTACAAGTTCACTATTCCCCATGGCGCAGAATGGACTGGCGCCAAGAGTGGCGCCACATACGGCTTCAACGACTTCGACACAGTCGTAAGTCAACTCACCGCCGCCAAAGGGCCTTATCAAGACTTGGTGTGGAGTGGCGGCACGCCGTGGGCACCCCAGCCCCCACCGACGATCAAGCGAATCATTGGTCCTGACAAGGTGTGGACAGCACAGTCGCAGCAACCGCCGGCAAATATCCACATGAACAAATCGGGGTGGGTACCGACCTCGTATCAGGACTTCGTGCAGTACGGCCCGATCACTTCGGAAGACCCGGAGGCAGGCTCCACGGTCTACCCCTACGCCTACACCGGCCACGAATATTCTTCCAGCAAGACCAATTTCGACTTCTGGAGATACGAAGTAGCTGCCCCGGGCGGTACTCCATACCCGATAGCGTTGCGAACGGCCGCGCACCTCGATGGCTACCCCGCAGTAAATGGCGTTTGGGGGTTCTTCACCTACCCCAATGACGAGACGGCCGGCCAATTCACCAACATCCCCAATACCGTGTCTCTCGACATCTACGTCCATGGATCCTCCGACGGCGTCAGTGACAGCGTGATCGAAGGGGGCACGTGGCTCTATTCCAGTGCGCCGGCGCAATCCGATACCGGCCTCCTGGGAAGCCACCACCGCGATCGGCTTGTTGGGTCTGACGCCACGGATACATTTATTTTGGATTCGCTGTTCAAGAGTCGACACCAGACACCTTTGGTCATGGCCGAAGGACAGGAAAACGACATCATTGCGATCGATAAGACCGCCTTGCCGGGTGCAACAAGTGTTGCGGTGGACATCGTGGACAGCTTCTGGTTTCTTGGCGGTGGCCACGCCAATTACGACAGCCAATTCATCTACGATCGTGCCTCGGGCTATCTCTACTACGATCAAGATCCCGACCGGTTCGGCTATACGGGCGTGCTTGCCGATCTGTCGCTGAGCAAAATCGATCCGGCCAGCGCGGTGTTCGTCCTCTGACTCAACCGCGCCTACCGAAGCCGCGGCACCGGCACCAGTGCTCTACTAACTCGGCGCTCTAGCAACTCGGCGATTCGTCGACGACGAATCCTGTCGAGGGCGTAATTTACGGGTCAGCGAGTTAACCCGGGGGAGCGCGACATCCATGCCGTCACGACAACAGCATCCGATCACGAGGCCTGCCCGTGTCGTGAGTTGTCGCCGAGGTCGGTTCGTGGTCGCGAGATGGCCGCTCGGCACCGCTAGATCCATCGCTAGATCTTGACTGCCACCGCGCGACCACCAGGACGCGGCTTATCGAAAGGAACCCCAATGGGTTACGCCAGGCACATCGGTCGGGTAGGAGCGTTAGCGATAACCCTGGGGGTAGGGGTGGCGCTGGCATCCACGCCGGGCGTCGCCTACGCCGAACCGTCGAGTTCCTCGCCGGCAAGCGATTCGTCGTCGACGACCGCCTCGAAAAGTCGCGACGCGGCGTCCAGCGACGGCGCGGAGGACAGCGACTCCTCGGGTTCCGGCTCGGAGTCGCCGTCGGAGTCAGCCGCTGAGAGCGCTTCCGACACAGACACCATCAGCGACGCGGACACCATAGAA
>NZ_JBMYXC010000031.1:0-22581 GCF_049608025.1 Mycobacterium sp. | reverse complement strand
GCCATAGAAGCGGACATCGACGCGGACTTCGATGCGGATTCTGACGAAGCGGACACCGGACTTCCCGCCGTTGACGACATCGAAGTAGATGGTGACATCGAAGTAGATGGTGATTCAGCCCAGAACTCGCTCAGCGGCGCTGCGCCTGATCGGCGCGGGCCGAGTCGGTCGACAACTACCCAGGCCCCGGATCTCTCAGCCGAAGCCGAGGACTCAGACGACGCGGAGTCCGCAGTGGCAGCCGCCGAACTTTCCGCCGAGGCCGAACCGGCCCCGGCGGAGGTGGTCACCATTGCCGCGGTCGACTCGACGGATGTACTCCCGGCCGCGTCCTCCACTGGCTCGGTATCCACGCCCCCCGTACCGGCACCAACGACCACCCTGGTCAACGTCGAGTCGGCGGTGGTTTCCACGGGGCTGCATCCACCCGCGGCACCTGGCCCTGAAGTGCCCGGACAGGCACCGGTGATGTTGGCGGCGCTGGCCGCGGCCCGAGATGAGTTGGAGCGTAACGCCCGACGCGGCAACGCAAATGCGGTCACCCCATCAGTCCTTTCCGTTGCGGTGGACCCATCACCGAATGTTCTGGTGATCGGTGTGGACGGCACGAATCTCAGCAGGGTGCTGGATGATCCGACCAACGCCAATTTCTTCAAGCTGATCCAGGACGGCACCACGGCACCGTCGAGCATCGCCGGACACACCACCATCTCCGGCCCGTCGTGGTCGTCCATCCTCACCGGTACCTGGGGCGAAACCACCGGCGTGATCAACAATGTCTTCACACCGTGGACCTACGACACCTGGGCGACGGCGTTCAATCAGCTCGAGACGTTCAACCCGGGCATCCAGACGACGTCGATCGCGAACTGGGACGTCATCTCCGCCATCAGCGGCGCCGGCTCGATCCCCGCTGACACCATCATCAACATCTCCCAGGTCCCAGGCGACACCGACTGGTTACTGACTGACGACGCGGTCGGAGACGCTACCGAGGCAGCCATCACTGCCGCCGACTCCGCTGTCCCGAACTTCCTCTTGAGCTACTTCGTCGGGGTCGATGAGAACGGGCACCTGTACGGCGGGGACTCACCGCAGTACGCCGCGGCGATCAACAATTTCGACAGAAACCTGGGCGAGATCCTGCAAGCGGTTGCCGACTGGGAAGCCCTTACCGGGGAACAGTGGACCATCCTGATGACCACCGATCATGGTCACCAGCCGCAGAAGGGTTTCGGTCACGGCTTCCAGTCTCCGGATGAGACATCGACGTTCGTCGTCGCCGAGAACCCGGACCTCTTCGCTGTCGGCGCCATCAATCTGAAGTACCAGATCGTGGATGTCACGCCCACGGTGGTGACCCTCTTCGGGGGCACTCCGGCCGCAGGTTCCGACGGCGTGCCGCTGACAGACCTCAGCGACGGCAATGTATTTCCGGTCAATGACGACGAGGCTCTGCGGGGGTCGCTCCAAGATGCGATCGACATGTACGGCTATCCCGATATCGGCACCCAGCTGTCGCTGGGGCTGCGGACGATCTTCGCCACCGGGCCCTACATCGTGTTCGGGCTCACCAACGATCTGACCGCGGCACTGCAGGAGATTGTCGATCAGGACATCTTCCTGATCAGCCTGCTGGCCAGGCTGGCTATTGCGCCGGTGCAGCTCATCGGTGATCTGGCCTACGTGGCGACCAACACCGGCGCCCAGATCGTCGCTGCGTTGACTGGCGTGACCGGCGCCAGCATCTTCCCGCTGTGGCCACCGGCCCCGCCGTCGTTCCCGTCGACACCGGAGGAAGCAACCGTGCCGGATGCACTCCTGGCCTGCGGGGATGCCGGATCTTCAGACCTGCTGTGGTGCGGCGGGCCCTCTATCGCGGTCTGAGCGTCACTTCTCCATAGATCCGAGGAAGTAGGTTTCATCCCCGGTGGGATATCCGCCGCCGTTGGTGGCGATGTGGACGTGGTCGAAGTGGTTGAGGGTTTCATTTCCGTAATCGGCGGTCCAACTCGGCGCGCCGATGCCCGGGTAGAGGCCCTGCCGCCAGATCACGTGGAGCACTCCCCAACGTCGGGCATTCGCCAGCGCCAGCCCGGCGATCTGGTTACCGAGTTCGATACCTTCGTCGCTGCCGTGGTTCGGGATCATTACGTCGATCGCCAACCCGTTGGGATGCCATGGCAGCGGGTCCTGGCGGAATCCGCCGATGGTGGTGACCTCGGGGAACATCATGCTGATGGCGCGTGCCGCCCAGATCGTCTTGACCTGTAACCCGTCCTCCGGCGTGACGCCGGCCGGCAACGGCAGGTCGAATACCCGCGCATCGATGGGCGCACTGGCCGCCAACAATTCGGCCTGAGTCGGGCTGGCCACGCTCGGGTCCCCGGCCGGAGGCGGGGAGCCCTGACTCGGCGGCGCTTCGGCGGTCCCGTCAGCGCTGCGCGACGGCTCCGCGCCCTGGGCGTGCAGCATGGCGGCAGACACGACGATCGAGACGACGACGGCCAGCCATCTCCCTCGGCCGTTGCCCAACATCTTTCTGCCCACGAACTGCACCTTAGTGTCGCGTGGGGCGCGTGGGGGAACCTTCGCCATCTCGCGAGTCGACTATCGCCGTATCAGTCCTGATCAGGCGCTGGTAAGTGCGCAGATAGACCGCCTCAAAATGGTTGTACGCCCTCGATGGAAACCAGCGCGCCGTGACCTGTCTGATCGTTGGTGAAGCGCATCCCCGACGGGCTCGACACGATCGTCCAGCCCTGGGCCCGGTAGGTCTGGTTGGCCAGCCTCGTGGGTGCGGCTGCCCCGAGGTTGCCGTCGACCCACGAGCCCGTCCCGTCCGAATTGACGCGGACACCGTGGTAAGGCCCACTGCCATCGACGTGCTGCTGCCACTTGGTGCCGTTCGTCTGGCACCCGATGAATGTGGTCTCCACGATGCACTGGGTGTCGCCGCCGGGGTTCTGCACGACGACGTAGCCGTACTGGTTGGCCGGAAGCGTCACGGCGTCACCGGTATCGGGGACCACCGCAGGTAATTCGTCCAGTCCGCGGGCGAAACCCGCGGACTGGTAGGAAACGACATCGAAGCCGAACTTCTCGAGCGGATCAAGGTCGTCGACTTCACCCGAAGGCGTCCAGATCGCCAACGGACGCCCGTCCACAACCGCGTGCGCGACGTGTGCCGACGGAGTCCAGGACAGAACCGAGCCCATCGACGAAGCGGATTCGAAGTGATCGAAGTTGACGATTCCATCCCCGTCCTGCGGCACGCAGGCGCTCCCCGTGACGGTGTGGCGGGTCCCGGAGTGGGTTTCGGTGTCATCGCGGCACACCGCGTCCTGCCACTCCTGGACCGAACCCGATACCTGTGGCGCATCAGCTGCAGCCGCATGTGCCGTCGAGTCGACTGGATCTGGGGCTGAGGTACAGGCGACGGCGGCGAATGCGGCTGACGCGAGCGTGACCCCCAGTGTCGCCGCACCGCGCCACTCGGCGCCGTTCAGCCTGGCCTTTGTCATGGCAGTTCCTCTTCCCGCGGGGACTCCTTTGTTGCCCGGCTGGCGTGAACTTAGCTGCCGGGCACCTCGTGCCCCGGACGACTCGCCGTGGACGCACCTGGCAACTAGCCCGCCACAGAGACCGTCTCGTTGGGTACGCTGCGCCAGAAGGTGCGGTTGGGCGTGATGCTTGCGCGGAGCTCCTTCGAACTTGACCGAAACTGACGCCGGGAGACCAACGAATGAGCGCCGAGCAGCCGACCATCATCTACACGCTGACCGACGAGGCGCCGCTGCTTGCGACCTACGCCTTTCTGCCCATCCTCGGAACGTTCGCCGACGCGGCCGGCATCGATGTCAGGACTAGCGACATCTCGGTGGCGGCGCGAATCCTGGCCGAGTTCAGTGACTTCCTGACCGACGACCAGCGCGTGCCCGACAACCTTGCCGAACTCGGCGCTCTGACCCAACTGCCGGACACCAACATCATCAAGCTGCCGAACATCAGTGCCTCGGTGCCCCAACTCCATGCTGCGATCAAGGAATTGCAGTCCAAGGGCTACAACCTGCCGGACTATCCCGGCGAGCCGAAGACCGACGAGGAACAAGCCATCAAGGAGCGCTACGCCAAGACCCTCGGTAGCGCGGTGAACCCGGTACTGCGGGAAGGCAACTCCGACCGCCGGGCGCCCAAGGCGGTCAAGGAGTACGCACGGAAGCACCCGCACAGCATGGCCCCCTGGTCCCAGGCCTCCCGCACCCATGTGGCGACCATGAAGGAGGGCGACTTCTATCACGGAGAGAAGTCGATGACCCTGGACAAGGCGCGCAAGGTCAAGATGGTTCTGAAGACCGGGCCGGCCGATGGACCCGGTGAGACGCTTGTGCTCAAGCCCGAGGTCTCGCTGGATGCCGGAGACATCATCGACAGCATGTTCATGAGCAAGAGAGCCTTGTGCGACTTCTACGAAGCAGAGATGGAAGACGCCTATAAGACCGGTGTGATGTTCTCGCTGCACGTCAAAGCGACGATGATGAAGGTGTCGCACCCGATCGTCTTCGGCCACGCGGTGAAAGTGTTCTACCGGGAGGCCTTCGCCAAGCACCAGGAGCTGTTCGACGAGCTCGGCGTCAACGTGAACAACGGGCTGTCCGATCTGTACAGCAAGATCGAGTCGCTGCCGAGATCACAACACGAAGAGATCATTCGCGACCTGCACGCCTGCCACGAGCACCGGCCCGAGCTCGCGATGGTGGATTCCGCACGTGGCATTTCCAACTTCCACTCGCCCAGTGATGTCATCGTGGATGCCTCGATGCCCGCGATGATCCGGCTGGGCGGCAAGATGTATGGAGCCGACGGGCGGACCAAAGACACCAAGGCCCTCAATCCGGAGTCCACGTTCTCGCGTATCTACCAGGAGATCATCAACTTCTGTAAGACCCACGGCCAGTTCGACCCGACGACTATGGGCACCGTCCCCAACGTCGGCCTGATGGCGCAGAAGGCCGAGGAGTACGGATCACACGACAAGACTTTCGAGATCCCCGTCGACGGCGTCGCCGACATCGTCGACATCGACACCGGTGAGGTTCTGCTGTCGCAGAACGTCGAGGCGGGCGACATCTGGCGCATGCCGGTCGTCAAGGACGCGCCGATCCGGGACTGGGTGAAGCTGGCCGTCACCCGCGCGCGGCTGTCGGGCATGCCGGTGGTGTTCTGGCTGGATACCGAGCGTCCACACGAGGCCGAGCTGAGAAAGAAGGTCAAGGCCTACCTGTTGGATCACGACACCGAGGGCCTCACCATCCAGGTTATGCCGCAGGTGTGGGCCATGAGGTACACGATCGAACGGGTCATCCGAGGAGAAGACACCATCGCGGCGACCGGCAACATCCTGCGCGACTACCTCACCGACCTGTTCCCGATCCTGGAGTTGGGCACCAGCGCCAAGATGCTGTCGATCGTTCCGTTGATGGCCGGGGGCGGGCTGTATGAGACCGGGGCCGGGGGTTCGGCGCCCAAGCATGTGCATCAGCTCCAAGAGGAGAATCATCTCCGGTGGGATTCCCTCGGTGAGTTCCTCGCGCTGGGTGCCAGCCTGGAGGATCTAGGCAACAAAACCGGTAACGCGCGAGCCACGCTGCTGGCCGAAACACTGGATACCGCCACCGGGAAACTGCTGGACAACGACAAGGGTCCGTCGCGCAAGACCGGTGAGCTCGACAACCGTGGCAGTCAGTACTACCTCGCCATGTATTGGGCGCAGGCACTGGCCGAGCAGACCGAGGACAAGGAACTGGCCGACCACTTCGCCCCGCTGGCCAAGACGCTCTCCGAGAACGAAGACATCATCGTGGCTGAACTCAACGAGGCCCAGGGCAAGGCCGCGGACATCGGCGGCTACTACTACCCCGACAGGGAGAAGACCGAGTCGGTGATGCGCCCCAGCAAGACGCTCAACGAGGCGCTGGCAGCCAGCCGGGCCTGACCGCTACTGGCCGACGATGCCCCAGGTCGGGAACGCGGTGCCTTACTAGCTCTGTGCCCCATGCGTAACATCTGGCGACGACCCGCCGATAAGTGCAGATACCGGTCGTCGTCGTCTGGGAGTTGCTATGCGCTGGGTTCTTGGTCTGTCACTCACCGAGTCAAGCGCCGTGTGGGTGCTGGTCGATACCACCGACGGCAAGATACTGGACGAAGAAATCGTCACGCTCGATTCCCTGCATGAAATTGCCAGGGCAGCGGCGCGCAGCGTTCAAGCCTTTGACATGCGAACCGAGCACGACATCGAGGGCGTTCGGCTGACCTGGAGCGACGACGCTCGCCAGCACGGCATCCGGCTGCGAACCAAGCTGCGGCTGTTCGGATTCGAGACCGTCGAGACGGTGTCTCAAGACGCAGCCCGCGAAGGCCGCAACAAAACCGCCCGCCACCTCGCCCCGCACCTGGTGCTGGCCTACGGAGCGGCGCGGTCAGGTGTCGACGCCCGCGAGGACGCAGGCATGCTGCAGCGACTGACCGCATGGGTGCCCCTACCGGTGGCTACACAGGCGCCGCTGCGGATGGCGACACAGGTGCCCCTTCGGATAGCCGCACGAGTGCCGCTGCGGGTGGCCAGGCAGGTGCCCATGCGGGTGGCAGCCGGGGCGGGTGTGGCCGTGGTCGTAGCGGTGGGTATCGGCCTCTACGCGTTGGTGGGCCCGCCACAGTCTGAGGCGCCCGCGAACTCAGCCGCCGCGAGTGCCCCGCCCCAGTCCGGGCCCGCGATGGGACCGCTGCACACCTCAGCTCCGTCGGCAGTTCTCGCCGCGCCGGACATGGAACCCGCTCCGGCCCCTGCTCCCTCGCGTGTACCCGAACCGGTGGCCGTGGGGCAGTCGTTAATCATGGAGGTCCGGCCCCAGGCCATCGCGGCGCCGGGCTCAGCCATCGAGATCGAGCTGGATTCAACTGTGCCGGAGACGATTCCGGTCCGCGTCGAAGAGCCTACCGCGGCTGTTGCGCACCTGCCTGCCCAGCCGGTCGCGCACCTGCCCGCCACGCCTGGCCCGCCGGTCGCGCACCTGCCCGCCGCGCCTGAGCCGCCGGCCAGCGTGGGAGTTCAGCCGGCAGCCTGGCCCGCCCCCCAGCTGGCCCTGCCTGCCCCCCAGCTGGCTCTGCCCGCCCCGCAGCAGGCCCTGCCTGCGCCGCTGCCGCCGGTGCTGTCGAGCCTCTTCGACGCCTTGCCCTGAACCCGACCGTTCTGCCGAATGTGGTAGTTCTACTCATCCGCGACCGGTCTGAACCGGGCATGCTTGCCGCATGGCACTAATCCCAGCCGGGCGTGACCGCGCCGTTGATGCCGTCCGACTTGCCGCACTGGTGGTTGTCATGTTCGGGCACTGCGCGCTGCTGCTGGCCACCATCGACAGCGGCGGTGTCCGCATCGGCAACCTGATCGGCGCAGTCCCGGCAGTCGCGCCGGTGACCTGGATCGTCCAGGTGATGCCGTTGTTCTTCCTCGCCGGTGGCGCCGCAGGCGCCTACGGGTACCACGCCGGCACCCCGTGGGGCGGGTGGCTGTTCACCCGTGCGCAGCGGTTGTGCCGCCCGGTGTTCTGGTACCTGGCAGCATGGTCGCTCGGCCTGCTGGGCGTGCGGCTGACGTTGGGTGCGGAGTCCGCGGTGGCGCTCGGACGCGAGAGCGTGGCGCTGCTGTGGTTCCTCGGCGTCTACCTCGTCACACTGGCTTTCGTTCCGGCCCTGACCCGGCTGGGCACCGGTCGCGCTGTCGCGATCGTGCTGGCATCCTTGCTCGCCGTCGCCGCGGTGATCGACGCGGCGCGACTCGCCGCCGGAACCGCCGAGGTGGGCGTCCCCAATTTCGTGATCGTCTGGCTGATCCCGGTGACCATCGGGGTGGCCTATGCGCGCCGCCTGATCAGCGCTCACATGGCTCTCGCCATCGCGGTATCGGCGTTCCTTGCGCAGGTGGTACTCGTCGCGGCCGGGCCCTACGGGATCCCCCTCGTCGTCACCGGGTCCGAGCAGTTTTCCAACGTGTCGCCGCCCACACTGGTGCTCGCATTGCACTGCACCTGGATGTCGTGCGCCTTCGTTCTCGGGGCGGGCACGCTCCGGCGATGGGCCGAGCGGCCGCGGGTCTGGCGCGTCGTCGCGGTCGGCAACGGGGGAGCGATGACGTTGTATCTATGGCACATTCCAGCCATCGCGATCGCGGCGTTCGCATTGCACACGGCCGGTTTGGACGCCTACGACGTACACGCCGCCGACTTCTGGGGTCTGCTGGCGCTTCGGGCTTTGGTGTTCGCCATCGTGATGATGATGCTGTTCGGGTTGCTCTCGCCGCTGGAGCACCGTCCGTTGCCGTGGTGGGACGCCCCGGCCGATGCGGCCGGGGCCCGCGCCACCGCTGCCGGTCTCCTCGTCTGCGCCGCCGGTGTCGCGCTGGTACTGATGGCGAAGTTCGGCTTGAGCGGTGCGGCCGGGGCTATAGCCCTTGGCTGCTTCCTCGGGGCCGCGGCGGTTGCGAGGTTCGCTGCGGCGGCGCCGGTCCCACGCCGTGAGCACGCCGAAGTCGTCAGCAGCTTTCGGTAAGGTTGCCGTGCATGCGTGGCGGTGCAGCTGCGGGACACGGGCTCGGGGGGCGGTGATTCCGGTGATACGACACCTGGTGGTCGCAGCATCGGCCGGCGTGGTCCTCGCTCTCGTCGGCGGCTGCACGCGCAACGCGGATGACGCGAGGCCGATGCCGGCTGCAGTGGCGGCCCCGATCCAGGTGCTGCAGGTCGTTGATCTGCTCAGCCCCAAAGTCGCGGGTACAGAAGGCAATCTGTTCGTCACCGCCGAACCCGAGCGCTGCAGCGGTCTGGCGCAAGAGGTGGACCCACCGTTCCTCGACGCCAATCGCCCGTTGGCCACCGACGGCGGACACTGGATCACCGAAGACGCCGCGGTGTTCATCGAGGAGATGGTCGCCGTCTATCGCTTCGACTTCGATCCGGCGGCCGCACTCGATAACGTCCGGCGGGCGGTGGAATCCTGTCGTGACACACCGCTGACGGTTACCACGATGGGGCAGCGCAAGCACGTCTTCGCGGTGCTTCCCGCGACCGGCGACGCCCCGCAGGGCAGCGTCGTGTGGACGCTGCGCTCCGCAGACTGGAACTGTGACAACACCTTCGTCGCCGCGCACAATGCGGCGATCGAGATCACGACGTGCGGGGCCGCCGGCGGGTTCGACGTGGCCGCGCTGGCCGACGACGCGCTGAAACGTATTGACTCGCTGGCCAACACGACTGCTTAGGCGCAGCCCATCGGCAGCACCCCGTATGTCACCCGCGCAAAAATTCGCTACATGGACACGGCACCGCAACTCGCATTGCACCTCAACGCAACTCGTCCTCGGCGGCCGCCAGCGCAGCGAACTCCTCATCGGGGGAGTTGGCCACCAGACGGTGCCGGCTGTACAGCCCGAAGTAGGCCATGAAGGCGGCGAACACGCCCAGACACCAGCCCGCCGCGACGGGATTCACCAGGAACGTTGCAATCACCGCCAGGACCGCGATGACCAAGGCAAACCCGGTGGTGAAGACCCCGCCGGGGGTGCGATAGGGCCGCGGCATGTCCGGTGCGCGCCAACGCAACACGATGTGGCTGACCATCATCAGCACATAACTCAGCGCGGCGCCGAACACTGCCATGTTCAGCAGCAAGTCACCTTGGCCGGTCAGCGACAGCGCGAACCCGATGATGCCGGGCACCACGAGCGCCAGGGTCGGCGCCTTGCGGGAGTTCGTCACCGATAGTGCCGTCGGCAGGTAGCCGGCCCGTGACAGCGCGAACAGCTGCCGCGAGTAGGCATAGATGATCGAGAAGAAGCTCGCGATCAAGCCGGCCAGACCGATGTAGTTGACCACTTTGGCCATCGTGCCCTCGCCCAGCGCTTCGACGAGCGGATTGCCGGACTCTGACATCGCCGCGGCCCCGCCGGCCCCGGTGGCCAGTATCAGCACAGTCGCACAAGTGACCAGCAGGACCACCATTGCGGCGATGATCCCGCGCGGGACGTTTCGTTCCGGGTTCGCTGCCTCCTCGGCGGCAAGCGGGACGCCCTCGATCGCGAGGAAGAACCAGATCGCGAATGGTATGGCCGCCCAGATACCGAGAAACCCGTACGGCAGCCACGCCGAGGCTCCGGCCGCATCGGTCGCGGCGATGTCAGTGAGGTTCGCCGAGTCGAATTGGCCCACTGCGGAAATCGCGAAGACCACCAGGCCGACGAGGGCGATACCGGTGATGACGAACATCACCCTGAGCGCTTCGCCGACCCCGGCCAGGTGGATGCCGATGAAGACGGTGTACACGACAAGATAGATCCACCAGCCATCGGTGATACCGAACAGATTCAGTGACTCGACGTAGGCCCCGATGAAAGTAGCGATGGCGGCCGGAGCGATCGCGTACTCGATCAAGATCGCGGTGCCGGTCGCGAAGCCGCCCCAGGGGCCGAGCGCACGCCGAGAGAACGTGTATCCGCCGCCGGCCGCCGGTAGTGCCGAGGACAGCTCGGCCATGCCGAGCACCAGTGCCAGATACATGCCGGCTATCACCACCGCCGCGATCGCGAGCCCACCGAACCCGCCCTGGGCCAGGCCGAAGTTCCAGCCGGAGTAGTCGCCGGAGATGACATAGCCGACCCCGAGGCCAGCCAGCAGCATCCACCCCGCCGAACCTGTCTTGAGTTGCCGTTTCTGCAGGTAGGCCTCCGATTCTCGATGCTCCTCGACGCCGCGATTGCTGCGGCTGCCAGGACTATCGCTACTCATGACCCGGGAAACCGTTGGAAGGTGTGCATCAGCTCACTATGCCGCACCGGGTTGCGGCAACGTGGTATTCCGGCCCCAAAATAATTGGGGCACAGGGAAATAACCGGGTGGGCATGCCGAGCGTCCCGGGCGCGGACATCGGCACGCGCGGCGACCGCTGTAACGGCGCAGCCACGGCATCCGATACACCGCACACACCGGTTCAGAGTCGGAAGGGGATGGTGGTGCACGCCGTACTCGGGCTATCACTGAAATCGAATGACGTCGCCTGGGTGCTCCTGCACGCCGACGACGGCACCGTTCTCGACTATGACGCCCTGGAGTTACCCGCAGACGCCGGGATTGCCGGAGTCGCCGCGCGTAGCGCTCAGTCCATCGCGAGGGCCGCTGGATTCGAGGTCGACCGGGTGCACCTCACGTGGGCCGATGATATGGCCAAGGATGGCTTGGGGCTGCGGCCGCGGCTGCGCAACCTCGGCTTCGGCCAGGTGGAAACCATTTCGATGGAGCGTGCCACAGCAGCAGCGGCCGAGTCGGCGGCAGCCGCCATTACGCCGCGGGCGGCATTGGCCTACGGCGCCGCGCGAGCCGTCGTCACTGCGTCGGCACAGCTGGGTCCCGCGTCGCCGCACACCGCACCTTCGGCGCAGCAGATACCCGTACAGAGCCGGAATCGGCGCGGGCGAATCCTGTCGGCTGCGATCGGTGCCGCCGCCGCGGCAGTTGTCGGTGTGCTGAGCCTGTCCGCCGGCGCTGCGCCGCAACCCGAGCCTCCCGCGCCGATGGCGGAAAAGCCCGAATTGTCCGACGCGGGCTGGGCGACGGTTCCCTCGCCATCCGACGCGGCCACTACCTCGGTGCGCAAAGTGGTCGCTGCCCCGGCCCGTTCCGAGCCTCAAGCAGCCGCCGCTCCGGTGCAGACCGACGCCCCCGCGCGCGTCGTCGCGACAGCCGCGCCGGAACCGGCTCCGGCCGGCTCACCGCACCTGACCGGAGCTTCACCTGCGGCAGGACCCGTTTCAGCGCTGGCCGATCCCGCCACGGCGCCGGGACCCGACATGGAAGAACTCATGACTGCGCTCAGCGCGTTGCCTTGACCGCGCGCGGTCGACGCGAAGCGCCTCCATCTCAGGTTGCCCACGCCCCTGATTAACCGTTGGGTCTACCCAGTTGGCGGAGAGGACCGTCCGGTCATTCTTTGATACCTACGGTGATGAGGTCGGACAGCAGTCGCGTCCAGACCGGCCGGCGTACGCGGCGCTGGTCGTGCAGTGCGAAGCCGGCGTCGGTGAACAGCGTGCGCATCGCAGCGGGCGACGGGCTGTGAACCGGGTTGAACCGACTGGCCGACAACCAATGCAGCGGAAGAGGTTGATAGGGAGAGAATGTCGCTACGGCGGCCAGCCCTCCGGTGGCGAGCACGCGGTGAAACTCACGCAGTGCGGCGGGCTGGTTGAAGAAGTGGAACGCCGAGGTCGTCACCACAGCGTCGAGAGTCTCATCCTCGAAGGGCAACTGCTCGGCGGGCGCGGTCAACCACCGCACCTCATGTGATCGACGTCTCGCCTGAGCCAGCATGCCTTCGGAGAAGTCGACGCCGTAGACCTCGTCGGCACCAACCTCGCGCGCAATGCGGCTTGCGAGAATTCCTGTACCACAGGCGATATCAGCTGCACGTCGGGCTCCGTGCGCCTTGAGCAGCGAGATCATCTCATCCTGGGCGGGGCGATACACCCACTGCTGAAGAGTCTCGGCATCGTAGGCCGGCGCGGCCAGGCTCCAGAAGCGCGTGATCGCCGGGTTGAAAGCCCTACGGGAGTCCATCAGATGGCGGTCTTTTGTGAGTTGGCGGCGCGCCCGACCTCGGGCGACTTGCTGTTGTAGTCGATCATCGGGGGTCAACTCTAAGCGGTGGCTGCACTACTGCGTCACGCCATCCAAGATCGGTAGTTCGCCGGGGCAGTACGTGCGCAAGGCAGCGGCCAGAAACTGCCACGCCTGCGCGGTTGTGGAGTCTTTGACCAGGTTGGTATGGATGAAGTTCGCCGACTCAAAGGCGTTGTTGTCGACGTTCTTGTCGAGCCGTTTGCAGGTGATCTTGCCGATCCAGGCGTTGTAGTCCCGCTGCCCGTAGATGCCGTAGGTGTGCAACTCCTCGGCGAACGCAGTGTCTGGGTCAGCGGCCGCAGGTGCTGCGAACACCAGCGCAACTGCCGTCGCGGCGATACCGATCAACGCCCGCTGTTTCAATGGTCCCACTCCTTCGGGGAAGCTATCGCTTCACTGTGTTCGGGAAAGCTATCGCATCACGGTGTCGGTGGGGTCGCTATCGCTTCACGGTGTCGGCGGGGTCTGCGTGTCCGTGTCGTCAGTGGACTCCGGCCCGTCGAGCACGCTGACGGCGATTCCGTACGGCAAGAACCTGACCCGCCGGGTCGAGTCGGTGTTGTTCTTGTTCGCCCGCAACGCATCCAATTCGGTGGGGTAGACGTGCTCGATCTGGGCACCGCCGTCGTCGTCAACGGTGTAGATGACCCAGACCCCATCGCCGGTCTCGCCGGCTGTCTCCGGCTGCGCGCGGGTCCGGGCGCCCCCGGCGAAGTCATCGAACAGTGCGGACCAGCCGGAACGCTCTCCGGAGGTGTTCATGAACTTGCCCAGACCGTCCAGCGCGTCGCGCAGGCCCTCGCCGGCCTCGCGGACAACTCGGTCGAAGTCCTCGGGCTCGAAGCCAAATGGCCCGCCAGATGAACTGTTGCTCATGATGGTCCCTCCTTCACGGCCGCGCCCTCAGCACAGCGGATAGTGTCCAGTGTGCCTGCATCAGCAGGTCTAGTCGACTGTCACCGGGCTGAAATGGTAGGCATCCATATGTCCATGACACGAACGGACCTGCTGGCCACCGCCAAACGGTCCCTGGCAGCGGCCGGATCGCACGATCGTGACGGCTGGATCGGTCTGTTCACCGCCGACGGCCGCGTGGAGGATCCGGTGGGATCCCAGCCGCACCGGGGGCACCCGGCAATCGGACAGTTCTATGACACGTTCATCGGGCCGCGTGCCGTCACCTACCGTCCGCACATGGACATCGTCCTCGGCGCCACAGTGGTGCGCGACCTCGAACTCGAGATCCAGATGACGTCGTCCTTGTCCATGCAGGTGCCCACCTACATCCGTTACGACCTGCGGTCCGACGGTGACGAGCTGCGAATCGCCGCACTGTCGGCCTACTGGGAGTTGCCGAGGATGATCGGGCAGTTCCTGCGCGGCGGGCTCGGTGCCGCACCCGCCGGAATCGCGCTGGGCAGAACCATGCTCAACAATCAGGGGCTCTCGGCCAGCCTGGGCTTTCTCAGCGGATTCCGTGGGTTCGGAACCGGCGGCAAGGGCCTCTTCGCACGTTTTCTGGATGAATCGTGCGGCGGGGACGAGATCGGCGTCCGCCGGCTGGCAGCCGACATCCCGATCACCCTCGGCGACAGCGAGTCCCTGACCACCACCGACTTGGTCAAGCAGCTCTCCGGAGGGACTTGGGACAAGCTCATCCGGTCGGGGCGTGCGGTCGCGGCTCGGGTTCAACGCGGAGGCTCCCACAGCGTGATCATCGGGGATCTCGCTGCCGACCGGGTGGCCATATCCCGGATACGGCTGTTCGCCGAAATTCGGTGACCCTGTCCGTTCAAGCGGGTGTGGCGGCGGCCGCCAGGCACCGATTCGGCCACGTTGCCACCAACGGCGCCCCCGGCATGAGAACGTAAGACCACCATGGAACCTGACTACATCACCTACCAGGAATTCGGCCGTCGGTTCTTCGAGATCGCAGTGACCGAGGACCGGGTGGGCGCCGCGGTCGCCACGATCGCCGGTGACGCTTTCCAACTGGGCCCCATCGCCCAGGGCCCCGGAAAGATCGCCAAGGTGACCGCCAAAGTGCGGATTCTGGAACCCAGGGTGAGCCGCCAGAACGGAGAGGCGATCACCTTCTCCATCCTCATCCCGTTGGAAATCGACATGGTCGTGGACCTGCGGATCGACAGGCCGAAGTTCATGGTCTTCGGCGAGATAGCGCTGCGCGCCACCGCGAAGGCTGCCGAACCGCTGTTGCTGATCCTCGACGTCGCGAAACCGCGGGCCTCCGACATCACCATCCACGTCACGTCCAAATCGCTACGCGCCGAGGTGGTTCGCATCGTCGGCGGCGTGGATTCCGAGATCAGGCGATTTATCGCTGCGCATGTCGCCGGTGAGATCAACAGCCCGCAGTCAGAGCAGGCGAAGATCATCGATGTCGCAGAGCGCCTCGACGAGGCCTGGACGGGCGTCTGAGGCCCGGTCCGGCCGACACCGGCGTCCGTTGGGCCGGTTATCGGAGACGGCCGAGCCTGGACAAATTGAGCACAACGCCCGAAACGCTGAGTTGGGTGATGATGTCCTCCAACCGTTTACGGGGCAGTTCGGTGCGCAATTCCGGCAGCGTCCCCGTCAGCCGCACCACACCGGGGCTGAACTCAATGCCGGTCAACCGCAACCCGTGGGTGAACTCGGGCAGGCGAACCCGATAGGCGGGAGTCCGCGCCGGCAGCCGCCAGCGTGATTCGCCGATCCTCACCCCTCGCGGGGTCAGCCAAAGTGCCGAGCCGTCCAGTTCGGCCGCCACTTCGATCTGACCCAGCCTTGGACGGCGGGCCATCCGGAGCCGCGCTACGCCGTCGGCTCCGATCTCCCCGCGCAGCCGCGGCGCCACCGAGCGGAACAGGTCGTCGAGCGCCTTGGCCGAGAACTCCAACGTTAGATCCACCGGCGCAGCCACCAGCACCGGGGGCGAGGTGGGCTTCATGTGCACGTTGTGCAACACCACGGTCGCATGGTCGAAAAAGCTTGTTCCCCAGTGGATATTGTGGCCGACCAGGGTGACGTCGTTGAGCTGGCCGATCGACAGACCCCGCACATCCAGCCGCGAGTCGAACTCCGTCACGGTCATGGTCAGATCGCCATCGTCGAGACGCACGGTGAGCCTGCGCCCCACCACCAACCTGCGCAACGTCATGAACAGCGTGCGGTAAGCGGCCGCGGCGCCACCGTTGACCGGCGCCATGGCCGTCGCCGACCACGCCGAGGTGAGCATGTCGAGCGGCCGGAACGGATCGAACCGGCGTATTGGTCGGATCTGATCGCGGTAGCCGACCGGTTTCGGTGGACGGGCCATGATGAGAACCATCCTTGCATGCGGCCGGCTTCGGCAACCGATTCATGGCCGTCGAGTTACCGGCGCAGCCGAAGATCGCTATAGATCCACAGTCAGCCCGGATCCCCTCGCAGCCCGGGAGACACACGTCAGCATCATTCCTGCGGCGCGTTCGGGTTCAGTCAGCAACGTGTCGCGATGCTCGACCTGCCCGGCGAGCACCCGCGTGCGGCAGGTGCCGCAGAACCCCTGCTGACATGAGTAGGGGGCGTTCACGCCGGCCCGGCGAAGTGCGCTGAGCAGCGTCTCCTCGGAGCCCACACTGACTTCTTCCCCGTTGGACTTCACGGTGGCCTGGAATGCCCGGCCGTCCACGACGGGTGCTGCGGCGAATCGTTCGAAGTGCAGTTCTACGTCGTCGCGGCCGACCAATGCCGAACGGATCGCTGTCAGCATCGGGGCGGGCCCGCACGCGTACACGGCTTCACCTGCTGCGCAATCACCGATCAACTCTGTCGCCGTGGGTAGTCCGAACCTGTCGTCGGTGCGGATCTCGACGTCGGCCCCGAGCGCAGCGACCTCGTCGACGAACGGCAGGCTCTCGAGGGTACGGCCCGTGTACACCATCGACCATTCGACCTGCAGGCGGCGGGCCAGATCGAGCATCGGAAGGATCGGCGTGATGCCGATGCCGCCGGCGATGAACCGGAACCTCCGCGCCGGGGATCCGTGGCCGGGCACAGTGAGCGGAAACGCGTTGCGCGGGCCGTGGGTGCGTACGGTCGCTCCCACCGCTAGCCCGTCGTGGATCTCGATGGACCCGCCGCCCCCGTCGGGAATGCGGCGAACCGCGATGCGGTACCGGTCCGACGATCCCGGATCGCCACATAGCGAGTACTGCCTGACCAAGCCGCTGGGCAGATGGATGTCGAGGTGGGCGCCGGGATACCACCTGGGCAACGCGCCGCCGCTTGCGGGCGCGAGCGTCAGCTCGATCACATCCTGATCCCGGGCTACGACGCGCCGTCGTTCGACGGTCAGTGCAATCGTGCTGTCGCCGCCGCCCGGCGCCGGGATCCTGCGCACCGCGGCCGAGACGTTCAGCATTCCGGAGATGGCCGCATTGGCGATGCTCAGCGTCGGGTCATGACGGATGCGGCCGGTAGTGCTCGACGGCGTCTCCTGGTAAATCTCCTGGTAGCGCCCTAACAACCGCATCACATGTGGGCCGCGCGCGCCGCCGGAGAGGCCGCGAGGTATGCGACGGCCTGGGCTGTTGAACCCAGCTTTTCGGGGGAGTAACCGGGGCGAAAGTACGCCAGCGTGTTCGATCCGAACAACCGGCTGTAGCGGGGGATCAGGCCGAGCCGGGCATCGCGCATTCGCATCCGATTGAACGTCCACCAGTTCGCGCTGACGGACGGATCGTTCTTGACCAGGTACCACGCGGCCCGCTGAAAGAACACGAACAACATGCCGGCCGCCGTGTTCATGGCGCTGACTCGGGCGAAATAGCTGTCATGGAAGTAGACGGCGACATCGTGGGCCACGCTTCGATGCTCGACCTCTTCGCTGCCGTGCCAACGGAACAGGTCAACCAGCGTCGGATCGGCACCGTGGTCGTCCCATGCGCAGTTGAGGGCGAAATCGCCCATCACAGCCGTGTAGTGCTCGATCGCGGCGATCAGCCACAGTCGGTCGCACAGGTGGTTCATGCGGCGCGCCGGGTCGGTGGTGTTCGGCGGTGCGAGCACCTTGTCGAACACGTGTTCGACCTGTTCGACGATCGGGGCGGGGTCGACGCCGTGATCGATCATGTAGGTATGCAGAACTTTGTCGTGCACATCGGCGTGAGTGGCCTCCTGGCCGATGAACCCGCGCATGTCTTCAGCCAATTTTGTATCTTTGACCAGCGGCAACGCCTCGTTGAAGGTCTCTACGAACCAACGTTCCCCGGCCGGTAGAACGATGTTGAGGACGCTGACGACGTGGGAGGCCACCGGATGGCCCGGGATCCAGTGCAACGGACTGTCCGCCACGTCGAAGTGCACTTTGCGGGCCTGGATCTGTACCGGTCCAGGGTCGATCTCGTCATCGAAACGGCGCGGTCGCAACATCTGCGGGTTCCTATTCGTCGCGAGTACTTCATCGTGAATACCTGGATTCTACGACGAACAGGCGAAGTACGTGGGAACGCAGGTCCCAGATAGTTATTACGTGTTGTGCCGGTTAGGCAGGTGGGGGAGGCGTGCCCGGCCCCAGTGGGGGCGCACCCCCTCCCGGGGGCGGCGTGCCTGCTCCCGGGGCGCCGGCGATAGGCACCAGCGGCGTCGGGGTGACCGTCGTGACCCCGTTAGCGCCGATAGTGGGGCCACCGCGGGGACCCATGGCCTCGACTTCGTCGGCGGCCGCCTGAGTGCAGTCCAGCGTCAGGAGCATGCGGCCCCCGCTGGTCAATTTCTGCTTGTCAACCAGGCATGCGGACTGTGACAGGACGCTGCCGGTCGATCCGCCGAAATAGGCATTGATCCCCTGGCTCTTGAGGATCGCCAGCGCCCGGCCGTACTGCTCTCCGGTGACGTTGTACGGCGATTCCTGCGCAGGCTGGGAGATCGCGACGCCGGCGCCGACCAGTGCTGCCGTTCCGGCCACGACGAATCCGCCGCTGAGCACAACAAGCCTTCTCACGTCAGCAATCTCCTCGCCTCGGGGTGAGCTGCGAACATATCGCAGCGGTGTCAAATGTGAAACCGCTGCAGAAGCGCCCAGTGTTACATCCAGCGCGTGACGATGGCCGGCAGCGCGGGGGCTTGGCCCTTACACCGGGGGCTTGACCGCGGCGCGCATGGCTTCACACAGTCCGGCGGCGCGCGGATCGGAAAACACCTCCTCGAGCAGCACTCGCCGGCCCCGCGGATCGCCAAGCGGGATCCGCCAGTTCGGGTACTCGTCGGTGGTCCCGGGTTGGTTCTGGGTGCGCACCTCACCGACGGCGTCGGCCAGCGACAGCGTCAGCAGGCGCGACGGCGTCCGTCCCAAGTAACGGTGCAGAGCCAGAACCACCGCATCGACGTCCTCAACGTCCCCAAAGTCCCCGGCGGCCCCAGCGTCCCCGACGTCCAGGCCATCGCTGTCGTCAAGCAGCCCGACCCGGCGCAGCTCGGACATCCAGGCTTGCTGTTGCACCCGGTCGCTGGCCAGTTCCTCGTCGGCCGGGCGCGTCAAAAGCCCGAGCGCATCACGCAACCGGACGTGTTCTCCGGCGAGATAACCCGCGGTGGGAGGCAGATCATGGGTTGTCACGGCGGACAGACAGGACTCCCGCCACCGTTCGGCCGGCAGCGGCCCGCCGGTGCCGTCGCGATCCATCTCGAACCACAGGATCGAGGTGCCGAACACGCCGCGATCGCGCAAGTAGTCCCGAACCCACGGTTCCACCGTCCCGAGATCCTCGCCGACAACGACCGCGCCCGCGCGGTGCGCCTCCAGCGCCACAATGCCGATCATCGCCTCGTGGTTGTAGCGAATGTAGGTGCCGGCGGTAGGAGGGGCTCCCTTCGGTATCCACCACAACCGGAACAATCCGATGACGTGATCGATGCGGACCCCGCCCGAGTGCCGCAGTATCGCTCTGACCAGCGCTCGGAATGGCTCGTAAGCCGCCTCGGCGAGCCGATCGGGTCGCCAGGGCGGCTGCGACCAGTCCTGTCCGAGTTGGTTGAACTCGTCCGGCGGCGCACCCGCGGAGACGCCGAGCGCCAGAACATCCTGCAATGCCCACGCGTCCGCTCCGTCGGGATCCACCCCGACCGCGAGGTCATGCATGATGCCCAGCTCCATGCCCGCCTGCACTGCGCTGGCCTGCGCGGCTGTCAACTGGTCGTCGATAAGCCACTGCAGCCAGCGGTGAAAGTCCACGGTCGAGGCGTACTCCTCGACGAACTCCGCCACCGCTTCGGATCGTGGGTGCTGAAGCTCCTCCGGCCACTGGTGCCAGTCGCCGCCGTACTGTTCGGCCAGCGCGCACCACGTGGCGAAGTCCTCCAGACTGCTGCCCTCCCGATCCAGAAATGCCTGGTAACCGATCTCACGGCCGGCAGAGAGTTCGACCAGATAGATACTTTCCAGCGCCTCACGTTTGGCTTTCCACGCGCGGTCGCGGTCGATCTCTTCGTTGCGGTCGGCGCGCACCTGCACCTGAGCCTGCGCCCTGCGGATGCGGCCCCGGTGCCGAACGTAGGCGAACTCGGGAATCGCCTCCACTCGCAGGTACATCGGATTGACGAAGCGGCGCGATGTCGGCAGGTACGGGGATGGCTCCATCGGCGAGGTGGGCGCGGCCGCGTGTAGGGGGTTGACCAACACGAACCCGGCGCCGTGGCGGGCGGCCGACCAGACAGCCAAGTCGGTGAGATCAGTCAAGTCACCGACGCCCCATGAGCTTTCGGAACGAACACTGTAAAGCTGGGTCGCCAGCCCCCAGGCGCGGCCCGAGCCGAGGCGAGCAGGCGGCTCCAGAGATGCCGGTGACACGATGACCGTGGTGTCGACATCGGGAGAAGCGCTGTCCGAAGATCCGACTTGCAAGTGCAGCCGGTGGTATCCGACAGGTAGGTCAGCGGGCAGTTCGAAGCTCGCCTCCCCGACCAGTGAGCCGTCAAGATCGAAAGGGGCTCTGTTGTTTTCGAGCTGCCGCAGGCCCGTACGGACGCTGCCGTCCTCCATCCGCAACCAGAGTCTCGCCGGATCGCCATGGGTGACGTGCACCCAGAACGGGGTGGTGGCGCCGACGCGACCGACGATCACCGGGGGTAGCGCTCGGGTCCAGTGATCGCGGTTCTTGGCGGCGATCGCCGAGACGCGATCCTCTTCGGTCCCAGCACAGACACCCAATGCGCCGAGCGCCGCAGTGAGCGTGGAAGCCCCGACCTTCACCGATCGGCCGGTCCAGTCCGCGTATTCGGTCGCCACTCCGTAGCGATGCGCGAGCTCGATCAGCGATGCAGGCAGGTCGGCGTCCGCGGAATCATCTGGGGCTGTAGGCATACTGCTGATCTTGCCCGTTCAGTCGACATCGCGGTGTACCGATAGTCTCGCGCGGGTAGTCTGGCGCGGGCCGACGTGCGGCGACCGTGCGGTCAGCCGTGAGGATGACGCGGTTGCGGGAATCGCGTGACGCCGATCCGCTGAATCCCTTCGGTAGGGTCGCAGCCCATGGCGCCCGAACCGCTCGAGGGCGACGGGGCGCGCGATCGGCGGGCTCGCATTGCGGTCGCCGCGCTGTTCCTGGCCAATGGCGCCCTATTCGCCAACCTGCTACCCAGGTATCCGGAGATAAAAACGGATCTGGCCATGTCCAACGCCGGCTACGGACTTGCGGTGGCGTCGTTCTCAGCTGGGGCACTGCTGGCCGGGCTGACCGCGGCGATGTTGATCCGGCAGTTTCAGTCGGCACGCGTGGCTGTGGTCAGCACGGTGGCACTCGCCGTGTTCATCCTGATCGCCGGCCTGGCGACGTCGCCGATTCTCTTCGCCGCGGCCCTGGTCGTCGCCGGTGCCTGCGATGCAATCACCGACGTCGCGCAGAATGCCAACGGCCTTCGGTTGCAACGCAGTTACGGCCGTTCCATCATCAACTCCCTGCACGCGGTTTGGGCTGTCGGTGCGATCTGCGGCGGCCTGATGGGTGCGGCCGCGATCGCGCTGCACATTCCCCGCGGGGTGCATCTGGGCGTCTCGGGGACCTTGTTCTGTGCCGTGGTGGCCATCGCCTATCCGCATCTGCTGCGCGGCCCCGAGCACGCTGACCACCCATCTGTACATAACGCGGGCCGGCTCGAGGTCAGTGCAGCGGTCTACCTGTCACTGCTTGCTCTGGTGGGTATCGCAATCGCCGGCGCAGCGGTCGAGGACGCCGGAAGTTCCTGGGCCACATTGTATCTGCGCGACAGCCTGGGAGCTCCCGGCCCGGTGGCCGTGATGGGTTACGTCTCGCTGGTCGGTTTCATGTTCGTCGGACGACTGATCGGCGACAGGCTCGTTGATCGGTTTGGCGAGCGTGCCGTAGCGCGCGCGGGTGGCCTGATCGCAGCGGTGGGCATGGGGACGGCACTGGCGTTCCCCACCGTGCCGGGCACCATCGCCGGATTCGGGGCCGCCGGGCTGGGCGTGGCCACGGTTGTGCCCGCGGCGATGCGAGCCGCCGACGAATTGCCCGGACTTCGCGCGGGCACCGGCCTGACGGCGTTGACCTGGCTGATGCGCGTGGGGTTCCTCGGCGCGCCCCTGATCGTCGGTGTGGTCGCCGACGCCACCAGCCTGCGGGTCGGGCTTCTGGTCGTCCCGATCGCCGGTCTCGCGCTGATGGTGCTCGCCGGTGCGCTCGGCGCGCGACAGCGACGTTGAGTCCGATTCGAGCGGGTGAAAACGCCGCCGGCCTAGGTTGAGATCGAAGTTATCCCCAAGTCGGTTTTTGTCCACAGCCTGGGCTCTGGTGGCGATCCTTGGACCTTGATCGCACATTTGTTCGATACCTTGGGTTCATGGGTCAGTTCCTCA
>NZ_JBMYXC010000030.1:247-43047 GCF_049608025.1 Mycobacterium sp. | reverse complement strand
GCGATGAGCGCACGTTCCAGCTGTGGGATGACGGTGTCATCGAAACCCAGGATGCCGGCCCATGGACGCCGACCGTCAGCCAACGCGGCCAGCAGATTGTCGCGCATCTCGGCCTTGATGCTGCGTTCCTGATGCCCAGTCGCCCGCAGTTCGCCGATCGTACGAGGGAGGTCGTTAGGTGGAGTCACGTCTCCACGCTACGACCCCTGCCCGCGGGAGCGCGTGTCTGCACCCGACGCACCGCCACAAGCTGGCATTTTGGGCGCGCTCACCAGCGGCCCCGAACCCTCAGTGCGCGAAGTGACGCGCTCCTGTGAGATACAGCGTGATCCCGGCCGCTTCGGCAGCAGCGGTCACTTCGTCGTCGCGCACCGACCCGCCGGGATGCACCACTGCCTTCACGCCGGCTCGCATCAATGTCTCCAGGCCATCGGGGAAGGGGAAGAACGCATCGGATGCCCCGACCCCGTCCGCGCTGCGGTCACCGGCCCGATCGACCGCCAGACGAGCCGCATCCACCCGGTTGACCTGACCCATCCCGACGCCGACCGTCGCCCCGTCTTTGGCGATCACAATCGCGTTGGACTTGACCGCCCGGCAGGTCCGCCAGGCGAACACGAGATCGGCGATCGTCGACGGGTCGGCCGGCGACCCGGCGGCCAGGGTCCAGTTGTCGACATCGTCGCCGGCGGCATCGATGGCGTCGCGCTGTTGGACCAGGAGGCCACCGCTGACCTGCCGGAACTCGGTCCCACGCTGTCGCGGCTCGGAGGCGAGGAGCACGCGGATGTTCTTCTTGGCGGCCAGGACCTCCACCGCTCCTGGCTCATAGGCCGGCGCGATGATCACCTCGGTGAAGATGCCGGCGACGGTCTGGGCCATCTCGACGCTGACCTCGGTGTTCGCCGCGATCACACCGCCGAAGGCAGACAGTGGATCACAGTCGTGGGCCTTTCGATGGGCGTCGGCCACCGAAGACGACGACACCGCGATGCCGCACGGGTTGGCATGCTTGATTATCGCGACGCAGATGTCCTCGTGGTCAAACGCCGCACGCCACGCTGCGTCGGCGTCGGTGTAGTTGTTGTAGGACATCTCTTTTCCATGCAACTGCTCGGCCTGTGCCAGCCCCGGCCACCCGCCGTCGTCACAGTAGAGTGCGGCCTGCTGGTGCGGGTTCTCGCCGTAACGCAACACGGCAGCGCGCCGGAACGTCGCCCCGAGCCATGGCGGCAGCGACGCCGGCGCTTTCGCAACGCCATTCTCGGGCGCCAGTACCGACTCCATCCAGGACGCGACGGCTACGTCGTAATCGGCGCTGTGCCGGAATGCCAACGCCGCCAGTTTCTTTCGCTCTTCTAGAGTGAATCCACCGGCTCGCACCGCCGCCAACACACCGTCATAGCCCAGCGGATCGACGACCACGGCGACGCTCGGATGGTTCTTGGCGGCCGCACGCACCATGGACGGCCCACCGATGTCGATCTGTTCCACGCACTCGTCGACGCCGGCGCCAGAGTTGACGGTCTGAGCGAATGGGTAGAGGTTCACCACGACGAGCTCGAACGCCGACACGCCGAGTTCGACGAGGGCCGCAACATGCTCGGACTTGCGCTGATCGGCCAGCAGTCCGGCGTGCACGTGCGGATGCAGGGTCTTCACCCGACCATCGAGAACTTCGGGGAAGCCGGTGACCTCCTCCACCTCCGTTACCGGAATACCGGCTTCGGCAATGTTTTTCGCCGTCGATCCGGTCGACACGATATCCACACCGGCAGCGTGCAGGCCTTGGGCCAGCGGAACGAGACCGGATTTGTCGTAGACGCTGATCAGCGCACGGCGGATTCGCCGCCGGAACAGGCTGTCGTTCTCGCTCATCCTAGGTTCGCCTTTCGTCCTGTCCACGTCACGCCGCGGATTGCCAACGCCTCCAGTACATCCACCAGCATCTGGCGCTCGATCACTTTGATCCGTTCGTGCAGGGTCACCTCATCGTCGTCGTCAAGCACCGAAACAGCCTGCTGCGCGAGGATCGGGCCGGTGTCAGTCCCGGCATCGACGACGTGCACCGTGCACCCGGTGACCGTGACTCCGTAGGCCAGTGCGTCACGGACCGCGTGAGCGCCGGGGAACGCGGGCAACAACGCGGGATGGGTGTTGATGACCCGCCCGGGAAACATCGAAAGGAACTTGGGTCCAAGAATTTTCATGAACCCAGCCGACACCACCAGGTCGGGTTGGTAGATGTCTGTCGCCTCGGCGATAGCGGCGTCGAAGGCAGCACGGCTTGGGTGGTCGGCGAGCCGGACAGTGAAAACCGGTACCGACGCGGCCGCGGCAATGTCCACGGCGGCGCAAACCCGGTCGGTTCCGACCGCCACCACTCTGGCGGGGAAGTCGCCGACTGCGGATTTCAGCAACGAAGCGAGCAGCGACCCGGTACCCGAAGCGAGCACCACCACCCGCGCGGGCGCGCTCGGGGGCACACGGACCGCTGGTTGCACGCCTGAGAGCCTAATGGGTGGCTTGCCGGCGGCACCTCAACGGTCGCCGTTGCCCTCGGACTCCAGTTCCGCTGGTTCGTCTGCGACGAGGTGGTCCGCTGGTTCGTCCACGACGAAGTGCTCCTCGGGGTCAAGCTCTTCACGGGGTAGCCCGTCGCCGGTCGCCGGTTGCGAACCGAGGTCTTCGTCGACCACGGGAGCGGTTTCGATCTCCGCATCTATCGGGATCTCGGCATCCTTGGGCACGGACTCGGCATCCTCGGGGACGGACTCGACGATTTCGGGGTCGGTGTCGACCGACTCGACCTGTTCATCGGCAGCCACCGCCGCTGTCTCGGTGACCGACTCGCCGGCTGCGGTATCGGTGGCGGCTTCGACGTCAGGAACCTTGGGAACCTTGGGGCGGCGCGGCCGCGCCTGGATTCCGCCCGACATCGCGACGGTCAGCGCACCGATACCGGCGAACCACAGGAAGACGGCGGGGCCGAACGTCGTCTGATCGACGCCGACGTCACCGAAATTGCCCAGGGCCCCACTTCCGGCCAAAGCCAGCAGCGCCATCGTCACAGCCGCGATTGCCGCAGCCACGACCACCTTGGCCAGCGCGGACAACAGCGGCAGCGGACGTCGTGCGCATTGCTGCCCGACCGCGACGCCGGAAACGGCGCCCACAATCAGCAGGGCGACCCAGATCGGTCCGAGAGGCGGGGTCGGTGCCGCCGCCAATACCGGCAGTGCGGGGATGTCACCACCGAAAACCGTGAACGCGCTGAACGTCGCCAGGCCCACGTGGGCGCTGGAGCCGACCGCGACGGCCGCAGCACCAACCATCACATTGGGCAGATAGAGCACCGACAGCACCGTCAGGCTCAACTGCCCGAACATCGAATCGGTGATTGCGTACAACTCATGCATGGTCGACCAGTGCACGATCAGCGATCCTGCGACAACCGCGCCGGACAGGCCCATCAGGGCTATCACGCCAACCGCAGCCGCCCGGAGGGCATCGGGCAACCACTTCGGCAGCGGCGAGGCGACCAGCAACCGCCGGCCCACCTGCGAACCCACGCCGAGCAGCGCGCCGATCAAGTGCACGAGGAACACGCTGCCGAAGGCGAGCAGCGCGTCGGGCGTCTGAAGTTCGGTCAGCACTGACGCGGCGTCGTGGATGACTGCGAGGCAGATGGCCGCAATCAGCACCGGACCACCCAGCGCGGAGGCCACGATCCAGCGGGTGACGAACCACGATGAACTGGTGGTGGCCCTCGCCGTGGTGCGTGCGGTGCCGTAGATCATGGCCAGCACCGGGAAAAGCGGCATCACGCCGAGCGCACTGCCGGCGATCGACACCGGGACCTGATGTACACCGAGCCACAGGCTGGCGACGGCACCGAGCGCGCCGGTCATGTCGCTGTTGGCCATCAGCAACTGCAGCAGGACCACCGCGGCGATGATGATCAGCGCGACCAGGGACGGCCCGAACGCTACCCGGAGCAGGTCACGCGCTTGGCGCGTCCCGACTGGTCGGTTGTCCACGGGTTGGGCCGCTCCTCGCACACGCCTGGGCGCGCGACGTTCGCGCACGCGCGGCTCAGACTACGACGATGACTGATCCGACTGCGACTGGTGTTGCGTCGGCCCCTGGGCCGCCTGTTGGGTCGGCGTCTGGGACGTTTGTTGCGCGGAGGACGCCTGGGGAGCCGGGGCGTTGCCCGGCGACGGCCGGCTGTAGGTGGGGAAACCGGTGGGTGGGGTCGGTGACCCGGAATCTCCGGACGGCGCGGCCGCCGGGAACCCGCCGGTGGACGGCCCGTTGCCAGGACCGCCCCCGCCGTACTGCGACGGGTAGCCAGGCCGCGGCTGAAGAGGCCCCTGCTGATACGCCGGTGCGCCGGGCTGAGGCTGTCCGGGCGGCTGACCGTAATACGCAGCGGGGTATTGGCCGTACTGCTGCGGCTGCTCGTACCTGGGTCGCGGCGCCGAAGCGCTGACTACCCCCGCGCCGAGAAGCAGAGCCCCGACCCCGACTATGGCCTGGATCGCGGTGCAGGCAACAACGAGATACATGCCCCAGCCGATGGTCACAGCCCTGGGAGCGGTAAGCAGGATCGAGATGACGAGAAGGAAGCTCAGCAGTGAGAGCACCCCGACCAACGTCGGTCGCGCCGTCTGCCTCGGTAGCAATCCCGCCCCGGCGATCAGGCCAGCTAGGAGGGATGCGACCACCGCGAGGTCGATCCGAAAGGGAGTGATGAAAAACTCGGCGCCCGCGGTGAACTGCGGGCCGAAGCTCGCTAGGTAGACCAGAAGGCCGAGGGCGCAAACAGCCGCTGCGAGGTATGCCGGCAGCCTGTCCAGGCCTGCGGCGTCGCTTTCGGGGAGCTTGGCGAACTGTTGAGTCGGCGCGGCGAACTGAGGGTTCGGCTGCTGCGAGGGTGGGTAACCGGGGCCTCCGGGCACGCCTTGTGGGTACGACATGAACTCTCCTGTGCTGTCCGGACCGTCGGATCGACGGTGACATCGACTGTGACGACATCTACGACGTTGACGACATCTACGACGTGGTCTGACCGCGTTGGCCGACGGACCGCTTCAACGATTCGATGATCCACGCTAGCGCACCCTCGGATATCGCCGGCACGCCTCGGCGCCAGCCGGGCGCTGCAGGGTCCCGCCTTGCACCCGCAGATTGAAACACGTTCTAATTCTCCATATGGATTTCGGGTTGGTGTTGTTCACTTCGGATCGCGGGATAACCCCGGCAGCGGCGGCCGCGCTGGCTGACGACCACGGCTTCACGACGTTCTACGTACCCGAGCACACCCACATCCCGGTCAAACGCCAGGCCGCCCACCCCACCACCGGTGACGGGTCGCTTCCCGATGACCGCTACATGCGCACCCTGGACCCCTGGGTGTCCCTTGGCGCCGCCGCCGCGGTCACCACAAAGGTTCGGCTGTCCACCGCGGTCGCCCTGCCCGTCGAGCACGACCCCATCACCCTGGCCAAATCCATCGCCTCCCTCGACCACCTCTCCGGTGGCCGGGTCTCGCTGGGCGTCGGGTTCGGCTGGAACATCGATGAACTGGCCGACCATAACGTCCCGCCCGCGCGCCGACGCACCATGCTGCGCGAGTACCTCGAAGCCATGCGCGCCCTGTGGACCCAGGAAGAAGCCGAGTACCGCGGCGAATTCGTCAACTTCGGGCCCAGCTGGGCCTGGCCCAAACCCGTCCAAGCTCATATCCCGGTCCTCGTCGGCGCCGCAGGCACCGAAAAGAATTTCAGATGGATCGCCCGCTCGGCCGACGGCTGGATCACCACTCCCCGCGACATCACCATAGACGAACCCGTCAAACTCCTGCAGGACACCTGGGCCGCCGCCGGCCGTGACGGTGCCCCTCAGATCGTGGCCCTGGACTTCAAACCCGACCCCGACAAACTCGCCCGATGGAAGGGCCTGGGCGTCACCGAAGTCCTCTTCGGGCTGCCCGACCGCAGCCCCGACGACGTCGCCGCCTACGTCGAACGACTCGCAGCAAAACTCAAGGGACTCGACTGAAACCGGGCGACTTGGCTGTGTTGACCGGTTGGCGCTCTGAGATCGCAGCGACGGCGCCCGGAGGTCCTCTCCGGCGGAGTCTGCATGTTGGCAGGCAAACCGTTCGACAAACTGGAATGCCCACACAGTCGATAGGCTGTGGCTGTGCGGATGGCCCCGAACCGCGCGAAAGGCCTCCGAGCCCTCGCCACCACAGCGACCATTGCCTTGAGTGCCGTCGTGGGCGGCGGGTGCGGTCACCCCGAGAGCGCGCCGCAAGCCGCTACGTTGCCGACACAATCACCGTCCACACAATCACCGTCCACGCCATCACCGTCCACGGCGATACCCACACCGGCCGGGACTGACGACGACTTCCCCGACCTGTCGCCCTACAGCGAAGCCTCCTACGACGTCTACGCAGTCGTCGACAGCCCTCGGGTACAGGGTTTCGCGTTCACCACGCCAGACGGGCTCCAGTGCTCCAACAACGCCTACCCGACACCCGAATTCGAATGGGTCAGTTGCCGGGGGCCTCGGCCGGACAAGGGTCCCGGCATCTGGAGCGTCAGTGCGCAGCAGAACGGGCCGGCCACCGTCGAAAAGTCGGCGCCCGAGGATCTCGAGATGCTCGGCACAACGGCGCCGCCGCTACTGCCGCCCTTGACCAGAGTCACTGCGCAAAAAGGCAATTCGACGTGTGGGGTTGGCCCCGACGGGACCACCGCATGCCGCGTCGGCGACCATGGTTTCGTGCTGACCCCGACGTCCACGACGCTGTTCTAGCAGTCCGCCAAGCTGATTGGCGCCCAACGAACCGTTACGGGCCGACGCTAGCGCCGCTCGGGCCCCAGCAGCCGCTGCATCACAGACCGGTTGGGATCGTTCTCCCGTTCGCCGAGCAGAAATTCCATCCCCGCCTCCACCGCATTCTTGGTCTGCTCGCGCACCAGGCGCACGACCGTGTCATCGGCCTGCTGGCCCCTGAACGGCTCGGTGGGGATTGGTTCACCGAACCAGTAGTACTGGCGTTCCGGTCGGGGAAAGGGTGTCATCCCGATACCGCGCGTTATCGGCATCACGTTCGGACTGCCCAGTACCTTCTCGACGAACAGCCGCGTCGGGGCCAGTAGCGGGTTGTCTCCGTCGATCATGATGTCGACAGCATCCTCTGCACCCACTGCCGCGAACGGCACGATCGTATAGCCGTGCTCAATGGCCAGCCGGGCGAAGCCCATGCGTTCCTTCCAGATGAGCCGGTATTTCTCACCCTTACGCTTGGCGACCTCACGACCACCCCCGGGATAGACAAGGATCACCTCCCCGCGGCGCATGAGCTCCGAAGTGATTGCCCGAGTTCCGTCCACCACCCCGCACGCCGTGAGAACCTCGCGCCAAACGGGAACCTTGAAGTGGGCGTGGTCACCCAGAGAACGAACAACTATCCCGCGTTCCCACAACTCCGCGCACATCAGCGGGGAGTCGAGCATGCCCATCACGGTGTGGTTGCCAACGAGTAGCGCGCGTTGTCGCGGCACGTTCTCGATGTCGTACACCTTCGGATTGATTACCTTGCGGATCGGCTCGATCAGCCGGAGTGCTCGCCCCAACTCTTCGTCAGACGGGGGCCCGGGAACTCTGGCAGTGGTATCGCTGTCCGTCACGAAGACAGTATGCGGTAAACCGATTGCCAGCAGTCGCGAACGAGCGCCCTTGCACCGCCAGGTCGCCGCTGACCGGGTATCGCAGCACTGCTGCGGCTGAGGAGATCCCGCCCACCACCGCCTCTATGGGTCTGAGTAGCTTCTAGCGAAGCACTGCGCGGTTGCCGTTCGCAGTCGGCGTCACGGTGATCTTCGCTCCCAGCGGATCACCCTCTGACATATACGAAACCAGGTCGACATCCGCACTGGTCGCCATGAACCGGCTGCCGTCGGCGTCCAGGCGGCCGACGATGATTCCGGTCCGCACCGGCCAGTCATGCCGCACCGAGTAGGTCTCGATCACACCCGCACCGTCGGCGGCCTTCGTCACCGGGATCGCCGGCAAGGCGGCAACCCGCGTCGCCAGTTCCGCACTGCCGGACGTCCGCCATTCGGTCGGTTCAGTGGAGTAGATTCCGACCGAATACTTGCTCATTATCCCACCATTGGCGCCAACGAAGCCGAATTGCTTTGGTCTGGAACGCATCTGGGTAACCGTCTCGGCGATTCCGTGCAGCGAATAGCTATTTCCGGGACCGCCGAAGTAAGGGAGCCCACCGGTCAGCGTCAAACCGCGCGGGTCGTGGGCCGATAGGCCGAGCGCATCGCAGATCAGAAACACCGGAAACGGGAAGCAACTGTAGAGGTCGAATGTCGCGATGTCGTCGACACCGATTCCGGCGACCCGTAGACCCTCATGCGCCGCGAGCACCGAGGCCGGGCTGGCGCCTAGGTCAACGCGCTCCAGTAGAGCCTGTTCAACCAAGTCGGAATGCCCGTGTAGGAACACCCATTTCTCTTCCGACACATTGAGTCTGCGTGCTGCGGCGACGGACATGAGCACAGTCGCGCAGCCTTGGTTGACCGTATCGCGGGCGACCAGCAGACGAGGGTATGGGTCGCAGATCATCCGGTTCGCGTCGGTGATCGTCTCGATCTCTGCGACCGAGCGCTCCACCCGAGACGACGAGAACGGATTCTTTGCGGCGATTAGCGACATCGGAGCAAACAGCTCCGCCATCTGGTGTCGGTATTCGCCGACGCCAAGGCTGAGGCGCGCCCGCCGCGCGTTGTCAAGCAGACCGTACTGAACCGGAGCACCGGTGAGCCCGTGCTGCACGGTGTACTCGTCGACATAGCTGAAAATCTGATGACCGCGGTCCTCGATCTGACCGTCGACATGTTCAGTGAAGTCGGGTTTGTCATCTCTGTCGGCGAAGTGTTTTGCCGTCGAGCCGGCCTCCGAGCCCATGATGATGACAACGTCGGCGCCCCCCGCGACGATCAGGCTGCCGACCTCGGTGACGAGCTTCTGCGGACCATTCCCGCCGACGGGTTCCAGAACGACGCGGGCGGGGTCGCCGCCGAGGCGATTCATCACCGACCGGGGGTAGTTGTTCGACTTGCCCAGCGTCGCCGGCATCGGCCCGGAGATTTCGAACTGCCGCAGCCCGAACACGGTGTCGACGGCCTCGGCGACTCTGGCTTCGTTCGCGCCGGTGTCGGTCAACGCCGCCCGGGCTGCGGCCGTCGCGAGGTCCACAGCCGACATGCCGCGATAGCTCGGTTCGTCGATCCGTTCGGTGAACTGACCGACACCTACGATGACTGGCGTCCGTGGATCAACTGCCATGCTGCCGCCCTCCCGGGTACTTCGAACAACGGCCGAAAAGGCCCGCGAGGGTGCGCAATTGCACGGCAGGCCTCGGCGTGCCGCGGCGCAGACACGCGCGCTCGCGGGAAAGAGTACCTAGCCGGGAAAGGACTAGAGGCTTTCGAAGATCTCGCGGGCGAGATTGGCGGCTGCCGACGGCGTCTTTCCGACCTTGACACCCGCGGCCTCCAGGGCCTCCTGCTTGGCGGCGGCGGTGCCCGATGAGCCCGACACGATGGCGCCGGCGTGGCCCATGGTCTTGCCCTCCGGCGCGGTGAAGCCCGCAACGTATCCGACCACCGGCTTGGAAACGTTTGCCTTGATGTAGTCGGCCGCGCGCTCCTCGGCGTCGCCGCCGATCTCGCCGATCATCACGATGACCTTGGTCTCGGGATCCTTCTCGAACGCCGCAATGGCGTCGATGTGGGTGGTGCCGATGACCGGGTCGCCGCCGATGCCGATGGCGGTGGAGAAGCCGAGATCGCGCAGTTCGAACATCATCTGGTAGGTCAGCGTGCCGGACTTCGACACCAGCCCGATCGGGCCCTTGCCGGTGATGTTGTTCGGCGTGATGCCGACCAGCGACTCGTCCGGGGTGATGATGCCGGGGCAGTTCGGGCCGATGATGCGGGTCTTCTCTCCCTTGTCGACGTTATAGGCCCACACATAGGCGCTGTCCTGCACCGGAATTCCCTCGGTAATCACCACCAGCAGCGGGATCTCGGCGTCGATCGCCTCGATGATGGCGTCCTTGGAGAAGGCCGGCGGCACGAACGCGATCGACACGTCGGCGCCGGTCTCCTTCATCGCCTCGGCGACGCTGCCGAACACGGGAAGCTTGATTTCCTCGCCGGCCTTGTTCACGTGGGTCACCTCGGTTCCGGCTTTGCGGGCGTTCACGCCACCCACCACCTGGGTGCCCGCCTTGAGCATCAGCGCGGTGTGCTTGGTGCCCTCTCCGCCGGTGATGCCCTGGACGATGACCTTGGACTTTGAGTTAAGAAAGATAGACACGAGGCGTTGAGTCCTTTTCTACTTGTTCGCCAGCTCGGCGGCTTTGTCGGCGCCAGAGTCCATGGTGTCGGCCTGGATCACCAGCGGGTGGTTGGCCTCGGCCAAGATTCGGCGACCCTCCTCGACGTTGTTGCCGTCGAGCCGCACAACCAGCGGCTTGTTGGCGTCGTCCCCGAGGGTCTGCAGCGCTCCAACGATTCCGCTGGCCACCGCGTCGCACGAAGTGATGCCGCCGAATACGTTGACGAACACACTCTTGACCTGGCTGTCGCCCAGGATGACGTCAAGGCCGGCGGCCATCACCTCGGCCGAGGCGCCGCCGCCGATGTCGAGAAAGTTGGCGGGCTTGACGCCGCCGTGCTGCTCACCGGCGTAGGCCACCACGTCCAGGGTGGACATGACCAGACCGGCGCCGTTACCGATAATGCCGACCGCACCGTCGAGTTTGACGTAGTTGAGGTCGTTCTCCTTGGCCTTCAGCTCGAGCGGATCGGTGGCGGCCTTGTCCTCGAACTCGACGTGTCCGGGCTGGCGGAAGTCAGCGTTCGCGTCGAGGGTGACCTTGCCGTCCAGCGCCAGAATCTGGTCGTCCGGAGTGCGCACCAACGGGTTGACTTCGACGAGAGTGGCGTCCTCTCCGACGAAGACATCCCACAGCTTGGCGATGGTCACCGCTGCGGCGTCGAGCACTTCGGCAGGCAGATGGCCCTGCTCGGCGATTGACCGCGCGGTGGCCAGGTCGACACCTTTGACCGCATCCACCGGCACCTTGGCGAGCCGCTCGGGCTTGGTGGCGGCCACTTCCTCGATCTCCACGCCGCCCTCGACCGAGCACATTGCCAGATAGGTGCGGTTGGCGCGGTCCAGCAGGAAGGAGATGTAGTACTCCTCGGCGATGTCACTGGCCTCGGCGACCAGCAGCTTCTTGACGATGTGGCCCTTGATGTCCAGGCCGAGAATGTTCTGCGCGTGAGTGAACGCGTCCTCGGGGGTCGCGGCGTACTTGACCCCACCTGCCTTGCCGCGCCCACCGACCTTGACCTGCGCCTTCACCATTACCGGCTTGCCGATCTCCTCGGCGATGGCCTTGGCGTCCTGGGCGGAATCTGTGACCCGGCCGGGCGTCGTCGGGACGTTGTGCTTGGCGAACAGTTCCTTCGCCTGATACTCGAAGAGATCCATGGACCCACCGTCTGTCTGTCGTTGTTATCCGCAGTCGCTGCGACTATCCCGCCCACCGAACCTCCACGGAGGTGTTTGGTCCAATTGGGTCAGGAAAACTTTATCGACTCGGGCACATGCCCTCTCCACCGCCTACCGTCATGACGCAAGTCTCCGCGCCGCAGCACCGTGATTAAAATCACATTCTCTGCCGGAATAGTCACCCGGGTTGGCACTTTCATTGGAATTTGGTTAACGTCCTCTGGTCAAGATAACGGTCTGATCACGACGACAAGGATTTTCAGGTTGACTCAGCATCGTTCACCTCGGTCCGCCGATGGATTCTCGACAAACGCTCCTGACACACGATCCGGCGTTCGGCCGTCTGTCACGGCTCCCGGACCCGCTGAGGTCACCGACATCATTCCGTTCAACGAGTTCGGTGACCTCGAAGATCTCACCGATGTCGACCTGCTGCCGCACGCTGCGTTCGACCGCGATGCGCGGGTCGTCCATGCCCCCGAACTCGACGACATGCACCACACCGACGACCTCGTGCCGCTACGCCTCGAAGTGCCCACGCAGTTCCGCACGCGGCGTCGCGCGACGACACGGGGGTACCAGGGAAGCCACACCGACGTCAGCGACGGAACAGCCGCAACCGACGTCATCGACATGCGCGGCCACCAAGGGCTGCATCGCAAAGCCGAGGTGCCCGTCAAGGGTCGCCTGATGGTCGCCGCCATGGCCGTCGGAGCCACCGCGGCGGGCGCCTACACGATGACCAACCAGGTGCAGAACGCCCCCGTGGAGACGGTGCTCGCTGCCGAAGAGACGGCGACCGGCGACGGCGGAGTCGTCACCGGATCGTTGGACGGCATGCAGATCGTGACGGTCGCTCAGGCCGCGAATTCGGCCGTTCATGCCGAGGAGATCATCAAAGCCGCGGCGTTCGCCCAGGAACGCGCCGAACGTGAGGCCCAGCTGACCCGCCCACAGTTCGCGATGCCGACGCGGGGCTTGTGGACTTCCGGTTTCGGGTACCGCTGGGGCGTGCTGCACGGCGGGATCGACATCGCCAACTCGATCGGCACCCCGATCCTGGCCGCGGCCGACGGTGTGGTTGTCTCCGCTGGATACGAAGGCGGGTACGGCAACATCGTCAAAATGCGCCATTCCGACGGTACGGCGACGCTATACGGACACAACAGTTCCGTGCTCGTCAACGTCGGCCAACGGGTGATGGCCGGTGACCAGATCGCCCGAATGGGCAATACCGGCAACTCGACCGGGCCGCACCTGCATTTCGAAGTGCACCTCAACGGCACTGACCGGGTCGATCCGGTCGGCTGGCTGGCCGAGCGGGGAATCACCGCCGGCGGCTACGTTGGCTGAGTGGCCCGAGACGACGATCTCTGTCCCGAGCCAACCTCTTCATCGGGAACACACTCTTCGGGCGAGCGCTCATCGGGAGACACCACGCGGCTCATTCGTCGCGCTCCGCTGAACGCCCCGTCCCAACCACTGCCGGCCTCTTCGGACCCGAAGACCGAGGCGCACCCCCCGCGCAAGCTGGAGCCCCACCCGAGTTCGGGGGACATCATCCGGCGGCACCCTACGGGCGAGATTCCCACCGCAGCGTCCGAACCCCCGACGTCTGCTGCTCGTCCTCCCAGCGTGGAGTCCGCGGTTCCCCGCGCGAAGCCAGTCGCGGTCGGAACGCCTCGTACCCGCGCTGCCGACCCGAAGCCGGCCATCGTCACCGCCATCGTGAGCATTCTGTCCGGGTGGGCAACGGCCGTCATCGCGACGGACCTGATCACCGGGTGGTGGGGGACGGACCCGTTGTTCTGCGTGGCGGTCGGGTTCCTGGCCGCAATCTCGGCGGCAGGCACAATCGCAGGAGTGATCGCGTTGTTACTGCGCCGTCGTATCGGTCAGCTTCTGATCGGCGTCGGGTCGGTCGTCGCCATCCTGATCTTCGCAAGCCTGTTCGTCGCAGGCGCGAAGCTACCAACGGTGGTATACGCCATGCCGCTGCTGCCGTTGGCTTCGATCGGGCTGGCGATGCTGCCCGACACCACACTCTGGAGCCGGACAGGCTAGCCCTGACAACGCTGACCCACCGGGACCGAACTAGAGCTTTGAGACCGGCGCATGGTTGTGCATGAGCTTCACTCGGCCGGAACTGCCGAAGTCGATCAACGACATGGCGGATTCGCCCATGCCCGACACCTCTTCGACCCTGCCTAGCCCGTACTTGTCGTGGGTGACGCGGTCCCCGGGTTCCAGCACCAGCAGCGGACGCTTGCCCGTCGATGACCGGGTGGGCGAGGGTCGGCCAGCACCGAACCGACCCGCTCCGCTCACCGGCGCGGAGTACGCGGAAGCCTGCTCTGTGCGGCGCCAGTCGATGAGTTCCTGCGGAATCTCGCGAAGGAAGCGCGATTCGGGGTTGAGCATCGGTTGGCCCCATGAAGAGCGGATCTTGGCACGGCTGAGATAGAGACGCTGCCGAGCGCGGGTGATTCCGACGTAGGCCAGTCGACGCTCCTCGGACAGCTCGACCGGATCGCCCAACGCCCGCATGTGTGGAAACATTCCGTCTTCCCATCCGGTGACGAAGACCGTCGGGAACTCCAGACCCTTGGCCGTGTGGAGTGTCATCATCGTCACGACACCCGACCCATGCTCTGGAATATCGTCTGCGTCGGCAACCAGTGACACCCGCTCCAGAAAAGCTGCCAGGACCCCGATGTCCGGAACGTCCTCATCCTCCGGTTCGGCGTCGGCCAAAGCCCTCGCGTTGGCCAGGTCGGTGCTGAATTCATGTGCGACGCTAACTAATTCATTGAGGTTGTCCAGCCTGGCAAGATCCTGCGGATCACTCGAGGCCTCAAGTTCGGCGCGGTAGCCGGTACGCTCCAGCACGGCCTCGACGAGATCACCGAGTTCTCCGTGGACTTCGGCCCGCAGCCCCTCGACTAGCCTGACGAATCCGGCGACCGCCTTCTCCGATCGGGTGTTGAGCATCGGCACCTTGCCTTCGGCCGCCGCCACCAACGCATCATTGAAGTTCACGCCGGCGGTCTCGGCATGCACCGCGACGCACGCCTCAGCCCGATCGCCGATGCCGCGGCGCGGGGTGTTGAGGATGCGCCGCATGCTCACCGAATCGCCAGGGTTGTCCAGCACCCGCAGGTAGGCGACGACGTCCCGAATCTCTCTGCGCTCGTAGAAGCGCACTCCCCCAACGACTTTGTACGGAATGCCGGCCCTGATGAATACCTCTTCGATGGCGCGAGAGGAGTTGTTGGTGCGGTAGAACACCGCCACGTCGTTGTAGGAGAACCCGCTGGCCGACGAATCAGCGCTGTCAAACAGCGAGTCGATCTCCTGAGCGACAAACCTGGCCTCATCGTGCTCGTTGTCGGCGACGTAGCCGACGATCAGTTCGCCGTCTCCAGCGTCGGTCCACAGCCGTTTCTCACGGCGCCCGGCGTTCCGCGCGATCACGGAGTTAGCCGCGTTCAGGATCGTCTGGGTCGAGCGATAGTTCTGCTCCAGAACAATCGTCGTGGCGCTCGGGAAATCGCGTTCGAAGTCCTCGATGTTGCGGATCGTCGCACCGCGGAACGCATAGATGGACTGGTCGGCATCACCGACCACACAGAGCTCAGCCAGAGCGACCGCTTCGGTGTCTGTTTCGCCGAGCTCTCTGACTCCTACGAGCTCACGCACCAACACGTACTGGGCGTGGTTGGTGTCCTGATACTCGTCGACGAGGATGTGCCGGAACCTCCGCCGATAGTACTGGGCGATCTGCGGAAAGGCCTGCAGCACAGTGACTGTCTCGCCGATCAGGTCATCGAAGTCCAGGGCATTCGCCGCGCGCAACCTGCGCTGGTACTCCCCGTATACCTCGGCGATGGTGCGGGCCAGATCGTCGGCGGCCGCAGGGGCTTCCTGGGCCACATCGGCCTGAGCCTGCTCAGGGCTTATCAGTTCGTTCTTGAGGTTGGAGATGCCGTTGGCGAGCAATCGCGGCGAGTTCCGCTTGGTGTCCAGACCCTTATCCTTGGCGATCATCAGCAGCAGGCGTCGTGAGTCGTCGGCGTCGTAGATGGAGAAGTTGGAGTTGAGCCCCGGCAGCAGCGAGGCCTGGTTGCGCAGGATCCGCACACACGTCGAGTGGAAGGTCGACACCCACATGTTTCGGGCCCGCGGGCCCACCAACTGCCCGATTCGTTCACGCATCTCGGCAGCCGCTTTGTTGGTGAACGTGATGGCAAGCACCTGCCCCACGCCCACGCCGCGAGCAGCCAGCAGATAGGCGATCCGGCGGGTGAGGACCGCGGTCTTACCGGAGCCGGCGCCGGCGACGATCAGCAGCGGGGAACCCTCATGCAGCACGGCGAGGCGTTGCTGCGGGTTCAGGCCGTCGAGGAGGTCCGAGTGAAGGTGATCTGTTTGGGTAGGCACTGGAGTTTCGGTAGGCACTGAGGGGGCAAACATGTCGTCTCAAACCTACCGCTGCCCTGCGACACTCTTTGCGCTGGCACGGTCGGTAGTGGCACACTCAATGCGTGCTAACTGCGCAGTGGCGATTTTTTTACGGGTACCGGCCAGCGGTGCTCGTGGTTTAGCTGCTTCCTTCCAGCCCCGCGGTCCGCTTCCGGATCCGGGGCTCGTCTCTTGTGTGAGGCCCGAAACCGGATGAGACCAGACCCTTCACACAACGAGTATTCGGAGAACCAAGAAATGACGACGATGGCAATCACGGGAGCCTCAGAAACTATGAGATCGTCGGATGCACCCGATATCGACGAACTTCGTCTGGAGATCGATCGCCTCGACGCGACGATCCTCGAAGCGGTCCAGCGCCGCACCGAGGTATCTCAGCTGATCGGCAAGGCCCGCATGGCCTCCGGCGGCACCCGACTGGTGCACAGCCGGGAAATGAAAGTCATCGGGCGCTACAGCGTGCTCGGTGCCGAGGGTAAGAACCTGGCGATGCTGCTGCTCCGCCTGGGCCGGGGTCGCCTCGGCCACTGAGCCCCTCTCCCGCCGCGATTTCGGTGCATTTTGTCACCGTGCGCGTGACAAAGTGCACCCAAAATCAGTGCACCGAAATCACTGGGGACCGAGCGCCTCGACCAGCCACGGCGTCAACCATTCGACCGCCTCCGGCGTCGGATGCACACCGTCGCTGCGCATCTTGATGCCGTTGACCCTGGTCTGGTAGTACCCGTTGGGGCTCATCTTGCGGTTCAGGTCCAGCAGCGAGGCGTTCGGCCTGGCAGAGACGACGCTGCGCACTAGCGCGTTCCAGCGGTCGACCCGTTTCGGCTGGTCTTCGGGGTAGAGGCTGCCGTCCGCTTTCTCCGCACGCCGGTTGTACGGCTCCGTCGTCACGACGATCCGCGCACCGGTCGACCCCAGGATGTCCAGCGCGCGATTTAACTCAGCGCGCAGGTAAGCGTCGTAGCCCGACTCGCCGATATGCGTCCAGCGGCCATCCTTCATCCGGTCGACGACCTCCCAGCGCCCAATGGTCAACAGCACCACATCGGGCCGCTCATGATTGATCCGCTGCGCCCACCGACTGGGCCAGGCATCGCACGCAGGTTTTTGATCCAGCTCCCGTCCGACGTATTCATACGGTCCACCGCGGGCGATACCGCATCCGATGGTGGTGTAGTCGGCGAAATCGAGCCCCGGCGTCTCGGGCAGATAGCGCATCAGAGTCCACGCAATGGAGTCCCCGAACACCACCACCCTGGTGTCTCCGGGGGCGCCCTGTCGCGCCGATCTGGCCACCTCGACCGGAATCTCAGGGCCGATCAATGCCGCGGAGTCGACCTGCGGCCCGAGCCCCGACTCGCCGGGTTTCACCCCCACCGGTAGCACGGTCATCGCCACCACCGCGGCGGTCGCCGCCGTTGCGGCGGCCAGCGGCAGCATCGGCACGGTCACCGGCCGCCACCGGCGGACGGGTTGTTCGACCAGCCACCACACCACCGTCGCGACCGCGATGGTCGCCGCGCATCGCAACGCGAACAGTTCCCAGCCGGTCGCACCGGTCCGTTCCCCGTTGACCACCAGGAAGATGGGCCAATGCCACAGGTAAACGCCGTAGGAGATCACGCCGAGCCCGACCAGTGGCGGTAGCGCAAGCACGCGCGCGACCGGCCCATCCTGCTCAAGCGCCACCGAAGCGACGACAAGGATCGCCGCCACCGCAACCACGATCAGCAGCCCGCGACGGAACTCCTCCGCGCTGCCGGTGGCGAGATGGGCGGCCGCCGCCAGCAGCGCCAACCCGACAAACGGCAGTGCGCGAGCAATCCACCGGGCCCACCGAGAGCGCAGGATCGTCCCGCCTGCGGTCAATCCACGCCAGTCACGCACCAGCAATGCCGCTGCGGCCGCGCCGACGAGAAGCGCCTGCATACGGGTGTCGGTGCCGAAATAGATCCGATTGAGCGTCGCTTGAGAGGCCCCGGAACTGAACACTATCGTCGCGCCCGCGGACCCGATCACCCCTACCGACGCGATGACGAATACCGCAATACGGACCACTCGCACCGTCAACGGTCGGCCTCGGCGATATGCCAGTGCGGCGAGACCCGCGACCACCGCGGCCAGCAGCAACGGCCAGAGGATGTAGTACTGCTCCTCGACTCCGAGTGACCAGGTGTGCTGAAGGGGCGACGGCGGGGCACCCTGAGAGAAGTAGTCACTCTTCTCGGCGACGAAGACCCAGTTCGACATCCAGAACAAGGTGGCGACTGCGTGGTCGCGAAGGGCCGCGGTGGACTCGGCCGCAAACAATTCGCGGGCCGCCACGACGGCGGCAACCATGATGATCAGCGCCGGTAGCAACCTTCGGGCGCGGCGAATCCAGAAGTCCTTCAGCCCGATCCGTCCGGTGCGGCCGATCTCGTCGATCAACAGCGAGGTAATCAGAAACCCGCTGAGGACGAAGAAGACGTCGACGCCCAGGAAGCCACCGGACAGTCCGGGAATGCCGCCGTGGTCGGCCAGCACGAGCGCGACGGCGATTGCCCGGACGCCGTCCAGGGCCGCGATTCCGCGACCCGGGCTCACATATTTGCGTTGACCCACACGGATCGGCGCCGCACTGACGGCAGTCACGGTCCAGGGTCCTCCTTGCTGCTCCGAGCAAGGAATTTTATGGGCTGCGCCGTTCCGGATCCGGCAGGCGCGCTGCCTTACGTCGAACTAGTTGGCCACCGGTGTGAATTCGATTGCTCGCACAGCGCTATCCCGTGAGCGCAATATATTTGGTGTCGAGGTACTCCTCGATCCCCTCGGACCCGCCTTCGCGGCCGATGCCCGATTCCTTGACGCCACCGAACGGCGCAGCGGGATCGGAGATCACCCCGCGGTTGACACCGACCATGCCCGCTCGAATGCCTTCGGCGGCGCGCAGACCCCTGTCCAGCGACTCGGTGTAGATGTAGGCCGCCAACCCGAACTCGGTGTCGTTCGCGGCAGCGATGCCCTCCTCCTCGGAGTCGAAGCCGATGATGGGCGCGACCGGGCCGAACACCTCCTCCTTGAGGATCCTGGCGTCGCGGGGGACGTCGGTCAGCACGGTGGCGGGATAGAAGTTGCCGGGCCCGCCGGGGGCAACGCCGCCTACCGCCACGGTCGCTCCTCGAGACACCGCATCGGACACCAGATCCTCGACCGAGGACACCTGCTTTCCGCTGACCAGCGGACCCAGCGTCGCTGCCGGATCCAATCCGTTGCCGAGGGTGAACTCGCTCATCCGCTTGACCAGTTTCTCGGTGAACTCCTCGCGGACGGCGTTGGCCACGTGGAACCGGTTGGCCGCGGTGCAGGCTTCCCCACCATTGCGCATCTTGGCAAGGACCGCCCCATCGACGGCCGCGTCGACATCGGCGTCGTCGAACACGACGAATGGCGCGTTCCCGCCAAGCTCGAGGGACTGGCGCAACAACGCGTCGGACGCCTGTTTGGCCAGCGCCTTGCCCACCCCGGTAGACCCGGTGAAGGTGAGCTTACGTATCCGGCCGTCGTCGATAAGCGCCGCGGTCACGTCCCGCGGTTTCGTGGTCGGCAGCACCGAGAGCACGCCTTTGGGCAACCCCGCCTCGTCAATGAGCTTGGCGAGCAGCAACATAGACAGCGGGGTCTCATGCGCGGGCTTGACGATCATGGTGCAGCCGGCCGCCAGCGCGGGCCCGATCTTGCGGGTCCCCATGGCCAGCGGGAAGTTCCACGGTGTCACCGCATAGCAGGGACCGACGGGGGCCTTCGTGACGATGATGCGCCCCGTGCCCGATGGGGCCTGCGTGTAGCGGCCTCCGATGCGCACCGCCTCTTCGGCGAACCAGCGAAAGAACTCCGAACCGTATTTCACCTCGCCCTTGCTTTCGGCGAATACCTTGCCCATTTCGAGCGTCATCAGCGTCGCGATCTCATCGGTGCGTTGGGTGAGGGACTCGAACACCGCGCGCAAGATCTCGCCCCGCTCGCGCGGCGGAGTTGCCGCCCATTGGTCCTGAACGGCGCACGCGGCGTCGAGCGCGGCCATGGCATCCTCGGCGGTGGCGTCGGCGACGGTGGTCAGCACTTCATCGTTCGCCGGATTGAGCACGTCGAATGTCGATGATCCGGCGTGTTCCTCACCCCCGATCCACAGTCCCGTGGGTACCGATGCCAACAGCGAGGAAGTATCCATACCCCCATCATTTACACCGTTGTTCGCCGAGCCGCACTAGGGTTCTCCACATGGCTGCCGAGGAGTCTCCTGTAATTCCCGATATCACCGCCACGCCGGCTTGGCAGGCGCTGTCACGGCATCATGACGAGATCGGCGCCGAACAGCTGCGCGAGTTGTTCGCGCAGGATCCCGCCCGCGGCCAGGAGTTGACGCTGACGGTCGGCGACCTCTACATCGACTACAGCAAGCACCGAGTCACCCGGCAGACCCTGACGCTACTGCTCGACCTCGCTCGAGAAGCGAACCTCACGCAGCGACGCGACGCGATGTTCTCGGGCGCCCACATCAACACCTCGGAGAACCGGGCCGTGCTGCACACCGCGCTGCGGCTACCGCGCGAGGCCTCGCTGACCGTCGACGGTCAGGATGTCGCCGCTGATGTGCACGAGGTTCTGGACCGGATGGGCGATTTCACCGACCGCCTGCGCAGCGGGGAGTGGCGCGGCGCAACCGGGGAGCGGATCACAACCGTGGTCAACATCGGTATCGGCGGATCGGATCTGGGGCCGGTGATGGTGGACCAGGCGTTGCGTCACTACGCCGACGCCGGCATCTCGGCGCGGTTCGTGTCCAACGTCGATCCGGCCGACCTGGTCGCTACTCTCACCGGACTAGACCCGGCCACAACACTTTTCGTCATCGCGTCTAAGACCTTTTCCACGCTTGAGACGCTGACCAACGCGACCGCCGCGCGGCGTTGGCTGGTTGACGGACTCGGCGGCAGTGGCGGACCGGACGCGGTGTCCAAACATTTCGTCGCGGTGTCGACGAACAGCAGGCTGGTTGACGATTTCGGCATCAACACCGACAACATGTTCGGCTTCTGGGACTGGGTCGGGGGGCGCTACTCGGTGGACTCGGCGATCGGACTGTCTGTGATGGCGGTCATCGGCAGGGAACGCTTCGCTGAATTTCTTGCCGGGTTCCACCTCGTCGACGAGCACTTTCGGACAGCGCCGCTAGAGGCCAACGCGCCGGTGCTGCTCGGCTTGATCGGGCTCTGGTACAACAACTTCTTCCACGCCGGAACCCGCGCGGTGCTGCCGTATTCGAATGACTTGTCGCGGTTCGCGGCCTATCTCCAGCAGCTGACGATGGAGTCCAACGGCAAGTCGGTGCGCGCCGACGGCACGCCCGTTTCCACCGACACCGGCGAGATCTTCTGGGGCGAGCCGGGCACCAACGGACAGCACGCCTTTTACCAGTTGCTACACCAGGGCACCCGGCTCGTTCCTGCCGACTTCATCGGGTTCAGCGAGCCCACCGACGACCTGCCCGCCGCCGACGGCACGGGCAGCATGCACGACCTGCTCATGAGCAACTTCTTCGCCCAGACTCAGGTGCTCGCGTTCGGCAAGACGGCCCAGGAGATATCTGCCGAAGGCACCGCACCCCAGGTTGTGCCGCACAAAGTGATGCCCGGCAATCGGCCGACCACATCGATTCTGGCGACCAAACTGACGCCGTCTACGGTCGGCCAGCTGATCGCGCTCTACGAACACCAGGTGTTCGTCGAGGGCGTCATCTGGGGCATCGACTCTTTCGACCAGTGGGGCGTTGAGCTCGGCAAGACTCAGGCCAAGGCCTTGCTGCCGGTGATCACCAGCGCCGCCTCGCCGATCAAACAGTCGGATTCGTCGACCGACGCGTTAGTGCGTCGGTACCGCGCCGAACGCGGCCGAACCTCTTAGCCCCGGCAGGCGCTGTAACGCCCCGGCTTCCGTAACGCCCCGGCTTCCGTAACGCCCGAATTCGGCAACGCTCGGCTTCGGTAACGCCCGGCTTCCGTAACGCCATGGCGATTCGCCCGCCGATTCTCCGCCATCACGTTACGTAGCTGGGATGCCTACCGCTCAGTTGGACGCCGACCACTCAGGCCAAGCGCTTGGTGAGCCGCGGCGGCAGCAGCTTCATCACCTCAACGAGCGGCCACCACGGCCAACCAGGGACAACGGACCGGCCCTTCTCCTTCTCGATCGCCTCGACCATCGCCCGCACGCCGGTCTCGTTGTCGACCATCAGAATGGGATTACCGGCCTTGGCAGTCATCTCGGACTCGATGTAGCCCGGCTCGAGCACGGTGATCCTGATCGGGCCGGATGGGTATTCGGCGCGCAAAGATTCTCCCAGCGATGTGAGGCCCGCCTTGCTCGCGGAGTATGCGGCCTTGTGCCCCGGCACGCCCACATTGCCGAGCACCGAAGACACCAGGACCAGATGTCCCGTGCCCGCCGCCCTGAACATCTCCATCGCCGTCTCGATCTGCACCAGGGCCGCAACGAGATTCGTCTCGATCGTGGCTTTGTTGGCCCAGAGCTTGCCGCCGCCGAGAGGGTAACCCTTGCCGATTCCCGCGTTGACGACGACGCGGTCGATGCCGCCGAGTTCGTCGCTGAGTTCGGCGAAGACCTTGGACACCTGGTCGTGATCGTTGACGTCAAGGGCCGCCACAGCCACGGTGATGCCGGGGTGACGCTCGAGCAGCTCGGTTTTCAAGTCATCGAGCCGGTCGAGGCGGCGCGCGCACAGTGCCAGGTCTCGCCCTTTTGCGGCGAACGCACGGGCCATCCCCTCTCCCAGGCCGGAACTCGCGCCAGTGATCAAGATCTTCTGCCGGGTCATGCAGGCAGGATAATCGAGCTGGACAAGCGCGATCTAATCGTCGCACCGGCCAGGGCATTCGGCACCGACCCAAACCGGCTCACTTGAGCAGTCGCGACAGCCGTCGGTCCGCGAGCGCCTTCCCACCGGTCTGGCAGGTGGGGCAGTACTGAAAGGACTTGTCGGTGAGGGACACCTCTCGCACCGTGTCACCGCACGCCGGGCACGGCAGCCCCGTTCGGGCGTGCACTCGCAGTCCGGAGCGCTTCTCCCCCTTCAGCGTGGCCGCCTGCTGGCCCACCGACCTCGTCACGGCGTCGGTGAGCACAGCCACGATCGCGTCATACAGCACCGCGAGCTTTACCTCGGTCAGCTTGTTCGCGGTCGCGAACGGGGACAGCTTGGCGACGTGCAGGATCTCATCGCTGTAGGCGTTCCCGATGCCTGCAATGACCTTCTGGTCGGTGATGACGTTCTTGATCCGCCCCGAATTGCCCTGCAGCGCCGCTTCAAAACCCTCACGACTCAACGCCAACGCGTCCGGCCCGAGTGCGGCGATCTGGGGCACCGCCAGCGGGTCGGCGACCAGCCACACCGCCAGACGCTTTTGGGTGCCGGCTTCGGTCAAGTCGAAGCCCGGAGCCGCCCCGGCGGCGACATTGAACCCCGGAGCCGCCCCGGTTGTGCCCAAATGCACCCGCAGCGCGATCGGCCCCTTGCCCGGCTTGAGCGGCGCGTCGGCGAGCTTGTCGGACCAGCGCAGCCAGCCGGCACGGGAAAGATGGGTGATCAGGTACAAATCTCCGGCCCGCAACCCGAGGTACTTGCCCCACCGGTGAGCGCTGATCACCCGTTGACCGTTTAGCACGGATAGCGACGGTTCGAACGTCTTGAGCACCGACAAGGCCGACACATCGATGCGGCCGACGGTCAGTCCGACCGCGTGGCGGCGCAGGTGATCCGCGAGTGCTTCGACCTCCGGCAGTTCGGGCATGTTGCTCAGTCTGCCTGGACGACCAGCGAGGCCAGCCACGTCACCAGCGACAACACGATGGCCGCCCAGATCGCCGTCCACCAGAAGTGGTCGATGAACAGCCCCCAATGTGTCGTGTGCTCGGTGATCCACGACGTGATCCACAGCATGAACGCGTTGATGACGACGTGCACCAAGCCGAGCGTCAAAATGTAGAGAGGGATCGAGATGATCTGCACGACCGGTTTGATGATGGCGTTGACCAGGCCGAAGATGACCGCAACGACGAAGATGATGCCCACCCTGGCCACCGTCGAGTCGCCGCCGACGAAGTGGATGCCGGGCACAACGAGCGTCACCACCCACAGCGCCAGTCCGGTCAGCGCCGCACGCATCAGAAACGGTCCCATAGCTCCCATGATCCACCCGTACGGCCGGCCGTGGGTCCAACACAATGGCATTACCAATGGCACTACCGCGAGTGCGCGACCCCCGGCGCGGCCGCTACTGACGCAGAGTTGGTCGACGACTCCCGTCCGCATTCCAGATCAGCGCACCTGACGGCGATTACCAGGTTGACAATGCCGTCTACAACGAAGCCGCCACCGTCCGCATCGACGCCCAGACTTTGGACACGCAGGTACGGCTGTCCGGCACCTCGATCCGATCGATGGTCATTAGTACTGGCAGGAAACAATTTTCGATGCACACTTCGAGGCAAAGCCGCCCCAGCGGGCGACCATCGCTATCGGTGAGCGCATGGCCGCGACGCGCCTGACTGAACGCGGGCCTGGCTCGGCGTACTCGGTGATCGACGCAGGGGCGCCACCGTTCGGCCTGAGTCGGATCGGTGTCGAGGTTCGGCTACTGTAAACATTCCCCAATCACTTTCACGCTGCTACGAGCAGGAGGCGATGTGCGGTTCACCTACGCCGAAGCGATGACCGACCCCAAGTTCTACATACCACTGGCAAAGTCGGCCGAAGCCGCCGGCTTTCACGCGATGACGATCCCCGACAGCATCGCCTACCCCTTTGAATCGGACTCGACGTACCCCTACACCCCCGACGGGAACCGCGAGTTCCTGGACGGCAAGGCGTTCATCGAATCCTTTGTTCTGACCGCCGCGCTGTGCGCCGTGACGACGACGCTGAAGTTCAACCACTTCGTGCTCAAGCTGCCGATCCGCCCGCCCGCCCTGGTCGCGAAACAGGCCGGCTCGCTGGCAGCGCTCTTCGACAACCGACTCAGCCTGGGCGTCGGAACCAGCCCCTGGCGCGAGGACTACGAGTTGATGAACGTGCCGTTCGCCAAACGCGGCAAGCGGATGGACGAGTGCATCGAGATCATCAGGGGCCTGACCACTGGCGAGTACTTCGAGTTCCACGGCGAGTTCTACGACATCCCGAAGACCAAGATGACGCCCGCACCGTCGAAACCGGTGCCCATTCTCATCGGCGGCCATGCCGATGCCGCGCTGAAGCGGGCCGCCCGCAATGACGGCTGGATGCACGGCGGCGGCGAACCCGAGGAACTCGACGCACTCATCAAGAAGCTCAACGAGTTCCGCGGGCAGCACGAGCGGACGGGCCGTACCGAAGATTTTGAGATCCATGTCATCTCCATCGACGCCTACACGCCCGACGGCATCAAGCGACTCGAGGACAAAGGCGTGACCGACGTCATCGTCGGCTTCCGCATCCCCTACATCATGGGCCAGGACACCGAGCCACTCGACGCCAAGATCCGCAACCTGGAGATGTTCGCCGAGAACGTCATCGCGAAGGTGTAGCCATCAGCATCTCAGTCGACGGGTTCGAGTTCGGGCAGGGACGGGCGGTGATGCGATGAGTGAGTCCATCGAGTCCGTGAAGGATGTCGTGGTCATCCATACCGACGGCGGATGCCGCCCCAACCCCGGCCCTGGCGGCTGGGGCGCGGTGCTACGCCTGCATCAACACGTTCGCGAGATGTGCGGTGGCGATCCCGGCAAGACCAGCAACAACCGGATGGAGCTGACCGCGCCGATCATGGCGCTGGAGGCACTCACCAGACCAGTGGTGGTGCACCTCTATACCGACAGCACTTACGTCCGCAGCGGCATTACCAAGTGGGTGCGGGGCTGGGAGCGCAACGGCTGGAAGACGGCCGCGAAGCAGCCCGTGAAGAATGTCGACCTATGGCAGCGGCTCCAGACTGCCTGTGCGCGACACCACATCGAGTGGTTCTGGGTTAAGGGGCACTCGGGAGTCGCTGACAATGAGCTGGCCGACGAGCTGGCGACCCGGGGTATGCAGGAAGCGATCGCCGCGGCTACTCCCACCTGACCTCGCTGGGTTTCTTGTCGGTGCGTAGTCCACGCCAACTCGGCTGCCGCAACCGGTCATCGGAGGTGCGCTCGCTGTAGCGGACCTCCCCCACCAACTCCGGGCGCACGAACGTCACACCTTTGACATCCTGCCTCGGAAGCTCTGCGGCGAAGGGTGATTCGTCGGTGTGTAGCGGGGCGAGCGCCTTCCTCAGCGCGCCGAGTTCCTTCTCGGTGAAGCCGGTACCCACCCGACCGACGAACTTCAATCCGGCCTCGTCCGGAATGCCCAGCACCAGGGCGCCGAGCCCGCTGGTGCGGCCGCCGGCGGCCTCGCGCCAGCCGCCGATCACCACCTCCTGGAGGCTCCAGATCTTGTCCTTGATCCACGAGGACGACCGTCGGCCGGGTTGATAGGTGGAGTCGCGCCGCTTGGCGACGACGCCCTCCCACCGCTTCTCCCGGGCGAACTCCAGGGCTTCGGGTCCGTCGCCGTCCAGTGCGTCGGGGACGATAAGACCACCGGCTTCAGCGAGCGCTTCGAGCAGTCGCCGACGATCAGTGTACTTGGCCCGCAACAAGAATCGGCCGTCGAGGAACAACATGTCGAACGCCCAGAACTCCACCCGGGTGGACCGCGCCCGGTTCTGCATCTCGCGAAAGCTGGGCACACCGGACTCGTCGAGCGCAACCGCCTCCCCGTCGAGGATCACGTGATGGTCTGCCAGATCGGCGGCCAACGCCCGTAGTTGCGGGTACTCATCGGTGACGTCCCGCCCACGCCGTGACCGCAGCGAGAGCTTGCCCCGATCGGCCTCCACGATCAACCGGTATCCATCCCACTTACCCTCGAAGGCCCACTGCCCACTGGTGAGTCGCTGAACCGAACCCTCCGTCGACAGCATCGGCGCGAGATCCGCCGCGTTCGGCCGCTGCTGGTCCTTCATCCGGTGAGCCAACCAGTTCTTGCCGTCGGTCTGGATCAGTGCGTAGCGGCCGTCGATCTTCTCGCCGTGCAGCGTGACAATCACCTCACCGCCCTTGTCAGGACCGTCCGGGGGGTTGTCGATGAACTTCTCGGTCTCGTAGGTGCCGCTGTCCCAGACCGTGACCTGGCCGCCCCCGTACTCATTTCTTGGGATCTCCCCGGCAAATGTCAGGTACTCCATCGGATGATCCTCGGTATGCACCGCGAGGTGGTTCACCGACGCTGTGTCCGGCAGGTTCTTCGGTACCGCCCAGCTCACCAGCACCCCATCGCGTTCCAGGCGGAAGTCGTAATGCAGGCGGCGGGCATGGTGTTCCTGGATCACGAACTTGTCGTTCTTTCCCGCCGTTGGCGCCTTTGACGGCATCGGCTCGGTGGTCCTGGACCTGTCCCGCATGCCTCGGTAGGTGCTCAGACGGTCTGCCACCGATGACGTGCCGTCCAACTCGGCGAGCAGATCACCATCCCGCTCCAACCGGTCAAGCACCTCGTCAAAGGTCAGGTGACGCAGGCCCGGATCGTCGAGCTCGTCCCACGTCCGGGGCGCCGCCACCGTCGGATACTCCCGCCCCCGAAGCGAATACGGCGCGATCGTGGTCTTGCTGCCATTGTTCTGGCTCCAGTCCACAAACACCCTGCCGGCGCGCAGACTCCTGGTCATCTTTGCGGTGACCTGCTCGGGCATGGCCTGCTCCAGCTGTTCGGCCACCCTCTTGGCCAGCACCGAAGCACCCGGCGAGCTGATCGGATTCTGCAGCGGCACATAGAGATGCAGGCCCTTGCTTCCGCTGGTCAGCGGGAAAGTCGGTAGACCGATGCTGGTCATGAGGTCACGCACCTCGAAGGCCACCCGGCAAAGCTGAACCATCGTGACGCCGTCGCCAGGATCGAGATCGAAGACTATGCGGGTGGCCGGGCCCACGGCGCCGCTATCCCTGCCCTCCCCGGTCCGCCCACCCCTGTCAAGGAACCTCCACTGCGGCACGTGCACTTCCAGCGCGGCCTGCTGAGCGATCCACGCCAGGCCCTCCACGGTGTCGATGACCGGATAGGTGGTGGTGCCTGACTTGTGCGTGATGGTGCCGCGGTCCAACCAACATGGAGCCGACGAGGCCAACTGCTTCTCGAAGAACGAGGCCGCCGCCACCCCGTTGGGCCAGCGCTTGCGGGTGACGGGGCGACCCGCGATATGGGGCAGCATCGCCTCTGCCACGTTGATGTAGTAGTCGAAGACCGCCGCTTTCGTGGTCCCGGCCGCCGGGTACAGGACTTTGTCCGGGTTCGTCAGCGTCACCCGGTCGTAGCGGTCCACCATTTCCGGCATAAGTCCAAGGTATAAGCCGTGCACGCCCCTTGCGTGGCGGTAGCGTCAACACGGTGCGGGCATTGGTCATCGGGGAAGCGCTGATCGACGTCCTCGAGAAACGTGATGCGCGAGTGTCAGGTACCGAGCACGTCGGCGGCAGTCCTCTCAACGTCGCGGTCGGCCTGGCCCGGCTCGGCAGAGGCGTCGACTTCCTCACCCACATCGGCACCGACACCCGCGGCCAACGCATCAGAGCCTACGTCGAATCCTCAGGCGCACAGCTGGTTCGGGGCAGCCAGGACGCCGACCGGACGCCCACCGCGCGGGCCACCCTCGACGATGCCGGTTCGGCGACCTACACGTTCGACATCGACTGGCATTTGACCGGCACACCCGAGGTCGCGCCGCCTGTGGTCGTCCACACCGGATCCATCGCCGCCGTATTGGAACCCGGATGCCTGGCCACGGCCGCTCTGGTCGACGCCTACCACCTCTCGGCGACCCTGACGTTCGACCCCAACATCCGGTCGGCATTGATCGTCGACGCCGACGCGGCCGGCGCCCGCATCGACGGACTGCTCGAGCGCGCGGACGTGGTCAAGGCCAGTGCCGAGGACCTGCATTGGATCGATCCGACGCGGTCACCCGAGGAGATCGCCACCGGATGGCTCACACTGGGCCCATCGATCGTCGTGGTGACGATGGGCGGCGACGGGGCGTTCGCTGTGTGTGCGGCAGGAACCGTGCGGGTGCCCGCGTTCACTGTGGACGTGGTGGACACCGTGGGCGCCGGTGACGCGTTCATGTCGGGATTGATCGACTCACTGTGGTCGCTGAATGTCCTGGGCTCGCAGCGCCGAACCCAACTGGCCGCGATCGGACCGGACGAACTCACCGAAGCGGTGAAAGCGGCCGCATTGACCGCCGCTTTGACCGTGGCGCGAGCCGGTGCCGACCTGCCCCATCGCGCCGACAGGGATGCCGCAGCATCATCGGCCATACTGGATTGATGCGATCCATCTGGAAGGGTTCGATCGCCTTCGGGCTGGTGAATGTGCCGATCAAGGTCTACAGCGCCACCGAAGACCATGACATCAAATTCCACCAGGTGCACGCCGAGGACAGCGGGCGCATCCGTTACAAGCGGGTGTGCGAGGTCTGCGGCGAGGTCGTCGAGTACCGCGATATCGCACGGGCCTACGACTCCGACGACGGCCAGACCGTGATCATCACCGACGACGACATCTCCACCCTGCCCGAGGAGCGCAGCCGCGAGATCGAGGTCCTCGAGTTCGTGCCGGCCGGCGACATCGATCCGTTGATGTATGACCGCAGCTATTTCCTGGAGCCGGATGGCAAATCTTCGAAATCCTATGTGCTGCTGGCGAAGACACTTAAAGAGACCGATCGGGTCGCGATCGTGAACTTCGCGCTGCGCAACAAGACCCGGCTGGCCGCACTGCGGGTCAAAGATTTCGGCAAGCGCGACGTGATGGTCATTCACACACTGTTGTGGCCGGACGAGATCCGCGATCCGGACTTCCCCGTGCTTGACAAGGAAGTCGGGATCAAGCCCGCCGAGTTGAAGATGGCCGGCCAGGTGGTCGACTCGATGACCGACGATTTCAACGCCGACCGCTATCGCGACGACTACCAGGAACATCTGCATGAGCTGATCCAGGCGAAGCTCGACGGCGGCGAAGCGTTCACCACCGACGGCCCGGCTCAGGAGCTTGACGAAACCGAGGAAGTCTCCGACCTTCTGGCCAAGCTCGAAGCCAGCGTGGCGGCCCGCAAAGCAGAGCTAGTGGATCCACCTGTGACGTAATGAGAACGTGTTCCAGAAATTCGACCCGCGTGGCCCCGCGCTTGTTAACGTGACCCGCGGCAAGGGAAGGCAGGGACACGTGATTCTCGACCGGTTCCGGCTCGACGACCGGGTGGCGGTGGTAACCGGAGCGGGCAGAGGCCTCGGCGCCGCCATGGCGCTCGCGTTCGCCGAAGCCGGCGCTGACGTGGTGATCGCGGCTCGAACACGCTCCCAACTCGAGGAGGTCGCCGAGCAGATCGGCGACACAGGTCGGCGCGCCCACATCGTCGTCGCCGACCTCGCCCATCCCGATGACACGGCCGGACTCGCGGCCGAGGCAGTCGAAGCGTTCGGCCGACTAGACATCGTCGTCAACAACGTCGGTGGCAGCATGCCCAGCCCCCTGTTGAACACCTCGGCCAAGGATCTGCGGGACGCCTTCACCTTCAATGTCGCCACCGCACATGCGCTGACGACAGCGGCGGCGCCGCTGATGCTGGATTCCGGTGGTGGCAGCGTCATCAACATCACCTCGACGATGGGCCGGCTCGCCGGACGAGGTTTCGCCGCCTACGGCGCCGCCAAGGCCGCACTCGAGCACTACACGAGGCTGTCGGCGCTGGACCTTGCACCGCGCATCCGGGTGAACGCGATAGCCCCGGGATCGATTCTCACATCGGCCCTCGACATCGTGGCCAGCAACAAAGACTTACGAACCTCGATGGAGCAGGCCACCCCGCTGCGCAGGCTCGGGGACCCGGCGGACATCGCAGCCGCCGCGGTCTATCTCGCCTCACCGGCGGGCAGCTACCTGACCGGCAAGACACTCGAGGTGGACGGCGGGATCACCTTCCCGAACCTCGAGCTCCCGATTCCCGATCTGTAAGGAAATCAATTGTGACCGTTCCCGTGCCCGCCGCCAGCCCCATCCCCAGCCCCATTCCGGTAGCCGCCATCGGCACCGGAAATGTGGGCAGGCATGCGCTGACCCAGCTGATCACCGACCCGAGGTTCGAGCTCACCGCGGTGTGGGTCTCCTCGGAGTCCAAGGCCGGCAAGGACGCGGCAGAGCTTGCCGGACTGCAGGATTCGACGGGCGTCGCGGCGACTACCGATCTCGATGCCGTCTTGGCGACCAACCCTGCATGCGTCGTTTACACCGCCATGGCCGATAACCGGCTACCGGAAGCGCTCGAGGACTACCGCCGCATCCTGGCCGCGGGCGTCAATGTCGTCGGCAGCAGCGCGGTGTTCCTGCAATACCCGTGGCAGGTGCTTCCCGACGAACTCGTGGCGCCCATCGAGACCGCCGCGAAAGAGGGCTCTTCGACCATCTTTGTCAATGGCATCGATCCGGGCTTCGCCAACGACCTGCTGCCGCTGGCACTGGCCGGGACCTGTCAGAGCATTCAGCAGATCCGCTGCATGGAAATCATCAACTACGACACCTACGACAGTGCTGCGGTGATGTTCGACGTCATGGGTTTCGGTCGGCCACTCGATGACACCCCGATGCTGCTTCAGCCCGGCGTGCTGAGCCTGGCGTGGGGTTCGGTGGTTCGACAGCTGGCCGCCGGCCTGGGCATCGAGCTCGACGAGGTAACCGAGACTCATGTCCGCATCCCCGCTCCCGAGGCTTTCGACATCGCCTCCGGCCACATCGAGAAAGGCACCACTGCCGCGATGCGATTCGAGGTTCGCGGAATGAAGGATGGCGAGGTCGCTGTCGTGCTCGAACATGTCACCCGGTTGCGTGATGATCTGTGTCCGGACTGGCCACAGCCCGCTCAGTCCGGCGGCGCCTATCGGATCGAGATCACCGGCGAACCCTGCTATGCCGTCGACCTGTGCCTGAGCAGCCCCAACGGCGATCACAACCATGCGGGCCTGGTGGCGACGGCGGCCCGCGTCGTGAACGCCATCCCCGCTGTCGTCGATGCCCAGCCGGGCATCCTCACCGCACTGGACATGCCTGCAATAACCAGCAAAGGTCTGTACGCTCGATCCTAACCACGCTGGAAGGATTCTGAGATGAAGGCTCGATCGACTACTCTCGCGGCTCTCCTGGTTGCTGGCGGCGCCTCGCTCGCGATCGCCGCGGCACCCTCCGCACTCGCTGAACCGTCGCTCGTGCCGAGCTGCGTCGAGACCGAACAAGGTGGCGGCTTCGAGGGCGGTGCGACCACTCTTTGCGAGTCTCCCGGCAACGCGCAGCTCGACGCGCGACCCAGCGTGCTTGCGCCCGGGGCGATGGGCGGCATGGGCGGCTGGGGCATGGGAGGCGGGATGTTCATCCTCTGATGAACATCGGCAGCAAACGAAGGTCTTGAGCGATACCTGCAGCGCCACGCACCAGCCCGCCGGGCGGGTCTCGTCAAGCCTGCGCTGATCCCACGGGTGCGACCGACCGGCGATGCTGGGCTCATGGGTAGCGACACCAGCCATCGCGCTCACCACTGTTCTGGGCTGGGCGGTTGCGGGGGTCATTAGTGTGCTGAACGTGGAGTTGATCTATCTGGTTGTGACGGGCTGAAATGACAGACCGGCACATTTACTTCGCATACGGGTCGAACCTGTGCGCCAGGCAGATGGCGCAGCGATGCCCCGATGCCACCGATCCACAGCGTGCGACGCTGGCCGACCACGACTGGCTCATCAACGAGCGGGGGGTCGCCACCGTCGAACCGTGGACCGGCAGCGAGGTACACGGCGTGGTGTGGCAACTGTCAGACCGCGACCTGGCCACCCTGGACAGTGCCGAAGGAGTCCCGGCGCGCTACCGCCGGGACCGACTCACGGTTCGCACCGAAAACGGCCCCTCTGTGGCCTGGGTCTACATCGACCATCGGGTCGAACCGGGGCCGCCGCGGACCGGATACCTGGAGCGCATCCTCGATGGCGCGCGCCACCACGGCCTGCCGCACCGGTGGATCGAGTTTCTTGAGCGCTGGGATTCGGCCCGCTGGCCGCAACGCCCATTGCACTCTGGTTCGACTGCCCCACAAACGCTTTCAGAATTGCTCGCCGATCCGGCCGTCGTCGAGGACAGCGCGCTTCGGTCGCGGTTCGGATTCCTGGCCATTCACGGCGGCGGTCTTGAGCAGATGACCGATGAGATCGCCGAACGGGCCGCCGAAGCCTGCGGTGCATCGCTGTACGTCGTGCGACACCCCGACCACTACCCGCACCACCTTCCGTCTGCACGCTACGACCCAAGCCACTCACCGCGGCTGGCCGAGTTCCTCGACCACGTGGACGTGGCGGTATCTCTGCACGGCTACGGGCGTCTGGGGCGCAGCACCCAGATCTTGGCGGGCGGCCGCCACCGCGCCTTGGCTGAGCATCTCGCCGGGCACGTCGACATCCCGGGCTATCACGTGGTCACTGACCTGGCGGCGATTCCCCGCGAACTACGCGGCCTGCACCCCGACAACCCGGTCAATCGCGTTCGTTGCTGCGGCGCACAACTGGAACTGTCGGCGCGGGTGCGGGGCATCAGTCCCCGTAGCGGGGTCTTCGGCCACGACGGCCTCTGCGCAGCCACCTCTGCGCTGGTGCGCGGATTGGCGACCGCGGCGCGGTCGTGGAATCCGGACGCGCCCCGATAACCATCGCCGCCCTCACTGTCGCGGGCTGAGTACCGGGCCTCGGCCTCACCTGTGGTCCGCACGCACCCATCCGTTGGTCGCGCCGCTCCGAATATGGATATGTGGAAGCTTTGGGCACCGGAAACCGGTCGATCGCCGTCATCGCCAGTGGCGTGGCCGGCCTGAAGTCGGCCTACCCGTTGTCAGCTCGCGACCGCGTCCGCTTGTTCAAGGCCGATCAGCTGCGAGCGGCTCGTCACCTCGGTGCCGACCGGCCCCGTCACCGACCTGCAACCGAAGCGGTGGCATGTTGAACACCGACTCGGGCACGTCGCTGTATCGCACCCGCATCACCCATTTGCGTCGCGCACCGGTGCACCACTACTTCGAGCACCGCAGCTACAGCTGGTTCATCGACCTCGATGCCTTGCCCCGGTTGCCCCGGTGGCTGCGACCCTTCGCCGTCTTCGATGCCCGCGACCATCTTTGGGGTGTCGATGGCGACACCCTGCGTGATCGTGTCGATGCGTTCCTCGCCGACAAGGGCATTGAGCTCAACGGCGGACGCGTGACCGCTCTGATGCACGCCAGGGTCCTCGGCTATGTGTTCAATCCGCTGAGCGTGTACTGGTGCCACGATGCGCGCGGCGTGCTGCGCTGCGTCATCGCCGAGGTACACAACACCTACGGCGGACGCCACGCCTACCTGCTCCCGCCATCCGGTGACCGGCCCGCGATGGTGGACAAAAAGCTGTACGCCTCCCCGTTCAACGGCGTCGACGGCCACTACCTGGTGTCGGCACCAGTGCCAGATGAACAGTTGAACATCCGCATCTCGCTGCACCGAGACGGCCAGCCCGCCTTCGTCGCAACGCTGTGCGGCACCAGAAGGTCGGCTGGAATCGGCCAGATTCTGACGATGCAGATCATCGCTCCACTGGCTCCTCTGATGAACGCCCTGAGCATCAGGGTGCAGGGAATGCTGTTGTGGCTGCGACGGGTGCCGGTGGTGCCGCGCCCGACTGTGGAACGAAAGAAGGTGGATCAGCTGTGACCCCCGATGTCATCGGAACCCCCACCGCAATAGTCGATTCGGATCGCCGGCCGTCGTTGGCCCGGGTTCCGCACGCTCCGGTCAGTGGTGCCACCGGCGCTATCGCTTCCACAGGACGGCCCTGACTATGTCATTTGTCATTGTCTCCGTTGCGTCACTGGGCATCCTGGTGGTCGCGCACGGAATCACGTTTCTGGTCGGCCGGAAGCTCGGCCGATACAACGTCGTCGACGTCACGTGGGGCATCGGGTTCGTCGCCGTGGCCGCCGTTTGCGCGGTCGTGGGAACAGGCGACCTGTTCCGACGGCTGCTGCTGCTGGGGCTCGTGGCAGCGTGGGGGCTGCGACTGGCCTGGCACATGGTCGTCAAGTCGGCAGGCCAGGGTGAGGACCCCCGCTACCGGGCATTGCTGCGTGACGATTTCTCGGTCGGCAATGTCATCCGGCGCGTCTTCCTCCTGCAGGCCGCGGCGGGGTGGTTCATTTCCTTGCCGCTGCAGGTGTCGGCAGTCCTGGGGCCGACGCCGCGCGCCCTGCTACCGGTCCTGGCCGCCGGGGTAGCGCTCTGGCTGCTCGGTGTGGTGTTCGAGTCGGTCGGCGACCAGCAACTGCGCCGCTTCAAAGCGGATTCGGCGCACCGGGGAGCGATCATGGATCGCGGCCTGTGGGCATGGACCCGGCATCCCAACTATTTCGGAGACGCCTGCGTGTGGTGGGGGCTGTGGCTGATCACCGTGGCGGGATGGGTTTCGCTGCTTACAGTCGCTTCACCAGCACTGATGACCTACTTCCTGGTTTACGCGTCCGGGGCGCGGCTGACCGAGAAGCAGATGGCCGGCCGTCCTGGATTCGATGAATATCGTTCGCGTACATCATTTTTCATCCCGAAACCGCCGAAGTCGCGATTGACATGACGATATTGGCGCCGGTCGCTAGGCTACGGCTCGTGACCACCGAACTCGACACGCTGCTGCGACAGGTGGCTCGCCGCGATGTCGACGCGTTCGCCGCCTTCTACGATCAGACCCGTTCCCGGGTGTTTGGACTGGTCACAAGGGTTCTTCGGGATCCGGGCTACAGCGAGGAGACCACCCAGGCTGTTTATCTGCAGGTGTGGCGCAGCGCCGAAAACTATGACCCCTCGGCAGGGTCGCCGATGGCCTGGCTGATGACGTTGGCTCACCGGCGGGCAGTAGACCGGGTGCGGTCCGAGCAGGCCGCCAGCACCCGTGAATCCCGATACGGCGCCGCCAACGCGGAACCGCCGTCGGATCATGTTGCCGATTCCGTCATCCGCGGTGACGAGCGCCGGCAGGTCACCGAGTGCCTGGGGTCTTTGACCGATACCCAGCGGGAGTGCATCCAACTCGCCTACTACGACGGTTTGACCTATTCCCAGGTCTCCGAGCGGCTGTCGGCAAACCTGGCGACCATCAAGTCCCGGATGCGTGACGGCATCCGCAACCTGCGCAGATGCCTGGGGGTGCCATGACCACACCTATCATCCCGATCGGGCCCAATGGACCCGACGGAGCTGACCTGCTCTCGCTGGCGACGCCCTATGCGCTGAACGCGCTCACCGACGCCGATACCACCGACATCGACCGGCGCCTCAGCGATGCACCACCTGACGTTGTCGAAGCATTCGTCTCCGAGGTGCGGGCTACGCGGGAGACGATGGCCGTCATCTCCGCAGCCACCGCTGTCGAGCCACCCGCACATCTTCGCGATCAGCTACTCGGCCAGGCCACCGGCGATCCGGTGCGCTCGATCAGGGCCGTCCGGCAGCCCAGACGCTGGTCCACGGTGGTGCTGGCCGCCGCGGCATCCCTGGTGGTCGGTCTTGGCGCACTCGGCGTCGGCCTGTCCCTGCGAACCACTCCGACGCCGTCCCCCGCGGAGCAGGTGTTCGCCGCTCCCGACGTCCGCACCGTCTCCGGCGAGATTCCCGGTGGCGGCATCGCCACCGTCGTGTTTTCCCGCGACCACGACACCGGCGTGCTGGTCATGAACAACGTGCCTGATCCAGAGCCGGGCACGGTCTACCAGATGTGGCTGGTCGATGCCGACGGTGCAGAATCGGTCGGCATGATGGATGCCGAGGCGGTTACGCCGTCGACCACTGCGATGATCCCCGATCTCGGTTCCTCGAGTGCGCTGGCATTTACCGTCGAGCCGGCCGGCGGTTCGTCACAACCGACCAGTCCGATGTTCGCCGAGCTACCGCTGACCTAGTTTTTTCCGGGCCCTCGGACCCCGCCGCCGCTATGGCGAGAATCCTTCGACCGGGTAAGCTCCCACCGGTCAGGCCCCCGTAGCTCAGGGGATAGAGCACGGCTCTCCTAAAGCCGGTGTCGCATGTTCGAATCATGCCGGGGGCACCACGATCGAACTGCACCACGATCGAACTACCAGTTCCACACCGACATATCTCCCCGTGGGTAGTTCAGGCAAGCTTCGGTGCCGTGGGCGACAACACCCTTGTTGTTGAAGAACACCTTCGCCCAGTTGCCCCACCGCTGGGCCATCGGCTCTCCGTAGATGTTGGTGGCAATCTCCTCGGAGTACGCACGCCTACCTGCGGGGTCCAGCGAGAAAAACCAGTGGATCCGGTCGACGGCGCCCTGTTGGACGTCGAGGGGCCGGTTGCCCTTGTCGATCATGTACCGCTCGAAGTACACCGGGCTAGTGTCGCGTACCGCGGCAAGGTACTGCTCGGCGTCGCACGTGGTCCGGATCATGTGCCTGGGGATCGGGTAATCCTCGGTGGCGTCGGCGGCCGCCGTCCCGGCGAACGCTCCGGCACACACTGCCGCCGCAATAGTGCCGACACCGATGTGTAGCAACACCCTTCGCAAGCTATCCATGGCAACTCCTTCGTCAGGCGGGTGCGGGTTCAGGTTCCTTGGGCGGGGCAGGAGGAGAGGGCCATGGCTGCGGGACGGGTCGAGGACGGACTCTCTGCGGCCACCAGAACCATTTGCCCATGAGCGCCGCAATGGAAGGCGTCATGAACGACCGGACGATCAGGGTGTCGAACAACAGTCCCAGGCCTATCGTGCTGCCGACCTGTGCCATCACGGTCAGTTCGCTGACTATGAACGACATCATTGTGAAGGCGAACACCAGGCCGGCGGCGGTCACCACCGACCCACTGCCGCCCATCGCCCGGATCATCCCGGTGTTCAGCCCGGCGTGAATCTCTTCCTTGATCCTGGACACCAGGAGCAGGTTGTAGTCGGCGCCGACGGCAAGCAGGATGATCACCGACATCGCGAGCACCATCCAGTGCAGTTCGATCCCGATGATGTGCTGCCAAATCAGCACCGAAAGGCCGAAGGAAGCTCCCAGCGACAACACCACGGTGCCGACGATGACGGCGGCCGCGACGACGCTTCGGGTGATGATCAGCATGATGATGAAGATCAGGCAGAGCGCGGAGATGCCGGCGATCATCAAGTCGTAGGCATTACCCTCCGACAGGTCCTTGAACATCGCCGCCGTACCACCCAGGTAGACCGTGGAGCCCTCGAGTGGGGTGCCCTTGATGGCTTCCTCGGTGGCGGTCTTGATCTTGTCGATTTTCGTGATGCCATCGGCACTCAACGGATCACCGGCGTGCGAGATGATGAAGCGCACCGCGTGCCCGTCGGGGGAAATGAACTGTTCGAGGCCGCGTTGGAAGTCGGCGTTGTCGAAGATCTCCGGAGGCAGGTAGAACGAGTCATCGTTCATCGACGCGTCGAAGGCTTCGCCCATCGCGGATGAGTCCTCTTGCATGGCCGACATCTGCTCCTGCAGGCCCTTCTGCGTGGAATGCATTCTCAGCATCTGTTCCTGCATGTTCTTCATGGTCTGGATCATCTCGGGCATCATCGCCACCAATTGGGGCATCAGCGTGTCCAGGCGTTCCATGAGTGGCAGAAGGGTCTTGATGTCGTCGGTCATGATGTTGATGCCGTCGAGGGTGTCGAACACCGAGCGGATGGCCCAGCACACCGGGATGTTGTAGCAGTGCGGTTCCCAGTAGAAGTAATTGCGGATCGGGCGGAAGAAATCGTCGAAGTTGGCGATGCTGTCGCGGAGCTGCTCGATGTCGGTAACCATCACCCTCATCTGGGCAACCATGCCGTGGGTGACCTCCGCCATCTGAGCGGTGAGTCTTCCCATCCGTTCCATGTGGTCGATGTTTTCCTGCATGTCATCGACCTGGCCGAGCATGTTGGCCGTGATGTCCTGGTTGTACTTCTCGGTCAGCTTCTGAGCAGTGCCCTGCATACTGATCTGGAACGGAATCGAGGTGTGCTGGATGGGTTTACCGTCCGGGCGGGTGATCGCCTGCACCCGGGAGATTCCCTCGACTGCGAAGATCGCCTTGGCGATCTTGTTGATCACCAGAAAATCAGCCGAATTGCGCAAGTCGTGGTCGCTTTCGACCATCAGCACCTCGGGGTTCATCCGAGCCTGCGAGAAATGTCGATCGGCGGCCGCATAACCCTCGTTCGCCGGCAGATCCTTGGGTAGATAGTTGCGGTCGTTGTAATTGGTCTGATAGCCCGGCAGGGTCAGTAGCCCCACCAGAGACAATGCCACCGTGGCGAGCAGGATCGGACCGGGCCACCTGACGATGGCAGCCCCGATCCGACGCCAGAGCCGTACGCGCGCCGCTCGTTTGGGCTCGAGCAGCTTGCCGAACCCGCTGGCCACGGCGATGACCGCGGGACCCAGAGTGAGGGCGGCGAACACCACGACCACCATGCCGATCGCCAACGGCACACCGAGGGTCTGGAAGTACGGCAGCCGGGTGAAGCTCAGGCAGAATGTGGCGCCGGCGATCGTCAGACCCGACCCCAGCACTACGTGAGCCGTACCGCCGAACATGGTGTAGTAGGACGATTCTCGGTCCTCGGACGCTCGGGCCTCCTGATAGCGACCGATCAGAAAGATGGCATAGTCGGTAGAAGCCGCTACCGCCAAAACGACCAGCAGGTTGGTCGCGAACGTCGACAGCCCAATGATCTCGTGATAGCCGAGGAACGCCACGCTTCCGCGGGCGGCGGCCAGCGAGAGCACCACCATGGCCAGCATGATTAACGCGGTAATGATGGACCGGTAGGTCAGCAGCAACATCGTGATGATCACCGTGAACGTGACAATCTCGATCATCCGCAAGCTGCGGTCGCCGGCCAGTTGCTGGTCGGCGCTCATCGCCGAGGCGCCGGTGACGAACACCTCGACTCCGGGCGGTGGCTGGAGGCTGTCGACGATGTTCGTCACCGCCTCCACCGACTCGTTGGCCAGCGTCTCGCCCATATTCCCGGCCAGCTTCACCTGGACATAGGCGGCCTTGCCGTCGCCACTCTGTGCGCCGGTGGCGGTCAGTGGATCGCCCCAGAAATCCTGCAGTGACTGGACGTGCTTATCGTCGGCTTCCAGCTTGTCGATCATCTGGTCGTAGAACGCGTGGGCGGCATCACCGAGGGGTTCTTGGCCCTCCAGCACGATCATCGCCGAACTGTCGGAGTCGCCCTCCTCGAACACCTCGCCCATGTATTTCATCGAAATCATCGCCGGCGCGTCGTCGGGACTCATCGACACCGCCGACATCTGACCGACGGTCTCCAACTGCGGCACAGTGACGTTGACAACCGCGATCAGGCCGATCCATCCCAGAATGATCGGCAGCGCAAAGGTGCGAATCATCCGCGGGATGAACGGTCGCGCTACGTGCCGTGACGGCGGGATGGCGTCTGTCGGAGCCTCGGTCGTCGGGGCGCTCATGCCGACTTCAGGAAGCAGTAAGTCAGGGCGTCCACACCGGTCGTGGTCCTCTCGTCCTTCACTTCGTCATCGACCGAGATTCGGCAGGTGATGGAATCGCCGTCGCCCTGCGCAAGAATGTTGGGGGCCGCCGACGGCGCCGTCGTACTCAGGACCAGTGTCCACGGCAATGCGGCACCGTCGACGCGTTGCGGTTTGGCATCGAGGTCCAAGTAGTTGATATTCGCGTAGCTTCCCGGGCCCGAAATTTCGTATTTCACTACTTTGGGGTCGAACGGTTCGGGGTCATTGCCGAACACCACGGGCGTTGGCGAGATGCCATCGGCACCGAAGAAGGTGCGGATCCGACCAACCGTCATCGCGCCAATCGCGACGACGACGACGACGAGCAACGGAATCCAGGCGCGCTTGAGAACCGCGATCATCGCAATTCCGACCCTCCATCGGCGGTCGGGCACCCGAGGTCCCAGTCCGGCACACCCAGGGTCATGTTGATCACTGGCGTCCTCGCTGTCGTCTGAAGTCCACAATCAGCACTGGTAGGCGGAGTCCCCACCCGGCAGACTTTCACAGTACAGTGAAACTTGTGAGCGTCAAATCGACTCGCTCACTCCGGTTGTGCCGCAGGAGAAATCCGTTGTTGCGCAGCCGCGATCTGGTATCACCCGACACTGCGCCGGGCAATCTGGATCGTTGTGGGGCGCCAACCGGTATTCCGTCACTCGCTGTCTGGATTTGCAGACTTCAGCCACGTCCAGGCTTCAGCGACGTCTTCGCTGTCGAAAGCCCGCATGTCTACCGGGAGCGCCGAAGCCATCGCCAGGGCCATATTCTTGAGCCAGTGCGGACCGCCGACGACGGCGTAACGACGAATGTGACCGATTGAGGACAATTTCATCGAGATAACGGACGCGTCAGCAATGATTGACGGATCGAAGCGAAACCCGCTTTTCCACCACACGAACAAGTCGATTTTTTCATCGCTCTCGAACGCGTGCTGCAACGGCTCGACCACTCGTTGCATGTCTTCCTTGCTCAGCTTGCCCTCAATCTCAAACCCCAGGAGTCGCGGGTTCCCGGTGTCGAGCACAGTCACACCATGCTTTTGCGTCGTCGGTTCGGGAAGCTCGGACGCGAACGCCATGGCCTGGTCCCGTTCGCTTGAGCTGAAGGTACGGATCTCCACGGCAGGGACGAGCGGATCGAAGAACTTCGCCATCGCGCGCGGGAACTTCTTGTCAGAGATCAGCGCCATCCGTGGAAATCGGTTCAGCTTGCTCAGCAGCCCGAACTCGAACTTGGCGTCCTCCTTGAGCGCGTCGACCGTGATGTCGGTCCAGCCGGACATATCAACGACCAAGCCAAAACGGTCATCGGTGTCCAGTTTGCCCTCGAACGCTTCCTCCATCGTTTCGACGTCGGATTCCTCGACAGTTCCCGACAGCTCGACGACGAGGACATCGGCCGGTGAGGTCGCGACCTTTATCATGTTAATTCCTCTCTCGTACAGGCCAACTGCACGTAGCAGTTAGCTGCACTATCAACTCTATTCGCCGGCTTTAGGGCATACGAGGGCACTAGGTCCTCAGTTACGGCCTCTTGTGCCGCCGGGCCGAAAAGCTCGCCCCACACAGAGTCCCGGCCCCGAACCACAGGTTGGCCGGTAGTCCAAGCTCGCCGCTCACATCGTGAATGCGAGTTTGCGAGCGGCGGTGTCGCCCCACTGGTCATCGCCAGTCCAGGTGATCTCCCCGGCATCGATTTTGCTCTGGGGATCGACGCGACCAGCGGCCAACATCATGAAGGTCTCGAGGTCGGCCGTCACCTCGACGTCCGGCGAATCCACCGCGTCCACTACCCGCGCACGACCGTCGACCAGCACCGCGAGGTCGCGTTTCGCTCCGCCCTCTGTGCCTTCTTTCGAGCCGCCCTCTTTCGAGCCGCCCTCTTTCGAGCCGCCCTCTTTCGAGCCGCCCTCTTTCAAGCCACTGCCGACGTGGAACACAATCGACATACCGTCGGGCAGTCCGATCTTCTTCC
>NZ_JBMYXC010000030.1:0-237 GCF_049608025.1 Mycobacterium sp. | reverse complement strand
CCCGCAACCTCACTCAGCGCGATCTCGGCGGCCGGCCCCGCGTTGCCGAGCTGCTCACCCATCGGAATTGCGATATCGCGTGCGTGCACCCACATGTCGAAGATGCGGATCTGAAGGAACGCACCGTACGTCCGGACGCCGACCGGGGTGAGCGATGGCGCATCGACGACCGACGGGTCCAGCGACCGGAGATGATGGAGGCGCGACGCTGTGACGTCGGCGACGCGCGCGGCGAAC
>NZ_JBMYXC010000029.1:0-43254 GCF_049608025.1 Mycobacterium sp. | reverse complement strand
TCACCGACTCGACCTCGCCGAGGGCGAGACGACGTCCCAGGGGCTTGGCGGTACGGCGAATCAACAGATGCTGTGGACTCTGGTCGGCGTCCTCGGATTCTCCGCCGTCGTCATCTTCCTGCGCGATCACCGCATGCTGGCCCGGTACGGCTACCTGTGCGGATTGACCGGACTCATCCTGCTGGCGATCCCGGCGATCCTGCCACGGTCACTGTCCGAGCAGAACGGCTCCAAGATCTGGATTCAGTTCCCCGGCTTCTCGATTCAGCCCGCGGAGTTCTCGAAGATCCTTCTGCTGATCTTCTTCGCCGCCGTGCTGGTATCCAAGCGCAGCCTGTTCACCAGTGCCGGCACCCACGTCCTGGGCATGGACCTACCCCGGCCCCGCGACCTGGCTCCGCTACTGGCGGCATGGATCGCCTCGATCGCGGTGATGGTCTTCGAGAAGGACCTCGGCACTTCGCTGCTCCTCTACGCGTCGTTCCTGGTCATGGTCTATATCGCTACTGAACGGTTCAGCTGGGTGGTGCTCGGCTTGGCCTTGTTCGCCGTGGGAAGCGTTGCGGCGTACTTCCTTTTCGACCACGTTCGGGACCGGGTCCAGGCCTGGCGCGACCCGTTCGCCGACCCCGACGGCGCGGGATACCAGATGATGCAGTCGCTGTTCAGTTTCGCTACCGGAGGCATCTTCGGAACCGGGCTGGGCAACGGACAGCCCGGCACCGTGCCCGCGGCCTCCACCGACTTCATCATCGCCGCCATCGGCGAGGAACTCGGGCTGGTGGGTTTGGCCGCCGTGCTCATGATCTACACCATCATCATCATCCGCGGCCTGCGCACCGCGATCGCAGTGCGCGACAGCTTCGGCAAGCTGCTCGCTGCCGGACTTGCCACAACCCTGGCCATCCAGCTGTTCATCGTGGTGGGCGGCGTCACCAAGCTGATCCCGCTGACCGGTCTGACTACTCCCTGGATGTCCTACGGCGGCTCGTCGCTGGTGGCCAACTACGTGCTGCTGGCGATCCTGGTCCGCATCTCACACGCCGCCCGCCGGCCGATCGGCACCGGGCCACTGCCCATCGCGCCCATCGCATCAGCCGGCACTGAGGTGATCGCGAAAATATGAACACCTCGCTGCGCCGCATCTCCGTCATGATCATGGCCCTGATCGTGCTGCTGCTCGCCAACGCCACCCGGACTCAGGTCTTCACCGCCGACGGCCTGCGCGCAGATCCGCGCAACCAGCGGGTACTGCTCGACGAGTACTCGCGCCAGCGGGGCCAGATCTCCGCGGGCGGCCAACTGCTGGCCTACTCGGTGTCGACGCCGGGCCGGTTCCGCTTCCTGCGGGTCTACCCCAACCCGATGACCTATGCACCGGTCACCGGCTTCTATTCGCTCAGTTACTCGAGCACCGGGCTGGAGCGCGCCGAGGACAGCATCCTCAACGGGTCCGACCAGCGTTTGTTCGGTCGCCGGCTGGCTGACTTCTTCACCGGCCGAGATCCTCGCGGCGGCAATGTCGCCACCACGATCAATCCGCCGGTGCAGCAGGCTGCCTGGGATGCGCTGCAGGAGGGTTGTGACGGGCCGTGCCGGGGCGCGGTGGTCGCTCTGGAACCCTCGACCGGCAAGGTTCTGGCGATGGTGTCGGCGCCCTCCTATGACCCCAATCTGTTGGCCACCCACGACGTCGCCGAGCAGTCGACCGCTTGGCGGGCCCTGCGCGACGATCCCGATTCACCACTGCTGAACCGGGCGATCTCGCAGACTTACCCGCCCGGATCGACGTTCAAGGTCCTCACCACCGCAGCCGCACTGCAGGCCGGGGAGACCCCCGACTCCGAGCTGACCGCGCAGCCCCAGATCACCTTGCCCAACAGCACCGCAATGCTGGAGAACTACGGCGGAGAGCCCTGCGGCACCGACCCGACCACCACCCTGCGATACGCATTCGCCCATTCCTGCAACACCGCCTTCGTCCAGCTCGGTATCCATACCGGCGCCGGCGAGCTTCGCTCCACCGCAAAAGCGTTCGGCGTGGATGTGGTCCCCGCGCCGATACCGCTGCAGGTCGCTGAATCCACCATTGGTCCGATCTCCGACGACGCGGCGCTGGGGATGTCGAGCATCGGGCAGAAGGACGTGGCGCTGACGCCGCTGGAGAATGCGGTGATCGCCGCGACCGTCGCGAACAAGGGGGTCACTGTGCAGCCCCACCTGATCGACAGCCTGCAGGGGCCCGACCTCGCCAACATCCCCACTGCCGCATCCCCCGGCGAGCGCCGGGCAGTGACGGAAGAGGTCGCGGATACACTGACGGATTTGATGGTCGCCGCCGAGCAGGTGACTCAGCAGGAGGGAGCCCTCGCTGGCGTGCAGATCGCATCCAAGACCGGCACAGCGGAACACGGCACCGACCCCCGCAACACGCCGCCGCATGCCTGGTACATCGCCTTCGCGCCCGCACAGGCACCCAAGGTCGCGGTCGCGGTGCTGGTCGAGAACGGCGGGGACCGTCTTTCGGCGACCGGTGGTGCGGTGGCGGCTCCGATCGGACGCGCCACCATCGCCGCGGCCCTGCGGGGAGCCTCATGAGTCGCGCGAACCGGAGGCGAGAAATAGATCCGCGATCCGGCGGCCGGAAATGAGTGCCCGCGTCGGGGTGACCCTGTCCGGGCGCTACCGGCTCCAACGGTTGATCGCCACCGGCGGCATGGGTCAGGTCTGGGAGGGCCTGGACTCCCGGCTGGGACGACGCGTGGCCGTCAAAGTCCTCAAAGCCGAGTACTCGACCGACGCCGAATTCATCGAGCGGTTCCGCGCGGAGGCACGCACCGTCGCGATGCTCAACCACCCGGGCATCGCCGGTGTGTACGACTACGGCGAAACAGACCTCGACGGCGAGGGCCGAACCGCCTACCTGGTGATGGAATTGGTCAACGGTGAGCCGCTGAATTCCGTGATCAAGCGGACTGGGCGGCTCTCTCTGCGGCACGCGCTCGACATGCTCGAGCAGACCGGCCGGGCGCTGCAGGTCGCCCACACCGCAGGACTGGTGCACCGCGACGTAAAGCCCGGCAACATCTTGATCACCCCCACCGGCCAAGTAAAGCTGACCGACTTCGGCATCGCCAAGGCCGTCGACGCCGCGCCCGTGACCCAGACCGGCATGGTGATGGGGACCGCGCAGTACATCGCACCCGAGCAGGCCTTGGGCCATGACGCAACCGCCGCCAGCGACGTGTACTCACTCGGCGTGGTCGGCTATGAGTCGCTGTCGGGAAAGCGACCTTTCACCGGCGAGGGCGCGCTGACCGTGGCGATGAAACACATCAAGGAGAACCCTCCCCCGCTGCCCGCCGATCTGCCGCCCAACGTCCGGGAACTGATCGAGGTCACGCTCGTCAAGAACCCCGGCCTGCGCTACAAGTCGGGCGGAACCTTCGCTGACGCGGTCGCCGCGGTGCGTTCTGGCCGCCGGCCGCCCAGACCCAACGCCACTCCGCGACTGGGCCGCGCCGCACCTGCCGCGGTGGGTGCGACCGTCGCGGCCCGAGCCGCCGAAGTTCCCGGGCGCGCCCCGGCCCCGGCGGCACGACCTCGCACCACCGGAAGTCACCACCGCTCGCCACCGGCGCGCAGCGCCTTCTCGTCGGGTCAGCGCGCGCTGTTGTGGGCCGCCGGGGTGCTCGGCGCCCTGGCCATCGTCATCGCGATCCTGATCGTGCTCAACGCCCAGGACCGCAAGGATCGCGCGCCGGTGCCGACCACCGTCACAGAAACGCCGACATCCCAGACCCCGGCTCCCGGGGCGCCGGAGACTCCCGGCGCCGCACCTGCGCCTGCAGGTGCCGATGGATCGGACCGCCGTGGGATACCGAAGAGCCTCGACATCGCGACATATCCCGCGGTGACCGTGCATGCCTCGGCCTCAGAACAGAGGGCGCCATGACGACCCCCCAGCACCTTTCCGACCGCTACGAAGTCGGCGAAATCCTGGGCTTCGGCGGAATGTCCGAAGTCCACCTGGCCCGCGACCTGCGACTGCATCGGGACGTCGCGATCAAGGTGCTGCGTGCCGACCTGGCCCGCGACCCGAGCTTCTATCTGCGGTTCCGCCGAGAAGCGCAGAACGCAGCGGCCCTCAACCATCCCGCGATCGTCGCGGTGTACGACACCGGCGAGGCGCAAACGGCCAACGGGCCACTCCCCTACATCGTGATGGAATACGTCGACGGCGTCACTCTTCGCGACATCGTCCACGGTGAAGGACCGATGCCGACGCAACGCGCCATCGAAGTCATCGCCGACGCCTGCCAGGCCCTCAACTTCAGCCACCAGCACGGCATCATCCATCGCGACGTCAAACCCGCCAACATCATGATCAGCAATACCGGCGCGGTGAAGGTGATGGACTTCGGCATCGCTCGAGCGCTGGCAGACGCCAGCAATCCGGTCACTCAAACCGCTGCCGTCATCGGCACTGCGCAGTACCTATCCCCCGAACAGGCCCGCGGCGCGAAGGTCGATGCCCGCTCCGATGTGTACTCACTGGGCTGTGTGCTCTACGAAATACTCACCGGTGAGCCGCCTTTCGTCGGTGACACCCCCGTCGCCGTGGCCTACCAGCACGTCCGGGAGGACCCTGCCCCGCCGTCGACCCGAAATAGCGGCATCTCCCCCGAACTCGACGCAGTCGTGCTCAAGGCGCTGGCCAAGAATCCGGACAACCGGTACCAGACGGCCGCCGAGATGCGGTCCGACCTGGTCAGAGTGCATAGCGGCGAGACGCCGGACGCCCCGAAAATCTTCACCGACGCCGAGCGGACGTCGATGCTGTCGGCAGCCCCGTCCGACAACCGCACCGATCGCATCGAGCCGCTGGGGCCCTACCCGGCACGCTACGAAGAACGCCGGCGCCGCGGTTCGGTCGCGCGATGGTTGGCGGCGGTGGCGATCCTGGCGGTGGTGACCGTGGTGGTCACCATCTCCATCAACACGTTCGGTGGAACCACCCGCAGTGTGGCGGTGCCCGACGTCAGTGGCCAGGTTTCGGACGACGCGATCGCCGCGCTGCAGAACCTCGGATTCAAAACCACCTTGGAGCGGAACCCCGACTCCAAGGTTCCGCCCGATCACGTCATCGATACCGATCCGGTCGCCGACACCTCGGTGGCGGCCGGCGATGAGATCACCCTCAACATCTCCACCGGGCCCGAGCAACGCGAGGTGCCCGACGTCTCCAACCTGAGCTATGCCGACGCGGTGCGAAAGCTCACGACTGCGGGCTTCGGCCGCTTTCGGCAGACCACGTCAGCGTCGCTGCCCGAGCAGAAGGACCGGGTGATCTCCACGGTGCCGCCGGCCAACCAGACCTCGGCGATCACCAACGAGATCACCCTCGTCGTGGGGACCGGCCCAGAAACAGCCGCGGTGCCCGATTGTCTCGGCCAGACCGTCGCGGTCTGCCAACAGATCCTCTCTGCATCCGGGTTCGAGAATGTCGTGACCGTCCAAACCGACAGCACGAGAACAGAAGGACAGGTGCTCGGCACCGATCCTGGCGCCGCCCAGACCGTTCCACAGGACGCGGTGATCCAGATCCGGGTGTCCCGTGGCAACCAGTTCGTGATGCCGGATCTGACCGGAATGTTCTGGACCGACGCCGAGCCACGGCTGCGGGCGTTGGGCTGGACCGGCATCTTGGACAAGGGCGGCGATGTGCGAGACAGCGGTCAGCGCACCAACGCCGTGGTACGTCAGAGCCCGTCGTCGGGTTCGGCGGTGAACTTCGGCGGTCGGGTCACGCTGAACTTCGCCGCGTAGCGGCCTGCACCGCGCCGGCGACCTCGTCCTCCAGGCGGCGAACCAGCCCCTCGGCGGGCGCGGTGCCGCAGTAGGCCAACCAGTTGGCCAGCATCCGGTGCCCGCCCTCGGTCAGGATCGATTCGGGGTGGAACTGCACGCCGTGGATCGGCAGGTCGCGGTGGCGCACCCCCATGATGACGCCCTCGTCGCCGCCGTTCGTGGCATCGCCCCGGTTGCCCTTCCCGTGGCCACTCCAGCCCCGGTCGGTGCGGGCGATCACCTCCAGTTCAGCGGGAACCGTCTCGGGAAGGATCGTCAAGGAGTGGTACCGGGTGGCGACAAACGGGTCTGGAAGACCTTTCAGCACACCGGTGTTCGAGTGGTGGACGGTGCTGGTCTTGCCGTGCAGCAGCTCGGGCGCCCGATCGACGGTGCCCCCGAACGCCACTCCGATCGCCTGATGACCCAGACACACCCCCAGCAGCGGGGTCCGGGCGGCCGCGCATGCGTCGACCATCGGAATGCAGGCCCCGGCACGCTCGGGAGTGCCCGGGCCCGGGCTGAGCAGCACCCCGTCAAACTCTTCGGCCACGCGGGCGAGGTCGGCGGGGGTGGCCAACCGTTCGTCGTCGTTGCGCCACACCGTCGCTTCCACGCCGAGTTGACCGAGATACTGGACCAGGTTGAACACGAAACTGTCGTAGTTGTCGAGGACCAAGACCTGCATCGCAACAGGCTACCGCCGGTGAATCCGGCACACTCGCCGACGCTGGGGTTCGCCATCGCACCCGAGTCGCCCCGCCCGTCTGCTAGTAGCCAAGTGGCCCGATGGGGCGCGCGTACTGCATCCGGACGGCCTGCTGATGGCCAACGAGCTCGACCTCGCCCGGCTCCTCTGCATAACCCAGGCCGAACCGTGCCACATACCGTTTATAGAGCGTCACCATCGGATCGGCCGACAAGGCCTCCTGCATCTTCGCAGCGTCACCGATCGCGGAGATGACGTAGGGCGGGCTGTAGGTGCGGCCGTTGAGCAGCAGGGTATTTCCCACACAGCGTGGTGCCGAGGTCTCGATGATGCGCTGGTCCTGCATTTGGATTCCTTCGGCCCCCGCACTCCACAGGGCGTTGAGCACCGCCTCGATGTCCTGCTGGTGCACAACGAGGTCGTCGGCGAAGGCGTCGCGGGGAAACCGGCCTTGGGCGTCGCGCTGAGCGTCGTTCAGAGTCACCACCAGGCCCGGGCCCGTTATCGGGGTCAGGCCGGCCTGCCCGGCCAGCGCATCTGCGCGGCGGGTGATGGCGGCCAGCGCCGCATCGGCACTTGGAGAGCCGCCGTGGTGGTTGTCGATCTTGCTGACTGCGAGGTCGCGCTGAGCGGTCAATCGGTCGACGGACTGCTGGGCCTCACGAACCAGGTCAGCGAGTCGGGGCGCGTCGCTGCGGCGGATCTCTTCGCCGCCAGAGACGCTGTGCGTGGCTCCCAGCAACAGTCCGGCGGCCACACACACGACCGGAACGCCGAAGCGCCACGCAGCGCGCGGCCGCCGGGGCCCGGTGCGACCTTTCATCGGTTCCGTCTCCTGGTGAGTTGTCCCAGAGGGCTGCGTTAGGCTTTGCTTTACCCATCGTCGCAGCTTTACCCATCGTCGCACTGGCGACGCCGATCGTCTGAAGGTACGCATGCCCAAGTCCAAGGTCCGCAAGAAGAACGACTTCACCATCAACCCGGTGAGCCGGACTCCGGTCAAGGTGAAAGCAGTACAGTCGGGCACCTGGTTCGTCGTGCTGTTCATCGGCCTGATGTTGGTCGGCCTCGCCTGGTTGATCGTGTTCCAGTTGGCGGGAAGCGGACCCGACGTGCCGAGCTTCCTGCAGTGGATGGCCGATCTCAACGTGTGGAACTACGCCATCGCCTTCGCCTTCATGATCAGCGGTTTGTTGCTCACGATGCGGTGGCGGTGACCCCGATCTGCCCCCAGAGGAGCTCGTTTTGGCCGCCTGTAGTTTTCCTGCTCGCAACCTGGCCGTTACCAGATCACATCGATGTTATTCATCCCCATTGGGGATAGCACTTGTGGATAACCGCATTCGCCACGGCAGGAGGGGGTGAATTGTCAGTCCAGCAAACACAGTGGGAGCCGCCGGCGCCGGGCATCGTCGCGGCCGGAGTTCTTGCGGTCATCCTGGGTTTCGGTGCTGTGATGCTGGTCACAGACCCGCCCGGGCGCGTGCTGGTTGGCCTCGCAGCGGTCGGATTACTGGTGTTCGCCCTGATGTCGTGGCGCGCGCGTCCCAAGCTGGCAATCACCGACGGGGCACTGGTGTTCAAGGGTTGGTGGCAGACGCGACGTCTCGGTCACGCCGATATCAAGCTGATCCGGATCACCGAGTTCCGCCGGATCGGCCGCACGGTTCGTCTCCTGGAGATCGACGGCACCGACGGCCGTCTGCTGGTGCTCAGCCGCTGGGACCTGGGCACAGACCCGCTGCGGGTACTCGACGCACTCACTGACGCCGGGTTTGCCCCTGGCTCCGGGTGATTTCGGCGCAGTTCGTCACGGTGGGCGTGACAAAGTGCGCCCAAATCCCTACGAGATGGTGATCGACTCGATGACCACCGGCTCGGCCGGACGGTCGTTGCGGTCGGTCGCGGTCGCTCCGATGGCGTCGACGACCTTCTGAGACTCGGCGTCGACAACCTCGCCGAAGATCGTGTGCTTGCGGTTCAGGTGCGGCGTCTTGCCGACCGTGATGAAGAACTGCGAACCGTTGGTCCCGGGGCCGGCATTGGCCATCGCCAGCAGGTAGGGCTTGTCGAACGCCAGCTCGGGGTGGAACTCGTCGGCGAACTGGTAGCCCGGACCGCCGCGGCCAGTTCCGGTCGGGTCGCCGCCCTGGAGCATGAAGCCTGCGATCACGCGGTGGAACACCGCTCCGTCGTAGAAGGGGCCCGAGGATCCACCCGATGCGTTCTCGGTGCTGTAGTCCTTGGTGCCCTGCGCCAGCCCGACGAAGTTGGACACCGTCTTGGGGGCGTGGTTTCCGAACAGGGCGACCTTGATGTCGCCACGGTTGGTATGCAGGGTCGCGGTCGCTGTCTGAATGGGACTCGTCACGGGAAGTCAGTCTGCCACGCCGGGTCTGATGGCCAACCGGGCACCTTGTGGTCGCGCAGATGGCAGGCTTGGGGGTGCGAGGTCCGTTAGACCGAAAGAGGTGGCAGATGAGCTCCAATACCGTCGACCAATTGTCCCCGAGCCAGCGTCTCGGCCGAGGTCTGAAGTACTCGGCAGTCGGCCCGGTCGACGTCACCAGGGGGGCGCTGGGCGTCGGACTGGACTCCGTGCGCTCCTCGGCAGCCTGGGTCGGCGATCGGTACCGCCGCGAACAGGTTGCCCGCCGGTTGAAGGCCGATCTCGCCTCGGCCCAAGACGCCATCGTGGCAGAGCTCTCGGCGGCTCAGGAAGTGGCGGCCCAGCTCCCCGACACTCTCGAGAAGGCCCGCCGGGCGGGCAGGGCTCACCGGCCGCTGCTGTTGGCCGGGATCGGTGTCGCCGTGCTGGCCGGTGGAGCGGCTGCTTTCGTGATCGTTCGGCGCTCGTCACAGCCGGAGCCCTCACCCTTGCCGCCGAGCGTCGACGTCGCCCCCAAGCCCTGACGGCCCCGGCTCGACCGGGTCTGTGCCTGCTTGTTTACTTGTGGAGCTGTCTACGTGTGGAGCCTAGGAGAATCGAACTCCTGACATCTGCCTTGCAAAGGCAGCGCTCTACCAACTGAGCTAAGGCCCCTGGTGCCGTTCAGGAAGGCGGATCGGCGGCTGTGTGCCACACCTCGGCGCCGTGCTGGGTCCGCCACACGGTCAGTGCGGCGGCCGCGGCAACTGCGGCAGCAAGAAGAAGCACGATCTTCACCGATCTGCACCTTTCCGTGGGGCTAGGAGGACTCGAACCTCCGACCTCTTCGTTATCAGCGAAGCGCTCTAACCGCCTGAGCTATAGCCCCGTTCACCGCCCTGTGGGAATCCCCGCCAGCGGGGCCGAGCGCCGAGATTACCGCACGGACCTGCTGTGACCCAAACCCGAGGCCTGCGACGTCAGTCGCGGTCGGCCAGGGTCACCTCGACTCCACCGACCAGGTCGGTGGTCAGGTTGTAGATGAAAACTCCGACGGTCGCTGCGGCGGTCATGAGCACGATGTTCACCAGACCGATCAACGCGGCCCCGCCGAAGATGGTGCCGCTGGAGACGAGTTCGCCGCCAGTACTTCCGCTGGCGCTGGTCAGCAGATCACCGACGTTGCTATTGAGCTTGCTCCACACACCCATGCCGCCGAGCACCAGGTAGAGGAATGCGACCGCGATCATCCATACGAAGAACATCGCCACCGACAGCACCAGCGATACCTTCAGCGCACTCCAGGGATCGACGTGCCGGATCTGCATGCTGGCCCGCACCGGGCCCTTGGCCGGCCGGACCGCGACCTGAACGGCCGCGCCGGAAGCCGGCGCTTGCTCGGGGGCCTTAGCCGGCGGTTCGACCGCCGGTCGGTCCACCGGCCTGTTTTTCTGCTGCGGCCGGGGCGGCGCGTCCGACAAGTTCGGCAACTCGCTGCCGTAATTCGCGGAACTTTCTTCGGCACGGGGTCTCCGGTCGGCACGCTCGCCCGGGTCCGCCGAATCTGCCTCGCGCGCATCGGAGGTGGCCGGTGCACCGGCGATGAAGCGGTTCAACCGGGCGTCCAGACCCGACGGGGCATTGGGTTGACCTTTGGCGGCCGGGGCCGCTTCGGGTGACTGCTTATTTGCCTTGGCGCGGTCGGCCGGACCGCGTTGCCAGGGCGGTGCGTCGCCATGTTCGGCACCGCGCGCCGGTGGGGCGGCCGCCGGTGGCGGACCGCTGCGCGTCACCGAGTTCCCCAGTGCGCCCTCTTTCGGACCGGCACCCCCGGGACCAGCGGCGGAGCCGCTGTCGGCACCGGATGCCTCGCCTGCACGGGATTGTCCCGGCTCTGTCGGTGAGCTCACCTGGGACTCCTTAGCTCAGTGCCTACTGCTTGCAGCAGTCGGTGTCGCATTACGAACGGCCCTCTGCATCGTCGTTGACATCTTCTTCGGCGTTGCGGGCAACAGCAATCAGTGTGTCGCCATCGGCGAGGTTCATCAAGCGCACCCCCTTGGTTTGCCGTCCGGCCTTGCGCACCTGACGGGCCCTGGTGCGAATGACGCCCCCGCCGGAGGTGATGGCGTACAACTCCGTCTCGTCGTCGACGATCAACGCTCCGACCAGAGTGCCACGCCGCCTGTCGTACTGGATGGTGAGGATGCCTTTGCCGCCGCGGCCCTGGGCGGTGTACTCCTCGATCGCGGTGCGCTTGCCATAGCCGCCCGAGGTCGCCACCAGCAGGTACGTGCCCTCGACAACGACGTTCAGTGACAACAGCCGGTCCTCTTCGTTGAACCGCATCCCCTGCACGCCCGAGGTCGCTCGCCCCATTGGCCGCAGCGCCTCGTCGGTTGCCGAGAAGCGGATCGACTGCCCCTTCGCCGACACCAGAAGCAGGTCTTCGTCGGCCGAGCACAGCACCGCCCCGACCAACTCGTCGCCATCACGCAGATTGACCGCGACGATGCCCCCGGACCGGTTGGAGTCGAAATCGACCAACCTGGACTTCTTCACCAGTCCGTTACGGGTGGCCAGTACCAGATAGGGCGCGTCCTCGTAGCTCTTGATCTGGATGACCTGGGCGATGCGCTCCTCGGGCTGGAAGGCCAGCAGGTTGGCCACATGTTGACCACGCGCCGTCCGCAGCGCCTCGGGAAGATCGTAGGCCTTCGCCCGGTACACCCGACCCTGCGTCGTGAAGAACAGGATCCAGTCGTGCGTGGAGCACACGAAGAAGTGGTTGACGATGTCGTCCTGCTTGAGCCCCGCACCCTGAACGCCTTTGCCACCCCGCTTCTGGCTGCGATACAGGTCGGACTTGGTCCGCTTGGCGTAGCCGGTCTCGGTGATCGTCACGACCACCTCTTCCCGCGCGATCAGATCTTCGTCGGCGACGTCACCGTCGGCCGGGATTATCCGGGTGCGCCGATCGTCTCCGTACCTGTCGACGATCTCCTTGAGCTCATCGCGCACGATGGCCCGCTGGCGCTCCGGCTTGGCCAGGATGTCCTCCAGGTCGGCGATCTCGGCCTCGATCTTGGCGAGGTCGTCGACGATCCGCTGTCGCTCCAGGGCGGCCAACCGGCGCAACTGCATGTCGAGGATCGCCTGCGCCTGGATATCGTCGATGTCCAGCAGCTCGATCAGGCCGGCGCGCGCGATGTCGACGGTCTCCGAAGCCCGGATCAGCGCGATGACCTCATCGAGAGCATCGAGCGCCTTGACCAGACCGCGCAGGACGTGGGCCCGCTCGTTGGCCTTGCGGAGCCGATAGGTGGTGCGCCTGATGATCACGTCGAGTTGGTGGGCGACGTAGTAGCGCAGCATTTGGTCCAGCCGCAGGGTACGCGGCACCCCGTCGACGATCGACAGCATGTTGGCGCCGAAGCTGGTCTGCAGCTGGGTGTGCTTGTGCAGGTTGTTGAGCACGACCTTGGCGACGGCGTCGCGCTTGATCTCGACCACGATGCGCAGGCCCACCCGGTCGCTGGACTGGTCCTCGATATTCGAGATGCCGGCCATCTTGCCGTCGCGGACCTGTTCGGCGATCGAGGTGATGAAGTTGTCGTGATTCACCTGGTAGGGGAGCTCGGTGATGACGATAGAGGTGCGGCCCCGCGAATCCTCCTCGATCTCCACGACGCCGCGCATCCGGATGGAGCCCCGGCCCGTGGTGTAGGCATCCGAAATCCCTTGCGAGCCAACGATCAATCCGCGGGTGGGGAAGTCCGGCCCCTTGACTCGCTCGCATACCGCGGCGAGGGTCGCTTCCTCGTCAGCCTCGTGATTCTCCAGACACCAGTACACCGCGTCGGCGAGCTCACCCAGATTGTGCGGCGGGATGTTGGTGGCCATGCCCACCGCGATGCCGCCGGATCCGTTGGCCAACAGGTTGGGGAACCGGCTGGGCAGGACTGTCGGCTCCTGCACCCGGCCGTCGTAGTTAGGTACGAAATCGACTGTCTCCTCGTCGATTTCGCGGAGCATTTCCATCGCCAGGGGAGTGAGACGAGCCTCGGTGTACCTCATCGCCGCCGGCGGATCGTTGCCCGGCGAACCGAAGTTCCCCTGGCCGTCGACGAGTGGGTAGCGCAACGACCACGGCTGCGCCATGCGCACCAGGGTGTCGTAGATCGACGAATCACCGTGCGGGTGGTAATTACCCATCGTCTCGGCGACCGAACGGGCTGACTTCGCGTGCCCACGGTCGGGCCGAAAGCCCGAGTCGAACATCGCGTAGAGCACGCGCCGGTGCACAGGTTTGAGTCCGTCGCGTACTTCCGGCAGCGCACGACCCACGATCACGCTCATGGCGTAATCGATGTAGCTGCGCTGCATCTCCTGCTGGATGTCGACCGGGACGATGCGGTCGCCGGCTTCGTCGCCCGGTGGCAGCGTGGTGTCAGTCAATGGACTTCCCTCTCCTCAATCCCTGTGAGCTCCCAGCCGAACGTGAGGTTGTGGGCACGGTCGGCGCCGAACGCGCGAGCAACTTCACGGTCGATACGCTAAACATCCAGGAAACGAACATCTTTGGCGTTTCGGGTGATGAAACTGCGCCGGGCTTCGACGTCTTCACCCATCAGGATCGTGAACAGCTCATCGGCCGCGGCAGCGTCGTCCAACGTGATCTCCCGCAGCACCCGGGCGGTCGGATCCATGGTGGTCTCCCACAACTCCTTGGCATCCATTTCGCCCAGGCCTTTGTAACGCTGGATACCGTCGTCGGCGTTGATCTTCCTGCCGGCCGCCCGACCGGTTTCCAGCAGACCGTCGCGTTCGCGATCGGAGTACGCGAACTCTGGTTCGGATCGCTGCCACTTCAGTTTGTACAACGGCGGCTGGGCGAGGAAGACGTGTCCATTCTCGATGAGTGGCTTCATGAATCGGAACAGCAGCGTCAAGAGCAGCGTCGAAATGTGCTGGCCGTCAACGTCGGCGTCGGCCATCAGCACGATCTTGTGATACCTGAGCTTCGACAGGTCGAACTCGTCCTTGATGCCGGTGCCGAGTGCGGTGATGATCGCTTGGACTTCGGTGTTCTTGAGGACACGGTCGATGCGCGCCTTCTCGACATTGATGATCTTGCCGCGCAACGGCAGGATAGCCTGGAACATGGAGTCCCTGCCGCTCTTCGCCGAACCGCCGGCTGAATCACCCTCCACTACATAGAGTTCCGACTTTTTCGGATCGGTGGAGCGACAGTCGGCAAGCTTGCCCGGCAGCCCGCCCAGATCGGTCGCGCTTTTGCGGCGCACCAACTCTCGGGCCTTACGGGCGGCCAGCCGGGCCTGCGCCGATGAAACCGCCTTGTTGACAACAGTCTTGGCTTCGGCCGGGTTGGCCTCGAACCAGTGCGACAACTGCTCGTTACAGATCTTCTGCACGAACGACTTGACCTCAGTGTTCCCGAGTTTGGTCTTGGTCTGGCCCTCGAACTGCGGGTCGCTGACCTTGACCGAGATCACTGCGGCCAGCCCCTCACGAATATCGTCGCCGGTGAGTTTGGGGTCCTTGTCCTTGAGGAGCTTCTTGTCCTTCGCGTACTTGTTCACCACCGTGGTGAGTGCGCTGCGGAAGCCCTCTTCGTGGGTGCCGCCTTCGTGCGTGTTGATGGTGTTGGCGAAGGTGTGCACAGATTCGGAGTAGCCGTTGTTCCACTGCATGGCAATCTCGACCTCATAACCGGGGCCCTTGCCATCGAAATCGATAACGCTCTGCTGGAGAACAGGTTTGGTGCGATTGATGTGTTTGACATAGTCGACCAAGCCGCCAGGGTAGTGGAAGGCGCGGTGCTTTACCCTGTGCGGCGCGGACGCTTCAGCTGCCTTTTCATCGGCTGACTTCGGCGCCTCGGCGGTGTCGCTCACGACATCGTCGACCACTTCTTCGGCGGTAACCCGCTCATCGGTCAGGTCGATGGTAAGCCCCTTGTTCAGGAAGGCCATCTCCTGAAGGCGCCGGGCCACGGTCTCGAAGTCGTACAGGGTGGTCTCGAAGATGTCGGGGTCCGCCCAGAACCTGATGGTCGTGCCGGTCTTCTTGGTCGTACCGCCCTGTTTGAGAGTTCCGGGAACGGACCGGTCGTAGTACTGGAACCATTCGTGGCCGTCCCGCAGCACCGTGGCCTCGAGTCGGGTGGACAAGGCGTTGACCACCGATACTCCGACGCCGTGCAGACCGCCACTGACGCTGTATCCGCTCTCCTCGCCACCGAACTTGCCGCCGGCGTGCAGCTGAGTCATGACAACGTCGATGGTGGGGGGCCCACTGGAGTGCTTCTCGACGGGGATACCGCGGCCGTCGTCGGTGACCTGGACACTGCCGTCACCGAGGATCGTGACATCGACCCTGGTGGCGTAGCCGGCCATGGCTTCGTCGATCGCGTTGTCGACAACCTCCCAGACCAAGTGGTGCAGGCCACGCTCACCGGTGGAACCGATGTACATGCCCGGACGTTTGCGAACAGCCTCCAAGCCCTCCAGAATGGTGATGGCAGAAGCGCCATACTGTTTCGAAGCGCTCTTCTTCTGGGCAGCCACGTTAGACGCGTCTCCTTGGTGTTTCGCCGGGGATCGTGTGCCGAAGGACGACGTCCCTCGCAGATCTCTTCTGAAGTCTACCGTCAGACACCGTCAGCACTTACCCACAGGCGGCGTTTCTGCGCACCTATTTGCCTCACCTATGGGTTATCGCGAATATCTATACGTCCAGACGCTTGAGAGTTATGGACGGATCCTTGTTGCCGCTCTCAGCCCGTGATAATGGAGCGTCCCTATCCGTAGGTGTCCCGCGGTCCGCGGCCCCGCACCCGGTAAGGCCCTTTGCGCCACGACGGACCGACCGGGCCGACGATTTTCAGTGCGGTCACCACTCCGTCACCGACAGCGGCGGCGATCTTGGCGAGAAGTTGCGATTGCACCATCCGCAACTGGGTGGCCCAGGCCGTTGACTCCGCGGACACGGTGAGCACACCGTCGTGCAGCGAGGTCGGTGCGGCGTGCGCGGCGATCTGCTCGCCGACGACTGCGCGCCAACGGCCGAACACCGACCCCTCGGCGACCCGCCCGGACCAACCCCGGTTACGCGCCAAGTCGCTGGTGGCAGCCCCGAGGAGTTGGGGGTCGCGGCCGTCGGGAGTGGGGCCGGACCACCTGCGCCGGCTGTTGCCCGCGACCCGGCGCGGCGCAGGGGAGTTGCGCCCGCGTCCGACATTCTTACCTTGGACCCGCGCAGCACCCCGTGCTTCCTCGAGCGTGCGCCGTACCAGGTCCATCCCCTGGAGACCGGCGAGTTCGGGCGGCGGTTCGAACGCTGGACCCGGATCGCCGGGTTTGTCCTCGCATTCCCCGGGGTCGCGGGCGTTCATGACTGAACCGCCGAGATACGACCGCTGTCGCTGTCGCGCATGGTGATATCGATCCGGCGGACATCCCAGCCCGCCGGGATGTCCTCGTGCACTGCGGCGGTCACCAAGACCTGCTCGGCAGACACCGCGACCTGCGCCAATGCGGCCCGCCGCGCGGTATCGAGTTCCGCGAAAACATCATCGAGCAACAACACCGGATCCGTGCCTTCCGCACGCAACAATTCATATGCGGCCAATCGCAATGCCAACGCGAAAGACCACGATTCTCCGTGGCTGGCAAATCCTTTGGCAACCTGTTCTCCGAGCCGCAACTCCAGATCATCGCGGTGGGGGCCGACCAGACACACACCCCGTTCCAGCTCGGCCTCACGTCGCCGCCCGAGCTCTTCGAGCAACGCGGCCTCGAAAGTTGCCGGGTCGGTATTTCCCTCGGCGGCTGCACTCTCGATCCCTCCCACCCGGCTGCGGTAATGGATTGCCGCCGGACGTGCTTCCGGGGCCAACAGCTGATACGCACTCTGCACTTCTGGGGCTAATTCTTTCACCAATTCCACCCGCGCAGCCACCAATTCGGCGCCATGGGCTGCCAGATACCCGTCCCAGACCTCCAGGGACTCGAGTGCACCGCGATCCCCGCGGTAGCGCGCAGGACCGGCGGTTTTGAGCAACGCGGTGCGCTGTCGGACGACCTTGTCGTAGTCCGCTCGCACGGCCGCGACCCGTGGCCGCCGCGTCGTAGCCAGTTCGTCCAGATAGCGCCGGCGTTCACCGGGGTCGCCACGCACCAGAGACAGATCCTCCGGGGCGAACAACACCGCCCTCAGGACGCCCAGGATTTCCCGCGCCGACCTCACCGGGGAGCGGTTCAGCCGCGCCTTGTTCGCTCGCCCGGAGGTGACATCGAGATCGATGGCGAGCTCGCGACCGTCGCTGACGACGATGGTAGAGACTACCGCCCGCTCGGCGCCCACGCGGATCAGAGGCGCGTCGGCGGCCACCCGATGCGAGCCTAGCGTCGACGAGTACCACAGCGCTTCAACGAGATTGGTCTTGCCGAACCCATTGGAGCCGACGAACACTGTGCGCCCGGGCTCGAGGTCGAGTTCGACGCGCTCCCATGACCGGAAGTCTGTCAGGGCGAGATGGCGTACGTACACCGATGCACCCCGGTCACCCAGATTCGCTGACTCTCTTGACTGCGTGGCCACCGAATTGATTGCGCAGTGCGGCCACCGCTTTCATCGTCGGTGAGTCGTCTTGGCGGGAAAGGAACCGGGCGAACAGTGCCGCGGCGATACTGGGCACCGGGACGCGCAGCCGAATCGCTTCCTCTACCGTCCACCGCCCCTCACCGGAATCCTCTGTGTAGCCGCTGATCTCACCCAGATCCGGGTCTTCCTTGAGCGCCTTGGCCAGCAATTGCTGCAGCCAGGACCGAACAACCGTGCCGTTGGTCCATGCCTGGTAGACAGCTTGTGGGTTGTTGACCAGATCCTCGGCCGCGAGCATCTCGTATCCCTCGGCATAGGCCGTCATCAGAGCGTATTCCACGCCGTTGTGCACCATCTTGGCGAAATGGCCGGCACCGACCGGCCCGACGTGTACGAATCCATCCTCCACAGGTCCCGGCGGCCGCAACGAGTCGAAGATCGGCATCGCGCGAGCAATGTCGGCATCGCTACCGCCAACCATCAACCCATAGCCTTCGGTCAGTCCCCAGATGCCGCCGGACACGCCTGCATCAATGAAGCCGATTCCCTTTTCCGCCAACAACTTCGCGTGCGGCGCGTCCTCGGTGTAGCGGGAATTACCTCCGTCGATGACCAAATCACCCGATCCCAGCACCGCTGCCAATTCGGAGATGGTCTTTTCGGTCACTGTGCCCGATGGCACCATCACCCATACGACGCGGGGCGAGGCCAGCGCGCTGGCGAGCTCACCCAGAGACGCCACATCCGAAACTTCGGGTCTTGGGTCGTACCCGACGACGTCGTGCCCTCCCTCACGCAGACGGGCACGCATGTTGAAACCCATCTTGCCAAGACCGACGAGACCTAGCTGCATCTGCGCGTCCCTTCTCCTGTCAGTGCCAAGGGTCAACCGGGAAGGCGTACCGGCATCAACAAATAAACGTAATCCGTTTGAGCCGCCGGGAACGGGCCGGCACCGCCGGCTGCGCCGTCCTCTTCGCCGGCCGGCCGCAACACGGCTGGCCGACTGGGTGTGGTGAAGCCGAACGTGACTTTCTCGGCGTGCAAGGAGCCCAGGCCATCGGTCAAGTACGTCGGGTTGAACGCGATCGTCAATGGGCTCCCGGCGAACTCCACCGGCAGATCCTCTTCTGCCCGACCCACATCGTCAGCACCGGCGGACAACCGCAGCACGTCGTCACCGAACTCCATCCGAACCTGTGCTCCCCGGTCAGCGACCAGGGCGACGCGTTTGATCGCCTCGGTCAGCTCGGCAACGGCAATCGTCGCCATTGCTGTGTGTTCGCTGGGAAGTAGCTGCCGGAATTTGGGGAACTCCGCATCCAACAGTCGGGTCGTGGAACTCTTGCCTCTGCTGCGAATTCCGAGCAGGCCCTCGCTACCCACTGTTGGTCCCGACCCCAACGACAGGTGGACTTCTTCGCCGTCGGTACCTGCCTTCGCAGCTTCGGCCAAGGTTCTGGCAGGAACCAGCACCTCGACTTCCACGCCAGTCGAAGCCGTCGCCCAGGTCAGCTCCCGCACAGCCAGCCGAAAGCGGTCGGTAGCGGCCAGAACAACCTTCTCGCCGGAAATCTCCACTCTGATTCCGGTCAACATCGGCAGGGTGTCATCGCGTCCAGCAGCGACAGCCACTTGCCCGATCGCTTCGGCGAAAAGGTCCGAAGACAGCACGCCGGTCTCGTCGGGCAGGGTCGGCAGCGTGGGGTAATCCTCGACGGCCATCGTCGGGAGTGAAAAACGAGCGCTACCGCACGTCAACGAGACCCGGGTCCCTTCGGCGCTCACGTCGACCGGCTTGGCCGGCAACGACTTCACAATATCTGAGAGCAGCCGGCCGGATACTAAAACGGTTCCAGGAGAGGCGATCTCAGCAGGAATCTTCACTTCGGCAGAGACTTCGTAGTCGAATCCCGAGACGGTCAGCCCGTCGTCGGATCCGGTGAGAAGCACACCCGCCAGCACCGGCACCGTCGGCCTCGACGGAAGATTGCGGGCCACCCAGGCAACCGCGTCGGCGAAGTCTTCGCGGGTCAATCGAAACTTCAAATCCGTGAGACCTGCTGCCGCCACGTTCATAGCGTCCCTTCGATGCACACCCCGACAAAAACGTCACTCAGCGATTTTCGGTGTCGCACACCGCGCCGCTCGGACCCGCTGCGCCGACCGAAACGGCTGCCGATGAACCACCGTAGAGCCTCTGGCCCCAACTTGAAAGCTAATCGGCTGGGCTGACATCACCGGGTAAAGGGGCGGCCCGAACATGACAGTTCCGGGTTTCCCCAACGCTCTTCTTCTAGAAGAAATTCATAGATTTGTAACAGCAGTAGTAATAGGACCTGTGGAGACTGTGGATAGGTATGTTGCTGTGCTGGACAGCGGCGATGGTGGGGTGTTGGCGCATTGTGGATAGCCGGCGGGCGACTGCGGCGTGGTTGGGGATACCGGCGCAGGTGTGGACTAAATCGGGGGCGAAGGGGGGATTGATCCCAGCTTGTCCACACGGCGGTCCACATGTCGGGGCTGTGACAATTGGGACGGCAGGGGCGAAAGTTTTTTGAGATTGGGTCCGCGGCAACGGCGGATTCAGACAGCATCGTGCCGGAGACCTTCGGGGGAGGCCGGAGATCGCGGGGGAGTAGGTGGATATGTCAGCGCTTGGCGCGCTGCCGGATCCGGGTGGTGAGCTCTTTGACGTGATCGAAGATCTCACGGCGCTGGGCCATCTCGGCGCGAATCTTCTTCTCCGCGTACATCACCGTTGTGTGATCGCGTCCGAACGCCTGTCCGATCTTGGGGAGCGAAAGGTCGGTCAGTTCACGGCAAAGATACATTGCGATTTGCCGCGATTGCGCTAGAGCGCGGGTCTTGCCGGGTCCGCGGAGTTCCTCGACGCTCGTCTCGAAGTATTCCGCGGTGGCTGCCATGATCGACGCGATACTGATCTGCATGGTGGAGGAGTCCGAGATCAGATCACGGAGCACGATCTCGGCGAGGGATTTGTCGATGATGGTCTTGTTCAGCGAGGCAAATGCCGTGACGCGGATGAGGGCGCCCTCCAGTTCGCGGATGTTGCGTTCGATCCGGCTGGCGATGAGCTCGAGTACGTCGTCGGGTACTTCCAACCGATCCATCTGAGCTTTTTTGCGCAGGATCGCAATTCGGGTTTCCAGTTCCGGCGGTTGTACGTCGGTGATCAGTCCCCACTCGAACCTGGTTCTTAACCGGTCCTCGAGAGTGGCGAGTTGCTTGGGGGGACGATCGGAGGAGATCACGATCTGCTTGTTGGCGTTGTGCAGGGTGTTGAAGGTGTGGAAGAACTCCTCTTGGATGCCGTCCTTGCCCTCGATGAACTGAATGTCATCGACGAGTAGGACGTCGATGTCTCGATAAGTGCGTTTGAAGGATGCCCGGCGATCGTCGCGGAGGGAGTTGATGAAGTCGTTGGTGAATTCCTCGGTGGACACATACTTGACCCGCATGCCGGGAAACAGTCGTTGGGCGTAGTTGCCGGCCGCGTGGAGCAGGTGGGTTTTGCCCAGCCCGGATTCTCCCCAGATGAACAGGGGGTTGTAGGCGCGGGCGGGAGCTTCGGCGATAGCAAGAGATGCCGCGTGGGCGAACCGGTTGGAGGAACCGATCACGAAGGTGTCGAAGGTATAGCGACGGTTCAGATTGATCGAGTTGTCGTCGTCTGCTGAAGAGCCGTTGGGCCGGCGGTTGAAATAGGCCGGCCAGCTCTCTTCGGCGCTGGCGAGGGCCGCCGCATCTTCGTCCTCGTCCTGGTCCTCGATGTCGGGGGAGGGGGCAGGCTCGCGAAACTCGTGATGCTCGGTGTCGCCGCCGACCGGGGCGTCGTCCTCTGGATCTGCGATGCGGACACCTAGCTCAACACGCTGGCCAAGCTGCTTGCTCAACGCGGTGATGATCGGTTCGCGAAGGTGGCGTTCGATTTCATTCTGGACGAACGGGGTAGGCACCGACAGCAGAGCGAAACCCTCGGTGATGACCAGGGGACGCACCAGTTTGAGCCAGGCCCGTTGCTGGGGAGTCAATGACGAGCCCTCGCCAGCGCCCGCATCGCCGTTGAGTTCGGTGACGACACTGTTCCATATGGCGACGAACGGGGGATCGGGGTTAGCTGTCAACGAGACGCACCCCCTAGCGGCCGGCCCAGAGACGGCCAAAGTACCGGGAACGAACTGTCCACAAAGTTATCCACAGGTTGTGGAGAAGGGTCGGTCGTCGCCTGGTTGTTTACTGACGGGGATGCCGCTGGCCGGAGCGCGTCACGGTATGGGTTCATTCCGTGGGCTCGCGACGGAATGGGAATCCTCGCTCTGTTGTCTTGTGCCGTCCCGACGTGGAATTAGCACTGCCAGAAGCTAACAGTTTTCTTTCCCACTGCCAACAGTTCGGCAACATTGGTCAGCCCTTAATCTGAGGCCCGCCCTATAGTCCCAGTTGAAGGTGACGGTTGTGGTTGATGAGATGTCGCCACCGGGCCCAGAGTGCTTGTGCGCAGCCACGGAGACAGGTTTGACCTAGGTAATTCCCGTCAGTACCCTCGAACAGTCGCCCGCACGTGGCGATACGGCTGCGACCCGGACCTGCCGGGTAACGCGCCGGTTAGTAATGCGAGACGGACGACTTACCAACGGCCGACTGCGGCACGCCAGCCATGAGGGTTCATGGCTGCTTGATCGCAGAAGGCTAGACGCAACAAGGAGTGACAGCCGTGGCCAAGGGCAAGCGGACGTTTCAGCCCAATAATCGTCGTCGCGCGAGGGTGCACGGGTTCCGGCTGCGGATGCGTACGCGCGCCGGGCGGGCCATCGTGTCGGATCGGCGCCGCAAGGGCCGTCGCTCACTGACTGCGTGATGCGGCGCAAGGTCTGACGAGGTGCTTCCGGCGCAGTACCGGATGACGAGCTCCACCGAGTTCGCTGTCACGGTTAGTCAAGGGACGCGGGCCGCGCAGCCGAACATCGTTGTGTACACCCGGTCTGACAGGGCCGGCCGATCCGGCCCGCGAATAGGTCTGGTCGTGTCCAAAGCGGTCGGTAACGCAGTCCAACGGCACCAGGTGTCCCGCCGACTGCGGCACGCTGCGCGAACCATTCTCGAGGATCTCGGCCCCGCGGACCGGGTGGTGATCCGCGCGCTGCCCAGTAGCCGGCACGCGCCGTCGACGCGGTTGGAGCAAGAACTGAGGACCGCGCTCCAGCGCATCGAGTTGCGCTCCGGAGTATCTAGGTGACCGCACGGTCGTCCGTCGCGCGGGCAGCGGTCTTCATGATTCAGCTCTACCGCCACGCGATTTCTCCGTTGCGGCCACCGACCTGTCGGTTCACGCCCACCTGCAGCCAGTACGCAATCGACGCTCTCACCGAGTTCGGTGCGATCCGGGGCGGGTGGCTCGCCGCGGTGCGTCTGCTGAAATGCGGACCGTGGCATCACGGAGGGTGGGATCCGATACCGGACCGAGAAACAGCCCGCGGAGAGTGCCGAAGCGAAGCCGCCGAATGTGCCCGCGGCGTCACCGAAGACGGGATCAGTACGGTGCAGCAAGGGGAGAGTCAGACGCGTGTTTAATTGGATGAGCCTCGACATCATCTACTACCCGGTGTCGGCGATCATGTGGATCTGGTACAAGGCCTTTGCCTTCCTGCTCGGCCCGGCCAACTTCTTCGCCTGGGCGCTGTCGGTGGTGTTCCTGGTCTTCACACTGCGCGCGATCCTCTACAAGCCGTTCGTCCGGCAGATCCGCACGACCCGCCAGATGCAGGAACTGCAGCCCCAGATCAAGGCGCTGCAGAAGAAGTACGGCAAGGACCGTCAGCGCATGGCGCTCGAGATGCAGAAGCTGCAGCGCGAACACGGCTTCAATCCGGTGTTGGGGTGCCTCCCGATGCTGGCGCAGATCCCGGTGTTCATCGGCCTGTTTCACGTCTTGCGATCCTTCAACCGAACGGGCGGGTTCGGGATCGGGCACCTCAACTTGTCGGTCGAAGAGAATCGGCGGCTCGGCAATTACGTGTTCAGTGCCACCGACGTAGGAAACTTCCTCGACGCGAACTTCTTCGGCGCGCCGCTGGGTGCGTTCATGACGCAGAAAAGCGGACTGGAGGCGTTCACGCAGTTCGGCGAGTTCAGCAGGCCCGCGCTGATCGCGGTCAGCGTGCCGATCATGATTGCCGCCGGTATCGCGACGTACTTCAACAGCCGGGCGTCGGTGGCGAGGCAGAGCCCCGAGGCGGCGGCCAGTCCGCAGACCGCGATGATGAACAAGCTCGCGCTCTACGTGTTTCCGCTCGGCGTGGTGGTTGGTGGGCCGTTCCTGCCGCTGGCGATCATCATGTACTGGCTGGCGAACAACATCTGGACCTTCGGTCAGCAGCACTACGTGTTCGGCAAGATCGAACACGAAGAAGAGCAGAAGAAGCTCGAAGCCCTGGAGCGCCGCGCCGCCAATGCGCCGGCCCCCGGCGCCAAACCGAAACGGAAGAAGAAGGCGGGTGCCGACGCGGCAGGCACCGCCCAGGAAGTCATCTCGGCGCCGGATGGCGCCGAGACCGCCGAGACCGCCGAGACCGACGAACCCGCTGAACCCGCCGAACCCAAAAACGACGCCGCCAAAGGGCCGGGGTCGTCCAGAGGTAGCCAGGGTGGACCCGCCAAAGGGTCGGGGTCGTCCAAAGGTGGGCAGGGCGGAACCGCCAAAGGGTCGGGGTCGTCCAAAGGTGGGCAGGGCGGAACCGCCCGAGGATCGGGGTCGTCCAAAGGTGGCCGGGGCGGCACCAAACCTGCGGCGCGCAACGGGGCGGCGAACCGCACGCCCAAACCCGGCGCCCGGCCGAAGAAGCGGAAACGTTGACGAGCGGGTGACCGCGAACGAGGGAGAGGGGTCTATATGACCAACGCAGAAACTGCCACCGCCGACACCGCGGAGCGCAGCGAGGATGTGGACGGGACGGAGAACGCGGCCCACGATGCCGCGGACGCCCCGGCTGCCGCCGCGGATGCCCCGGAGACCCGGGGTGCCGGGGACGGTCCGGCCGCGGCCGCGGAGGCTGCCGCGGGCGGTCGGGATGGTGAAGACAGGTTGGTCGCCGAAGGGGAGATCGCCGGCGACTATCTCGAAGAGCTGTTGGATCTCTTGGACTTCGACGGCGACATCGATCTGGATGTGGAGGGGGACCGCGCCATCGTGAGCATCGATGGCGGCGGAGACCTCACGAAGTTGGTCGGCCGCAAGGGAGAGGTGCTCGACGCGCTCCAGGAGTTGACCCGGTTAGCAGTTCACCAAAAGACAGGCGAGCGAAGCCGCCTCATGCTCGACATCGCGCAGTGGCGCCGGCGCCGGCGGGACGACCTGTCGGCACTGGGGGATGAGGTCGCGCAGCGGGTCCTCGAGACCGGTGTGCGCGAGGAGCTGTCGCCGATGACGCCCTTCGAGCGCAAGATCGTCCATGACGCGGTGGCTGGCGTGCAGGGCGTGCACAGCGAGAGCGAGGGCGTGGAGCCGTCGCGCCGGGTCGTCGTTCTCGCCGACTGACCAAGAGTTACAACGATGTAGTTCGGGGGAGTAGCGGGCTTCGGTCGCGGACATTCGGAGGATGTTTCACGTGAAACACACGGAGGTACCGCCACCGCCGCCCGCAGCCGCTGCGGTGTTCGGCGGCGCGGTGGAGAGTGCGCACCGGTATGCAGGAATCCTGGCGGGAGCTGGCGTCGAGCGCGGGCTGCTCGGCCCGCGTGAAGTGGAGCGGGTATGGGACCGACACGTGCTGAATAGCGCGGCCGTGTCGGAGTTGCTTAACCCCGAGGAGCATATCGCCGACATTGGCAGTGGAGCCGGGTTGCCGGGGATACCGTTGGCGTTGGCTCGACCGGACGTTCGCGTGACGCTCATCGAACCGCTGCTTCGCCGCAGCGACTTCCTTCGCGAGGTGATCGACGAACTGGGTATCGACTGCAGGGTTGTCCGGGGCCGGGCCGAGGATCGAACCGTACGCGACGAAGTGGGGGAGGCGGATGCGGTGGTGTCTCGGGCAGTGGCCTCGTTGGACAAGCTGACGAAGTGGAGCGCCCCGTTGCTGGGGCCGGGTGGCCGGATGCTGGCCATCAAGGGAGAGCGCGCCGAGGACGAGATCCGCGAGCATCGCCGCGCTATGACAAGGCTCGGCCTGACCGAGGTGAAGGTGATGAAATGTGGCGCCCGTTTCGTGGATCCGCCAGTGACGGTGGTCGTAGGGTGTCAGGGGTCCCAGCAGCTTCGGCGGGGGAAGCGATCCCAGGGAGGGAAGCGCAGATGATGTCCGTTCCCCAGGGCCGGGAACCCCAGGCGGTTGCCTCCGATGTTTCACGTGAAACGTGGGAGGCCGATACGCCGATCGGGGCCGAGGCCGAGCGCGCGGCGCGGCTGATGCAGGCGGCGACACAACGACAGCTCCCCAGGCCGGCGCATCAACGGGTTTTCACCATCGCCAATCAGAAGGGCGGCGTAGGGAAAACCACGACCGCGGTCAACATCGCGGCGGCCCTGGCGTTACAAGGTTCGCCCACGCTGGTGATCGATCTCGACCCCCAGGGCAACGCCAGTACCGCCCTGGGAATCGAGCATCGGCCGGGCACGCCCTCTTCCTACGAGGTCCTGATCGGGGAGATGTCCGTCGAGAGCGCGCTGCAGCGGAGCCCGCACAGCGACCGCCTCTTCTGCATCCCGGCCACCATCGACCTTGCCGGAGCCGAGATCGAATTGGTCAGCATGGTAGCCCGCGAGGGAAGGTTGCGGGCCGCGCTCGCCGAGCTCAAGAACCACGACTTCGACTACGTCTTCATCGACTGCCCGCCGTCTCTGGGACTGCTGACGATCAACGCATTGGTCGCTGCGCCCGAGGTTCTCATCCCGATCCAGTGCGAGTACTACGCCCTCGAGGGGGTGGGGCAGCTGTTGCGCAACATCGAAATGGTCAAGGCCCATCTCAATCCCAAGCTCGATGTGACGACCGTGGTTCTGACGATGTACGACGGGAGGACGAAGCTGGCTGATCAAGTAGCGACGGACGTGCGTGCACATTTCGGGGACAAAGTGCTGCGAACCGTCATCCCGCGCAGCGTCAAAGTCTCCGAAGCTCCGGGCTACGGGATGACGATCATCGACTACGACCCCGGCTCGCGCGGCGCGATGAGCTATTTGGATGCGAGCCGGGAACTGGCGCAGCGAGGCGTGCCGGGACAATCCCGATGAGCGCATACGGGACCAGCAGGTGCCGGACGACTCCGCACGGGACAAGTCCATCCGCGATGCGCATCTGCGCGAAGAGAAGAGGGAACCGATGAACAACGCGGCACGTAAGCGCAGCGGACTGGGCCGCGGTCTGGCCTCGCTGATTCCGACGGGCCCCGCCGGCCCGGACGCGCCAGCCACCCTGGGTCCTCGGATGGGCGCAGCGGCCGCCGATGTGGTCCTGGGAGGTCCGGCGACGGCGGCACCGGAGGCGAGTTCCGTCGGTGCGGTGTACCAGGAGATCGCACCGTCGAAGATCGATCCGAATCCGCGGCAGCCGCGCCAGGTGTTTGACGAAGAGGCACTCGCCGAGCTCGTGCACTCCATCCGCGAGTTCGGATTGATGCAGCCGATCGTGGTGCGAGTGGCGCCCGGAGATGAGGGGGGAGACTCCCCGCGCTACCAACTCGTCATGGGGGAGCGGCGGCTGCGCGCCGCGCAGCAGGCCGGGGTCGCAACGATCCCCGCGATCGTTCGGGAAACCGCCGACGACAGCATGTTGCGCGATGCGCTCTTGGAGAACATCCACCGCGCCCAACTGAACCCGTTGGAAGAGGCGGCGGCTTATCAACAGCTGCTCGAGGAGTTCGACGTCACCCACGAGGAACTCGCAACCCGTATCGGCCGCTCGCGGCCACTGATCACCAACATGATCCGCTTGCTCCGGCTTCCTATCGCTGTGCAGCGGCGGGTCGCGGCCGGAGTGCTGTCGGCGGGTCACGCGCGGGCGCTGCTGGCGCTCGAGGGCGGTGCCGAACTCCAGGAGGAACTCGCGGCGCGGATAGTCGCCGAGGGCCTGTCGGTGCGCGCGACGGAGGAGGCCGTGACTCTGGCCAATCGCGAGGGAGGCGCTCCGCCCACTGCGCCCCGCCGCAAGCCGATCCGGATGCCCGGGCTGCAAGATGTCGCCGAGCAGTTGTCCACGGCCTTCGATACCCGGGTCACCGTCAGCCTGGGCAAGCGGAAAGGCAAGATCGTTGTGGAGTTCGGCTCGGTGGACGATTTGCAGCGGATTGTGGAGCTCATGAACACGTCGTCGCCGTGACCGGTCCTACCGACGAATTACGTCACTGTGACACTGGCGGCCTCGAATTCACTGCTCAGCCGGACCTTCTGGGGAGACTCGTTGTGGCCCAGTCGAATTCGTCACCGGACCGCGGCGAGGGGGTCTCGTGCGGACGAAGCACCGCCGGTCCGGCCCGCTCCTTCTATTCTGGTAGGGCTGCCGTGCGTTCTTGTGCGGCGTAGGAACTCGGGAGTGTAGTGGCCACGCGAATCACGCCCCTCCGGCTCGAAGCATTCGAGCAGCTTCCCAAGCATGCGCGGCGTTGCGTGTACTGGGAGGTCGATCCGCCGACGGTAGGTACCGACGACCACCTATCGGATCCGGAGTTCGAGAAGGAAGCGTGGCTGTCGATGGTCATGCTCCAGTGGGGATCGTGCGGACAGTTGGCGGTGGAGGAGTGCCGCGACCGGACCGAGGGCAGTGACCCAGGGCTGGAGCCGACCGACGAACCCTGTCTCGGGTACGCGTTCTACGCGCCGCCCCGCGTGGTGCCCCGGGCCGGACGTTTCCCGACCGGGCCGGTCAGTCCCGATGCCGTTTTGCTCACCACCCTCGGGGTCGAGCCGGGCGCAGGGAGTGCGGAGCTGCCCGGGATGTTGATCGCCGCGGTTGTCGGCGACTTGGTCCGCCGCGGTGTTCGCGCGCTGGAAGCATTCGGCCGATCACCTGAGGTGGCCGAACTGTCCGATCCGGCCCGGGTGCCCGCCGACGCGGCGCCGGTGATGGCGGCACTCGGTGACTGCTCCGTCGGGCGCTGCGTGCTCGCCACCGACCTGCTTCTGGACGTCGGGTTCGTTGTGGTGTCGCCGCACACCTACTTTCCGCGGCTGCGGCTGGAACTCGAGCAGGGGCTTGGATGGAAGGCTGACGTCGAGGCCGCGCTGGAGCGATTGCTCCAAAGTGCCCAACTTCAACAGCCCGTCGGGGCGGGGGCGAACCCCTAGGGCGCTAGGCCCGGCGGGCCTGTTCCACGGAGTGCTCGTGGGCGAGCAACTCGGCGAAGGTGAACGTACCGGTGGGGCGGTCGTTCTTGCCCAGGAGATAGAGCCGCTTGATGGCGGCGAGCATGCCCTCGGCGATGGAATCGCGAGATTCCGGCGAGACCAACATTTCCCGGTCTCCGGCATTGGTGATGTAGCCGATATCGACCTGAACGGTGGGCATCCGGGTGAGTCTGAGTAGATCCCAAGTCCGGCCGTGTACGCGGCTGTCCTGTAATCCTGTACGCGCCACCACTTCTCGCTGAATGAAGTCGGCCAGGTTGCGTCCGATGGTGGATACCGAACCGTGTGAATTCCCAAAATGGAACGAGGCGACGCCGTTGGCGGACGGGGTGGCCTGCGTTGCGCAGCGCAGGCTGATCATCAGGTCGGCCCCAACGGAATTGGCAGTGGCGGCGCGTTCGGCATCGGTCGGTGCGCGGTTGGTCGGGCGGGAGAGAAACGTCTCCATCCCGATCGCGGTCATGCGGGCCTCGAGGCGACGTGCCAAGTCCCACAGGACGTCTGCTTCGCTGAGGGGACCGGTCGGACCGTCCATGATCAGACCGCGATCGCAGTCGCCGCGGCCCGGATCGATAATGATCCGCTTGCCCGACAAGCGGGGTCCGGAATTGCGGACAAGCTCTTCCTCATGGATGGCGTGTGGAGATCCGCCGGTCACCCGGGAGCCAAGAAAATACAAGGAGCGCAACGTATCCGGTCCGCAGATGCCGTCGGGATACAGCCCGTATTCCCGTTGGTAGGACATCAGCGCATTGTGGGTCAGCAGACCGAAGTATCCGTCGACCAAGTTGGTATAGAAACCCAGATCCTGAAGGCGGGCTTGAAGGGTGGCCACGTCGTCGCCGTACATCGGCGCCCCGAACTGATGATTGAGGGTGCGTGCGCCGAGTCGGTAGGAGGCTTCCCGGAGGGCGCGGTAGGTCGCTTCGCCGACGATGCCGTCCACCAGCAGGCCGCGGTGCTGCTGGAACGCCCGGACTGCATGGTCGAGTTCGCCGTCGAACATGTCCGCCGCAATCTGCTTACCGGTGGTCAGGTCCTCGTCGGGATTGTCGATCAAGCCCAAGGCGGATAGGGCAGCCCGGACCTCGGCGACCGCACACCCGCGATCACCGCGGCGCAGACTCGACATAGCCAGCATTGTCTCAGACGAACTCGCGATTCGGGAAAACTCCAGCCAGTCGTTAGGGCGTTGAAATGCGGCGCCGGACCGTGAAATGCCGTTTCAGCGCAGCGCTAGACCAGGTCGCTGAGTTCGCGCAGCAGCGCGGCCTTGCCCTTGGCGCCCACGATTCGCTTGACCGGCGCACCATCCTTGAACAGGATCATTGTCGGGATCGACACCACCTGAAAGTCGCGGGCGGTCGCCGGGTTCGCATCGACGTCAATCTTGGCGACGGTCAATGCGCCGGCCTTTTCCGCAGCGATCTCTTCAAGCACCGGGGCGACCATTTTGCATGGGCCGCACCACGTTGCCCAGAAGTCCACCAACACCGGTGTGCTGCTCGCCAGCACATCCCCGGCGAACGAATCATCGGTGACCGCTACCGTCGATCCGGCATCCGGCTTGCTCATTGCTGTGCTCCTATCAGATCGTTGTCGTCGGTTGAAGAGTGAGAGGTTTCGGCGAGCCAGCGCTCCGCGTCGATCGATGCGGCACAACCACTTCCAGCAGCGGTGATGGCCTGCCGGTAGGTGTGGTCGACGAGATCGCCTGCGGCGAACACGCCCTCGATCGAGGTGAAAGTGCTGCGGCCCTGCACTTTCACGTAACCTGCGGCGTCGAGCTCCACCTGGTCGCGCACCAGCTCGGAGCGGGGGTCATGGCCGATAGCGACGAAGACACCCGTCACGGCCAGCGTGGATTCCGCGCCGGTCGCAGAGTTTCGCAGCTGGATACCGGTCACCTTGGGGTCGCCGTCGATGCCGGTGACGTCGGTGTTGGTCAGGAACCGGATCTTCTCATTGGTCTGGGCCCGCTCGAGCATGATCTTGGACGCGCGGAACTCGTCGCGACGGTGGATCAGCGTGACACTGCGGGCGAACCGGGTCAAGAAGGTGGCCTCCTCCATGGCCGAGTCGCCGCCACCGACCACGGCGATGTCCTGGTCCCGGAAGAAGAAGCCGTCACAGGTGGCGCAGGTGCTGACGCCCATGCCGAGCAGGGCGGCCTCCCCGGGCACACCCAGGTGCCGGGCGGCGGCACCCATGGCCAGAATCACGGCGCGGGCCCGGTGTGTCTCATCGCCGACGGTGACGGTCTTGACCGGCCCGGCCAGGTCGACGGCGTCGACGTCCTCCATGCGGAGGTCGGCGCCGAAGCGCAGCGCCTGCTCGCGCATCTCATCCATCAACTCGGGGCCGGTGATGCCTTCGCGGAAGCCTGGATAGTTCTCCACCTCGGTCGTGGTCATGAGTGCGCCGCCGAACTGGGTGCCTTCGAACACCAACGGTTTGAGCTGGGCGCGGGCGGCGTATATAGCCGCTGTGTAGCCGGCTGGGCCGGATCCGACGACGATGACGTCATGGACGATGGGTGATGTCATGGGAGCCTTTCTGCGCGCGGCCAGAGTTGGAACAACCGCAGTTTCCTGAACAACAGAGTAAGCCGAGGTGTTCCCGTCGATACCTCCGGCGCGTCGCCGGGCGCTGCTGGCTAGTTCAGGGCGCGGTCAGCACCGTTTCGGCGAGTAGACCAGTGTCCGCGGCGTTGCAGCTTGGCTTGACCACCACCGCGCCGATCTGCTCCGGCGTGCCGAAGGGAACGAGCAGCAGCACGCCCGGCTGGCCGGATATCTCGAGGGCGTGGCCACCGAGCACCTGCAGGGTGGGGGAGTAGCCGAGACCGGCCAGGCAGGAGGCGCGCCGCTGAGGGTCGGCGAGGGGACCCAGATCTTGCTGCTCAGAGAGCGCCGCGCGGAGCTCTGCATCAGACAACGGAAAATCAGACGCAGGAACATCAGAGGATGCGGTCCTGTTCACGGTGATCTGGGCTGCGGTGGGACCCGCCGGAAACGCCGGCCCGGGATCGTGGGTCAGGACGAGCGCACCGAGGACGACCGCCGTCGCCACCGCGCAGCTTCCGATGACCAGGCCCGCCCGCTGCGCCCGCGTCAGCCGCGGCCGCGACACGGTGTGGCCGCCGCCGGCCGACGGCGAACCGGGATCCGGAGCGGTGCGCAACGCGGCGCTCACCCTGGCGGTGACGTTGGCCGGCACGTCAGGCGCAGCCTGATCAGCACCCTCACCCCGGCCCAGCTGGGCCAGTTCGCGCCGTACCGAATGGAGTAGTGCCAGCGTGCGTGCTGCCTCGGGATCGGAGCGGGCACGGCTTCGGACCCGGGCGGCGGTGGCGTCATCGAGCAGCCCGGCCTGCAGGTCGGCGAGCAGTTCGGGGGTGAGGTCAATGGGAGCGGGATCGGGACTCGAGTCAGGCGGGGGGCCTGCGCCGTCGCCCATCGCTGCCCCCCGGTCGTCGCCCCTGAAGATGGTTTCGAGGTTATCCGACGGGGCTTACTCGGTGGTGGTGGCACCAGCGGCGATGCAGGCCAGCGATGTCGCGAGCTTGCTGCGGGCGCGCGAGCACCTGCTTTTCACCGTGCCCTCCGCCACCCCGAGGATGCGGGCGGTCTCGGCTACCGAATACCCCTGCATGTCGACGGCCACGACCGCGGCGCGCTGCTCGACGGGAAGGCGCATCAGGGCGCGCTGCACCACCATCGCGGTGTCCGCCCGCCGGGTCGGATCGACGGCCCGGCACATCTGTTCGTCCAACTCTTCGTAGGTATGGGATTTGTTGCGGCGCAACCGGTCCAGGCACGCATTGACGACGATGCGGTATAGCCAACTGCTGACTGCGGAGTCGTTGCGAAATGTGCGAGCGGCACGGTGCGCGGCCAACAGCGCGTCCTGCAGCGCATCGGCCGCGTCGTCGGGGTCCCGGCTGGTGAGTAGGGCCAGCCGGTAGAGCTGACGATGGTGGCGGTAGAACAGCTCCTCGAATGCATACCGGTCACCGCTGATGTGCGCGGTGAGCAACTCGGCATCGGTGCGTAGCCGCCCGGTGTGCTCCCGCGGTCCCCCGAATATCCCCACAGGCGAACACTAATCGGCGCCGGGGGTGGCCTGGGACACCAATTTTCTCGGGCCCTTCCGACCTGCGCCGCACAAGGATGTACGGCCAGCGGTAGGTCAGGACGCCGCTTTGAGGGTGATCTCCGAGATGTCGGCTCGGCTCTCACCGTCTACCGATCCGAGGGTGGAAATCCACACCAGTACGTTCGATGTCGGCGACGCGTCGTCCACCTCGATGATGGTGGAGCCCGTCTTCAGCGGCGTGGGCTTGGTGAGGGCAGTCGTGTCATCCAAGGCCGACGGCGTCGATGTCGGCGAGGACCGAATCTGCACGGCGGTACCGGTGCTGTTGACGTTGATCGTGACCGAGCCGAGAACGGCGGGTTTCGGCAGCTGCAGCATCAGGCCGACCCCGTTCTTGAAGGCAGGGAAGGGTTTCGCGTCGGTGTAGGTGTCGGTGGGCCAGACCGTCGTCGGGTCGCCGTCGATCGCGAGCCCGGCCAGCGCGGGTGCGTCGGCCTCGCCCCCGGGCGAGAATACTGTTGCGCGAACGGGTTCGATGACCGAACCGTCGCGAATGGGAGCCGCGCTTTCTGACGAAGAGGGTGCATTCAGGCCGAGTTCGTCGCCACCGAGACCGTCGCCGACATCGCCGAAGATCCGGCCGAGCACGCTCGTCAGCAGAACCAATGCCACGACGACGACCACGGCAGCCACCGCGAGTCCGATCATCAGGAATTTGCGCCGGCGTTGCTCGGCGTCGGGGTCGGATGCGGTACGGAGCCAGCCCCCGGTGCCGGAGCCGGTGCCGGTGTCGGGTGCGGCGACCTCTACCGGCGCGAGATGATCTGTGCGGTCGGCGATCGCCGTGGCCTGCTGCAGCAGGTTCAGCAGGGTGGGTGCGCTGCGAATCCCGCCGCCCTCCTGGACGGCGTGCGATGCGGCGGCGGAGATCTGGAACGGGATATCGCGATCGAAAGCGCGAGGTTCGATGGGCTGCCCGGCCGCATCCAGTTCGGCGGGCGCGAGTCCACTGCGTTCACCGGATTCGGGCAGCGGCCATCGATCGATCAGCAGCGCATACAGTGCCGCCCCGATACCGCGAATGTCCTCCTCGGGCGTGGCGTCGGGCATCGTGGCCGGGAACGCCAGTGCCACGTCGCCCTCGATGCTGACACGGATCCGACTGGGATGGTCCACGGATAGGGTCACACCGTTGCGGTGTGCGGCATCGGCGGCCGCCGCCAGCGACTGGATTGCCCGGGCGCCGCCGATCGGGGACGGTGTGGTGTCGGCGACCTCGGCCAGCGAGCCGCCCCGGATCCACTCGGAGACCACCAGGCCGCCGGATCCGGTGCTGGCGACGTCGAGCACGCGCGCCACGCCGGGCACGTCGAGGCTGCTCAGCCGCTGGGTGCGGGTCAGGATCTCCTGTACGTATCGCTCGGGCAGCGAGCCGTCGGGGCTGACGAACGTCAGCGCCACCTGGCGGTCGAGCGCAGTGTCGAGTGCCTGCCAGAACTGGAGGTGGTTGGGACCGCCGTGGAAAACCAGGAGCCGGTAGCGCCTGTTGGCGATCATCGCCCCGGGGATCAACTTGACGGATTCGGCCGGGAGCGCCCCCTCGATCGGCGGTTGCCGGGGTGCATCGAAAGCCGGCGGTTCGCGGGTCGGGTCCTCGCGGGTCGGGTCTTCGCGGGTCGGGTCTTCGCGGGTCGGGTTACTGCCGAAATCGGCGGGCGGACGTGCCGGTGGGGCCGCGGCGTGCGACGGCGGACTCGGAGTGCCGGGGTAGGCCGGCTTCGCGTGCGCCCCGAAAGTGTCTGGCACGTCGGGCTGAAAGTCGTCAGCTGACGGGCGGTTGACGCGGGTCGGCTGGGGAGGCCCGGCGTTGTCTGAGCCCGGGGGGAAGCCACCGGCGGGTTTGTCGCTCACCGCAGATCCTTTCCGCCTCGAGTCGTCGGCAACCTCAGCCGAAGGTCCCCGCTGCGCCGTCGTCGAATGCGGAAGCCGGCGAGACGAGGACAGATTCCGTTGATCAGCGTACGGGAGGTTGCTGTCGCCGCGTGGCCGTACGGGAGGCCGCGGTGCCGGTGTCGCGGCTGCCGCCGGGCGAGACAGGAAGCGCCGGCGGACCGCGGCGAGTGCTGCGTGCGCGTCGGGCACCCTGGCTCCCAGCAACACCGCGACGATGATCGGGGCCATGATGATGCCGAGCACCGTCAGCCTCAGCAGCGAACCGGCGCCACCCCACTTGCTGGTCAGATCCTCGAGCCCGAGGAGCGTGTCGACGAGGTGGGCGGTCAGGCCCGCAACCATCGATGCGGCGATGGTCACCAGGATGGTGCGGACCACGTCAAAGCCGATCAGCCGCCCGTCCGGCGGGTCGAGGCGGGCGCGCAGTAGGAAGTAGCCCAGGGTTGCGCCGGCCAAGAACCCCAGCCCGTTGGCCAGGCCCAGGTATCCGGCCACGAGATCGGGGTCGTCGGTGAGGTGCGGCGCGGCCAGCGAGGCGGCGATCTTCACCGCCGTGATCACGACGATCAGCGCGATCGGCGTCCAGGGCTCCTGGCGCGCGTAGAACACCCGCAGCTGCAGCAGAACCAGCGCATAGGGGATCAGAGTGAACGCCGACAGGGTGATCGCCATGCCGAGATAGCCGGCGTCGACGTCGCCGAAGTTGCCGTAGGCGAACAGCGCGCTGCCGATCGCCGGGCCACCGATGGTCATCATCGCCACGATCGGGATCAGCGTGACCATGGTCAGCCGGGTCGCCAGGGACAGGTCGGCCAGCACCGCGGGGCCGTCGTCGGCGGCGGCATTGCGCGACAGGCGGGGCATCACGACCGTCAGCACGGTGACGCCGATGATGCCGAACGGCAGCTGCAGCACCAACCAGGTGTAGTTGTAGATGGCGGGACCGGATGCGGCTGCGGCACTGGCGATCTGGTTACCGACAATCAACCCGATCTGGCTGATGAGGACGTAGAGCACCATTGCCAGTGCCATCATCCCGAACCTCTTGAGGCGAGCGTCGATACCCCACAGCGGGCGCAGGCTGATCCGCTGGGCACGGATAGCGACGAACAACACTGCGGCCTGGGCCACTACACCCAGGGTCGTGCCGATGCCGAGCACCAGCAGCTTCGCGTTGCCCATCTCGACGGGATCGATCGAAAGTTCACCAGGCACAAGGACATACAGCCCCAGGGTGAGGATCGCGATGACATTGTTGACCACCGGCGCCCACGCCGGGGGCCCGAAGATGTTGCGGGTGTTCAGGATCGCCATGAAAACCGAAGACAGTCCGTAGAAGATGATCTGCGGAAGCAGTAGGTAGGCGAACGCTGTGGTCAGCGAACGGTTCACCAGCGGTTCCGAACCCAGCATCAGGTCGACCAGCAGCGGCGCCGCCAGTGTCGAGGCCAGGGTTACCAGCAGCAGCAGCGCGGTGGCCAGGGTGAGCAGGCGCCGGACGAATGCGGCGCCGCCGTCGGAGTCGTCACGCTCGGCGCGCGCGAGGACCGGCACGAAGATCGCGGTGAACGTCGCCTCGAGGACCAGCGCGGCGATGAGGTTGGGCAATTGGTTGGCCACGGTGAACGCGCTGGACAGAGCGGCACCGAGGATCGCCGCGAGGAGCACGATCCGGGCGAAACCGGTGAGCCTGCTGACAAGCGTGGCCGCGGCCATTCCCCACGACCGCGATACCACCGCCGAGTCCGACAATTCGGCGCGGTCGGGATTACTCACGGGCGCCGCCGGGGAGCGTCTTGGCCGGCCTCGTCATCGCGGTATGCCAGCGCCACCTCGATCGGGTCGGGGCGGTCGAGATCGGCCCGGTCGGGCTGGCCGCGGAACCGGTGCCACAGCCGCCGGCCCGCCAGCAGGAACAGGACTGCGCCGGCGGATAACGTGATGAAGAAGAGCAGCTTGCCGTAGGCGTTGGAGTGCACCGACAACCGAACCGGCTCACCCAGCGGCAGGCCCTCGGCGGTGCGCAGCGTGACGTCCACTGCCACCCGCTGGGTGAAGTGCACCTCGATCGGTACCTTCAGCGGCAGGAAGCCAGGCGGTAGCACGATCTCACCCATGTCGGTCACCGTCATACCGGGGGGAGCGTCGATGTCCAGCCTTACCCGGATCGGCACCGGCAGGTCGTTGCGAAGTGCCAGCGGTAGCGGGCTGCGTTCGGTCGCCAAGGTGTATGAGCCGCCCGGGTTGACGATGGCGACGGCCGTGAACAAGTCCTCCACGGTGCGTGCCACCGTGGTGAGCCGTTGCTGGGCCAACCCGTTGCGGGCGTTGGGCGGCACCGAAAGGCTCAGTGCGCGAAGTAGATCCTCGCGCAGCGGTGCCGTGTACTGGCCGCCGGTCTGCCCGGTGCGTTCGTCGGTGGTCAGTGCCGCCGTCAGGCCCCCGAGCCGGCCGTTGACCGCGGCTATGCCCGAGACCACCTCGTCGTCGAACCGCCCCCGGGGGTTGCCCAGCGGCCCAGACGGCAGTGCAGTGGATTCGGTCACCGCGTTGGCCTCCTCGATCAGCGCGGCCAGCGGACGTGGAACCGTCAGTCCGGCCCGGATGCTGGTAGCCACCGCGGTCAGAACGGACTGCGCGTCCAGGGCTGACAGATTCCACAGCAGGGGAGGCATCAGGATCTGGGTTCGCGGCACGGTGTCGGGCTGGAGGCTGCGCCACAGCATCGAGGCGAGCCCATCCTGGCGCCGAGCCACCGCGGTGTCCTGTTTCAGTGCGATGTCCAGGGACGGGTCGAGATAGGAAGGTGATTCGGGGGCGGCGCCCATACCGGCCAGCGCCGCCCCGACCGCGGGGTCGAAAGGGGCCGCGACCACAGTGGGTGTGTAGCGCACGGGGCTGGTGTCGGCGGTCTCGGGTGCGCCGCCGTCCGAGACGCCGGAACCGGACAGCTGGGCAGCGCCGATCGCCACGGTGGGACCCTGTTGGGACAGTAACTGCACCGCAGGTCCGGTCAGCGGTCCGTCGCCGACCAGGCTGGCGCCGCGGGTCGAGTTGATGCCCAGGATCCGGTCGACGATGTTGGCGGCCCCGGTGGTGGCCGCGGCCGACAGTCCGGGGTCGGCGACCCGGTGCAGGGCGTCGAGGTCGGCCTGGGCGTAGGTCGTCGGTGCCACACACATCCGTTGGGCGAGCAGCTTGAGCCTGTTGAGCCAGTCGACGGCGGCCTGCTGCCCGGTACCTGGGTGCGTGGGGGTACCCGGGCCCGCGTCGGCGGCGTCGTTGACGACGTAGCCGCCGGTCATCGCGTTGACCGTGACGAGTAGGTCGGGGTCGACGGCCAGACATAGCGCAGGTGTGATCTCACCGCCGGGATTGACCTCCGGGCTGGTCGCGAAGTCGACTGCGGTCAGCATGATGTCGAGGCGTCCTCCGGTGGCCAGCGACGTCGCGAGGTCGTCGTCGATCAGCCGAACAGGGGTCGTGCCCCCCGGGGCGCCGGCGGCCAGTCGTGGTCGGTCGGCCAATGGCCAGAACATCGTCAACCCGACCGGTCGAGTGATGTTCGGCGGCACGACGGAGCTCAGCGCATTGGCTTCGCCGGCGTCAGGTGCCTCATCGGGGGGCACCCCGAGCACCGGCAGCAGGAACCGCGAGTCGTCGAGCCGGGCAGGTGCCCCGTAGTCGGGGGTGCCGTTCACATTGACCATGACGGGGTAGACGCCGGGACTCTCGATGTCCAGTGAGGGACGGTCCGCGGAGCGCAGCGGATAGGCCAGACGGAATGGAATGTCCTGTCCGCGGGCAATTTCGGGGGCTACCGTAATGAAGTCGGCCACCGGCGTGTACTGAGCGACGTCGCCGGCCAGGTCAGTGCGAAGCGCGCTCGAGGACGAGACTGCGGCGGCGCGCTCCAACCGCACCACCACGTCGCGGACCACGCGATCGCCGACGTTGCTGATCTTGCCGGAAACGGTGACCACGGGCTCGCTGGTCGTGGTGATGACGTCGGGGGTGACGCTGTCGATCTGAACATGCAGGAAAGGGGTGATCCCCGGCCGACCTTCTGCCACCCCGGAACCGGCCAGCGGCAGCAGCGCCAATAGCAACGTGGTGACGGTGGCCAGCAGCCGTACGGGCGGCCCGCTCACGGGCCCGGTCCGCAACCGTTCGTCCGCTGGCCGGGCTGTGGTTGAGCGGTGGTGTCAGGCCTTTTCTTGCGGGTGTGCGAGTGTGTCTGTCCCCGCCGCCGGGGGGCTGTGCGGGGCAGCGGCGGCAAGGCGCCGGGCCCGTCGGACTGCAGCTTGTCGATCAACTCGTCGGCAACCTGCGCGAGACGCCGTTCATCGGCGTAGGCGAGCCGCGACGGCAGTTCGCCCAGCGGTACCCAGGCCACCTCCGTGACCTCGACGTCCTCGTCGGAGAGCTCACCGCCCAGAAACCGCATCAAGTAATGGTGCACGGTCTTGTGCACGCGCCGGCTCTCGGTGACGAACCAATAGTCGATGCTGCCCAACGCTGCCAGCACGCTGCCCTGGATGCCGGTCTCCTCGGCGACTTCGCGGATCGCGGTCTGATCTGCGGTCTCACCCACCTCGATATGGCCCTTCGGCAGCGACCACAACATGCGTCCCCGGCGGTCGATACGGCCGATCAGCGCCGCGACCTGGCTTTCCTTGGGCCCGTCGATACCGTCGATGACCAGGCCTCCCGCGGAGGTCTCATGCACGGTGCGAAGCCGGGCGGGGGGCCGTCGGCGACGCGCTTTCTGCGGTTTGGGCGCCGGAGTCGACTGGGCACTCTCCAGGCCGGACGGCGTGTGTCGGCGGTGCCCGCCGGTCTGGTCGGCTGCCGCCTCAGGCGGACCGACCGCGCGTCGGCCGCGGCGCCGACCACGGCGCCGTCGGGGTTTGGGCTGCTCGCCGTCCGACACTCAAGCGATAGTAGTTGGGATGAACAGCGGCCCTCGCCGCACTCGCCGGTCGGTGACACGGCTGTGACCACTATGCTCATCGGACGTGTCCGACCCCCGCCAAGACAGCGCCCCCAGCGCCGACGTTTCCGAACTGTTGGCCGGCGCGCAAGTGTCGCTGGAGCGGCACGGCGAGGTACTTCGGGCACTCGGCGGGCTCTTCGCGGAGGACGGACACCAGCTGTATCTGGTGGGGGGAAGCGTCCGGGACGCCCTGCTCGGCCGGCTGGGCTCCGATCTCGATTTCACCACGGACGCCCGCCCCGAGCAGATGCAGCGGCTGTTGCGCGGCTGGGCGGACACCCTGTGGGACACCGGCATCGAGTTCGGCACGATCGGCGTTGGTAAGGGTGCAGAACGGTTGGAGCTGACCACCTTCCGCGCCGATTCCTATGACCAGGTGTCGCGAAATCCCGACGTCCGATTCGGCACCGAACTGGTTGAGGATCTGGTGCGACGGGATTTCACCGTCAACGCCATGGCGGTTCGGATTTCCCCGGCAGGACCTGCGGAGTTCCTCGATCCGCTGGGTGGGTTGGGCGCCCTGGATGCCGGCCTGCTGGATACGCCGGCGGCTCCGGAAGTGTCTTTCGGCGACGATCCGCTGCGAATGTTGCGCGCAGCCAGATTCGTCTCTCAACTCGGCTTCACCCTGGCGCCGCGCGTGCGCCGCGCACTCGAGGAGATGGCGCCGCAGCTGGGCAGGATTACCGCCGAACGCGTGGCAACCGAACTGGACAAGCTCCTGCTGGGCGCCCACCCCGTCGCCGGCGTCGACCTCATGGTTCAGGCGGGTCTGGGTGAGGTGGTGCTGCCCGAGGTGGGGGCGATGCGGATGGCGATCGACGAACATCACCAGCACAAGGACGTCTACCAGCATTCGCTGAAGGTGCTCAAGCAGGCTATCGAGCTCGAGGAGGTTGCCAGTGCGCCGGACCTGGTGCTGCGGTGGGCGGCATTGCTGCACGACATCGGCAAGCCGGCGACGCGCAGGCACGAACCTGACGGGGGGGTCAGCTTTCATCACCACGAGGTGGTCGGCGCGAAGATGGCCCGCCAGCGGATGCGTGCCCTGAGATATTCCAAGCAGATGGTCGACGATGTCTCGCAGCTGGTCTACTTGCATCTGCGATTCCACGGTTACGGAGACGGCCGTTGGACCGACTCGGCGGTGCGGCGCTACGTCACCGATGCCGGCCCGCTGCTGGGCCGTCTGCACAAGTTGGTGCGCGCCGACTGCACCACCCGGAACAAGCGCCGCGCGGCCCGGCTGCAGGCGAACTACGACGACTTGGAGCACCGCATCGACGCGCTCGCGGCCAAGGAGGATCTGGCCCGGGTCCGCCCCGACCTGGACGGTAACGAGATCATGCGCATCTTGGACATCCCGGCGGGTCCGCAGGTCGGCCGTGCCTGGGCGCACCTCAAGGAGCTCCGGCTGGATCGTGGCCCGCTCAGCCACGAGGATGCCGTGCAGGAGTTGCTCAAGTGGTGGAACGAGAACGCACCACCGCGCGTCTGATCAGGTATGGAGTACTGCATCGGTGACCCCGACGGCTCGGCGACCATGTGGACGGCCAATGCGGACAGCGATCTGGACGGTGACGGGCAGCTGGAGGCGATCGGTCTCGACGTCGACGGCGACGGCCTGATCGACGACGTGCTCGCCGACCTCGACGACGACGGGGTAGCCGATCACGCGGTCCTCGACCTGGACGAGGACGGCCGGCCGGAGACCTACTTCACCGACGACGGAACCGGGACCTGGGCTGTGAGTGCGGACCGGGGCGGCGGCATGCGCTGGTTCGGGCTTGATGGAATCGAGCGGACCGTGGGGCCCGCGGTCGCGGTCGACCTCGACGGCGATGGCGAGCCCGCCGAGCGGCTTGCCGATATCGACCGCGATGGGCTCGCGGACCGGGCTTTCGGCACCGGGGTGGCATGGGTGGACACTGACGGTGACGGGCGCTGGGATGTGCGACTCGGCGACAGCGACGGCGACGGCAGGGCCGACAGCGCCGGCCCCATCTAGCCCGAGCGCCTGGCCCGCCGAGCGCGCGTGTTTGCACGCTGACGCGCCGCAAACTGTGGCATTTTGAGCGCGGTCGCTGCCGCCGAGAGCTACCGAAGTGCTGGACGTAAAGCTATAGACGTACAGCTGTATCAGTCACGCCCGGCGCCCGGCTGCCCGGCGAACGCCTGCGCGATACCCAGCCAGCGGTTGGCGTCCTCGCCGACCGCGACAACAGCCAACTCCGAGCGTGGACGGCGCTGCGTGACGAGCATGCAGAAGTGCTCGGCCGGGCCGCTGACCTGCTGGGCGGCATCCTCGGGCCCCCACGTCCACTCGGACCCGTCGGGCGCGGTTAGTTTCACGTGGAACGGTTCCGACGGCGGTGTCAGCCCGTTCACCGCGTAGGCGAAGTCACGGGTGCGGACGCCGATGTGGGCGATCGAGCGCAGCCTCGCGGTCGGGGCCCGCGTCACCCCGAGGGCATCGGCCACATCCAGGCCGTGCGCCCACGTCTCCATCAGCCGCGCGGTGGCCATCGATGCCGCGCTCATCGGCGGCCCGAACCACGGCAGCTTGCGGCCGTCGGCGACGGTCAGCAACTCCTCGTGCAACACCGCACGGGTGGTGCGCCAGTCGGCCAGCAGGTCCGCGGGACTGAGCCCGACGAGTTCCTCGGCGCCGGCGTCGACGAAACCGGAGGGATTCTCGGCCGCGCGGCCGAGAATCTCGGTGAAACCAGGCTGATCGGTGATGGCGGTGAGTGCGACCCGATCGGTCCAGAGCAGGTGCGCGATCTGGTGGGCGATCGTCCAGCCCGGCGCGGGCGTCTCGGTCGCCCAGCGCGCGGGCTCCAGGTCGCAGACCAGCGCGTCGAGGTCGTCGCTTTCGGCACGCAGGTCGGTGACTATCGGGGCTGCTGCAGCCATGCCGGTCACCTTATCCGGATGATCGGGCGCGGTGCCATCTGCTCTCCGCGCGGACACTCATCGCCGCCCCAGCGTTGTGTGAACCGCCAAGCCCAGCAGGTAGAGGCCGGAGCCTGTGACGGCGAGCGCCGGGGCATGGCCGTCTGGCGGAATGACCGCGGCGGCGCCGGCGATCGCGGCGACGAAGGTTATCCAGAACAGTGAATCCTGAACCGTGAATACGTGCCCACGCAGCGCGTCCTCGACATCAACCTGCATCGCGGTGTCGGCGCACAGCTTCACCACCTGACCGGCCCCGCCCAGCAGGAAGCCGCAGACCACCATCACGGGTAGCAGCAGGCTGGCGCCGAAGAGTTGTACGACGGCCGCGAACG
>NZ_JBMYXC010000028.1:0-43393 GCF_049608025.1 Mycobacterium sp. | reverse complement strand
CAGCACGTGCGCGCGGCGCAGCCAGCCGTGCGCGTCCAGTGTCGGATCATCGGCGACCACAACGGCGTTGAGGAAAGGTGCCTGGTCGACGCCGCCCCAGGCCTCAGTCTCGTAGACAGGTGATACGGCCTGCACGGCTTCGAGTCCGTCGACCACCGACTGCAGCCACCCCATCCGGTCGCCGACATTGGAACCGATGGACAACACGACTGATGTCATCGCAGCTTCACCTGCCCGGCGTCCGGGCCGGCGCGGCGCGAACGTCGAGCCACCACGGCCACGTCGAGGAACTCCAACGGAATCGGAGCGCCGGGCTTGTGCACCACAGCTTCCACCGCATGCACCCGCTCGTCCCGCATCACGTCCTCGGCTATCTCGGCCGCGACCGTCTCGATCAGCTGCCGCGGAGGCCCGCTGACGACATCGGCAGCCCGCTGCGCCAAAACCCCGTAGTCCAAGGTGTCGGTGAGGTCATCGCTGGTGGCCGCCGCTGAAAGATCGAGCCATACGGTGATGTCCACGACGAAGTCCTGCCCGTCCCGGAGCTCATGGTCGAATACACCGTGATTGCCCCGAACTTTCAGTCCCCGCAACTCGATTCGATCAGTCACAGTCCACCTTCCTCGCGCCGTCCGGCATTTCCGCCCTGCCAGGCCGCGACGACGGCGAGCGCATCGGCTGATGCACGCACGTCATGGACCCGGACACCCCACGCCCCATGCCACCCGGCCAGCGCCGAGACAACAGCAGTGGCAATCTCCCGGCCGCTCGGCGGCCTGGGCTCCCCGTCGGCCCCGGCCAGCAACGCACCGAGGAATCGCTTGCGTGACGCACCCACCAGGACCGGAATGCCGGTCCGGACGAACTCGGGCAGCGCATTGAGCAACGCCCAATTATGTTGTGCCGCCTTGGCGAAACCGAGGCCCGGATCGACGATCAGCTTGGCCGGATCTACCCCGGCACGTACTGCGGCGTCCACTGCGGCCATGAGTTCGTCCCGCACCTCGGCGACCACGTCACCGTAGACGGGCACGTCGTGCGGCCGGTCGCTTCCGGCCGACCGCCAGTGCATGAGCACCCAGGGCACTCCGGCGCCGGCGACAACCCTGGCCATGTTCGGGTCTGCGTTGCCGCCGGAAACGTCGTTGACAATCGCCGCACCGGCCTCCAGCGCCGCATCAGCGACCGCAGCGTGCATGGTATCGATGCTGATCGTAATCCCCTGCTGAGCAAGCTGTTTGACGACAGGAAGTACTCGGGCCAGCTCAATCCGAGGGTCTACTCCGGCCGCGCCCGGGCGGGTCGACTCACCTCCGATATCGACGATCGAGGCACCCTGGGCGACCAGGTCGACACCGCGCTCGACGGCGCGATCGCAGTCGAGGTACAGGCCCCCATCGGAGAAGGAATCGTCGGTGACGTTGACGACCCCGATAACTTTCACGCTCACCGTCGCAGGATCAGTTCCAGAGCCTCGGCGCGAGATGCCGTGTCGGTCTTCAACTGTCCACGCACCGCCGAAGTCGTCGTGACGGCGCCGGGCTTCCGTATGCCACGCATGGCCATGCAGAGGTGTTCGGCCTCCATGACCACGATGGCACCACGGGGGTCGAGCTTACGCATCAGCGCATCGGCGACCTGGCCGGTCAGCCGCTCCTGCACCTGGGGCCGCTTGGCATAGAGGTCGACGACGCGGGCAAGTTTCGACAGACCGGTCACCCGACCGTCATGCCCCGGGATGTACCCGACGTGCGCAACTCCGTGGAATGCGACGAGATGATGCTCACACGTCGAGTACATCGGAATATCCTTGACCAGCACCATTTCATCGTGCTGTTCGTCGAATGTGGTGCCCAGAACCTCGTCGGGATCGGTGTACAGGCCGGCGAACATCTCCTTGTAGGCACGGGCCACCCGCCCCGGGGTGTCGATCAGACCCTGTCGGTCGGGGTCCTCGCCGATCGCGATCAACAGCTCGCGGACTGCCAGTTCCGCGCGGGCTTGATCGAAATCAGAGGTGGGGAAGGAGGCCGAATTCTTGCTGGACGACTGAGTCATCTGAGGCTCCATTCACGTATCAGTCCATTGAGATATCAGACACGATCAACCGTGATTCGGCGGATCCGCCCGATCTCTATGCCTGCCGCCCCGGTCGCCGGGATCCTCCTTCGGACCCGGCGCCGACTCCGGACCTGGTGCCGGCGCGCCGGCCTGTGCAGCGTGTTGTCCGGGCTGCCGATAGTGCTGATACGGAGGATAACCCGGATAAGCAGGAGCCGGCGGCGGCGGACCACCCTGCCAGCCCGCCGGCGGCGGGGCCGGATACCGGCGCCCCGGCGGTTGATGCTGTTGCGGCGCCCCGGGTGGCGGTTGCTGTTGCGGCGCTCCGGGCGGCGGCGGCGCTCCGGGCGGCTGCGGCGCCCCGGGCGGCGGCGGCCAACCGGGTGCATGCCAGCCGGCGGGCGCGCCGTAGTCCGGCTGCGTCGCACCATTGGCGGGACCACCGTTAACGCCCGCGCCGTTCGGTCCGGCGCCGTTGGCACCGTTCTTGTGTTCTGCTCGGGCGGCCGCCTCAGAGGCCTGCGCGATGGCGGTCTTGAAGGCGGGCTCCGGCACCGGCTGGGGCCATGGTTCGCCGCGCTCGATGGCCAGTTCGCCGGGTGTCTTGATCGGCGGCTTGTCCGAGGGCACCCGACCACCGAAATCGTCGAACATGGTCAGGCGGGGCCGTTTCTTCACCTCACCGAAGATGGCCTGCAATTCGACGCGGTGCAGAGTCTCCTTCTCCAAGAGCTCACCGGCCAGAACGTCGAGCACATCGCGATACTCGGTGAGAATCTCCCAGGCCTCGGTGTGGGCCGCCTCGATGAGCTTGCGTACCTCGTCGTCGATGATCTGGGCGACCTCGTGGCTGTAGTCGGCCTGGGTGCCCATCGTGCGGCCGAGGAACGGGTCCCCATGCTCGGTGCCGTACCGCACGGCGCCGAGCTTGGAGCTCATTCCGTACTCGGTGACCATCGCGCGGGCGATCTTGGTGGCCTGATCGATATCGGAGGACGCCCCGGTGGTCGGCTCGCGGAACACGAGTTCCTCGGCGGCACGCCCGCCCATCGCGAAAACCAACCGCGCGATCATCTCCGAGCGCGTCATCAGCCCTTTGTCGTCCTCGGGTACCGACATTGCGTGTCCGCCGGTGCGTCCGCGGGCCAGAATCGTCACCTTGTAGATCGGCTCGATGTCGGGCATCGCCCAGGCCGCCAGTGTGTGCCCGCCTTCGTGGTAGGCGGTGATCTTCTTCTCGTGCTCACTGATGATGCGACCCTTGCGGCGTGGCCCGCCGACAACCCGGTCAACAGCCTCCTCCAAGGCCGGCCCGGTGATGACGGTGCCGTTCTCGCGGGCGGTCAGAAGTGCCGCCTCGTTGATCACGTTGGCCAAGTCGGCGCCGGACATACCGACGGTGCGTTTGGCCAACCCGTCCAGGTCGGCGTCGGGTGCGATCGGCTTGCCCTGCGAGTGCACCTTCAGCACCGCTCGCCGGCCGGCCAGATCGGGGCTGGAAACCGGAATCTGGCGGTCGAAGCGGCCCGGCCGCAGCAGCGCCGGGTCCAGGATGTCGGGCCGGTTGGTGGCGGCGATCAGAATGACCCCCTGACGCTCGCCGAAGCCGTCCATCTCCACCAGCAGCTGATTCAGTGTCTGTTCGCGCTCATCGTGCCCGCCACCCATTCCTGCGCCACGCTGACGGCCGACCGCGTCGATCTCGTCGACGAAAATGATGCACGGACTGTTCTGCTTGGCCTGCTCGAACATGTCGCGCACCCGGGAGGCACCGACGCCCACGAACATCTCTACGAAGTCCGAGCCGGAGATCGTGAAGAACGGCACACCCGCCTCACCGGCGACCGCGCGGGCCAACAGCGTCTTGCCGGTACCGGGCGGACCGAAGAGCAGCACCCCCTTGGGGATCTTGGCGCCCAACGCCTGATACCGCGACGGGTTTTGCAGGAAGTCCTTGATCTCGTAGAGCTCCTCGACCGCCTCGTCCACGCCGGCGACATCGGCGAAAGTCGTCTTGGGCATGTCCTTGGTGAGCTGCTTGGCCTTCGATTTACCGAAGCCGAATCCCATCCGCCCGCCGGACTGCATGCGGGAGAACATCACGAACAACCCGACGAGCAGCAGCAGCGGGAGCATGTAGATCAGCAGCGTGCCGAGCATGCTGCTCTGGTTGACGACGGTGTTGATCTTCGAGCCCTTGGCGCTCAACGCCTCGAACAGCTGGACCCCGTATCCGGTGGGGTACTTGGTGATGATCTTGTTGCTGTTCTCGGTGTCGCCGTTGCCGTTCTTCAAGTCGAGCCGCAACTGCTGTTCGCGGTCGTCGATCTGCGCGCTCGTGACGTTGTCGCCGTCGATCTGGGCCATCGCCACCGAGGTGTCGACAGGCTTGAACCCTCGAGTGTCGTCGCTGAAGTAGAAGAACGACCACCCGAGCAGCAGCACCACGGCGATCACCGTGAGCATGCGGATCACAGTCTTGCGGTTCATACGTCTATGCGGTTCATCGATACCTACGGCCGCTGGCGGGGCAGCGGCCAAATCCTTCCAATACGCGCGCAGCTGGAACAGTCAAGGCTACCGCTAGACCAACGTCTGGCAGTTCCCGGAGCTCACTTGCTCGCGAAACTGAGCTCGGGTGCGAATGTCGACTCGACACTCGACTGCGGGCTCGACGTGGTTGGGTGTCAGACGTGCGGTCGCGGCTGGTTGTCAGGAACATCGAGACGAACGGGGTTTCGCTGCGGGTAACCGAAGCCGGAGAGCCTGGCGCGCCGGTGGTGGTGCTCTGCCACGGATTTCCTGCACTGGCCTTTTCGTGGCGCCACCAAGTCCAGGAGCTGGCCGCCGCGGGCTATCACGTTCTGGCCCCCGACCAGCGAGGATACGGTGGCTCCGACTGCCCGACGGCCGTCGAGGCCTACACCGTCGCCGAACTCAGCGCCGACGTGGTCGGACTCCTCGATGCTGTCGGTGCCGAGCAGGCGACGCTGGTCGGCCACGATTTCGGTGCGGTGGTGGCGTGGACGGCACCACTGCTGCACCCCGACCGATTCCACGCGGTCGCCGGCCTGAGCCTGCCCCCGGTGCCCCGCCCGCGGGTGCCGACGACACAGGCATTCCGGCGGATCTTCGGGGAGAACTTCTTCTACATTCTCTACTTCCAGGAACCCGGCCCCGCCGACGCCGAGTTGGCGCGGGACCCGGCCACCACGCTGAGGCGCCTGTTCGCCACCCCACCTGCCGACGACCAGGCCGCGGCGCTGCGGATGCTGGCTCCCGGGCCCGAGGGGTTCCTGGCCCGTATTCCAGAACCCGGCGGGCTTCCCGGGTGGATCAGCCAAGAGGACTTCGACGTCTACGTCGATGAGTTCACCCGCAACGGGTTCACCGGACCGCTCAATTGGTACCGCTGTTTCGACCGTAACTGGGAGCTGACGGCCACACCCCCGGCGGCGACAATCGAGGTGCCCGCCCTGTTCATCGGCGGCACCGCCGATGCCACCCTGGCCTACACGCCGCGACACCGCGCCGGCGAAGTCGTCGGCGGCGAATACCGCGAGGTGATGATCGAAGGGGCCGGCCATTGGCTGACCGAGGAACGCCCGCGCGACGTCACCCGCGTGCTGCTCGAGTTCCTCGCCGATCTCCCCTCTACCGATCCCATTGTCGAACAAAGGATCCGGCCAGAGACGCGATAAGGTGCCAGGCATGCTGATCGCACCGCAGGCACACAGGGCAGCCAAGTTCACCACGACCAGACTTGTGGGCTTTGTCGCCGCCGGCCTCGCCGCGGCTACGCTGACCGCGTGTGATGTGCAGCCGAGCCCGGCAGTGACACCTGATCTCGATCCCCGGCAGGTGACGGTCGTCGGCGCCGGGCAGGTGCAGGGCACACCCGACACGCTGACAGTGGACGCTTCGATGGAATCTGTCGCACCAGATGCCACCGCCGCGATGAACCAGACCAATGATCAGCAGCAGGCCGTGATCGACGCACTCGTCGACGCCGGCATCGACCGTGAGGACCTGGCCACCACGGAGGCCGATCTGCAGCCGCAGTACGCCCCGGAGAACAACGCGATCATCGCCTACCGGGCCACCAACTCGATCAACGTCACGATCCGCGACCTCGACCTGGCCTCCGAGGCGATCGGCCTGATCGTCAGCACCGGCGGCGACTCCGCTCGCATCAATTCGATCAGCTACTCCATCGAGGATGACTCCCAGCTGGTGCGCGATGCGCGCACAAGGGCATTCAAAGACGCCAAGGACCGCGCCGGCCAGTACGCCAACCTGTCCGGGCTCGACCTGGGCAAAGTGCTCTCGATTTCGGAGTCGGGCGGCGCCATGCCACCCCAGCCGAAGTCTGCCCCGCGGGCGGCGATGGAGGCCGCGGTCCCGCTGGAGCCCGGCACACAGACGGTGAGTTTCAGCGTGACGGTGGTCTGGGAGTTGACCTGACGCTCAGCTGAGGCTGACTACCGGTTCGACGCTGGGTCCCGGTTCGACGCTGGGTCCCGGTTCGATGAAGACGGGGATGCCGTTGAGCACCGCCGTGCCGGACAGCGGGTCGAGCACCGAGCCGTCGCTCAGTTGATTCATGTTCACCCCGGGGTGCCTCGCCGCCAGCTTCTGCCCGGTGCCGTCGCGATCGTGACCCCAGCCGTGCGGCAGCGACAACACACCGCGGCGGATGCCCTCGGTCATCTCGACGGGCACCACGAGTTCACCGCCTGGCCCTTTGATCACTGCGGTGTCCGACAGTCCGAGTTGGGCGGCATCGTCGGGGTGAATCTGCAGTGTGCATCGGTTCGTGCCACCGGCCAGCGCGGGCAGGTTGTGCATCCAGCTGTTGTTGGACCGCAGGTGCCGCCGCCCGATCAGCACGAACCCATCGCTTCGATGCCCCAACGAGTCGCGCAGTCGGGCCGCGTCGGCAACCAGCGGCGGCGGGGCCAACTCGATCAGACCCGAAGCGGTGCGAAGCAGATCGGGCAGCCGCGGCCGCAGCGGGCCCAGGTCGATGCCGTGCGGGGCCGACTTGAGCCGCTTGAGTGTCAGGCCCTCGGGCCGGGACCCGAACCCGTCACCGTATGCGCCGAGCCGAAGCATCATGTCGAGCCGGCGCTCGTAGCCCGGACCGTCGTCGAGCATGCTGGTTAGCTCGTCAACCGCTCGGCCTGCGACCGGCGAGGCCACATCCGCGGCCTCCTTGGCCAGAGTGCCGGCAATGACCTGCTCGTCAACCAGAGCCGGGTCCGCGTCGACGCCGACTCCGTAGATAACCAGAGCGATTCGGGAGAGGATCTCGGCTTCATCGGGACCCGTCTGCGGCGTCAGCACCGGCGCTGAGTAGCGCGCGTTGTTGCGCACCGCGAGGTTGTTCAGCGCGAAGTCGAAGTGTGGGCTACGCGAGGGCGGTGGGGGCGGCAGGATGACATCGGCGTGCCGGGTGGTCTCGTTGAGGTAAGGGTCGACGCTCACCATGAAATCCACCCCGGCCAGGGCTCGGTCGAGCCGGTCTCCGTCCGGTGCGGACAGAATTGGGTTACCCGCGATGGTGATCATGGCCTTGATCTGGCCATCGCCGGGGGTCTCGATCTCCTCTGCCAGCACCGCGGCGGGTAACTCCGAGAGCGCCTCGGGCCGCCCCGAAACCCGGCTGTGCCAGCGGCCGATTGCGAATCCGCGGCCGCGCCGCCGCCCTCGGGGTGCGGGCGCGACGGGCGACAGCGGGAACATCGCACCGCCGGGGCGGTCCAGGTTTCCGGTCAGTATGTTGACCACGTCGACCAGCCAGCTCCCCACCGTGCCGAATTCGACTGTGGAGGTGCCCATTCGGCCGTACACCGCGGCCCCAGAGGCCCCGGCCAGCTCTCGAGCCAGTGTCCGGATCTCGTCAGCCTCCACCCCGCAGTACGGGGCGACGGTCTGCGGCGAAAAATCACGGGCCAGTTCGCCGACCTTTTCCACCCCGGACACGTAATCGGCCAGCGCGCCCAGATCGACCAGATCCTCCTCGAACAGGACGTGGACAACGGCGAACAGCAGGGCCGCGTCGGTACCGGGCCGCGGCGCCAGGTGCCGGTCGGCGAGTCCGGCGGTGCGGGTGCGGGCGGGGTCGATGACGACCAGCGTGCCGCCACGCTTGCGCAGGCTGCGCAATTTGCCGCCGAAGTCCGCCGCGGTGGCCAGGCTGCCATTGGAGACCAGCGGGTTCGCCCCGATGATCACCAAATAGTCGGTTCGATCGAGGTCGGGCACCGGGAATGCGACGGGGCTGCCGAACATCAGGCCCACCGCCACGTGTTTGGGCATCTGGTCGAGCGTGCTCGCCGAGTAGACGTGACGGGTGCCGAGCCCGCGGATGATCAACGGCGGGTACAGCGCGCCCGCGACGGTGTGGGCGTTCGGGTTGCCGAGGAACACGCCCACCGATGCGCCGCCGTGGTCGCCGATTGCCCTGCCCAGTCCCGTCGCCACGGCGGCGAACGCCTCGTCCCAGGTTGCTTCGGTGAGCGTTCCGTCCCGGCGCACCAACGGTGCCTCCAGGCGGTCGGGATCGTTGTCCAGTTCGGCGAAACTCGCGCCCTTAGGGCAGATGTAGCCCGCGCTGAACACATCGTCGTGGTCGCCCCTGGACCCGACGACTCGCCCGTCATCGATGGTCAGCGTCAGGCCGCAGGTCGCTTCGCACAGTGGGCAGATCCTCAGGGCGGTTTTTCTCGGGGCCGTCGTTTTCCGAGCCGAATCGGTCATGACCGCATTCTGCGCCGTTCTCCGGCCGCCTGTAGACCTTCGGCCTAAGTGTCCTCGTACACCTTCGGGTCGAGGGTGCCGATGTAGGGGAGGTCGCGGTAGCGCTCGGCGTAGTCCAGCCCGTATCCGACGACGAACTCGTTGGGGATGTCAAAGCCGACGTAGGAGATCTCGACGTCGGGGCGCACCACGTCAAGCTTGCGCAGCAGGGTGCACACCCGTAGCGACCGCGGACGCCTGGTCGCCAGGTTCCGGAGCAGCCACGACAGCGTCAGCCCGGAATCGACGATATCCTCGACGATCAGCACGTCACGGTCATTGATGTCGCGGTCGAGGTCCTTGAGGATGCGTACCACGCCAGAAGATGACGTCGCCGATCCATACGAGCTGACAGCCATGAATTCCAGCTGGGTCGGCAGCGGTATCGCCCGGGCCAAATCGGTGACGAACATGACCGCACCCTTGAGCACGGTGATGAGAAGCAGATCCTGCCCGGTTGTCCCCAGCACTGCATCGCGGTAATCGCCGGCTATCTGCTCTCCGAGTTCGGCAGTCTTGGACCGGACCTGTTCTTCCGACAGCAATACCGACTTGATGTCCCCGGGGTACAACTCCGCAGTATGCGCAGGCACGTCCACAGCGTGCCATGCGGTGGCCGCGATGACCAACGCGAGTCCTCACACCGCTTCTCGGTGCAGCATCAACATTTCCTTTCGGCGACCCGCGAACAGCCGCATCCGAGGTTCTGCGCTGGGCACCGCCACCCCACCCTGGCCTCGCCAGTCGGTGACCAGCGCGTCGACGGCGCGGACCTGTTTGTCCGTCAGCCCGACGGCTCCACCGCTCAGTAGCCACCCCCTGATCACCCGGCGCCGGACCGCCGCCGGCAACGGGGCCAGCGTGGCGATGGGGAGGCGCTCAACATGCATTTCCGCGCCCAACCCGGCAAGGATCGCCGAGGCGGTGCCATCGAGCGTGTCGGTGTCCTCGCGCAGCGCAGTGGCGGTCCGTGCGAGGGCCTCGGCCACCCCTCCGCCCAGGACGTCCTCGAGCAGCGGCAGGACTTCGGCACGCAGCCGGACCCTGGTGAACCGGCGGTCGGCGTTGTGCGGGTCCTGCCACGGTGTCAGTCCCAGCTCGGCGCAGGCCGCATGGGTCAATTGCCGCCGCACCCCGAGCAAGGGCCGATGCCAGGGTGGGTCACACGGCCGCATGCCGGCAATCGAACGGGCACCCGATCCTCGACCCAGGCCCAGCAGTACCGTCTCGGCCTGATCGTCCAGCGTGTGGGCCAGCAACACCGGCGCGCCCGCCCGGGCTGCGTCGAGCGCGCGGTACCGCGCGATGCGGGCGGCCGCTTCTGGGCCACCGGCGGTACCGACATCAACGCAAAGTAATTCTGCGCCAACGCATCCCAGTGCGAGGGCCTGGTCGCACGCAGCCGCGGCGACCGCCGACGAGTCGGCCTGGAGGCGGTGGTCGACCACCAGCGCGGTGGTGGGCAGCACGGGGGCCGCCGCCGCCGCCAGAGCCAGCGAGTCGGCCCCCCCGGACAATGCGACGCACCAGCGCTCGTCGCCTGCGGCATGATCACGGCCAAAGCGCGCGACCGCAGCGCGCAGCTCGGCTACAGCACCCGGTCGATCCATCGCCGCGGTTCATCGATTTCGCTTGGCAGCGGGAGGCTTTCGGGGCCGGACCACACAGCGTTGAAGCGCTGCATCCCCACCTTGGACACCACCTCGTCGACAAAGGCCTTGCCTCGGGTGTACTGGCTCATCTTGGCGTCGATACCCAGCAGCGCGCGCATGAGTCGCTGCAGCGGGGGCTGCTTGCGTTGCCTGCGGTGGTCGAACCGGCGCCTGATCGCCGCGACCGACGGCACCACGGCGGGTCCAACTGCATCCATCACATGCTCGGCATGGCCCTCCAGCAGGGTCCCCAGCACCAGCAGTTGATCCAGCGCCTTTCGCTGCGGCTCGGACTGGACAGCCCGGAGTAACCCGAGGATACCCGTCGGATTCGACTGCATACCATCATTTTTCGAAGCGCCACGGAATCCGCGCAGATACTCGGCCAGCCGGCCGACAACGCGCGTGACATCCTCACCGGCATCCTCGGTAAGAACCGCCAGCGCACCCGTCATGTGTCCGGCCAACCAGGGATTGGCCCGAAACTGCACCCGGTGGGTGACCTCGTGCAGACACACCCACATGCGGAAGTCCGCGGGCTGCACCCGCAGCTGACGTTCCACCGCGATCACGTTGGGGTACACCAGGAGTAGCTCGCCACCCAGATGTGCACCTCCCGGGTCGTCCCCTGCCCTCCCGGCCTGGGCCCTTACTTCGAGCCTTCCGTCGGCGAACGGGTCATACTGCCCGAGGATGCCTGACGATACGAACGCCAGCACAGCGCCGGTTTGGGCGCCGGCGATGCTCCCGCTGATCACACCGGGCTTGGCTCCGCCCTCGGTGCCGGTGCCTTCCCCCGCCCCGATCATCGCCCGCATGGAGTGGGCCGCGGCGCGAATCCACTGGGACCGGTTGACGATTCGCGCCTCCGGAATCTCGCCGCCCTCGATCAGACCGGTCACCTCGCGGACGGGAAGCTCGGCAGCGCGGGCTGACTCGGCGAGCTGCTCGATAGCCTGCCTGCGGGTGTAGTCGGTGGCCGGCGGTTCCGGGCGTGCCAGCCTGCCCCCGAGGGTCGCCGCCAGATCCCAGTCGACAGCGCGCCCGATGGTCAAGCCGGACTTGGCCGGCGGGCTCATATCCGGCATCCGCAGGAACGCAAAACCGCGGCGAAGGCGTCCAGCGCGGTGCGCCCGCTCGGCCCGGCGTCGTTGGACAACAGCGCGAACGTGAGCACTCGACCGCTCTGGTCGGTGACGATTCCGGCCAGTGAATTGGTGCCGGTCAGCGAGCCGGTCTTGGCGCGGAGGTACCCCGCCGCGGCACGGCCCTCGTCGTTGTCCAGATAGCGATTGGACAGGGTGCCACTACCTCCGGCGATCGGCAGCATTTCCACCAGCGGGCGCAACCGCGGCTGGTCGTCGCCGGCCGCGGCGTTGATCACTTCGTCGATGGTCGCAGCGGTGAGCCGGTCGTCCACCGACAGACCGCTGGAGTCGAACAGCTGGGCCCCGCTGGTGTCGATGCCGGCGCCGCCGAGCGTGCTCAACACCGCCCGGGCGGCCCCATCGAAACTCTGGGGCAGGTTCAGCTGCGCAGCGACCTCACGGCCGATGGACTCCGCCATCACATTGTCCGAGAAGGTCATCATGACGCGCAGCCGCTCCATCAGCGGCGGCGACTGCACCGAGGCGATCTCGTTGCCCTCCGCACCTGCCGCCGCCGACGACGACACCGTCACCTTCGCCGGGTCGACTTGCAACGCCGCCGCCAGGGCGCGGCCCGCATCCAGCGCCGGTGTCTTCGAGCGCCGCGATTCCACGCTCACCGGCTGGGTGCGTCCGCCATCGAGCATCACCGACTCCATCGGTGCGATGTCGCCGCCGTCGATGTCCCGCGGATCCCAGCCCGGCGCCAGCGTGGGACCGCTGTAGGCGCTGATATCCACCTGCACTGCCTTGACGCTGACACCGCTGCGACGCACCTGGTCGGCCAGATCGACGATGCGCGCAGCGTCCCGGTACCAGGTGTCTTCATCGAGTGGCGCAGCCGACAGGGTCTGATCGCCGCCGCCGACCAGCACCACCACGCCGGGTTGGTCGCCGGCCAGCACCCGCGTCGTCAACCGGGCGTCACGGTCCAAGGTCAGCAGCGCCGCAGCAGCGGTCAGCGCCTTGTTCGTCGACGCCGGCTGCATCGGCACCTCGGCACCCTGCGCCCAGATCTGCCTACCGGTCAACGCGTCGGTGATGCGTGCGGTGAACCTACCCAGATTCGGGTCAGCGAGCGCAGGCGCCAGCGCCGCGGCCAGTCCGTCAGTCGTCGGGGCGTCCGCGGAGTCGGGGACCGGAACAACAGCGGGCGCCGCGGTTGCCGGAGCAGGTGCGGGTTCGACCGCGATCGAGTCACTTTCACCTTTGGTGAGCAGCGCGGTCGCCGCGACCACGACGGCAACCAGCAGCAGCACCGCCACCCCGACCGCCACATGGGTCGATCGCCGCCACTGAGTCGGCCGCATGTTCCTCCTGCTTTCGATCGATACCCAAGCCACCCCTGTAGTGCAGAGTATCGCCCCCTATATAGGCTGGACTCCGCCTGTGACCCGCAGCATCCCCGACCCCGAGCCCGACCCCGAGCCAAAGGAGTCTCCACGGTGCAGTTCGATGTCCTCATCGAGATCCCGAAGGGATCTCGAAACAAGTACGAGGTGGACCACCACAGCGGCAAGGTGAAGCTGGACCGCTACCTGTTCACGGCGATGGGCTATCCGACCGACTACGGCTACATCGAGGACACGCTCGGCGAAGACGGAGATCCGCTGGACGCGCTGGTGCTGCTGCCCGAGCCGGTGTTCCCCGGCTGCATACTGCAGGCCCGCCCGGTGGGCATGTTCCGGATGACCGACGAGCATGGCGGCGACGACAAGGTGCTGTGCGTGCTCACCGACCCACGGTGGGATCACATCACCGACATCGGCGACGTTTCGTCGTTCGAGTTGGAAGCCATCAAGCACTTCTTCGTTCATTACAAGGACCTCGAACCCGGGAAGTTCGTCGAGGCCGCCGACTGGGTGGGCCGCACGGACGCCGAGGCCGAGGTGCTGCGCTCGATCGAGCGATTCAAGGCCGACGGCCACTGAACCGTCGGGACCGCTGAACCGTCGGGACCGCGGTGTCCAGACTGATTTTCGGCCACTGCACAAATTTGCCTGGCTGTAACACGGAGTAACGCCGTCGTTCCTTCCGGCTTCGATCATGTCCATATGCTTCTGCACCAGGGAATAAGGCTTGACGCCTTTAACGCGCTGCCCATGCGCCGCGCCGTGCACGCCGTCTTCGAGTGCTGCTTCAGCGTTCCCCTAGCCGCCGACCTCGCCCGTGCACGCCCGTTCGATAGTCACGATCAGCTGTTTCGCTGCGCCGACTCGCTGCTCTTCGGACTCAGCGAGGAGTCGGTCGACTCCATGCTTCAGGCCTTTCCGGACATCGGCCGGCGACCCGGCGGGGTGTCCGACGGCCTCCACAACGACGACGAGACAGCGCGCAAGGCGGTCCGCAACGAGTTGGCCCGGATCAACCGCACCCGCCTCGAGCGGATGTTGGGTCCCGAAGGCGGCTACGACAATTGGTGACGGCCGACAACTGGTGACAGCGGGCTCAGGCCGACGCCGATGGGTCGTGGTCAGCAACCGGTTTCGAGGCACCGCCGTTCTTACGCACATCGTGCACCCTGGTCTTGTACAGGCTGGCCATCGCAGTGACGAATAGCGTGATGACGATAACGCCGAGGCTGGCCAGCGTCGGGATCACCGGCACCGGAACAGGCCGGCCGCCGTTGATGAACGGCAACTCGTTCTCGTGCAACGCGTGCAGCAGCAGTTTCACCCCGATGAAGCCCAGGATGACCGCAAGCCCCTGCGACAGGTACACCAGCCGCTTGAGCAGGTCGCCCAACAGGAAGTACAGCTGGCGCAGACCCATCAGCGCGAACACGTTGGCTGTGAACACCAGATAGGGCTCCCTGGTCAGCCCGTAGATGGCGGGAATGGAGTCCAGCGCGAACAGCAGGTCGGTGGTGCCCAGCGCCACGATGACCAGAAACATCGGAGTCATCAGGCGCTTGCCCGTCGCGCCAGGATCCTTGACCCACAGCCGCAGGCCCTCCCACTGGTCGGTGAACTTCAGATGGCGCTGGGCGAATCGGACGACCGCGTTATCGCCGTCGTCGTCGTGTTCGGTGTCGCGGACCAACTTGATCGCGGTGTAGATCAGGAACGCCCCGAAAAGGTAGAACACCCAGGAGAACCGGTTGATGGCCACGGCGCCGAGGGCGATGAAGATGCCGCGGAAGACCAGCGCCAGGATGATGCCGACCAGCAGGGCCTGCTGCTGGTAGATCCGCGGCACCTTGAAGCTGGCCATGATGATCAAGAAGATGAAGAGGTTGTCGACCGAGAGGCTGTACTCGGTGAGCCACCCGGCGAAGAACTCGAGTCCGAACTGGCTCCCGTGGTAAAACCACGTCCACAGTCCGAATGCGATTGCGAGGCCGATGTAGACGGTCAGCGCGGTCCCGGTCTCGCGCCGGGAGGGCACGTGCGGCCTCCGCCCGAAAACCAGCACATCGGTCAGCAGGATCGCGATGGTCACGCTGAGCGTGATCGCCCACTCGAGTCCCGATACGTTCATCAAACCTCCGGCCGCCGGACAACGCCCGAGGTCTCGTCCACCACATCGGCCTGCGCGTCGTTGGTGTGCCCCCCGCACCGGCCGTCCGGTTGTTCACCGCTGACCGGCTATTCACCACTGTGAGGAGCGCGGCCGGCGTCGTGACGACGCCGGGTCGAAGGGATGCTCCCCTTCGATCGGGTCATTCTGCCAGTGAGCTTCCCGACACGCGAAACAAGGCGCCGACCAACGTGAAGTAGCCCCGCGGCCTGAGTAGTTTGGACCCGTGACAGCAGCGGATCCGGCCCCGCAGATCCCCCCTCAATTCGTGCGTTCGGCAAGCGCCTGCGAGCCACGCACCTTGATCGACATCCTGTACGAGAGCGCGCGCCGTTATCCCGACGCGCCTGCGCTCGACGACGGCACCGTCCAACTCACCTACGCCGAGTTGGTCTCCGATATCGAAGAAAGTGTCGCCTGGCTCGCAGTCCGTGGCATCGGCCGCGGCGACCGCATCGGAATCCGGATGCCGTCGGGCAACTATGCGCTGTATGTGGCCATCCTGGCGACACTGGCCACCGGCGCTGCCTACGTTCCGGTCGACGCCGACGACCCGCAGGAGCGCGCCGAACTGGTGTTCACCGAGGCCGACGTCGTCGCGGTGATCACCGAGCAGGGCCTAGTCCGCGGGACCGGTTCGTCACGAGGTTGGCGCGCCTCGGCGCCTCTGGGTCGAGACGACGCGTGGATCATCTTCACATCCGGGTCCACCGGAACCCCAAAGGGCGTCGCCGTCACCCACCGCAGCGCGGCGGCTTTCGTCGACGCCGAAGCGAAGATGTTCCTGCAAAGCAACCCGATCGGCCCCGGAGACCGGGTGTTGGCCGGGTTGTCGGTCGCGTTCGACGCGTCCTGCGAGGAGATGTGGCTGGCGTGGCGGCATGGCGCATGCCTAGTGCCGGCGCCGCGATCGCTGGTGCGCAGCGGTATGGATCTGGGCCCGTGGCTGGTATCGCGCGACATCACCGTGGTGTCCACCGTGCCCACGCTGGCGTCGTTGTGGCCGGCCGAGGCGCTGGAGTCGGTGCGGCTGCTGATCTTCGGCGGCGAAGCCTGCCCGTCGGAATTGGCCGAGCGGCTCGCTTCCGGACCCGACTCGGTGGGCCGGGAGGTGTGGAACACCTACGGGCCGACCGAGGCGACCGTGGTCGCCTGCGCCGCGAAGCTGGACGGGAGCACCCCGGTGAGCATCGGCCTGCCGCTGCCGGGATGGGATCTCGCCGTCGTCGACAACACCGGCGCACCGGTGCGCATCGGCGAGGTCGGCGAACTCGTCATCGGCGGGGTGGGGCTGGCCCGCTACCTAGACCTCGACAAGGACACCGAGAAATACGCCGCCATGCCCTCTCTGAGCCATCAGGGGCATTGGAGCCGCGCGTACCGCAGCGGTGACCTGGTGCGGTTGGAATCCGACGGGTTGTACTTCGTCGGACGCGCAGACGATCAGGTCAAGGTCGGCGGGCGCCGCATCGAGCTCGGCGAGGTGGACACCGCGCTGGTGAGCCTGCCCGGAGTCAGCGGCGCCGCCGCGGCGGTGCGGAAGACCGCCAGCGGTACATCATTGCTGGTGGGATACCTCGTCACCGCGCCGGCCGGAGTCGGCACCACTCCAGGCACAGATCAACCCTTTGATCTGGCCGCTGCCCGCGCGCAGTTGGCCTCGGCCCTCCCCGCGGCGTTGGTGCCCCGGTTGGTGGTCGTCGACGAATTACCCACCCGCACGTCGGGAAAGGTGGATCGCGATGCCCTGCCGTGGCCGGTCGGTACCGCCGACGAAGCCGTCCCCGAGCTGGGCGGCACTTTGGGTTGGCTGGCCGGGCTGTGGCGTGACGTACTGGCCGCGCCGGTCGACGGGCCGGAGGCGGATTTCTTCGCCCTCGGCGGTGGATCCTTGTCGGCGGCACAGCTCATCGCCGCGTTACGACAGCGGTACCCGCAGATGACGGTGGCCGAACTCTACGATCATCCCCGGCTGGGTTCGCTGGCCGACTACCTCGACGACCTCACTCCCCCGGCGGCGGTTGAGACCCGCGACGTGAACCCGGTATCCCGCCTGACCCAAGCGGTGCAGGTCGCGCTGACGGTGCCGTTGGCGACACTGACCGGCCTGCAGTGGGTGGTCTGGCTGGCGGTCGCCAACAACGTCGCCGACGCCCTGTCGCTGGTGCCGTGGGCGAAGCCGATCGACTGGTGGTGGATCGTGGCCGGGTTCCTGCTGTTCGTCGCCCCGGTGGGTCGCATGGGCATCGCGGTGCTCGGGGCCCGCGTGCTGGCCGCCAACCTGGCCCCAGGCACCTACCGTCGCGGCGGGTCGGTGCACCTGCGGGTATGGCTGGCCGAACGCCTGGCCGAGGCCAGCGGCGCGGAGAACATGGCGGGTGCGCCGTGGCTGGTCTATTACGCCCGCGCGCTGGGCAACCGGGTCGGCAAAGGCGTCGACCTGCACTCCGCACCACCGGTGACCGGGATGCTGACGCTGGGGCACCGCTGCTCCATCGAGCCCGAAGTCGACCTGAACGGCCATTGGATCGACGGCGACCTGTTCCACCTCGGCCCGATCACCGTGGGCAATGACGCCACCGTCGGTGCGCGGACGACGCTTCTTCCCGGGGCGACGATCGGCAAGAACGCCGACGTGGCACCCGGCTCCGCCGTGGTCGGAAAGGTGAAGAACCGCCAGTATTGGAAAGGTTCCCCGGCGGTGAAGTCCGGCAAGGCCAAGCATCCGTGGCCGGCCCAGCGGCCGGCCAGGGCGCCGGTGTGGGTCGCCATGTACGGCGTGACATCGATGCTGCTGGGGGCGCTTCCACTGGCTGCGCTGGCCGCGGGGCTGGCCGTGATCGGCTGGGGTGTGCGCGATGCCGACTCCTCGATCGGTGCAGCGATATTGCCGGCAATGGCGTGGGTGATACCGGCCACCCTGGCGGCTTTGCTGACGTATGCGACGCTGACGGTGCTTGCCGTGCGCCTGCTCGCCATCGGCCTGCACGAGGGCTATCACCCGGTCCGCAGCCGTTCGGGCTGGCAACTGTGGGCCACCGAAAGACTGATGGACGCGGCCCGTAACTACTTGTTCCCCATCTACGCCAGCCTGCTCACCCCATGGTGGTTTCGACTGCTGGGGGCGAAGGTGGGCCGGGGCACCGAGATCTCGACGGCACTGTTGATCCCCAAGTTCACCGTGGTCTCCGACAGCGCATTCCTCGCAGACGACACCATGGTCGCGTCCTATGAACTGGGTGGCGGATGGATCCACGTCGCGCGGGCGACCATCGGCAAGCGGGCATTTCTGGGGAACTCCGGCATCACCCAGCCCGGGCGCCGGGTGCCCGACGATGGCCTGGTGGCGGTGCTCTCGGCAGCACCACGCAAGGCCAAGGCAGGCTCATCCTGGCTGGGTAGCCCGCCGGTGCGGCTGCGTCGCGAACCGACCGCCGCCGACGCACTGCGCACGTTCCAGCCGTCCCGACGTCTGAAGGCGTTGCGAGCAACGGTGGAGACCTTCCGGCTGATACCCGTCGTCGCGACGTTCGCCATCGGGGTGGCGGTGCTCTTCGCCATCCAGGCCCTGGTGGTGACCCTCGGCTGGCCCTGGGCCGCACTGGCCGCCGGGCTGGTCCTACTCGCCGCGGGAGCGGTCGCCGGCGCCGTCGCCGTGGTGGCCAAATGGCTGGTGGTGGGACGGATCACCGCCATCGAACATCCGCTGTGGTCGTCGTTCGTCTGGCGCAACGAGGTATCGGACACGTTCGTCGAAACCGTCGCGGCACCGTGGTTCGCCCGGGCCGCGGCCGGCACACCGGTGATGAATCTGTGGCTGCGGGCGCTGGGCGCAAAGATCGGGCGAGGTGTGTGGTGTGAAACCTACTGGCTTCCCGAAGCCGACCTGGTGACCCTTGGGGAAGGCTCCACCGTCAGTCGCGGGTGCGTGGTGCAGACCCATTTGTTTCACGACCGCATCATGCGGATGGACACCGTAGTCCTCGACCCCGGCGCCACCCTGGGGCCGCACTGCGTGGCATTGCCCGCGGCGCGCATCGGCGCGGGGGCGACCATCGGGCCGGCCTCGCTGGTGATGCGCGGCGACGAGGTGCCGCCGTCGACGCGATGGCAGGGCAACCCGATCGCTCCCTGGAATCCGGCCCGAAAAAAACAGGGAGCCTCACCGAACCCCAAGCCGAAGAAACGGGCTGCAGCGTGACAGGGCGTAGCGGGTGATACGGCCTAGACGGACAGCCAAGAAGAACGGACAACCGGTCATCGACCCCTACATCCCCAGCACCGGAAATTTCGGCTACCGCGTGTCACGCTACGAACTCGAACTCGAGTACAAGGTGGCGATCAACCGGCTTGCGGGCTCGGCCACGATCCGCGCTGTCACATTGGCCGAGCTGAAGACCTTCACCCTTGACCTGTCAGACGCGCTCGCCGTGGCCAAGGTGACCGTGAACGGTAAGCGAACCGCTCAGTTCCGCACCGCGGCAGGGAAACTGCACATCACCCTTTCGGAACGGCTACCCGCCGAAACAGCGATGACGGTAGTCGTGCGCTACGGTGGCCGCCCCCGTCCGATCCGTTCCCATTGGGGCGAAGTCGGTTTCGAGGAGTTGACCGAGGGCGTGTTGGTCGCCGGGCAGCCCAATGGGGCAGCCTCCTGGTTTCCTTGCGATGATCACCCCAGCGCCAAGGCCAGCTTCCGGGTCCAGATCAGCACGGAAAGCCCCTACTTCGCGATCGCCAACGGCAAGCTCCTGGCCCGGCGAGCCCGTGCCGGAATGACCACCTGGAACTACGAGCAGGCCGAACCCACCTCCACCTATCTCATCACGCTGCAGATCGGGATGTACAACAGACACCGGATGTCCAAGAACGGCGTCGAGACCTTCTCGGTCCTGCCCGATCGGCTACGCGCAGACTTCGATCACGATTTCGGCCGTCAGCCGCAGATGATGAGGTTGTTCGTGAAGCTGTTCGGCGCCTACCCGTTGGCCGACGGCTACACAGTGGTGGTGACCGATGATGTTCTCGAGATTCCACTTGAGGCACAGGGCATCTCGATCTTCGGCGCCAACCACTGCGACGGGCAGCGGAGTTTTGAACGGCTGATCGCCCACGAACTCGCCCACCAGTGGTTCGGTAACTCGGTCACCGCTCAGCGCTGGCGCCACATCTGGCTGCATGAAGGGTTCGCCTGCTACGCCGAGTGGCTGTGGTCGGAGCACAGCGGAGAGCGCACCGCCGAGGACCTCGCACGCCACTATCACCAGCGGTTGCTCAGCTCATCGCAGAACCTGGTGCTCGCCGACCCCGGACCGCCCGACATGTTCGACGATCGGGTGTACAAACGCGGAGCGCTCACCCTGCACGCGCTGCGCAAGGAGATCGGCGATCCCGATTTCTTTGCCTTGCTCAAGGATTGGACGACCCGCTACCGGCACAGCACCGTGGTCACCGACGACTTCATCTCCTTGGCCTCGCACTATTCCAAGCATTCGTTGCACGCCCTGTGGACCGCGTGGCTGTACTCAACCGAGGTTCCCCCGCTGGACACGCGGGCGTGACCGACGCGGTTGTCGGCCCCTCGGGCGCGGTCACAAGGAGCAGCGTTGTCCGTGTCGGGTCCGCCACCGCAGTGTCGGCACTGTGCGGATATGCGGTGCTCTACCTCGCGGCGCGCGACCTCCAACCCGCCGGGTTCTCGGTGTTCGGGGTGTTCTGGGGCGCATTCGGGCTGGTCAGCGGGGCTGCCTTCGGACTGTTACAGGAGACCACGCGCGAAGTCCGGTTGGGGCAGGCAGACCCTACTGCGGATCCCGCGGAGCAACGCACTCACCCGATGCGAGTCGCCACCGGGGTCGGCCTGACCGCCGCGGTGGTGATCGCCGCCACCTCGCCGCTGTGGTCCGAGCAGGTTTTCACCGAGGACCGCCTGCTCAGCGTCGCGCTGTTGTGCGTCGGCCTGGCCGGGTTCTGTCTGCACACCACGCTGCTCGGCGCTCTCGCGGGGGTCGACCGGTGGTCCCAGTACGGGACCCTGATGGTCGCTGACGCGGTGCTTCGGGTCACGTTGGCGGCCGCCACTTTCGCGGTGGGCTGGGGGCTCGGCGGATACCTGTGGGCCACTGTCGCCGGTTCGATCGCGTGGCTGTTCCTGCTCCTGGTCTCGCCCACCACGAGATCGGCCGCGCGGCTGCTCGCCTCGGGTCCGACGACGACGTTCCTACGCGGCGCCGCGCACTCGATTACCGCGGCAGGCGCAAGCGCGGTCCTGGTGATGGGATTTCCCGTACTGCTGAAAGTCACGTCGGGTGGCGAACTCGGCGCAGCGGGCGGGGTGGTTATCCTCGCTGTCACGTTGACCCGTGCGCCCCTGCTGGTGCCGCTGACCGCCATGCAGGGCAATCTGATTGCGCATTTCGTCGACCAGCGCAGGCACCGGATGCGGGCACTTGTGGTGCCCGCCGCGCTGATCGGTGGGCTCGGCGTGGTCGGGGTCGCTCTTGCCGGAGCGTTCGGGCCTTGGTTGCTGCGGGAAGCCTTCGGCCCCGAATACCTCGCCGATGGTGCGCTGCTGGCGTGGCTCACCGCTGCCGCCGCCGCGATCGCATTGCTGACGCTGACCGGCGCGGCGACAGTCGCCGCTGCGCTGCACCGAGCCTATTCGGCGGGATGGTTGTGCGCCACGGTTGCTTCGGGACTGCTGTTGCTGCTGCCCCTCGACCTCGAGGCCCGCACGGTGGTCGCCCTGCTCTGCGGGCCGCTGCTGGGCATAGCAATGCACCTGAGCGCGCTGGCCCGCGCTGCGGGCTAGCCTGCAACACCGACGGAATACGCTGCATTGAAGCGCAAAGGAGACGAGATGGGCTGGCTGGTGACCGGCGGAGCTGGGTACATCGGGTCGCATGTGGCCCGCGCCCTGCTAGATGCCGACGTTCCGGTAGTGGTGATCGACGACCTGTCCAGCGGATTCGAGCACTTCGTTCCCGAATCCGCAACCTTCATCCGAGGAACCCTGCTCGACAGGGCGTTGATCGAGGACACCCTGCGGCGCTTCGAGTTGCACGGCGTCATCCACATCGCGGGATACAAGTACGCGGGTGAGTCCGTCAAGCGCCCCCTGCACACCTACGAGCAGAACGTGACATCCACCGTCAACCTGTTACAAGCGATGCAGCTCGTGGGTGTGGACAGGATCGTGTTCTCCTCCAGCGCTGCCACATTCGGCACACCAAATGTCGAGATCGTGGATGAAACCACCCCCACCGAACCCCAATCACCTTATGGGGAAACAAAACTGATCGGTGAGTGGCTGCTGCGCGATGCCGAGGTTGCCCATGGACTTCGGCATACCAGCCTGCGCTATTTCAATGTGGTCGGCTCGGGCTCAGATCAGTTGTTCGACACCAGCCCGCACAATCTGTTTCCGAGGGTGTTCGACATGCTCTATCGCGGAGCCACACCGACCATCAACGGCGATGACTACCCGACGCCGGACGGCAGCTGCGTGCGCGATTACATCCATGTCTCGGACTTGGCGCTGGCACACGTCGCTGCGGCCCGCAGACTCGATGAGGGTCTGCCGGTGGAGTCGGTATACAACCTCGGCAGCGGTGACGGCACATCCGTACGGGCGATCATGACGGCAATCCGTGAGGTCACCGGTATTGATTTCGAACCCGAGATCATGCCCCGGCGGCCGGGCGACCCGGCGCGCATTGTGGCGGCAGGCGATCTCGCCGCCCGGGATCTGGGCTGGGCCATGCGACATTCACTTCACGACATGGTGGCCTCGGCGTGGGCCGCCCGCCAGCGCGCCGGAGACGCCTACCCGCGCTCGTGAAAACCTGGGTCGCCCGCACAGCTCTGTCGCTGATCGCTGTCCAATTGGGCATCCGAGCAGTCCTGGCGTTCGGAGGCTACTATTACTGGGACGACTTGATCCTCGTCGGCCGGGCCGGGACCCAGAGCCTGCTGTCACCGGCATACCTTTTCGACGACCACGACGGCCATGTGATGCCCGGCGCATTTCTGTTGGCCGGCACCATCACCCGACTTGCACCGCTGAACTGGGCGGGTCCGGCCATCAGCCTCGTAGTGCTCTCGTTGCTGGCTTCGCTGGCGCTGCTGCGGGCGCTGCATGTGATCCTGGGCTGGCGCCCGGTGCTATTGGTGCCCTTGACATTCGCCCTGTTCACACCGCTGGCTGTCCCGGGGTTCGCGTGGTGGGCGGCGGCATTGAATTCGCTGCCGATGCTGGCCGCGATGGCATGGGTGTGCGCCGACGCGATTCTACTGGTGCGCACCGGCAACCGCCGCTATGTGTTCACCGGCGCACTGGCGTACCTCGGCGGGCTGTTGTTCTTCGAGAAATCCGCGATCATTCCGTTCGTCGCGTTCACCGTCGCCGCGCTTCATTGTCACGTGACCGGTACCGGTTCGGTCGGAACGGTCTGGCGTGCGGCAGCGCGTCTGTGGACGGCGTGTCTGGCGCTTACCGTCGCCTGGGTCGGGGTGTATCTGATCGTCGTGGACCAGCAGCGTTGGAGCTTCGACCTGTCGATGACGAGGGATCTGTTGTGGCGCTCCTTCACTCACGGGATCGTGCCGGGTCTGGTTGGTGGGCCGTGGAATTGGCAACGCTGGGCTCCGGCCTCTCCGTGGGCGACGCCGCCGGCAGCGGTGATGGTCCTCGGCTGGGCCGTGCTGGCGGCGGTCATCGCGCTGACGATGGTTCGTAAGCAGCGCATCGGCGGTGTGTGGCTGGCCGCACTGGGGTACGCAGTGGCCTGCCAGGTACCGATCTACCTCATGCGATCATCGCAGTTCACCGCGCTGGAATTGGCCCAGACATTGCGCTACCTGCCCGATCTCGTTGTCGTGCTGACGCTGCTGGCGGCGGTCGGCCTGTGCGCACCCAACCGGGCACGCTCGGGTTGGCTGGACTCGTCGGCGAGGAGGTCGGCCACGGTCGCCTGCCTGACGGTGGCGTTCGTGGCGAGCTGTCTGTACTCGACGGCGACCTTCCTGACCAGTTGGCGCGACAACCCCGCACAGCCATACCTGCACAACGCACGGGCCGCTCTGGCAACGGCGCATGCCTCGTCGGACGCGCCGATGTTGGATCAGGAGGTTGATCCGCTGGTGCTACAGCGAGTGGCATGGCCGGAGAATCTCGCCAGCCATATGTTCGGTCTCCTCGAAGATCGCCCGGAATTCTCCTCTGCTACAGGTGAACTACGCATGCTGGACGCCTCGGGAAACCTGGCGGACGCGAAAGTGACCTGGGTGCGCTTCATCCTGCCCGGACCCGCTCCACAGTGCGGATACCTGGTGCAGCCCGATATCCCGGTGCGTATGCCGTTGGACGGACCGTTACTTCCCGCTGACTGGACCGTCGAGTTCAACTATCTGGCCAACAGCGACGGCTCGATGACCCTGTCCCTGACCGAAGGCGACCGGGTCAAGGTTCCGGTTCGGCCTGGTCTCAACCGGGTCTACGTGCGATTGCCGGGCGCCGGCAATGCGATCACCGTGCGGGCAGAAACGGCGGCGCTTTCGGTGTGTGTCGCCTCCGGTCCGGTCGGGTACGCGGCTCCGCGGTAGGCAAGTGTGAGGGCCTGCGATTATTTCCGGCGCACACAAACTTTCGGATTCCATGGTGCCTCGCGTGACTGGCGAGAGTTAATCCTGCTCAACGGGCTCGGCTACCACGATCGAGAATTCCTTCGTGCGGTTGCCGGCGATGGGTACGGTGATACCCGACGGTCTCTGTTCATCGGTGAGGGGCGGCTGAATGGCATTGCGCCTTTCCCTTAACCAACTGGTTGCCGTTCTAGCTGGTGCGATCATTCTGGTTTTCGCGGTCACGATATCGACTTCGATGCTGTCTCAGGCCTCTGTCGGGCGCATTGTCTCCGATCTCGAAAACCGTCTCCTACCGGTCCGGGTCAAGAGTTCGCAGTTGGCCCGCGCATATCTCAACCAGGAGACCGGCCAGCGAGGGTTTCTGCTCACCGGCGACCCGGTTACCCTCGCGCCCTACAACTCCGGCACCGCCGAGGCCAATCGGCTGGTCGACGAGCTTCGTACCGAGCTTTCCCGCGCGCCGGATGGAGGCCAACTCCTCACGTTGTTCGAGGATGTCGTCGCAGCGGCCGCCACCTGGCGGGAGCAGGCGGCCGAGCCTCAAATCGCCGCGCAGCGCGCCGCGTCGATAACCCAGGAACAGCTCAGCCCGCTAGTTCTCGACGGCAAGGAGTTGTTCGACAAGCTCCGCGAACGGGCTGGCGCTCTCAGCACGCGGATCGAGACCCTGATAGCCGAAGGGCTTCAGCAGCTTCGGTCAGTGCAGCGGACGGCAAACCTCGTTCAGTACAGTGCGGCAGCTGCCTTGGTGGTCGTCATCGCCGGCATCGTCACGATGATGGTTCGGATGGTCAACCGGCCGGTTGCCCGGCTGGTGAGCGACATACGCGCCGTGGCGGACGGCGTCTATGACAGCCCCATCGGCGGTGCTGGTCCCCACGAGGTTCAGGTGATCTCGACGGCCGTGGCAGCCATGCGCGACAGCCTGATCGAAGCGAGGAATATACAAAAGGTCGAAAAAAAGCGTTTCGAATCGGTGGTGGGAAAGACGCCGTCGGCAGTCTCGGTCCGAGATTCACGGCACCGCTACACCCTGGTCAACACCGCGTTCTGCCAATTGTTCGGATACGAATCTGCTGAGGAAGTGATCGGCCGGACCGAGGACGAAATCCTGCCGCCCGACGTCCTTCAACGCTCTAGGCTCGCTGCTCCTGGACTTCTGGTTGGCGATCCTTCCATCGAGGAAGAGTCCATCCAGCTGGGGCCAGACCACACCTTGTTCATGACCCACCGATTCCCGTTGCGCAACGCCGCGGGCGCAATCACAGAGCTGGTCACGATACGAACTGACATTACTGACAGCAGGAAGAACCAGCAGGAGGCCGCCGAACGAGCCAAGTGGCAAGATCTTGTCGCCACGGCCATCAGCGAGGAAAGGCTCCTGGTCTATTCGCAACCGATTGTCGATGTTGCGACCAAAGCGACCGTCGAAGAGGAGCTGCTGGTACGGCTACGTACCTCAGGTGCAGAAGAGATCCTGCCGCCGAGCGAATTTCTTCCCCAATGCGAACAGCATGGATTGATGCCGGTGATCGATCAATACATGGTCGGCCGCGCAATCGAATTGGCCCGTGCCGGCAGGCAGGTGAGCGTGAACATCACCGGCCAAACAATCTGCGACGCAAAGGCCATCCAAAAGATCATCGAGGCGCTCGCCTCGGCTGGCCCAGACGTCACGGACAGGATCACTTTCGAGATCACCGAGAACACCGCCCTCGCTTCGCCTGCGGTCGCCAAGTCGTTTTCCATGTCCATGAGGGGTCTGGGTTGCCGGGTAGCTCTAGATGACTTCGGTACCGGATACGGCTCCTTCACCGAACTGCGGCATCTTGATCTGTGCGAATTGAAAATCGACCTGACCTTCGTCCGGGGCATGCTGGAGGATCGCGACGACGAACGCATCGTCAACACGATTGTCGTCGTGGCGCGGGCCTACGGACTGACCACCATCGCCGAAGGCGTCGAGTCGCAGGAGGTACTGGAACGGCTTGCCGAGATGGGAGTGGATCGCGCGCAGGGATATCTCTTCGGCAGGCCGGCGCCGGTCGGTACGTGGTCGAGATGAGGGCGAGCCGGCGGCCCGACCATCAGCCGCCAGGGAAATATCCCAGCCGCCCACCGAAATAGCCCAACCCCTGAGCGAGGGTTCGGGCTATTCCCATGTCCTGAGATTCCAACCAGAGCCGCCTGGGGGAGTCGAACCCCCGACCTATTCATTACGAGTGAATCGCTCTGCCGACTGAGCTAAGGCGGCTTGCCAGGGCGATGAACGCTGACGCAAATAGCGATCGACACCGTCGGGCGGCCTGAGTCTACGACAGCGGCCTCCGGCGACCCAAGTTGATCCCCTGCACCACGTGCGTGAAACCAGCACCTTCTCCAGCCCGACGGATGTCAGCCGCGCAGCGCCTGCCCGACAGTGCCGACCATGGCGTCCACTGCGAATTTGGGTTTGACGTTGACCGCCAGGGCCGCGCGGCAGTCCAGTACCGCCTCGATGCACCGCAACAGCTTTTCCGGCGGCACGTGGGCCGCCATCGCCGCCACCTTCTCAGCCATATCGGGATGGTTGGGCGTCACCTGACCCGCGCCCGACGCGATGAACAGAGCATCACGGAAGTACGTTGCGAGGTCGATCAGCGCCCGGTCGAGCGCGTCCCGCGACGCACGGGTCTGACGTGATTTCTGGCGCCGCTCGAGGTCCTTGATCGCACCGGCGCCACGACGCACCGACCCCGCGGTGCCTTTACCCGTGCCGCCCGCGCCCAGCGCGGTACGCAACTCCTCCGCCTCAGCCTCGTTGCGGCCCCCGGTCAGAGCCTTGGCTTCCGTCTCTGCGGTAGCCACCAACTCTTCGGCGGCTGCATAGGCCCGCGATGGCGTCGCGGCGTCCCGAGCGAGACCCAGCGCGCGTAGACGTCTCTGCCGCGCCTGCTCATCGGTCGCCAGCCGTCGGGCCCGCCCAACATGCCCACCGCTGACCGAGGCTGCCCAGGCCGCGTCCTTTTCCGACAGTCCGTCGGACCCCATCAGCACCCCGGCAATGGCGTCCACCGGCGGGGTTACCAGGGCGACGTGCCGGCAACGCGACCTCAGCGTGATGGCGATGTCCTCCGGATCAACCGAGGGTGCACACAACAGGAACACCGTGGAGGGCGGCGGCTCCTCCACTACTTTCAGCAGTGCGTTGGCCGCGCCCTCGGTGAGGCGGTCGGCGTCCTCGATTACCACGATCTGCCAGCGGCCGGTACCGGGCCGCCGCGACGCGATCTGCACGATGGCCCGCATCTCTGCGACGCCGATGGACAGTCCCTCCGGAATGGTCCGCCGAACGTCGGCGTGGGTGCCCGCCATCGTGGTGGTGCAGGCCCGGCACTCCCCGCAGCCCGGCGCGCCCTCCGAGGTGCACTGCAAGGCGGCGGCGAAACACAAAGCGGCCACCGACCGACCCGAACCCGGTGGCCCGGTGATCAGCCAGGCGTGGGTCATCAGGCCGATTGCGGCCATCGTCTCACCGGGCCCCTCAGAGTGAGCCGAATCACCGCGGGCGGCTCTCGCCGCCGCGATCAACTCGGATTCCACAGCGTGCTGGCCCACCAGACGCGAAAAAACAGCTGCCATCGCCAATAACAGTAGTGCCGCGAACCGACACGTCCGCTCCAGACGCCCCGTCACCCTCAGCCGAGCCCGATACGGTAATCCAATGGCTGACGAAGCGACCGAGAGCGGGCGAATCAGCGCACTCGTCCGCTGGATCGTGCGCACCCCGTGGCCGGTGTTCACGCTGGGCATGCTGCAGGCCGACATCATCGGCGCCCTGTGGGTTCTGGGCTTCCTGCGCTTGGGTCTACCTCCCGAGGACCGCCTCCAGCTGCAGGATCTGCCGGCCGCCAACCTGGCCATATTCCTGGGCTACCTGTTCGTGTCGTTCACCTTTGCGTCCTACTTGTCGCTGCGCATGCTCATCCCAGTCATGCGCTGGCAGCGACGCGACCTACTGCTCGGCGATCGTGACCCGGCGGAAACCGAAAAGGCCCGGATGCGGGCGCTCAAGATGCCGTTCTATCGCTCGCTGATCAGCGCTACCAACTGGCTGCTGGGATCGGTGGTGTTCATCATCGCCAGCTGGCCGGTGGCCAGTAAGTCCGCACCTGTGGTTGCCGTCGCCGCCGCATTGGGCGCCACCGCCACCGCCATCATCGGCTATCTGCAGTCTGAGCGGATCCTTCGGCCGGTCGCCGTCGCGGCCCTGCGCGGCGGCGTGCCGGAGAACTTTCACGCTGCAGGCGTCGTCCTGCGCCAGGTGCTTACCTGGTTGCTCTCCACCGGCGTGCCGGTAATGGCGATTGTGCTTGCGCTGGTGGGCAGCAAATTCGGGATCCTCACCGCCCGCCCCGACCGACTCACCACGACCATCCTGCTGCTGGCCATCGTCGCGCTGGTGATCGGGCTTTCGAGCACAGTGTTGGTCGCGATGTCCATCGCGGACCCACTGCGCCAGCTGCGCTGGGCGCTCAGCGAGGTGCAGCGCGGCAACTACAACGCCCACATGCAGATCTACGATGCCAGTGAGCTGGGGCTACTACAGGCCGGATTCAACGACATGGTGCGCGACCTCGCTGAACGGCAGCGATTGCGTGACCTGTTCGGCCGCTACGTCGGGGAGGATGTCGCTCGCCGGGCGCTGGAACGTGGCACCCAACTCGGCGGACAGGAGCGCGAGGTCGCCGTCTTGTTCGTCGACCTGGTCGGCTCGACCCACCTGGCAGCAACACGCCCGGCCGCCGAAGTCGTCAGCCTGCTCAATGACTTCTTCCGGGTAGTCGTCGACGTGGTTCACCGGCATGGCGGGCTGGTCAACAAATTCCAGGGTGACGCTGCACTGGCCATTTTCGGCGCACCGATCGAGCACCCCAACGCCTCCGGAGCGGCGCTGGCTGCATCCCGGGAGCTGCATGACGAGCTCATCAATGTGCTCGGAGAGACCGAATTCGGCATTGGCGTCTCCGCCGGCAGGGCGATCGCCGGTCACATCGGCGCCCAGGCCCGGTTCGAGTACACGGTGATCGGTGACCCGGTGAACGAGGCCGCCCGGCTGACCGAGCTGGCGAAGATGGAAAAGGGACACGTCCTGGCCTCCGCCATCGCCGTCCGCGATGCCCTGGATTCGGAAGCACTGGCCTGGGATGTCGCCGAGACCGTCGAACTGCGCGGGCGCACCGAGCCGACACAGCTGGCTCGCCCGATCAAACTGGTCACGGCCGAGGAAGTCGACCTGACCCGCTAGCTTCCCTTGGCCGCTTTCTTCGCCGGAGACTTTTTGGCTACAGCTTTCTTGGCGGTCTTCTTGGCGACGGTCTTCTTGGCCGTCTTCTTGGCGACGGCTTTCTTGGCGGCTTTCTTGGCAGCCTTCTTCGGAGCTTTCTTGGCGGGTCCCCGGGCCCGTCGGTCGGCCAACAGCTCCGAGGCCCGCTCATCGGTGATGGACAGCACGTCGTCACCCTTTCGCAGGCTGGCGTTGGTCTCGCCGTCGGTGACGTAGGGACCGAACCGTCCGTCCTTGATGACCATCGGCTTGCCGCTGTTCGGATCTTCACCCAACTCACGCAGAGGCGGGGTCGCCGCCCCTTGCCTACCGCGGCGCTTGGGCTCAGCGTAGATCTTCAGAGCTTCGTCCAACGTGATGGTGAACATTTGATCTTCGGTGGCCAGCGAGCGAGAGTCGGTGCCGCGCTTAAGGTATGGGCCGTAACGCCCGTTCTGCGCGGTGACCTCCTCATTGTTCGCGGGGTCGACCCCAACCACCCGCGGTAGCGAGAGGAGCTTCAGCGCATCCTCGAGGGTCACCGTTTCGAGATCCATTGTGCGCAGGAGCGATCCGGTGCGCGGCTTGGGACCCGTCGGTTTCTTGCCCTTCTTCGCAGGAGTTCCAGCTGAGCCGTCGTCACCGTCGGGCGGCGCGGGCAACACCTCGGTGACGTAGGGCCCGTACCGCCCATCTTTGGCCACGATCTCGTGCCCCGACGCCGGGTCGATACCCAGCTTGCGGCCCTCTTGCGGTGTGGCGAAAGCTTTTTCGGCGAGCTCCAGCGTCAGCTCGTCCGGTGTCAAATTGTCGCTCAGGTTGGCTCGCTGCGGGGTGAGCTCCCCCGGCTTGGCTGGGTCTTGAGCCACCATTCGCTCGAGATACGGACCGTTTCGGCCGACGCGGACGTTGACCACGCGGCCCTGGTCATCGTCAAAGAGCTTGATCGAATTGACCAGACGGGCATCGATCTCCTCCAGGTTGCCGCCGACGAGCTTCTTGAGGCCACCTTCGCGGGCGATCGAACCATCGACCCCGTGATCACCACCGAAGTAGAAGTTGTTGAGCCAGTTGGACCTTCGCTCGTTGCCCGAGGCGATCTGATCGAGTTCGTCTTCCATCGCCGCGGTGAAGTCATAGTCGACCAATCGGGCGAAGTGCTGCTCGAGCAGCCCGATGACCGCGAACGCCACCCATGACGGGACCAGCGCGCTGCCCTTCTTGTGCACGTAGCCTCGGTCTTGAATGGTCTTGATGATCGACGAGTAGGTCGACGGCCGGCCGATGCCGAAGTCTTCCAGCGTCTTGATCAGCGAAGCTTCGGTGAAGCGGGCCGGCGGGCTGGTGGTGTGCCCGTCAGCCGTCAACCGTGTTGCGTCAACCCGCTGCCCCTGGGTCAGGCTCGGTAACCGGCTCTCGGCGTCGTCAGCCTCACCGCCGGCCTGTTCGTCCAGGCTCTCCACATAGGCCTTGAGGAAGCCGGAGAAGGTGATAGTGCGGCCGCTGGCATTGAACACCACGTCCCTCGAGGCCGCGTCGCCGAGCCGGGAGCTGCCGGCGATGCGCAGCGACAGCGTCGTGCCACGGGCATCGGCCATCTGTGAAGCGACCGTGCGCTGCCAGATCAGCTCGTAGAGCCGGAATTCGTCGCTGTCGAGTGCCGAGTGCAACTGACCCGGGGTCTGGAACACATCACCTGAAGGGCGGATCGCCTCGTGGGCTTCCTGGGCGTTCTTGACCTTGCGTGTGTATTGCCGTGGCGACGGGTGCAGGTACTCCTCGCCGTAAAGCTGGCGAGCCTGATTGCGGGCGGCCGAAATCGCCGACTGCGACAGTGTCGTGGAGTCGGTTCGCATATAGGTGATGTAGCCGTTCTCATAGAGACGCTGTGCGATGCTCATGGTGCGCTCCGAGGAGAACCGCAGCTTACGGCCGGCCTCCTGCTGCAGCGTCGAGGTCATGAACGGCGGGTAGGGACGGCGCGTATAGGGCTTCTGCTCGACAGAGGACACGTGCAACTGCGCGCCGCGCAACCCCGTAGCCAACTCGCCCGCCGCCGCCTCATCGAGGACCAGCACCTCAGCGGGCTTCTTGACCGCACCCAACGAGTCGAAATCACGGCCGGTGGCCACCCTTCGACCATCGACGGTGTTGAGCTTGGCGGTGAACCTGGGCGGGGACGCGGCTGCATCGGACACACTGGCGTCGAGTTCAGCGGTGACATCCCAGTAACCCGCGCTGCGGAACGCCATCCGTTCACGTTCCCGCTGGACGATGATCCGGGTCGCGACGGACTGGACCCGGCCGGCCGACAGCTTGGGCGCCACCTTCTTCCACAGCACCGGGCTGACCTCGTAGCCGTAGAGTCGGTCGAGGATGCGCCGGGTCTCCTGGGCATCGACCAGGTCGTTGTCCAGGTCGCGCGGATCCTCGGCTGCCGCCCGGATCGCCGGCTCGGTGATTTCGTGGAACACCATTCTCTTGACCGGGACGCGCGGTTTCAGCGTCTCGAGGAGATGCCAGGCGATCGCTTCGCCCTCACGGTCGCCGTCCGTGGCCAGATACAGTTCATCGACGCTCTTGAGCAAGTCTTTCAGCTCGGCGACGGTGCTCTTCTTCTCCGGGCTGATGATGTAGAGCGGTTCGAAGTCGGCATCGACATTGACCCCGAGGCGCGCCCACGGCTCCGATTTGTACTTGGCGGGGACATCTGCGGCAGCCCTGGGAAGGTCCCGGATGTGTCCCCGGGACGATTCGACGATGTAGCCGGATCCCAGATAACCCGCGATTTTGCGCGCTTTGGTAGGCGACTCGACAATCACGAGTCGCCGGACGTTGCTCCCGCTGCCGCGGTTGTCGTCAGCCACCTTCGCCTAGCTCCACTTCTTCTACTGCCTGGTCGGCCCGCACCATTCCTGCAAGCCGCTCCGGCAACTGACAATTTCGCACCCCCGGCCTGCCGACGCAAACTGGCCCCCGCGCGACGGTTGTCCGCCAAGCATCTATATCCGCGGCCAATTTGTCACCGCTTCAGCGCGGTCGGGGGGCTCCCCCACATTCTCCACCAGGCGCGATAGACGCCGTCGGCCACTGATCCGCAGCGCCGGATGCGTCCCGCGGGTGCCGATGAGTGTCGGCGCTATGCCGACTCTCATCATCGCCGAGGCCAGCGGAGAGTGCGTGTCGGGCGCATGCGGGTCCAATCCGAGCAAAAAACGGCCGGAATCGGGCGTTCCGGATGCCAGCGTCCACGCCCGCAGTTCCCGGGGCCCGGGCAGCCACTGCGGCGGCACGGTCTTGACCGCTCCCCTCGTCCAATCCCCGGCGATCTGGACCAGGCGAGCATCCAGCGCGGTACGAACCAGCGGCGTGTCCTCATCGGTCCGCGCGATCTCGGCCTGCAAGCCGGCCTCGGTGATCATCTCGGCCAGCGCCTCGGCGCGCCACAACCGGTCCACCACGACCGACAACCGCGCAACCGGCACCTGTGCGCTGAGAACGACGGACGCCTGTCCGGGCGCAGCCAGGATTCCTGTCAGGTCGGCTATAGCCGGTGGCACCGACTCAGCCGAGAAGAAGGACAGCTGGCTCACACCAGTGACATTAAGGCAGCCTGACCGCACAGAGGTTGCCGGGCCACAAGGCCCAGTCCCGGACACCACGCAGAAACAGACCACCCCCGCGCATTCCGTGATGGATGACGCGAGGGTGGGCAAGAGGTCTCTGGTTAGGCCCGCTGTTCCTCAGACGGCCCGAACGCCGGTAGCCTGCGGCCCCTTGGGGCTCTGGCCGACCTCAAACTCGACCTTCTGGTTCTCTTCCAGGGTGCGGAAGCCGCTGCCCTGAATTTCCGTGTAGTGGACAAACACATCAGCAGAGCCGTCCTCGGGGGCGATAAAGCCGAAGCCCTTCTCCGCGTTGAACCACTTCACAGTTCCCTGGGGCATCTCTCGTACTTTCCTTCTCGTTACCGGGAGCGGTCCACCGACTTCCGGTGTACCGGGCCCGTTCCGACCGCCATACCTGGTTGGAGTGCTCGGAGTCGACCCGACCATCACCCTCGCAGGAACCGCGACCGCAACGTCGATCCTGCGAGTGCAAATACACGAACACAGAAGCTGCGACCGCCGTTAGTCAACCATGTTCGGGGCCGCTGGTGACAGTCTCGGAGAAATCACGTAGTGAACAATTTACCTGCGAGGGCATCTGGGCGCTTTTTCGGCAGCCAGTGGGCAGCATTCGCGCGACATCCGGGAGGAGCCGAGGTGACAGATCCGGTGTCGGATTTCGGCCGCCGACTGCTGGCTTGCGCGGTCGAGGGCACCGCAGCGGACGAAAAACCCCTGCGCCATGTCGCAGACCTGCCCCCGCGGCGGGCCAGAAAACGGGCCTGGCCCCGGTGGGCCGACCCAGATGTGGTGAGAAGCTTCCGCGATCGCGGCATCGAGGCACCGTGGTCGCATCAGCTGGCGGCGGCCGAGCTTGCTCACGGTGGACGCCACGTAATACTCAGCACAGGTGCCGCGTCAGGAAAGTCGCTCGCCTACCAACTGCCGATAGTGACAGCGCTGAACGCCAACCCGCGGTCGCGGGCTCTGTACCTGGCGCCGACCAAGGCGCTCGGGCACGACCAATTGCGATCGGCCGTCTCACTGATCTCCGGGATGCCCGGACTCACCGACGTCGCGCCGACGCCCTACGACGGTGACAGTTCTGCGGAGGTGCGGCGCTTCGCCAGGGAACGGTCCCGGTGGATCTTCTCCAATCCGGACATGATTCATCTGTCGATGCTGCGCAACCATTCCCGATGGGCGGTCTTCCTGCGCAATCTGGAGTACGTTGTGGTGGACGAATGCCATTACTATCGAGGTGTTTTCGGGTCGAACATCGCGATGGTGCTGCGCCGCCTCCTGCGGCTGTGCGCTCGATATTCGGCGACCGGCGCCCGCTCCTCCGGGCCTAACACTTCCGGGCCCAACACTTCCGGGCCCAACACTTCCGGGCCCAACACTTCTGGGCCCAACACTTCTGGGCCCAACACTTCTGGGCCCACCGTCATCTTCGCCAGCGCGACCACCGCGCAGCCGGCGATCACTGCCTCCCAGTTGATAGGTCAAAGTGTGGTGGAGGTGACTGACGACGGCTCACCCCAGGGGGCACGCACTGTCGCGCTGTGGGAGCCAGCCCTGATCGACGGCCTCGCGGGGGAGAACGGAGCCCCGGTGCGACGAACGGCCGGCGCCGAGGCCGCCCGGGTGATGGCCGACCTGATCGAGGAGGGGGCACACATGCTCACCTTCGTGCGGTCTCGCCGGGGCGCTGAACTCACCGCGTTGGGCGCCAAGGTCCGCTTGGCCGAGACGGCACCGCACCTGTCAACACAGGTTGCCTCTTACCGTGCCGGCTACCTCGCCGAGGACCGTCGCGTACTCGAACGGGCGTTGGCCAGCGGTGAACTTCGCGGCGTGGCAACGACCAACGCTCTGGAGTCGGGGGTGGACATCGCGGGTCTTGATGCCGTGGTTCTGGCCGGCTTCCCCGGCACCGTCGCCTCGTTCTGGCAGCAGGCGGGACGCGCCGGCAGACGCGGGCAGGGAGCACTTGTGGTGCTGATCGCCCGCGACGATCCCCTGGACACCTATCTGGTTCACCACCCCGCCGCTTTGCTCGACAAACCCATAGAGCGGGTCGTCATAGACCCGCGCAACCCGTATGTCCTTGGACCACAGCTGCTTTGCGCGGCAACCGAGCTTCCGTTGACCGAAGTCGAGGTGCGTAGTTGGAACGCCGAAGCGGTGGCAAGCACATTGGTCGACGATGGTTTGCTGCGCCGGCGGCCGAACGGCTACTTCCCCGCCCCCGGAGTCGATCCGCACCCCGGGGTGGACATCCGCGGCTCCAGCGGCGGACAGATCGCGATCCTGGAAGGCGGTACGGGCCGCATGGTGGGCAGTACCGGGGTGGGGCAGGCACCCGCATCGGTCCATCCCGGGGCGGTTTATCTGCACCAAGGTGACAGCTACGTAGTCGATTCCCTCGACTTCGAGGACGGCATTGCCTTCGTCCACGCCGAGGATCCCGGATACACGACATTCGCCCGCGAGTTAACCGCTATCGATGTGATCGGGCCGGGCGAATGTTGCGACCATGGGCCGGTCACCGTGGGGCTGGTGCCCGTGTCGGTCAGCAACACGGTCACCGGATACCTGCGCCGCCGCACCGACGGTGCGGTGATCGACTTCGTCGACCTCCATATGCCGACGCGCACCCTCGAGACCATGGCCGTGATGTGCACGATCACGTCGGAAGCGCTGCGCGACAGCGGTATCGGCCCGCTACGAATTCCTGGATCGCTGCACGCGGCCGAACACGCCGCGATCGGTCTGCTGCCGTTGCTCGCCGGCTGCGATCGCGGCGACATCGGTGGGGTGTCCACCGCAGCAGGCCCGGTCGACGGGCAGCCGGCGATATTCGTCTACGACGGCTATCCCGGTGGCGCAGGCTTCGCCGCCAGCGGATTCGCCACCATCGATACCTGGTGGCGGGCCACCGCCGCGGCAATCGAGGCCTGCGACTGCCCGACGGGTTGTCCGTCCTGCGTGCAGTCGCCCAAGTGTGGGAACGGCAACGACCCCCTGGACAAAGAAGGTGCGGTCCGGGTGTTGCGACTGGTGGCCAGCCTACTCGCGGCTGCGATCCCATGAATCCACCCGGCGGTCGACCCCTCGACGATCGCCTCTGGATACCAGAGCTAGGAAACCGTAGCCGAAAATCACGGCAAACAAAACACGCCGACCGAAAGACCAACTGCGCCGTACGATCTGTCCTGGACCCTGACTACTAGGATGATGGCAAATTACCTTGTGAGCGCCGTGGCTGCAACTCCCGCGCGGCGGTCCGGCGGCACGCGGAGCTACTCGGAAACACAAGAAGGCGGATTCCATGGCAACGGGATCAGCAGGAACTCCCAACCCCTCGGTAGGCTTACCGCCATGACCCACGACTGGCTGCTCGTGGAAACACTGGGCAGCGAGCCTGCCGTCGTCGCGCAGGGCGCCCACACCAAGAATCTGCTACCGGTCGACACGTTCTTGGGGCGAGACCCACACCTGATGGCTATCCAGACCGCCATCGGCGAGACGGTTCGCGCCGGCACGGGCCTGACGAGCATCACGCCCAAGAACGACCGCGTGATTCGCACCGAGGTTGTCCAGATGTCGGACAACCGAATCCATGGGGTGCAGATCTGGGTGGGGACACCCGACGAGGAACCGCCACCGCGGCCGCTCGTCGGATCGTTGATCGTGGATCTCACAGCGAGAACCGTCACCGACACCCCCGAGTCGCTGCGCATCGGTGGGTGGGATCCAGACCAGGCGCCCGTGTTGGGACGGGTGTTCGCCGAGGCGCTTCCCCGGCGCGATCTCGATCCCAGCGAGTCCGAGATCATCAGCATGGTGATAAACCCCGAAGCGGGGCAGTCGATCTGCGATACCTGGGACTTCACCGACTACCTGGGCGAGCGGATCACGGTCGGATTCGTCACCCGTTCCCTTTCGGAGGAACAGGATGACGGCAAGGCCCGGTTGATCTGTCGGGCGATGAATTGGCGCAGCGTGCAGGAGGGGCCCAGCATCCAGGAGGACCTCCTCGGTCAACGCATCCTCGATGACACGGCAGAACCGGGCGTGCACCGGGCGCTGGTGGACCCCAGGCAATGGGCTCTGCTGAAGTGGCTCGACGACCCCGCGCCGTTCTTCGACTGGCGGGCGGGGATCGTGGGAGACCGGGCCCACCCAGCCGATCAGGCCACGCTGGCCAGAATGGCTGCGGAGTTCGACACTGGGGGTACCTCGGGTGTGCTGAGGATGGTCGCCCACCATGGCGGATGGACCCCGGTTCACGCGACCGTGGACCGCGTCGAACTCAATGAAGGCGTCTACGCCGGAGCGGCTGCATTTCGGTTACCCACGCAGGAAGAACTCGCCGTCGCCGGCCTCGATGGGCCCGAGGAGCCGACCGGCAGTGAGCGAAAGGCGCCCTCGCGCAAGAAGGACGCCGCCAAGAAGAAGACCGGCACGAAAAAAGCCGCCAAGAAGAAGACGGGCACAAAGAAGATCGGCACGAAAAAAACCGGCACGGACTAGCTCGCGGTATCTATGGGCCCACCCTGGCCACATCTATTGGACCAGCCCTGGCCACCGCCCGGGCTGCCCCCATCCAGGCTGGACCGACAGCGGGCGAGGCCTCCACAGTTACGACGAGGTCCAACCCCTCCGCCGCGCAAGTGAGCGCAATCGTGCCCATCGCACGCGCCAGCACAGCAGCCTGCGCACACGCGGTGTCGGCTCCGGCAGGCAGGTAAGCCGCTCCGGCGAGGGCGGCAAGATCCGCGGCTGCCTGCGCCCGGTGTCGCGCGATGACCGCCGCCCCAACATGTGCACCGCCCACGGTCACCACGGCCAGTGCCGCGATCATCGCGGCAGCAATCAGGCTGGCCGAGCCGCGATCACCGAGCAGCGGGTTCAGCCGCGGCGATAGCCTCTGCATCGATCGAAACACCCGGTAGGAAAGGCGATCTCGAGGTGACCGTGGCGACCACGTAGGATCCGTTGCGGCGTAAGCGCAGCACCGCGCCGCCGGGTGCGACGGTGCGCGCCGCCCAGTCGGCGCCCAGGTCGTCACCCCGCGCGGCCAGTCGGGCCGCCTCCCGAGCCGCGTCCACGCAGCGCACCTGCATGGATACTGCGGTGAGGCCTGCCAGGCAGACAGCCAGCACTGCCACCAATGCGAGGATCGCGAAAGCCGCTTCCGCGGTGGCCATTCCGCATTCCCCACCTAGGACTTGGTGTTCAGCGCCCGGCTGATGATATTGGTCAATGCACCGACGATCGAGTCCCCGGTGACGACGGTGTAGAGGACGGCCCCGAACGCGGCCGCAGCGATGGTGCCGATCGCGTACTCGACGGTCGACATGCCGTCGTCGGCTACCGCCGCGACGACTAGGCGGGTCCGTAGGTCCCGAAAACGTTCTCTCATCATGGATCCTCTCATTCATTTCTGATCACAGCACTCCCGAGCGCAGGACCTCACCGGCCAGTCCAGCGATTACCGGCACAACGCCCAAGCACAGGAACGCGGGCAGATAGCACATCCCGAGCGGCCCCGCGATCAACACCGAGGCGCGCTCGGCCTTCACCCTCGCAGCGTCGACTGCCTCGGCCCGAAGCTGAAGAGCGAGATCCTCGATCCCCTGCGCCAGTCCGGCACCCGAACGCGCCGATCGGCGCGCCATCCTCATCAACGCCTGAATGGTTTTGTCCGCCGGTTGAACAGGGCTCACCCAAGCTGTAGCCGGGTCCGCCCCAAGCGCCAAGAGATCGGCCGCACGCCGGAACAGCGCAGCCATGGATGCGGGCGCGGACTCAGCCACTGCAGCCGCTGCCCTCGACACCGCCATTCCGGAGCGCAGACAGGCGGCAAATAGGTCCAGGGTGGCCGCCGCCGAGAGCGCATCGTCGACGACCGGGCGTCGCCGACGTTCGCCAACCGGCTGCAGATCTGCCCTCATCCGGGTCAACGATGCTCGGGGTATTGCCAACACAGATGCCGCGAGAAGCACTGCAGCCCAGGTCATGTCAATACCTTCGCGGTGATGCGATCGGACCAGAGCAGGCCGCAACAGGTCAAACCGCTGCCGACGACGAGAAACCAGCCGCCCGCTCCTTGTGAGAATAGGAAACTCAATGGATCGGCACCGATTGATTGACCGAGCAGGACACCGAGCAGCGGCAGGCCGGCGAGGATCGCCGCGGTCGCGCGAGCGCCGGCCATTCCTGCCTCCACACCCTGATGGAAGCGTCGGCGCTCGACGATGTCTCGCTGCGCGGCCTGCATCAGGGTCGCGATTGCCAACCCATGTGTGTGCGCGAGTTGCCAACACACCGCCAATCTCTCCCAGTGGCCCGGCGACGTTGACCGCTGCGCCTCGGCGCGCAATCCGGCAGCCACATCGGCTCCCAGAAAGGCGCGCGAGGCGACCGAACGCAGTGAGTGGGCGACGCAACCGTCCGACTCCTGGGCGGCTACGCCGATCGCGGCGACGGGATGCGCGCCGACCCTCAACTCCCCGACCAGAACATCGAGAGCACTCTGCAGTGCGGATGCTTCCGCGATGGCGGCTCGCCGACGAAGGCCGAGGCGGCGACGCACCACAAACGTCGCGATCAGCAGGCCCAGCCCCGAAAGAGCAGTCCACGGCATCAGCAACGACAGTGCTGCGCAAGCGGTCACCGCGAAAGGCAACACCGTGAGCCGCTGGCGTCGGCGTCGCAGCATCATGAGTGCCCGGGCACGCTGCCGCGCGGAGGACGGGACGAGCAGCACTGCCGCGGCCAAGGCCAGGGCCGCGCCAATCACGGTCGCCTTCGTGCGCGCACCAAGGTGCCCAGAGTCTCGGCGCCGCGCCCGAAACCGCTGTTCCGGTTCCAGCAGGGCAGCACACACACTCGGCCGTCCTCGCCACGTTGCAGCAGCCCCACCTCGCTCAGATGGCGACTTCCCGCGCTGTCGCGTCTCACGTGTAGTACCACCTGGATGGCGGCGGCCAGCTGACTGTGCAATGCGCCGCGATCGAGTCCGCCAAGCGCCCCCAGCGCTTCGAACCGGGCGGGTACCTCTGCCGGATTATTGGCGTGCACCGTACCCGCGCCACCGTCGTGCCCGGTGTTCAGCGCCGCGAGCAGGTCGATGACCTCGGCTCCACGGACTTCACCGATGACGATCCGATCGGGCCGCATCCGCAGCGCCTGCTTGACCAGGTCGCGAACGGTCACCTCGCCGACGCCCTCGACGTTGGCGCAGCGGGCGATGAGCTTCACCAGATGGGGGTGCCGGGGTGCCAACTCGGCGGCATCCTCCACACACACGATGCGCTCGTCTGCGTTCACGGCGCCGAGCATGGCCGCCAACAGGGTGGTCTTGCCGGCTCCGGTTCCGCCGGAGACGACGAAAGCCAACCGCGCGTCGAGGACGTCGCGCACCAATTCGCCTGCCTCGGCCTCGATCGCGCCCGTTTCCACCAACGCGTCGAGATCCTGAGTGGCCGGCCGCAGTACCCGCAAGGACAGGCACGTGCCCGCCGCGGCAACCGGAGGCAGCACCGCGTGAAATCGCACGGTAAGGACGCCGTCCGGGTGGGCCGAGCCCAGATGGCTGAGATGCCCGTCGACCCAGGGTTGGGCTTCGTCGAGGCGGCGTCCGGCGCTCAACGCCAACCGCTGGGCAAGCCGGCGCACCGCAGCCTCGTCCGCGAATCGAACTGAACTCCGTCGCAAACCGTTGCCGTCGTCCACCCAGACGCCGTCGGGGGCCGTCACCAGCACATCGGTAGTACCCGGACCGCACAGCAATGGTTCCAGAACTCCCACCCCAACCAGTTCGGTCTGCATTTCGCGAAGACTGGTCAACACCTCGGTATCCCCGAGCACGCCGCCGGATTCCGCACGGATGGCTGCCGCCACCACGCTCGCCCGCAGCGGTACGCCGTCGGCCGCGAGCCGCTCTCGCACCCGATCGACCAGCGATGCGCTCATGCCCTGGACTCGGCGGGGTGTCCGAGGTGCGGGTTCTGGCAAAGGACTGCGAGGACTTTGCGGGCTGCACCTGCCAACGGTGAACGGCGCCCAAGCCTGAGCCCGCCGCGCTCGAGGCGAGGCCGGATACCGGGTTCGGGACGCATCGACGCCAGCACCGGCAAACCCACGATCTGGGCGATGTCGGTGGGCCGGAGACCGCCCGGAGACGGACCGCGTACCAGCACCCCGGTATTCGGGTTGCCGGCCGAGGCCCACAGTGCGATAGCAGCCGAGGCCGCACATGAGCGCACGTCAGCCGTTGTGATCAACACGACGAGATCCGCAGCGGCGAGCGCGGTCTCGGCGGCCGGGGTCGGCTGCCGGGCCACATCGCAGACCACCGTCACCCCCGCCCGGCTTCCCGCGTCGATCACCGCGGACAGCGGCACCGGCTTGATTTCGCTGCATCTGCTGTCACTGCTTCTGATCTCACCGCCGGATGGATCGCCGGGCAGTACGCGCCCGCCCGAAAGCAGGCTGACCCCGTGCCGCCCCGGCAAGGCATCACGTAATGCCGCGTAACTCAGGCGGCCGCCGGCCGAGGAGAGATCGGGCCAGCGCAGGCCAGGTTCTGTTTCACTACCGAGAACCAGATCGAGTCCACCGCCCCAGGGGTCCCCGTCGATGAGCAGCGACTCGGCGGATTCTTGGGCCAGCGCGGTGGCGAACACCGAAGCCCCGGCACCACCACGACCTGCAAGGACAGCTACGACAGGTCCGCGTACGCCGCGATTGCCCGATGCCGGCGAAGCCTCCGCGGCGTCGGAAAGGGCCGCCATCAGATCGCTGTCACCTGCGGGCAACGTCATGACTCCTTGCGCACCAACGGCAACAGCGGCCTCCCAGTCGGCTGGGCCGGGCTCGGCGTTACCGACCAGGAATACCCGCGCACGCCGGGGCATTCCACGCTCGGCGCACCGCCGCGCGGCACGGGCGTCTAGAAGAATCGCCGCGGCACTGGTCCAAACCCTGCGGCTGGACGGGTCACTGGTGCGCGCCACCGGCAAGCCCGCGGCGGCCACCACGCGGTCGATATCGGTCTTGAGCGCCTTGCCGTCGATCACGGCCAGGATCCCCGGGGGATCTGCGGGCTTGGTCATGACCCAAGCGTCGACTGTCGCCGGGCCTGCCGAAAGTGCGTGGTTGGAATCTGTGGATCAACTCGGAGTTGGGGACAGATCAGGCACTGGGACGACCCCAAGAAATGCGATTCGGCAACTTCTTGGAGTTCGCACAACCCAACGCTTCGGGGGCCGCAGCCGTGAAAATTCGCGGGTCGCCGCCAAGGAACTTGCGGGTCGCCGCCAAGGAACTTGCGGGGAGCAGCCGTGAAAATTCGCGGGCCGTCGCCATAAAAGTCACTACCAAAAGGGACGACCCCCGCCAAGGGGGAGGAGGCGGAGGTCGTCGTGTATCAGCCCCGGGGGGTCGGGCTGATCCACACCCGACATAAGTCGAGTGACGCTTACTATACACTCGCCAGCGCACGCAAACGCAAGTACGGAACCGCCGGGAAGGCGGCCGGCACGGGACAGCTAAAAAGCGCAAACACGTGTCGTGAACTGCCAGTTTGTCCCGGCTGCCGGAAAGCGTCAGACGCCATCCCCTTATGCTGGCGTGGTGATC
>NZ_JBMYXC010000027.1:32574-43881 GCF_049608025.1 Mycobacterium sp. | reverse complement strand
AGGTAATCCCACACCGTGGCCGGGTCGTAATCCCGTTGGATGCCGGCCAGTTCGGCGACGATGTAGGCGCGGCGGCGGTAGTCGAGTTCGTCGTGCCCGGCAACTGGTACTGGTAGCTCCGACATCGGGCAGTGTGGTGTGCCGTGCAGCCGGAACCTGCCGCTTTTGACGGGTGCTGTCGCGCCGCAGCGCGGACATATTGAAGTCACCGCCGTTTCCTTCCGTGAATGGGGTTGGCGCCGCGCCGCAGGAGGTGCCGGTCGTAGGTGGATGTGCCGCCCCAGATGCCGGTTTCGTTGTGCTCCACCGCGTGGGCGAGGCATTCGGCGCGCACAGGGCAGTCGATGCAGATGCGTTTCGCTTCGTTGTGTTGCAGCCCGTCGTCGGCGTCGAAGATGTGAGGGTCGACTGTTTTGCAGATTGCCTGGTCTGCCCAGCCGTCTGGGTCGGGGAAGTTGAACCGGCCAAGGATGCTCACGTGCGCCCCACCTCGACAAAGCAGCCGCAGCCGCCCCAGTCGAGTTCATCGAACAGTGACGGATCGGACTCTTGACGCTGGCGAAACTCTCGCAAGGTCAACGGTGTCGATGCGCCGCCCGCGCGGTCCCGTAGAATCGAGACATCTTTACCGAGATGGTCGCGGAGCTTCTGCTCCTGCCCTTCGTGGTAGAGATAGCGTTCGCGGTTCTCGTTAAGTAGGAGCCGGAACTGCGCCTGGCCCGCCCTGACGCAAAAGCCGCCGCAGTTGCCGTGCGGATAGGGAAGCGCGTACATTCTCGGCGGCTCGACGCCCCATTCGCGGCAGTCGGCGAGCATTTGCCGCTTATCTATATATGGCGGGTCGCACAGTGGTGCTTGCGCCACCCACGGCTCGTATGCCCGCTCAATGGCGGGTAGCCGATGAGACTCTGACCAGTCGATGCCGACGTAGACGATGGCGGCGTCCGGTGCGGTGTTGGCGTGCAGCCACTCATGGCATGGGCGTTGCTTCAGGAACTTTGAGCAGTTACTGGTGTAGATGTTGTCCTCTAACGCAAAAGCATGTTCGCCAGGGACAACCGCACACATGACCTCACCTCGCCGACCGGGCGACACGGAGTCGACCTCCCATTCAGCCGACCTCTTAGACTTGGGTGCGGCGATGAAATGTTCGCGGTGAGCGGGGATGATGAAAAAGTCCTCCCGCAAAGTGGCTAGGACAAATGTGAGGTTGTGCAGCGGGGTGTCGGTATCGCCGAACCCCTTGCGCATCACTGTGTGGATTGGTGAGGTTCCGATGCCGATACGCGCACACACATCTTTGACGACTTCGAGGCTCTCGCGCGATGCGGAGTGCAGGATGGCTGATCCATTTTTCGACATGGAACCGTCGGCGGCGAAATAACCCGACAACCATCCGTACAAATATGAGGTGGATTCGTTCAATGCCGGGGCCAGCTTCCAGGTACGCGGAAGGTCCAATACGTAAATGACTCCGCGACCATCGACAATGGTTCGACAGGAGGCAAAGTAGGGCAACAGTGCAGCATCCTTTTCACCGCAGAGAAATGCGCGGGCCGGAACTCCTGGCGTCTTGCTGCATGTCCCGTCGCCGTACGTGAATCCGGCAGCAACTCCGACTGGCGATGGTTTCATTGTGCCGCAGAGGTTCCCGTAGACATTAAGAATGCGGTCGCCGGGTCGCAGCCCCGATGTCTCCTTCCATACCCTGCCGCCGTCCCTTGCGTGTGCGCGCACTGGCCATGAGTGTTCTGCGGTGACTTCGATCGTTTTGGTGTCGCCATACCTCTTCAGTCGCAACTCGCATAGCTGTTGCTCCCCAAACGACTTAACATCAGCCGCTCTCCATCCTCTGCCGGTGAGAACCCGAACCGGCTGGCCCACTACTTCGCGGAAAGACTTGATTCCTGAATCTGTGATGAAACGGGTCTCTGGCGCAAAGCAGTTCGCCAGCCGTGAGTTGCCAAGGAAGTGGTCGTCGTGGAATACCTGCCAGATGCTGCGGCCTTCCTTGAGCCATACCAGTTCTGCGCCGAGTTTGTCGGATGACTCGCGGATGAAACGGTAGGTGTCCTCGTCTTCGCCAAGGTGCGGATTGTCGTTGTCGCCCTTCACGTCAGCGAACAGCAGGATGGTGTTGTCGGCGCCGTATGCGTCGACAACGTGTTTCGCTGTCGACCAGGAGCCGATGCCACCGGAGTACATGACGACGTGTTTCACGCTTCGTCCACCTGCTCTAGGTCGCGGAGCCGTTCCAGTTCCCCGAACAGCCCCTGAAGGACAGTGCTGAACTGCGCCCCGTTGGTGGCGGCGTCCAAATGTTCAGCTAGAGTGCGCGGTTCGCTCACGACACCTCCCATAGCAGGTAGACGGATAGGCCGGTCAGGGTGGAGACGAGGAGCACCAGAACCACGCCGCCCATCAGTCGACGTAGACGACTAGAGGGGCACCGGAACTGTTGAGCCCGTAGCACCGTTTCGCTTCGACCCACACTGTGGTGTAGGTCGAGTCGCATTGCATCGTGTACATCTGTCCCGTTACCGGGGAGTGGGCGAAGATCGTGCGGCCTGGCTGGGAGTACCAGGCTTGGCGCACGCTGTCGGCGAACGCGCAGGAGGTGTCTGGGGTTGCGACTCCTGCGCGTCCTGACGGGCACACCGTGAAGTAGATGTCGGCGTCAGCGCGGGCGGCGAAACCTATGGAGGTGCCGATGATGATGGATGCGAGCATCAGCCACAGGACGGGAACCAGTTTCTCGCTCATGGGATGATCCGCGCGAACTGTGCGATGCCCCGGTCAATTTGGGCGAGCTTGCGTTCCATGCGCCACATGTCGATGCGCCACCACCACGGCAGCGGTTTGCGTGTGATCTCTGCCGCGACTGCACCCCGGTCGCGATTGGGGCCGTATCCTTGGGTTGACATCGGAAAACATTCCTTTCTGTGTCGTGGTGCCGTCCCGAATGCGCGGGGCGGCACCGTCTTTTATGTGTTGTCGGGGTGGTCGTCGGGAACAGGTAGCGGCCCGGGTTGCAGGGTGGGCAGGTCGCACCAGCGGCGGGCGTGCTGCGCCAGTCGCCAGTCGGACAGTGACCCCGCCGAGGGAGCCGCCACGGGGGGATGCGGCGGCTCAACCTCAGCGGGGGGTTCGAGAACTTCGTACTCGGCCTCTTCGTCGGCCAGCGCGTCAGCAGCGGCGAGGACAGCGGCGTCGTAATCGCGGCCACGTACCACGTCCACCGCCTGCCACGGGATGAACTCGGCGATCAGGTAGCCGAGGCTGCGCAGGGATTGGCGAAGGGTCATCGTGACCTCCACCACGCCAGTAGCGCGCCAGCCACCACGCCGAGCAGGTAGACGGCGAGAATCGCGGTCACCATCCGGCCTTCTTCCACCGCGCCTGATCCAATTGCAGGTTCAGCGACCGGATCTCTTCGGACTGCGCCCTTGCCAGCGCCCGCAGTTCATCGACCCGGGCACGCAACTCGGCCCGGTCGTCCATGTCGGGGCAGTCGTCGTAATGCCGCCCCAGCCAACGGTTCAGCGCGGCGTAATCAGCCAACGTGTCGAACGTGCCGAACTCGAACCGTGACCCGCACGGGCATCGGTACTCACCCACCGCGGCCTTGAACGCCGCATACATGGCGTCGAGGTCCAGCTCGGCCTTGCTGATCGCGGTCACGACGCGGCCTCGCGGTGCGCGGTCAACGCTTTGCGGTACGCGGCCAACGCGACACCAGCCACCATTGAGGGCGTACACCCATTCAGGCCGCGGCCAGGATCAGCGTCGAACCACTCCGACACCGCCCGATACGCAGCAACAGTTGCCGCGAAATCGGCGGCGTGCCCCGGGGCCGGAGCATCCTCGACAGCCCCGGGGCCGACCTCTCCTACGCTTGCGTCGTCAACTACGCACGAAGGAGAAGAATCATGGAGATCGGCGCCTCGACGCACACCGTCTACTACGCAGGTGTGAAGTTCCACGTGGCCCATGAGCAGGCGGTAGGCGTCGCGCAGGCGATGGCCAATGCCCGGACGGGGGCGGTGGAGTTCGTCAGCCTGCCCTCGACTAATGCCGACACCGGCGAGACAGTCGCACACCACCTGCTGATCGGGCCGGGCACACCCTGCCTGATCGAAGGCCCGCCACTGCTTCACGAACTCGTCATGTGAGAGGTAGGCGGGGATGTTCGTCACGCCGCGCGGCGTCTCGGACTGGCGTGCGAGTTCCTCGCGCACGATCTCGCGGATGCGGGACTCGCGGATGCGGGACTCGGGTGCGGGCGTGCTCCAAGTGCCTGGCGCGGTCATGCGACAGCCTCCGCGCCCACGATGAGGCGGGAGAGCGGGACGTTGAGTTCGTCGGCGGTCACGCGCTCGGCGAGCTTCCCGGCGAGGTCGGCTTCGAAAACCGGCCCCCAGTCCAACTCAACGTCCGCCTGAGCTATGCCCGTGCTGTTGACGGGGTAGGGGGCGGTCATGCGGACTGTCCCGGCTCGAACGAGCGCGACTTCATCCAGGCGTCAACATCGTCAGCCGTGAGCCGATACCCGCGCTTACCGACCGGATAAGCAAGCAGCTCGCCCCTGGTTACGGCCTGCCGGATCGTCCACTCCGAAACCGTCGCGTACTCCGCAGCATCAGGAACCCGCAACCAAGTGGTCATGAGGCACCGCCGTTGAGCAGCGTCAGCGCCGAATCGGCCACCACGTTCGCGTAGTGCCGAGCCCACACGGAATCGAACAGTCCGCGGTCACTTTCGGTGTAGGCGTAGACCTCGCGGATCGTGCCGTTCGGCAGCTCCTGACGGAACCGCTGGGGTTCACGGTCGTGCTCAACGATGTAGCGGGCCTTGAGCCGCTTCCCGAATCCTGACGCCTTCGCCGTCACGAGCGTCTTGTCCAACCCCTTGGCCGCGAGGTAGTCCGAGACATATAGAGGCGCCGTCGCCGGATCAAGCTCGGGCGCCTCGCCCATCGCGCGGGCCAGGATCAGGCGGCCCTTCGCTTCTAGGTGCTTCGGGTCGACGATGCCCTTGAGCGCCTTGAGGACCGCCGCCTGGGCTTGAGCCTGTCGGCTGATCGCGTCGAGCTGGTCCGTGGTCGCGCGCGGGTTGATCGCGCCGCCTTCATGGAAGTAGGCGTCGAGCGCGTCAGCCGCCTCAGACTGGAAGGCTTCGATGATCGGGCGGGCCTCAGCGGACTTGATCCGGCGGGTTTCGATGGTGGCGAGCCACATTGTGAAGGTGCGGCGGTCGACCATCGCCATCTCGCGGGACTTGCCGTCTGCGGCAACCGTCCCTATGACACGAACAGTTGCCCATGACGTGCGGTTGAGACGCTCGTACTGGCCGCTGTAGTTGATGCCCATCGCGTCACAGGCGTGGCGCAGCGACACCATCGACTTGCCGTCGATGAGCGTCGCCATGATCTGCCGGTCAGTACCGGGAACGGCCACCGGAACGAGGGCAGCGGTCATGCGGGGATGCCTTCGACGCCGAGGATCAGGTAGGACAGCGAAACGTTGAGTTCAGCGGCGATGCGGTCTAGCTCGTCCACGTTGAAAGGGATTCGCCCGGACAGTCGGCGGGCCATCGCGGCCTGCGACCAATCCAGTGACTTAGAGAGGCTAGAGCCGGATCGCTGCTGTCGCGCTAGCTCCGCTCTGACGTTGGCTGCGATACGTTCGGCAGCAGTAACATTCGGCACACGTTTGTTGTAGTCGGTCAGCGACTACTACGCAACCCGACACGCCTCAGGTAGCGACTGCATAGCGTTGAATGGGTGCGATTTTTGACCGTTTGACCTTGCGGTTAATCGCTGAGCGCGTAATCTACGCTTTATGACAACACTCATGGTGGTGGACGGGCACCGTCCACGCGAAGATCGGACACACGCTGTTGCGCGGCGTTCGCAGCGACGCAGGACTTGTTGGCAGTGCAGACCGCGCTCGGGCATTCCAGCGTGGCGACCACGCAGCGGTACGTCCAGGTGTCGTCGGCGGCGGTGCGGAGGGTGTCCGAAGCGGCAGCTTGACCACTCTTATCTATCCGGCATAGCCACTGGTCCTAGCTTGACATACTTATTGATTATCGGCAGACCGCACCATCAGCACCACTGGTCGCAGATTTCAAGGTTCGCGCGGCAACCTTGAAAAGAGTGCCCGCGATTTCAAGCCCCCGACTAGTACCGCCTGCGTGCTTTAAAAAAGGACGCCGCCCCCGTTGTGAGCCCGAAGCTCAGACGGGGGCGGCTGTGCGCTCAATCAACCAACCTGCGCGGCTGGCGGCCCGGTCACCCGAAGCTTGAGCGTTGGGTTGTTGGCTGCTGGATTCCCAATGCAGTGGGGCGGGCCTGCATGCCCTACCGGACAGCCGCCTTGATTGTAATACGGCAGTGTGCCGGTTGGAGGAATCGAACCTCCGTAGCCAGTGGCGGGTGATTTACAGTCACCAATGTCTCCCAGGAACAACCGGCGCGGCTGGCCTGGCGGGAGTCGAACCCGCAGACGTCGGTTTTGGAGACCGGGCCGCGCCCACGCGCTCAGGCCATCGGTTCTCGCTGAGTCGGGATGCCAGGAATTGAACCTGGACCACTGGTACCCAAAACCAGCATGATGCCGTTTCACTACATCCCGTTGTCGGGGAGCGATATTCGGCGAGGCCGGGAAGGGGTGTGAGTTAGCGACCCAGCGACGGCGAATATCGCCATCGCGGGTGGGGTCGCCCAAAACTCAACATGGACAACATCGTAACACCTGGGGTACTCAAACCCGCCTGGTCAACACCTTCGCCCCAACGCAAAAAATGCCCGCCATCCGAAGATGGCGGGCAGGGGTAACGAAACTTGCAGGTTGCGCGTGAACCTATAACCAGAACGGTGCGCTGTTATAGGTTGGGGCGGTGGGGCTTCGTCGTGCGCTAGGGCCAAATCCACTCTTATAGGCGCCGTGCCCCAGGCCTACCTCGCAATTCTACCCAATTGCCAGGTAGACGAACAGCGCAGCGAAGGCAGCCGCGGTGACGATAGCCAGCACGGCAGCCCAAGCTTCAATTTCCGGGTCGCCGTGGGAGTCCTGCCGGTCAGGCACGGCGCAACCTGAACGCCCAATGCAGTGGGTCGCACCACTGCGGCGAAACATTCGCGACGTGCGAGGCGACCATAAACACGGCGAGGCGTACCAGCCAAGGGTGGCGTGCGATCCACCGGTCGGCGGCTTCGCTGAGCAGCTCGCCGTCCACGGCCCGCCACTCATAAGCAGCGATAGCGACGCCGAGTGTCAGCCACGCCCGATCCCCTGCACGCATCAGTCCTCCCCGTGGTGGGAGTAGGTTTTGTCCAGCTCATCGAGCAGGCCGGCGGTGGCCCAGCATGGTTGGTTGGGTGCGGTGAAACTCCACGGGATCGACTCAATGTTGCCGTCGTCGTTGACCCGTTCCAAACCCATCACGACGACATAGGCGGAGAGTGTCCAGCCGTCCCCGGCGTCATCAAGCACCAACTGCAGGGCGCGCTCGACTACCTGGGCCGGGGTCAACGTCATCGCGGTTAGCCGTCGTCGTCCAACAGCCCTAGTTGGCGCATGCCGCGCCGATCCCCCTCGATGCGCTCGATGCGCTCCGTTCGCATCTCCTCGCGCAAACCGTGAATATCCTTGCGGGTCTCTGCGAATCCTTCGGTCACCATGCGACCGAGCTTGTCGATGTCATCGCGCAGATTCGTCTCGTGCGCGTTGGTCACCTGATTCTCGATGCTGCCCAACGTCTTACCGTGACGGCGGGCAATGACAGTCGTCAACGTCGCCCCACCCGTGGTGATCAACGCCAAGATGACCAACGCGGCGACATCCATCCACGAATCAGGATTCCAGGGTGTCATCAGAAACGTGGCAGGCTGTTAACGATCTCCCGCGCAGCAGGACCGAACACCGGCACATCACGCAACACGTCAGTAGTGACCTGACGCACCCTGTCGAGATCGTCCTGCGCCTGCTTGGCCTGCTCCACCACAACCGGGATAGACGAAACCACAATGTCAGCAGCCGACTCGGTGGGCTTGTTCGGCGTGGCGAACACCGCCCCCGCGCCCGTCAACCCGGCAGCCATAGCGGCGAGCCACTGCCCGACATCGAGCCCCGACAAGTCCGGCCCGCCAGCGGCGGCGGTGGCGGCACCAATAGTGCCGACACCGAACGCGACAAGGGATTTAGCGATAGCTGCGGCGGTGTACTTCACTGTCCTGCTCCTTGCGCGTCGATAGCCTTACGGATGACGGTGATGATGTGTCTGGCACGGTTGACCGCCCACGGGTCAGACGACGCCGGCAGGTTGCCGGTCGCCAACTTCCCGACCAGTTCGATAGCCCACGGGTCACCCGAGAGCGCGGCCTGCTCAACCCACCCCATGTGGGCGCAGGCGTCCGCACCGAAGATGGCGTCACGCAGCGTCATCGTCTTGGTGTCGCTGGTGCGGTAGATCGAGCGTGACGCCGACAGTTCGGTGGACATCAGCAGTTCCTCCAATTCCCCGGTCGGGCCAGAAGTGAGCGCCATCAGTTGATCCCCGAGCGCCGAAGCCCGGTCGTAGCGTGCCTGCCGATCCGCTAACCCGTTGGTGCCGCCGTTGATCCGTTTGGTGACGGTGATGAGGTCGCGCTTATCGGACAGTGTGTTGATGTCGGGGCGTGCCACCACCCAGTACCAGGCCGGTCCCAGCCCCGCGTACTCCGGTGTGGCGAGTTGGGATGGCTGCTCAACGAAGAACTCCCGCGACGGCACCAACCCCAGGCTGTGCGCCCACGCTGAGAGTTGGGTGTAGTTGTGCCGCCCGGTGACCATCATCCAGGATCGGCCCTTGAACCGCTTCCCGTCACCCGGTTTCGTGTTCCCCAAGTCGGTACGGCCTTCGTAGGCTTCACCGCTCGCGTATTCCTCGGTGGCACTGAACCCGGCTGATTCGTGCCCGATCTGGGCCAACCACATCGCGATCCGGTTCGGGTTGCTGCACTGCGAGTCACGCAGACCGGAGCGCACACCCCCGAGAATCTGCGGCGCCTTCATGGCTGACACTCCGGTGGCGCGGGCCAGCACCCCGGCAGCCGCCGGCTGAGCGGTGTTGCCGCGCCGGTAGGTGGAGAACCCGTCAGCGCGTATCTTGCGGGCAATGAAGTCAACCGTTTTCGGATGATTGAAGGTGCCGCCGCCGAGTTGGGCGTGCATCCAGTCCCGAATGCTCCAGGCGCCGCCGTTGAACACGACACCCTCGTAGAAGTCGAGCAGATCGCGGAGGTTGCCGAGTTGATTGCCGGGGAACGCCTGTTCGGCACTGATGCCTAGTCGGAATGTTTTCCCGTCCGCACCATTCCAGTTCAAATCCATGGCAGTGCCCGACAGGTGATTCGACGTGGACACTGAGTTCGTGGCCGTCCAGCATGCCGAGTCTGCGTCTCTCAAGGGTTCGACATAGGCGTGATAATCAGCAGCGAATGCCCGCAGGATAGTTAGCGGGTGGCCGTTCTGAATCTGTAGCGACACATGCTCAGCGCCAGGAACTTTCACCCATGAGCAGGAGCCGGTATCGACCATCGGCCACCCATTCTCGGAGAATGAGTGGCCGTACACCACGCGGCGGCCCATATTCAATCACCTCCCACCCGTGAACGGCGCTAACACAATCACCAGCACGGCGAACGTCACCCCGGCCACGATCAGGGACGCCGCCACCATCTGCCACAGTTTCGCGCGGTGAACGTCGAACCACGCCCAGAATCGCGGATTCACGGTAGGTTCGCGTATCGCGTGAGCCCGACTGTTTTCGCGACATGCCGCGGGTCGATCTCGTCGGGGTTGACCTTGGAGTAGTCGAGGTGCCCCGCATGTGGCAGGAATGCCCACAGTGCGGCGAGACCACCCGGACTGTTCGCCCACCTGTCCGATTCCCGTCCGATGTCGAGGACGCGGTAGCCGGTGCTGTCGGGGGTGAGGCCGCGAAGGTTGCCGCCCCACACCCACGACGGCTTACGCGCCGCATACCCGAAATAGGCACGTTCAGGGTTGCCGGTCAGCACGAACCGCAGCCTGGATCGGTCAGCGTCGGCGTACCGCCTAAGCCACTCAGACGCCACTTGCGCGCCCTGGCTGTGGGCGAACACGATCACCTCGCCGGGGGTGGCGAGTGCTTTGTAGATCGAGTTGTCCAGTTCAGCCGCCGCGTCAGGTATCGCGTTCACCGACAGGTTCGCCGCCGTTGGTACTGCGACTACTTCGCCCTGCCGTGTGGCCCAACCGCCGCACCAACGGCGCATGTCCGCGCCACCCAAAGCAGCGATGGTCAGAACGGTCACCATGTGCCGACAGCCACCCGCCGCCAGGTGTTTGATGCCACGCAGACGTAGTACCAGGACGTGTCAGCCGCCCACTCGCCAAGAACCCCCGCCGACGAGGTAGTCGATGGCACATTGACCTTCACCCCAACAGCGTTGGGACCGTAGGACATATTCAGCACAACCCATTTGGATATAGATGCTGTGTACTGCGCCTGTACGTAAATGTTCTTGTTCGCGATAGTCGCCGCCGGCAGCGTCCCCACTCTCGATACCCACGCAGAGTTCCATGTCAATGTTCGCGGCGTCCCGTCATCGACAATCATCAGCGTCAACTCCTGGCCCGATGCAGGCGTACCAGTCGGCGCGTTGATCGTCATATTCGTCGCGAGTGCTGTCACGTCCTGGCGGCGAACAGTGTCGGAATCAATCGTCAGTGACGCCGTCGAGGTCGTTGTTGCTGAGAAGTTCGTCCGATTCAACCGGAACGTCTCGGTGACATCCTCCAGAACCACACTGTCGATGTAGAACACGTCATCGGCAGGGACCGCCCCCGAAAGCGCGAACTGAAGTTTCACAAAGCAGGTATCGGCGGGTGTCGTACCGTATCCAGTGACCTCTGTCCACGCCGCCGAGCTGACGCCCGATGTCGCGTCGATAACCTTCAGTCCCGGCGAGGAGATGTCTGTGCCGTCTTCTTCGGTGGCTGTGATCCCCAGCGTCAGGTTCCCGCCACCGCTGTTGCCTGCAGCCTTGCGTAACTGGGCTTCCCATCGGAAGGTTCGTCCAGGCTGTGTCTCAACCCGCTGCGCCCATCCTGTCGCATCCCGCGTCAACTGCAGCGACTGGAACGATCCGGTCGAGGTGACCTCCCACGCATGGGTGCCGGTGTACGCCTGGTCTGTGGTGGCTTCGCCCGGTGTGGTGTCAGCGTAGGTAGATGCCGTGGCAAACGATCCCCCGACAACCATGTTCGCACCCAGTACGGG
>NZ_JBMYXC010000027.1:0-32564 GCF_049608025.1 Mycobacterium sp. | reverse complement strand
TGCCGCCGCCACACGGGACACGTCACTCAGCGATGCCCCACCAACCGGTCCCTCGCCCGTGTCAGACCAAATACGCTGAAACGCCGCGTGGCCCGATGACCCGTCCAGTCGATAAAGTTCATGGCAGGCCACAGTGGCGGCGATGGACTCGATGCGGCTATCAGTCACTGTGGCGATGGACCCGTCTGGCAGCGACAACGTCACTGTGTCGCCGTTAATCCATCCCTCAAACCGGTGTTCGGTACCTGACCCGGCCACGGCGGGGTTCCAGTCCTCCGCAATCGGATAGTCGAAGTAAGCGTTGTCGATTGTTACGACGGCGCCCTCCTCTGCGATGCCGAATGCCCACGCCCCTGCGCTAATCGTCAAATGAAACGGTGAGTCAGGTATGGCGTACGGTGTCGGTATCGGCACAGCCCACAACACAAACGCCGCGATAGCGCCGTCATCAGTCGCACCCGATGACAGTTTGAACGTGCCACCAATCCTCTTCGCCCCCGTCAGCGGTTGGTTCCAGTACGCTCCGCGATCCCCGGCAACCCCTGATAAGTTGGGTGCCTGCAGCAAACCGTCCGCGATCTCCAGCCGCAGGTTGTCGCTGAACCCGCCGCGGTGTGTGACCGCGACACCCTCATCGCCGAGCGACGGGATAGCGCCGTTAGGCTTGCCGTAGAAAGACGTGTAAAGATCAGTGTTGGGTTTTACGCCTATGGCGGCGCGAGCCAGGGCTGGATCGTCAGCACTGAGAAGGTTCCACGTTGCCATTACGAAAAACTCCTATGTGATAGTGATAGTGACAGTGCCGTTGCCGTTGTCGGAAATGCTGCCGCCAGGAATGACGACGAGTGGCAGGTCCACGATGGCGCCGCCAGGGGCGAGGAAGATTTTTACCAGGCCAGTCCCGGTTATCTCCCCCGCCACAGCCTTCTCGCCTAAATCTGGTATCGCCATTTAGCCGACCTGCACTGTGCCGTCACCGTTGCCGACAAAAGCGATAGTGTCGTCCGGTAACTCGATAGGCGTCGTGTAGGAACCGTCACGATTCACTAACACCAGATCGTCGTTGTCGTCGAAATACCCAGATACGATGCTCGCCGCCGGCCCACGTTTGGATAACTGCCCCGGCGGTGGCATCACATCCGTCAAGTTGATGCTCTCCCCGTCGCCGGGTGCGTCGAACGACCACGGGGTGATGACTTTTTCAAAGCCACGGTTGGTGACGCCGCTGAAACTGACCTGCCACTCCAAAGGGCTGCTCAGGTTTAGGGAATCGTCATTAGCAAGCAGGACTACGCCATTGTCGCCGTTGATCTTTCCGTTCTCATCGAGAGTGACGACAACCTTGTCGATAAGTTCCATGCCGTCGTCAATAACGACCATGCCGCCCAAAGTGACGTTTGTTCTAAACGTCAACTTCGCCCCAGCAAGTTCTTCCCTAGTGGTGCCGATGCGGGCGGCGAACCCATCCCCGGTAGTCAAAGTGAAAGTCGGTGCAGCCAAGGTTACGGCCCTTCCTAATCCTGTGACGGCAGCGGATAGTTCGTGGTCACGTTGTACGCCTCGAACATGGACGGCTCCACACCCGGCGACAGCACCGATGTCTCCCACACCAAACCGACATACCGGTGCCCTGCGCCGTGGGTGACAGCGTTGGATTCGTCTTCCCACTCCAAAATCGGTGTGATGGATGCGTTGCGGTACAGCCGGTAGGTGTTGTCGACATCGTTGTAGGTGATGACGAACACGGTGCCCTGGTTGACGAACTCCCAATCCGACTCGTCCACATAGGAGTAGGTGGTGGGGCCGGTCCCGGTCACCACATGAACACGGTTGATGAGTCCCGCGGATTCGAACTGGATACCCGCCCAGTCAGTCATATCCGCGTTGGAGCACAGCGCGACGGTCATGGTGCCCTCGCCGAACCGGAACACCCTGATCACGATCTTCACTGAGTCTTGGGATGCTTCGGTGGCGTGCCGGATCGCGGCGTCGGTCCAGAAGTTGTTGTCAGGACCAAGGGTGTTCGGGACCAACAGGTGGCGTTTGATCGCCACCTCGTCATCGATCTCAACCCAGTCTTCGGACACGGTGGTGGAGTCGAAACCGTCCTGAATGAACGGGCCTGGTGCGATCACGTCCCAGGCTTCGAAATCCTCGAACAGCACACCGGGGGCGAACACCCAGTCGATCCCCATAACCACCCCGGTGTAGCGGCGGCCGGGACCGTGCGGGATGTCGTTGCGTTCCACCGCATACGAGGCCACCTCGGAGCCGTTGTAGTAGGCACGCAAGGTCGAGTTCGGCCGGTCATACCAGATTTCGGCGGTGTCATCAGGGTCGATCTCGACAGTCGCCGACACCAGGGTTTGCCTCGATTTCGGGCCGGTGCCGCGCACAATGTGGAACTTGTTGTTGATGATGCCGGTCTCGATGACCAGCCCGTAGTAGAACGTGAACTGCGGGTCGGCGCAGATCACCACGGCTGCTTTACCTGCGGTGATGAACCCGTCCTGCACAGTGATCTTCGCGCGGCAACTATCCGAGAGCAGTTGGGTGGTGTGGCGTGCCGCCGCATACCCGAACGCCTCAACCGGGTACACGTTCCCTGACAGAGTGCCGAGTTTCCCAACAATGTTGATCCAGTTGGAGACACCGTCTTCGAAGTCCTCGGTGATCGTCGTCCCAGCAGCAGCGGTGTTGTAATGCTCAGCCAGCGACAGGACACCTTTGGCGTAGCCGTCGACCAGCGCCGGGGCTGACGGGTTGCGCAGCCGGGTTTCCACTAGAGGCGTTCCTTGGCGTGATGCTCCACCGTCACCGACACCGGGATCGTGCCCGCCACCACAAGATTCAACGCGACCGCTTCGATGAACACGGTGTCATCCCACAGGCCGGCGTGGGTGTAGGTGCCGGCGGGTACGTCCTCGAACTCCCCGGTGGCCGACATGACACCATTCACCGGATCAGACCACGACAAGGATGCGTGATCGAGTTCGGAATCATTAGCGCCCAGGTTGCCGGGATCACCCGTGTGCAAAGACATTTTGTCGACATTCTGATACGCCGCACACAGCGTGTTGAGTTGGTCTTGGTTCATCGGTTCGCCTTCGCGACCCGGCCCTCAAGCCACGGCGTCCGCGGGAACCCCGGCTTCTCAAGAGCCACCGTGAACCAGGCACTATCAGGAATGTTGGCGTGGTCGTCGGCGTACACCTGGAACTGCACCCGGCCGGGAAGCACCTCCACAGCAGGCCAGAACCCGATCAGCGTTTCCCCGTCCCGCTCATACACATACAAGGTCGCTGTCGTGTCATCGGGCAGCGGATCGTCCTCTTCGACGGTGAGCGCCCAGGTGAAGTCGTAGCCCTTGCGTAAAACGATCTCGGCTTTCGTCGGGACATGCCCCAGCACAAGCAACTTAGGAGCCTTCCTCTAGTTCCAGCCACCACGTCAACGGAGATGGCGCATTCAACTGCTCACTCGACATACGCACCCACGCACCGGTTTCGCTGTCCCAGCCCCACCCGAACTGCCCGCCCGTGACGCCACCCGGCGGCGGGTCAGGCAGAGCGACGGGCCGTTCGTAGGCGGCTTCGATCTCGGCGCGGACAGCCTCATCAGTCGGAGACGGGCTGGACACTGAGGCGAAGAAATCGTTGTCGTTCACAATCGGCGCCGGATACGTCGGGCACCACACATAGGTGACGGTGTCCTCGACATAAGCGAAGTTCCGCGGATGATCAGGATTGGCTGATACGGCTTCGTAGCTGCCGTGCATCGGGTTGCCGTTGCCCAGCAGTCCGAGCGGGTCCACATTCCGCATCGCCGTCGTGTTGTCGGTGTCGTCGGGGTGATCGGCCCAGAAGTCGTACTGTGTGGCGATGTCGATAACCCGGTAACCCCACGCACCGGACGGCAGGCCGGTGCCGTCTTCCCCGCCGGGATAGTCACCACCATCGGGGTAGCCGTTGTACTTGCGTTCAGGGTTGCCGATGCAGATGAACGTGACCTCGGTGGGGTCAACACTGGAGGCTTCACCGTTTTCGCGCAGCCACTTGTAGATCACTTGGGCGCCCATGCTGTACCCGACAACCAGGATGCGCTGCCCTGAATATCGGTTCAGATAGTTGTCGAGAGCGTTCTTCCCGCCGGCCGCGAACGACTCTGCGGGCAGGTTGATGTAGGGCACCTTCACCGGCACATACGGGTAGCGGTGGAACTCGCCGCGCAGCACAGTCGGCTCCAGGCGGGCGTTCCACGCGAACGCGGGCGCCAACATCAGCACAGGTATCTCTGTCGACCTGACCCGCGGCGGTACAGCCACCTCAACCACCGGGGTAGCGCCCTGCACAAGGTCAGGGTCTTCACCGGAGGCGATCAAATCCAGTGCCGCCGCGCACCACCGACGCCCCGACGTGCGCTCCGCGGACATGGTCACCACCGCGGCCCCGGCCGCGTCCCCCACCGCCCCATCGGAGAACGACAGGAACAAGCCCAGGTCTTGACGTTTCGAACCCGAGTAGTCGCTGACCGCCGCCCAGGATTCGTGGGCGAACGCGGCCACCACCATCCGACCCGACAGCGACGAGGTGGTCACCTCCATGCCGTCACCGGAGTTGTCGCCGTAGGCGGCGGTGTAGCCGCCGACCCGGCCCACCCCGGCATAGGTGCTGCACGCCGCCCGGTACTCCCCCGCGAACGCGGTACCGGAGGTGAGCGTGACCGTCACATCCGCTTCGCCGGCTGTGACGGGCGCGGCGAACAACTCGATGAACGTGTGGGTGGTCTCTGACCACGGTTTCCCGGCCAGCCACACCCTGCCCAGCGACGGTAGTTCAGTGTTGCCGTAGACGGCCTCAACTGTGGGATCAATGTTTTGGTTGCGGCGCACCAACACGGTCACCACTGCGCACAGGTTCGAGCCCGTCGCGGTGTGCTGCCACGTTTTGGTGTGGGACCGTTTCAGCCACACCAGGCCCACCGGGGCGAGGCTGGTGGCGTCGAAGGTGACGCTCACACCACCACCACCACAGGTGATGACGTGATCCGCAGGGCATCCCCGGCGTGAACGGTCACGTCAGCGGGGGTGTCGTCCAGTTCGCAGAACGCCGCAATGTTGCCGTCGACTTCGTAGAGGGCGGCGTAGCGGGCGGTGATCGAACCGCGCGCCACATACTCCCCACTCGCCACCACAAACTCGGGCACGTCAGCCAAAGCGGCGGTATCCGTTCCCGTCACGGTGACCGACACCCCGCCTGTGGTGTATCCGCATTCCTGCGGGTGCTCATCGGTCACGCCCGCATACGTGGTGGACGACGCCGACAGGTTGGAGGTCGACTTGAACAGGGCGACTTTCCACACCTCTTCACCGTCGAGACCATCCCCGGCCAGGAGGGTGGCGAACCCGGTCGTGGCGATCCACGGCCCAACCGTCATCAGGCACCCTCAACAGCACGCACCACAGTCCAGCCCTCAAGAGTCGGGCGGGTATCCCACGACACTTCCCCGTCGTCCACCCGCCACTTATGCACACCATCGACACTGACCCGCCGAGCCGTAGCACCCGTCTCAGGATTCAGCAGCACCGTGCCCACCGGGTCACCAGAATGCGCGGCCTCATACGCCACGATCACCCGGTTGATCTGATCCTCAGACACTTCTTCACCGTCGAGTAGTGCGCGGACACGCTCAACCAAAGCGTTCGACGGGGTGTTCGACTTGCGGGCCATGCGCGTCTCCTCTTATGAACCTGGGGTGGTGGACGAGAACGCGAACGCCGACACCCGCCCCGGCGAAGACGTGCCGAAGATCGTGGCGTAAGCACTCACACCCATACCGCAATACCGGTAGTCGTTACCCAACTGCGAAGTCGTGCCAACCTCGGTGTGCTCCAACAACACCGTGGTGTCCTCAAGGATGCGGAACACCCGCTCACCGCTATCAGTGCCGCACTCCAGCCAATACACCGCGTTCGACTTGAACGACGCGAACGGCAACAACTCCCACACCGTTTTCACACCAGACACCACGCACCCCAACTCGAAGTCATACTTTCCGAGATCGGCGTACACATACGATGTTCCGGCGGCGTTCATCCTGCCGAACAGTCGGTTGCGTGCCTGCGCGGTCGTGTTGAACCAGAACGGTGAAGTCGCCATCGACGCCGCCACCGTCTGATAATTCCCGGTCGTGACACCCGCGTTATACACAGCCACACAGGAGCGTGGCGCGTCATGCACCGCGTCCCACGTCGCCCGCCCGCCCTCAATGCCCCAGGTGCCGGTGCCGGAACCGGAATACGTTTGATCCCAATCGGCGCCCAGCGTGGAGGCGTCGTTGAGTTCAGCGAAGTCGATGAACACCGCGCCAGGATCAAGCCCCAAGATCGCCGCCGACAGGGCGGCGGTTGTCGCGGCCTGATCCTCCAACGCCCGCAACGCATCCTCATGCCGCCACGACGCCCCCGACCACCCGAACAGACCCTTCACAATGTTGTCGATGGTCGTGGCGATGTCCGCGCCGATAGAGGAAAACCCCTCCTGCGCCTTACCCAAACTCGCCGAGATCGTGGCGCGCTGACGCTCTTTCCAGTCGTCCTCAGTCATCCCGGCGAACGCCGCAAGCGAAGTCGCGTTCGCCGCCCCCTCAGGGACGAACTGGTTAGGCTGCGTCATGCAACTCTCGCAGCACCGCCAACGTCAACGGCAACAAGTGCGGCTCCCGCTCAACCATGTTCGCCACCACCTCACCGGCACGGCCCTGCGGTAGCGGCTCCGACGATTCCCACGCCGTCAGCGCTTTAAACAGGTCGACTTTCTGTTGGTGGCCCATGCGTGCGACCGCCGACTCCACCTCGCGGCGCAGCTTCTCCTCGGCGCTGACACTGCCGGCCGGAACCCACCGGCCCGCGGAGGTGGCCCAGTTCGGCTCACCCACCCCGGCCGGGATCAACTCCAGTGTGGGTTCCTCGACGTGCCGGAACCCTAAATCCCACAGCCGCTTCGACCACTCACGAAACGTTTCGATGGGCATGATGAACGGGGCGCCGCGGACTCCTGGCGGCGCGGCGAACGCCCACAGGGCGAACTCTTCGGGATCGTCGGGGTTGCAGTTTTCCCGTGTCGGGAACACACCTTTAGCGGGCATCTACCATGCTCCTAGCTCGCTCAGCGACGCGACGATCTGCTCAATGCGGCCCCAAGCCTTCATCGCCGGGTCTTGCAGCAACCGCTCATCACCGACCGTGGCAACCCACTGCTTACCCTCGGCGTCACGGCGCAACTCGATCTTGCGTGCCCGATCAACCCAGATGCGCCCGGTTGGATCGTCCTGCAAGTTGAACCCGATACGGTCGTCGTGCCACCAGTGACCTTTGGGGCCGATCAGGAATGGTGAATTGTTTGTGATCGTGATCTTGTTCGACAACGTGGTTTTTGTGGCCCAGAACCCGGCCCGCAAAACCATAAGGGACGCAATGGTGTACGCCTTACCCGCACCGTCCTGAAAATATTCGTGGTAGCGGGACCAGCCCGAGTTCTGCGCCCGCTCAGTGTTCTTCATCGACCACCACGCCAGGATGGTGTCCTCGTAGAGCGGCTGGAGCAGGGTGTCCACCGTCCCACCCAGCGACCCAATCAGGACAAGGTTGCCCAGGATGTCGTACACGGCTTGGATTGAGGCACTGATGCTTTCGTTGATACCGGGCATCGAGTGACCACCAACGTTGACGGTGTCGCCCTTTGCCGGGGAGTTGATGAAATCGCTCGTCTCAATACCGGAGCCGATACCCTCCAGGTACACCACACCCGGCTGCTCCTTGTGGGTGAGCCGGTTACCGGGGATGAAGTATTCCTGCGGCGAATCAGTGTCCAGCACCAAATCCAGGCTTGAGTCAACAAAGTCTTCGAAGAACTCAGCGACCGTGCGACCGAACCCGTCCAGCATCGTCCCGCCGTGAGCAGTCCCAATGAACGTGCCGCTCTTATCAACGATGTCGACCACGAGCGTGCCGTGCCGCAGATTCGCGCCATCCCACGGCGGCGGGTCACCCTCAAGCCAACGGGTGCATTCCACCGACAACTCAGAATCTTCCAGCATCACATGCGCCATGTCATGCCAGGTCTTCCATCGTGAGGACACCAAACCCCACACCACACCGGACTCCATCGCCTCAATGAAGCTGGTGGGTTTGACCACGATGTCCCACGTCGACATGTCCAGAAAGTCGTCGTAGGCGCTGAAATCCAGCGGATCGTCAGGGATCGTGATCAACGGATTCTTATAGCGGAACAGTTGGAGCCACAGAGTGGTTTTCAGAATCCACGTCACAGGACCAGCCAGCAAAAACGCCCGCGGAAACTGAAACGCCGCTGGTAGGAACGGGTTCGACCAAACCGTGACCCACTTCAAATCCTCGTAGTCGTGCAGGAACTCGGCGATAACAACACGCTGGCCGTCTTCCTTGTGTGACACGGTGCAGGAATCCAGGCGTCCACCCCAGCGCGCCCCGGCGGGATCATCGACGGTGATGTGGACGTTGCGTTTCTCGTCCCGCTCGAGGCGGCCCCACATGTCGTAGAGCCACAACCCCTGCGGCGAATCGAAATCCAGTTCGATGGAGCCGGTGCCGGTGTCGTTGGACACCCAGGAGAACGTGTGCTCGTATTCGTTGCCGCACACATGGTGGAGGTTCCACTCGCCGTCCCACAGCCGGATAAACTCCGGTGCATCCATCAAGCGTTGACGTTCCCGCTCGTTGCGGCGTATCTGCTCCCCGCCGGCAGCGCAGCGTTCCGCTAAAGACGCAGTCACAGGTATAACTCGCCTCCCCAGGGTCGGGTCCAGCGGCGCGGCTGATGCAACTCCACCCGCGCACCACCGACAGGGCAGTTCTCCAAATACACCGGAAGTGCCTGACGCGGCGTGTACGGCGGGATTTCATGCTGATAAAACCCATTCGGGCCTTGCCGGCCCAGAATGTTCGTCTCGTTCGCCGACTCAATCATCAACCGGGAACGATCCGCTGGACGTATCTCCGTCACACCATCCACATCGAGCACTTCGGTGGTGACGAAATGGTTCTCGTCCTCACCGCCGGGGCGGCGCTGCCCCCGCTTCCCCCGCCACGAAAAATCAGGGATGAACCATTTACCTTCGGTGACCCGCCAAAAGAGCAGCATGGGGCGCGGGCACGGGTTTTCCACCCACACCTCACCTGTCCCGTTGTCGGCGAACTCGAACGCGGAGACGACCGTTTCGGAATACCAGTCCGCATCCCCCACCCGAACCTTGAGCGTGATGTCGGCGAACTGCTGAGCGATAGTGTCGTGCTTGTCGTTGAAGTCGGGCTCCTCGTACTGCAGCATGTCCACGTAACGAGTGCCTGAGAGGTTGGTGGTCACCGCGAGTTTGGCGTACTTCGCGTCGTCGTCATAAGGGTCTAGTTCAAACCCGACCGACTGAATCAGGTATGACTCGTTTTCCTCGAAGGTGTGCGCTGTGGTCTCGCGAATCAGGAGGGGCAGGTCCATATCACGGGCAAGGATTTTGCGGTTCTTCTGCTTCGACCCGATGGAGCGGGCACCGGACACCCAGGTTTGCTTCTCCGGTGTGTCGAACAACCCCATAGGGTCTTCCCCCAGGTGGACACCGCGGTCACCTTGCCCGCTGCCGTAGATCGTGATGAGTTCGTCGTCTTGGCCGATGATTTCGACCCGCGAAATACCCGGCCCGCTCACGGCCTGCCCGCATACTGGCGCGACTGGCGCCGGTTGTGTTTGTTGTACTCGCGGAACATGCCCTCCACGTCCTGGGCGTAGAAGTTGTTCGTCTCCCCTTTGCGCCCCTCGACTTGCATGCCGCCGGACTGCATGGCCTTCCACTGCGATTGGGTCAGCACATATTCGGGCTGATTCGACAGGTTCACGCCGAACGATTCCGGTGGCAGCACACCACCCTGGTCATACGTCCCACCAAACAGTCCTGATAGCCATGTGCTGGGGTCCATCGCCATCGCCTGAACCTGCTCCATGTTCGGGCCAGGCCCACCCATCGGAGCGCCCATCGGCGGGGTGGCACCGGGACCGGGCATCACCCCACTACCCGCGTGAGCGTTGTCCTGCACCGGAGGCGTACCACCCGCCGCCGCGTCAGTGGCCGCGTCGGGCGGCGCAGCGTCACCGGGGGTTTGACCCATCGTTCCCGGTTCTTTCGGCATGAACTGAGCCAACGGGTTCCCCTGCGGCATAAACGCCATCGGGTTAGTGCCCGCCCAATGCGGCGCCCCGAACGGCATCAACTGCTCAATAAGCGCCTCACCCCAAATGCCGGCCATGTCGTAGCCCCACGACACGCCACGCTTGCCTGCTTCGGCGGCCATCTTGATACCTGCTGACGCGGCCGGTCCCGCAGCCGCACCCGCACCAGACGTACCCGCCGCTGCCGCCGCGGATACCGCCATTGAGCCGAGATCGGCTGCGGTGTCGATCAACCCGTGAACGAACGACTCACCCAAATCCAGAAAGTTGGAGAGCCCGCCCTGCCCGACTGGGTTGGTGTTGGCTGCCATCGCCGGAATCAGCCCTTCGGTGGCAAGATCACCGCCGGGTGATGGCTGTTGCGGGCCGCCAGGCGCAGGACCGGGAGCACCACCAGATGTGCCATGAATCAGGGTGTTCGGGTCAACACCCTGGTCGGTCAGGCTCTGCAACTGGTCGGGGTTGAGAACCAGTTCGTCCTCGCCGGTGGTGTTGATGCCTAGTTCGCCATCGGGCCAGATACCGCCCTGGTCGTAGGTCTTGATATGGACGTGATCCAGGTGGTTCTCGGTCGGCGATCCGCGATCTGGCATTGCGTCAACGCGACCGTCTGGATAGTAGGTTTTCTGCTGCCACATGACGTGCTGAGTTCCCGGTTGGCGCAACGCATCCGCGACCACGGCAGCGCCTCCACCGCCGCCCGATTGCCAGTTAGGGATCGGAACATCGATGGAGGTCCCGGTCTGGTGCTCATCCCACGGTTGATCGACGGTCGGGTTATAGCCGCCAATATTGCTGAACCCCATGCTTTCATACCGCTGCTTGAGCCCCGACGCTGTCTCTAAGAGCCCGCCGCCGTCCGAGTTAACCGGACCCGTCAACGGGTTGTATGGGCCGCCGCCTGGCGCCCCAGGCGAAATCTGCGGCGAGATAACAGCTTGCGACCACTGCGCCATAAAGCCTTGCATTGCGGTGTTCGCGGCCTCAAGCTGCGGCGCCACCTCGATTTTCACCGGGTTGCCCTGCTCATCGGTGCGCCACTCACCCACACCATCCTCAGCGGGCTTCGTGTCCGCTGTCGCGTCAACCTCGACCGGCTTCTCGGCTTCCTTGTCGCGGAACGCAATCAAAGCCTCGGCGGCCTCGTCCGTTTGCGGGATGACAACGAAATCCTGAGACTCCGGAATTTGCTCAACCTTGAACACCGCCTGGTCGATGGCATTCAACTCAGCGGCGGTCGGAGCCTTGATAATCGTGGTGCCGCTAGAAATCTCAGCCTTCTTAGCGAGATCACCCAAACCGTCCTTGAAAAGTTGGGCCTCGCGGGCAGCGTCCTGCGCGCCAACCTTCCACTCATCAATCTTCCAAAACAGGTCTTGTAGCGGCTTCTGCGCGTTCTGCGCCCCATCCGCTAAATCAAGTAACCCATCCCCCATGCCGAACGCGGCCTCAGCATCAGACAGCAGTTCGTCGGCGATCTCCCCACGCCCCAGTAGCCGATTGACACCAGAAACCACCTTGACGATAGAGCCGTAGGTGTCGCCGACCGCGTTCATAATCCAACCCAAGCCGCGGGCAGTCCATTCCGCTGTCAGCAGCACGGCTTCCCCGAAGGTGACCGCAGCCTTCGCCGCCTCACCAAAGAACCCGATCACCACGTCCTGGTTGTTATCGACCCACGCCGTCATCCTGTCCAGCGCCGCAGTGACACCACCTATTTGGCCCGAAGCCTCCTCGAAAGCGGGCTTCAGCAACGCTGCCCCCAAGCGGCCGAGCGCAGCCTCAGCGTTATCGACAGCGCTAGAGAACGAGCCGCCAATCGTCGACGCTGCACCGCCAAGCTTGCTTTGCAACGCCTTCTCAAGATCGGCGGCAGAAACCTTGCCGTCCTGCACCATCTTGTCCAACTCTTCAGCCGTCACACCGAACTGCTTCTGCAACAACTGGAAAACTGGGATACCTCGATCAGCGAGCTGCCGCAGATCGTCGGTGAACGCCTTATTCGAGGTCCGCACCTTGTTGAAGATCGACGCCATCTCCTCAAACGACGTGCCTGCCACAGCCGCCGAATCAGCGATCAACGTCAAATACTTCGTCAGTTCCTCACCGGGCTCGATACCGGCCGCGACTGCAGAGGCCGCGACCGTCGCCGCCTCACCCAACCCGAACGCGGTACCCTTTACCGCCTTCTCAGCGGACTGCATGATCGTCGCGACTTCCTCGGCGGTATGCCCCAACGCCTTCAGCTTGAACCTGGCCTGATCAATGGTCTTCAACCGCTGAAACCCTTTAGTCAAAGCTAAAGTCAGCGTTCCCACCGCAGCCGTCGCCACCGTCGCCGCGCCGGCGATACCCACTGAGATGGCCGCACCCATGCCTTTGCCGATGACAGTGCCCACCGCGTGACCGACGCGCCGGCCCCGTGCCTGCGCCTCGGTTTCGAATTGTTCAGCAGCTCGGCGCCCGGACCCCTTGGTTGATTTCGATAGGGTGTCGTTGACTTTCTTGCCGAGCCGCTCCGCGCCCCTGGTTGATCCCTTCGACAACTCTTGGTCGAAGTCCTGCGCCAGACCCTTTGCCGCCTTACCACCCTGCTTGTCCAGAGTCCTAAAGAACGACTTCATGTCGTTGGCGAGCGGTTTCGTGTTCGCCGACAGTGAGATATAGGCGGTCGCCAATTCAGTTGGCATCAGTTCACCGCCCTTTCTTCTTCTGCGCCCGCCGTTTCGCCAACCATCCCCGCTGCGCCGTCTGGCGCTCCTGCAGCTCGGCGGCCGATTTCACGGACGTGATCTCCCGCGGCTTCTTCAACAACTTCGGTTTCGGACCCCGCCGCGCCCGCTGACGGTTCGCAACCGCCAGCACGTAATGAATGAACGCGAACATGTCGAACTCCGGTGTCCACCACCACGACCGCGGGAACCGCGACCGATACAACGCGCTATGCAAACCGTTCGGCGGCAGCCCTTGGATCACCACCCGCAGCTCCCGCCACGACAACGCCCCGGTACCTAACTGGTGGCGGTGCCACCCTCGGGTGAGGAGGTCGAATTCGAGGGCGCCTCCATGCTCTCCGTCGAGGAGGTCGAGGAGGCTAGCAATTCCCCCAGTGGGATACCCGACTTCTCTTCCCACTCCGTGGCCGCCAATTTCAACTCGCCGGTTGTGCATTTCTGCAAGACCGCGAACTGCTCCTTCGTGACGGCAGGTTTGAACCTGGCGAGCGCGGCCGAACGGATCACAGCCATCTCCTCCAACGCTTCCTCGGCGTCGAAGTCTGGCTCTACCGGCTCGGTCGGGAATTCACCGGCAGTGTCACCGTCGTCCAGTGCGGTCTCCCAGCGCTTAACGTCGGCCTGCCAACGTTTCACCGCAACCTTGTACTCCTGGCGGGCTTTGTGGATCCGAGAAAAGGTGGCGCGTTGCTCTTTGGCCAGTTTGTTGATCGCTGTCATCATCTGCCGGTACACGCCTTCAGGCAGATAGTCATAGCGGGGAATGGATAGCACCAGTTCGTCGCCGCCTTCGGGGTGGAACACGAGTTCCACCCGCACACGCGGGTCCGATGCATTCACGATGTCCATCAGAGGCGGGAGCCTTTCGATTTGTGTGGCGGGGGCCGGGTGGCTGGCCCGCTGACCGGCCCCCGCCAAGAGGAAAGAGTCAGCGGGCCAGGTATTTTAGGAATCTGCTTCCAGTTCGTCCGGTTCGTCGGTGTACTCGTTGACGCCCTCGGGGTTGTCTGGCTGCGATCCGGCCTCGGGTGTGAAGCAGTCGATGGTCAATGTGTACTGGACCAACTCGCTTGATACCCAGGTAATTTCCCCGATTTCAGTCACCTGACCTTCGGGGATGACCAGCATGCGGGTCTTCTGCCCGTCAACCACCCTGACCACGTAGCTCTTGCGCGGCAGGACGGCATCAGAATGTCGGATCGTCACCTTACGGTGACCTTCCGAGTAGTCGACGGTGACGTTGTCGTCGCCGAACACTGTCTTCAGCACAATCGGGTTTGTCTCGCAGCAGGTCACCTGCACGGTTTCCTCGTAGGAATCCTGGGTGACCTTGATGACCTTGCCGCCGAAGTCGCGGTGCTTGGTCACATCGCGGGAGATGTTGTTGACGAAACCGTCCTCGCCCATCCAACCGTGGGCCTCGAACGCGGCGTCGAGTTCTTCGACCGCGTCAGTCGGCAGAGTGGTGCCCAGTGGGGCGCCGAAAAATGATTCATCGTCTGCGTGCCGATTCCCGGACCAGACGTTCTTGGTGTCGCTCACGGTGCGCCCCTTTCAGGCACTCATGGCGGGGGCCGAAAGGGTTTATTCAGTTGTTCAGACAGGCTTCTCGGGGACACCGATCAGCGGGTGCTGATGCGGAGGTTGCCGTTGAACTGCCACCGGTACCGATCCGTGATGTCAGGGTTCGGAAGGTCGTACGGGCCTGCCCCGTCTGACCAGTAGGCGTAATCCACTCCGGTGGCTGTTTCTGCGTTCCACAGCGCTGTACAGGCCGCTGCCGCCAAATCTTCCGCGTCAGCGGATGACCCGGCGTAGCAGTCCACAGTTATCTGAGCGACATCCTGGGCAATCGTTTGGGTGCCGCCCGTGCGTTTCACCACAACAAACTGTTGCGGCCGCGGTGACGGAATCCGATCCCGCACCGTCGTTCCTGGAAGCGCCGCCGACAATATCGACCGCGCCGTCGACACAGCAGGTTTCGGAACCAGCCGCGTCACTTCATCACCTTGAGCAGAATGTCGTGAACAGCGTTCGCACGTTTGGCGTACCGGCCCTTGGTGAGAACCCCAGTCTGCCAGCGACCCTGACGCACTCTTTTACCCTCGGACGAGTAGGCGATGAAGCCGTCGTTTTCGTAGTCGCCGGTGAGCATGCTGTTGGCGTCGTCAGCCCACCGCTGCGTGACCGCCTCGAGTTCTTTGACGACGCCGGGTGCGGAACGGATACGTCGCCACGCATCCCGGCGGTACTTAACGTCGAGGTTCTTGGTCACCGGTACCTCCGCAGCTTCACCACACCGCCAGGAGTGAACCCGAATGGGCCTTTGGTGTAGTCCTGCACCACACCAACCACTTCGAGTTGCCCCACTCCGGTCACGTCGACCACATCCCCAGGAGCGCAGACGGTGCCCGACTGGACGAATAGGTCCCAGAGGTCTTCGCTGTGGTCCTGTTGCGGTTCGGTGGTTTGGGTTGGCGCCCAGCCCATCACCGCCACACTGGTACCTGCTGCATCTAGTGCAGGCGTCCACGACTTGATCGGGTTGTCGTTGCGATCAGGGGCTGCTTCGGACATGGTGTGCCAGCCCACCGTGTGCGGTGTCGGGAACGTCATGGCTGCTGAACGATCACCGTCGAGCCCGGATACCGGTATCTGCGCGCCGTTGCGCAATCATCTGCGGTCAGCAGCGCAGACGTGTTTGTCCAGTCCGCGAGCCGCTGCCGGAACGGTCCCGCCGACATCTCCGTCACCGGCCCCATGCTGGGGTCGACCGTGAGATGCCGTGCCACAATCCCGGCCACTGCAGCAACCACATCGTCGGGAACCGCCGCGGTGTGGGTGTAGGTGACCGTCACCAACACACCGGACCCCAAGCGTCGGCCGGCGTACTCCAATTCAAGGAACTGTCCGTCCACCACAGCCGACAACGTGAGATCAGTGCCGTCACGGTCCTGCATCGTCACCGACACCACCGTGTCAATCGGCTCCACCAGACGGACCCGCCCAGCAACCGTCAACAACCGCACAACCGTGGTGCCCGGAGTGAACGCCCTGTCCGCCTCGCGGCGGAATTCGTGCGACACCCGCGACAACAACGGTGCCACCCGGCGGGCCTGGGCCTCGCTCAACCCTCCAGAGTCAGCGAGGCCCAGCGCCAGAGCAACATCATCGGCGTCAGCCAAATCAGCCACTTAATCAACCAGTCGGCTTAGGTGCCGAGTTCGTTCCACACGAGAACACCCTCGGAACGAATGACCTTCGCCCCGTACACGTGCAGACCGCGGATACGGTCAGCGATGCGGGTGTTAGCGCGCAACGCCTCAATACCGGAAAGTTGCGACACATAGGCCGCAGCAGTGGGATGGAAGAACACTGCCTGCGGGCTCGTCACCTCGGGCAGGTTGTTCGACCGCACGACACGGAAGTTCAACACCTGGCCGATGGTGGCGTTCCGCAACCCGTCGTTGTCGCCGGAAGTGTTCACCGAAGTGAGCTTCGAAGAGTTCGACAGCAGGAAGTACTCCATCGCCGGGTTCACCAACGCCACCCGACCTGCAGAGGGCGCCTTGTTGATGTGGAGTTGCTTGTTCGCCAGCGCGAACACATCGAATGCATCCTCGGCATCCGAGATTGTCGAGTACGCGAGAACGTCACCGTCAGACACCAGCATCGATGCCAGGAAAACGTCAGCGGCCTGAACGAGCCCGTCAGCGGCGGCGTTGGTGTAGTCGCCGAGTGAGCCGGCAGCCTGAGTGGCGTCGATGTCGTCAACGAAGAAGTCGAAGCTATCGGCCTGATCGATCAGCAGATCGACCCCGGTGTCAGTGATCGCCTCTTCGGATGTGGTGCGGCCAGCGGCTTCGTAGTCGCTGATCGTGGGGGTCACCACCGATGTGATGTGAACCTTGTTGCCGCGGGTCGCGACACCCTCGTAGTGGCGGTCGAGCAAGGCCGGAATGACCTTCTCGTTCTCCCACCGTTCGAGGGTCATCGCCTCCCACAGTTCGGGAATGAAATTACTGAGAGCCATGATCGGCTACTCCTTTCTGAAAAAGTGAATCGGGTTTTTACGTTTTGCCGAGCAGTTGATCCAGCTCGCCGGCCTTCATGGCCGCCTGAATCTGCTTGCTCGACATGTTTTTGAGCTGTTCCCGTGACGTGATCTGCTGCGGGCCGCCGATCCTCCCGTTACCGGTCACTGATGACGCCGGGGGTGCCGCAGCGGTTTTCGCCTCTGCTGCCCGCGACGCTTCGATGAGTTGTTCAACGTCGGCCCGGAATTCCTGGGCCGCGGCGCGCATCTCATCCTCAGTGGTGCCGGTGATGTACTTCGGGTTGACGTTCTCGGTGCGCGCCACCTCGGCCCGCAACCGTTCCGTCTCAGCGGATTCCAGCCGTGCATGTAATGCTTGAATCTCTGCCCGCGGGTCGAAGTCGTCGACCTTGTCAGGCTTCTCGCCGAATAGTTCGGCGATTGCCGCTAAGCGAGTTTCGGCTGTTGTAGCTCGCCTCTCAAACTCGTTTGCTTTGTGCCGGTTTTTGGCCGCCTCGGCGTTGAGTTCAGAGATTCGCTTGTCAGCGCTCTTCTTTTCGGACCCGTTCTTCGTGCTAGTCGGTTGCGCCGGTTCGCTCTCGGGTGCCGTCTCGGCGGGGTCTTCTGTAGAAAGTGCGCTTGGCATATCGTTTGGCGTTACATCGGACACGGTTTAACTCCCTTGCCTCTCGCAAGATTGGTCCCCATCACCGGGGTATCTGTCTTCGCCCACGCGGGCACAAACCCCACCGACAGGGATGGGGTAAGAACTACTGCGTCAGATCGCCTTCAAGACGAGCGATTTGGCGTAAGTGGTAGGTGATCTGCGGTGAATCCTCGGCCAAACCTTGAGCCCGCAGGTTCTTCAAACTGTCACGGAAACCCGGCAACAACCGCTCAGCCTTTTCCGCCTGTGTTTCCTTCACGGGTGCCTTGATGTCTTTGAGCGCGGTGAACTTCTGGTCTTTCCATGCCAGCAACGGCCCGATCTCGCCGTGTTCGCGGTCAACAATCAACTTTCGATAATCAACGGCGCGGCCGTCGCTGGCGGCGACTCCTGCGAATTGCTCAACTTGAGCATGAGTCGCCTCGAGCAGCCGGTTGGCGTCGAGATCGAAATCAGCGTCATGGCTGATCACATCAATGTCGCAGTCGCAGCCGGGATGGACCGGCATCAACTTGCCGGTGCTGTATCGCTGCGTGGACGCGATGATGCACAGCGCACAATTCTCTGACCCCTTCAACACCCGCCGGTAGTGGGTGTGTCCGCCATGCGCCAGCGACCGATCTGCTTGCCGAACTTTCGCCATCTGCAAATCCGTGGTCGCCAACGACTCCAGCCGACGCCCGCCCGCACGCATCGCGTCGGCAAACGTCCTGCCCTGCGCCACCTCCGCACGGGCGGTGATCACCGGCCGCGCATACACCACCTCGGCCGGAACACCGCGACCAGCCAACACGGCGTCGGCGACGGGTAGTGCTGTGCTACCGGTCTGTTCAGCCAAATACACCGATGTGAGGTTTGCGATCTGCAACTGGCCCGCCGCCACCGTGGGCGCAACAACTCCAGCGAGACGCTCGATGGTTTCGCCGCCGAGTGTGGCTGTCTCCCAGAACGCCGACAGGTACGCGATGACCTGGGCGCGCAGGGCGGCGACCGCCGCTTCGTAGTTAGGCCGGTCGATCTGTTGCGTTGTCGGCGCGGTCACCAGTCATCTCTGTTACGCAACGTGATCGGAACCCCGTCAAGGAAATCAACCCGATCGATTCCCGCCTTGACCGCCGCCTGTTCCGGCTTAACCCCTGCACGAATCATCGTGCCCATCGCGTCAGCCTTCGCCTTCAAGATCGCTGACTCCCGCAACGGGTCGACCACTAGATCGCCCCCCCCCCGGTGGGCTGACGCAGCAGGGAGGCGTTACGTAAAGCCTCATCGGCCTGATCCAACGCATCCTGGCGGATTTCATCAGCAGACCAGCCAAGTAGTCCGCTCTGAATAGATCTACGGGACTGCACAGCCACCGCCATCGACGCCGCCTGATACTTCTCCGCAGTCGACACCCGCTCCACCGGCTCGAACTCCACCCGAACCGTCAAATCATCCAAACCCTGCACACCCTCAAGTTGCAGCGCTTTCACCAGAATCGCCTCGGCGCCGATCTTCGCCTCAGTCAACCGGGACTGGCACTTCGCGATATACCCGGTTTCCGTGGCGATAGCACCGGCCGCCGACGTGTTCGTATTATCGGGCATCAGAATCGGCAACGGTGTGCGCGTCACCGCCGACAATTGCCGAATATCGGCCAACGACCCGGCCAGTAGCGGCTGAATGTCGGTTTGCGCTGACTCCCAAATATCGATTCCTGGCGGCAAATCCCACAACGCGCCCGGCGCCGGCTCAAACAACCTGGCCCAGTCGATATCGTTGCCCTCGGCGTCCTTCTGAGGCAGCCCGCCGCTATCGTCCTTGGAGCGCAACGCCCGCTGACGGAACGCCTGCATCGCCTGAATCACCCGCCGGTCCAGAATGCCGTTGTTGATGCGGTTAATCAGATCAACATGCGGCTCATATTCGCCGCAGCCACCAGGATTTCGGTACACCGAAACCAGCGGTGACGCATCACCACCGTCAATGTGGACCGGGTCGCCAACAGGTTCCCACCGATCATCTTTCACAGTGCGACGAAACGCCCGCCGCGACGAACCCTCCGCACTGTTATCACCAAAAGCAGACGGTGAACCCGCCACACCAGCCACCACCGGATGATCACCCTCGCGGGCTGGCCGGGTGAAATACTGAAACATGCCGCCAGCCATCACCAGCGCATAATCAAGCTCAACATCATCATCACGCCAAAACCTTGCAGCGGCGCGGACACGCCACGGCTGCAACGGGTCAGACGCCACTACCATGCACTCCGGCGACTCAGCAGTGATGATCGCGCGGCCATCATCCCCGGCCCAACACGTCAGATACGCCTCGCCGTACGCCAAACCGTCCCGCAACCAGGACGCGAACACGCTGTCCATGCGGTTATTCCGCCAAATCCGGTTCGCCTGATCAGCCACCGACGACTGCGAATCCCCGGCGACCGTGACACCCTTCACGACGATGCGGTCAGTCACAGCCTCAAGGATCAAGCCGCCCCAATTAGTGCGGGACTCCTTCTGAAACCGAGCCCATGACGCCCGAACATTCTCCCCGCCCTGCGGCAACGGAGCATGACCATCCTGATACGACCGCAACAACGAAATCCGCGGGGAACGATCATCCAACCGCTTCGCCAACACCGGGAGCCACTCACTAGGCGATTTCACCAGGCAGGCTCCCTTCTAGTAGATGCGGCGCGGCGCATACGCTTTCACTCTTGGTTTCGCACCCTCACGGCGCGCATCAATACAGGCCCGCCACGACAACACCGCCGCCATCGCGGCATCAAACTTGTCTTCCAGGCGGCCGTCCTGCTTCTTCAGCGTCCACAACAACTCACCCTGATCATCAGACAGGGTCAACTGCCGCCGCCCCGCGTGACCCATATGCCGCACTAGCACATCCCGAAACGGCGATACCGGAAAAGTCACAATGCCCGCGTCCACAGCTTCGGCATAGATGCGGGCAGCATCCGCCATAGCCCGTTTTCGGACGGTAAACCACTCCACGACCCGGTCAGGATGTTTCGCGGCCCACGACGCCACCGTCTCCGTCCAATGCGGCGGATCGCAATACATGCGCCACACATCGAACCGGGAGAAAATCTCCTCAACCTTCGCGGTAACCTCATCCTCGGGAACTTCCCACTCGTCGTCGAGTTCGGGGCGCTCCCACACACCCTCGAGCTGCTGCCGTCCCGACGAAACCTCCGTCACCACAACCGCGGTCGCATCCTTGAACCGGGCACCATCAAAACCCACGGTCACAAACGCGCCATCCGGGATCGGCTCATCCACCAACAACCCCGGCACGATCTTCGCCATGTTGAACGCCTGCGACCCCGACTTGCGCCACCGGTTCAACCACACCCGCTCCAGATACGGCTTATCCGCCCCGGGACGATCCCACTTCGACGCAATCTCATCGAACTGACCCGGACCGAACTCGCCAGCCGGCCCCGACGCCTGGGTAATCGCCTCGATGCGTTGCTGCTTATCGTCCAGGTCATGCCCACCGTCATCGGTTCGGTACAAGTAGAACAAGTCCGGGCGCTCAATCTGGCCCTCACTGATCTTCAAAGCCTCAGCATGGATTTGCTCCATCACCGAGCCCTGCCCCGGCTCCCCCGCAGTCCCCACATACAAACTCCACGGATCATCAAGCGGGCGCTTCGGAAGATTCGCGTCCATCGTTTGATGCGCCTGCAACTGCCGCGGCAGAAACAGGCGGTGCGGCTCGTCGAAACAGTTCAGAGTCGTCCTAGCGCCATCCCGCGCGCCAGGACTATTCGCCAAAGGCACAGCCTTACCGTCGGCTCGCCCCCGGGCATCCAACCGGCACACCCGCTCGAGCGACACATCGAACAAGTCGGCGTCAGGCCCCTCAGCGATGATGTACGACAGAGCCCCGAACGCAAGTTCCTCAACTTGCTCCACCGACACTGCAAGCATCGGAATATACGGCGCACGGACCGGTCTGCCGACGGGATTGCCGTACGCATCCCACCCATCGAACCGAGTAGGCCCTTCCGGGTGGAGTTCACAGAACGCGATGAGCGCCTGCTTCTCCGTCTTCGCTAACCCCTTACGAACCGACAGCCCGACCCGTTTGAAACGCCGCCGACCCTCCCACGGATGCCCCTTCGGGAACACCTCGAAAGCCCGGTAGATGAACGCCCGGAACTCGGGATCAATCCGATACGGATCACCCTGTAACGAGCCGGGCCCGTAGACAGCGCGTTCCTCAATGAGATCGCAAACGCCTTTGCCTAGAGACGGCCACGGTTCCGGGTCTTGCCCCGGAACAACGATGAGCATCGACTACACGGCATACAGGGCAGAGCGGGGGTCATCCGGCTCATCGTCGCCAGGTTGCTGTCGCCCCCGTGGATGCGTCTCACCGCGGCGCTTATGGCCTCGGTCCTCAACTTCATCGGCGTGCTCCACCTCGGCCCGCAAACGCATCAGCGCCAGCGGGTTCAGTCCAAGCCGGTCCGACAACTGACGGGCCTCCGAAGCAGACTTCAAGTCCCCCTGCTCGGCGCGGACCTTCCACCGCACATACTGCGCCACCTCACGGTGAGCGTGCGCCTCTTCCCAAATAACCGCCTGCGGAGTCCCCCACAAATCCGCCCAGAGGGCGGTCTCCAGGTCGGATGCCTGCTCGAGCTGCAACTGCAACTCCGCAACCAGCAACTCGTTCTTACTCAACTCTCGCCGCAGACGCGCCCGAGCCCGCCCCTCGTCCTCCCCCTCAAGCTCCACCTGCAGCGACGCCACCCGGTCGCGCGCCAACTCCAAACTTGCCTTCATCCTGACATCAGGTAGCAGCGGCCAATCCGGCACCGGCCCTTCGCGGCCCTCAGACGGCAGCGACCGGAAATCGCTCTTAGCGTTATTCCGCCGCGCACGAGCAGAAGGGTGCTTCGGAGGTGGTCCTGGCATGATCTGGCTCCCGTCTCGGGATAGAGGCAGCCCCGTCTCGGGGCGTTTTGAAAAACGTCGGAACCCGTACAACTAGAAATCCGCAGCGCCATCCGTGTGGTAGGTGGACCCCGGTGGGGATTCCCGACCGGGGTGCGTTTGCGCTGGTCAGGGCGTTTTTGGTGTGTGGCCTTGTGCTAGGTGCCCTTCACGACTCGATTTGCGGTCGTGGCACGGTTTGCATGCTGCTTGCATTACCTCGTCGGTGCCGCCGAGTGCGAGTGCGACGGTGTGGTCGGCGATGGTGGCTGTTTCGATGCAGCAGTCGTATCGGAGTTGGCATTGGTAGCGGTCGCGTTTGAGTACGCGGAGTCGGCGGGCGCGGTGGGCTGTTGTGCTGGTTCTGGGATTGCCTTTGCCCCAGCGATGTTGGTGGTCGGGGCAGCGTTGCCCGTTGTGTACGAGGGTGGTGCAGCCGTTGATGCCGCAGTGTTTCGGTGCGCGCGGCATTCAGATTGCTTCCGCTGTCCATGTGTCGCGGCCGCCGACGCGCCAGGCTTTGCGTGGTTGTTTGCGTGGGCGTCTGTCGTGGTGTTTGACCAGGGTGGGCCAGTCGGCGTGATCCACCAACGACGGCCAGGAGAATGCGTAGGCGCGTCCGGTGTCGCGCAGCCATTGTCGTACGGCGTAGTCGATGGGCCGTTTGGAGTGCTGTGTGTGGTTGAGCATGTCGGCGACGATTTCGGTTTGGATGGCGACGGCCACGCCGTGGGCGATGTCGCTGGACATGATCCAGCAGGCGTCTTGTTGGTCGGCTTGTGCGCCGGCTTCGGCGAGTCGTTTCTGTCGTGCGGGGTACCAGTGCCAGTGCTGGTGGTGGCCCAGGTATAGAGACACTGCCGGTGATGGCGCCACTGCGAGAGTGCTGTGTAGCTGGTCGGTGAAGTTGTCGACGGGTTGGGCATCGTCTTCGAGGACTAGGCACCAGTCGGCGTTGTGCCGTGCTAGCTTCTCCCACACTTTGCGGTGGTTGGCTTCCACGCCAAGTGTGCCGTCGTCGACGGAGATGTAGTTGGCGTTGACTTGGTTGGCGAGTTGTTGGGCTTGGGTGAGTCGGGCGGTGTGCGCGACGACGCCGATAGCGATGTCCACGGTTAGGCGAACCGCTTGCCGTCAGTGGCGTCAGGCATTCGCGAGCACCTCCATGTAGCGGGGTCGCAGTGTTTCCCAGGACAGCTCTTGGCGTATTCGTTGCACGTCGTTGGCCCACTGTGATGGCGCGGTGGTGGCGTATTCATCGAGTTTCGCGGCGAGGAGGCGAGGCTTGGTGCGGTAGTAGTCGACGCGCTGTTTAGCGACGAAGCTGCCCGCTTTGTTGGCGGGGAACAGCCATTGCTTGGGGAGCCACTGGTTGTTCGGGGTGATGTCGGGCATGAGGACGGGCATTCCGGCGGCGATGGCTTCCTGTGCTGGGAGGCAGAGTCCGCCGAATCTGCGTGGCATGACCAGTATGTCGCCGTCAGTGTAGAGGTCGGTGTGGTGTTCGACATCGCCGGATTCGACCCGCAGTACCACGTTGGTGGGTGTCTGGATCTGGCGGCTGTTGATTAGTCCGGGCACGTAGTGTTCGTCTTGGCATCGCACGGTCACTGTTATCTGTTCGGTGACGTGTCGCAGGGCTAGGAGTAGGTCTAGTGTGCCGTTGCGGTCGTGGATGGCGGGGCGTCCGACGATGTGCAGGAAGTGTGGCGTGATCTCTGGTTGACGTGGCGGGAACGCGGCGAGGTTGACCGGTACGGGCAGGTGTAGCGCGCCTGTGGGGAACTCGTTGAATCGCCATAGTGACGGGGCCGCCCACAGTGTGGGCCGGTCACTGCGGTTCAGGAACTCGAAATTGGCGTGCAACACTGTGCGCACACCGGCGCGTTCGGCCTCATCCCACAGTTCGGGGCCGCGTTTCCCGTAGCTTGTCTCGGCGGTGTAGACCACGTCGAGTCCTGCCAGCCAGCGGCGGAAATCTCGGGCGTCGGGTTTACCTTTGATCCATGTGGCGTCGGGATACCAGTCATTGCGGGTGGGCAGCGGGTTGGCTGATGGGCAGTCGATGACCATCGTGCGGGCTGGGTGGAGCTGGTCGTGGACCGCTTTGGTTTGGATGCCGAGGCCGCGGGAGTCGGCGCGGGCGATGAGTCCTAGGCGCACTGCTCGAAGTTCTGTCGGCCATCGAAGGCGTTGTGCACCAGCATGGCTGTGCCGTTGATGATCTCTGCGTGTGGCTTGCAGCGGCAACCGGGCGAGACGTGCACGTCGGTGTCGCCGAGTGGGACCACGTAGACCCGCTCGCCTATCCAGCCGCACCACCAGCCGGTGAGGTCCCAACCGTGCTCGGCGGCGTCGGCGGTGATGTAGTCGCTGACGTTGAGGACCATCTAGAACACCAGCTCGGATTCGAACTTGGGTCCGCCAGCCCTGCCGTCTAGATGCCCGGAGCGCCGGTAGCCCTGGTCGTTGTCGGGGGCGTACAGGTGGACTTTCTCGGACCACCAGCCGTTCGCCTTCACGTTCTCCTGAACCACAGAATGCAGCAGGTCTTCCAGGAACGTGTTGGCCTCGGGGCTGAAATGGCCTAGCCATTCGCGGTACTTCGCCACTGTGGCGACATGTGGGCGGGCGCTGTACTGGGCGGTGCGGAGCAGCGGCGCGTCCTGTTCCATCCCGAACATGAGGTAGCCGTGATCGGGAGGAATCACTTCTTCGTGGGCGAGCCTAATGCAGTTCGACTTCCCGGCTGTCAGCCAATCAGTGATGACTGGCCAGTCGATGAACCGGTCAGTGAGCAGCGGTGTATCAGCTTCGACGAACATCATTATTGGGGTGGGGATTTCGTCTATCACTCGCCGCAGCATCCCCACCTGGTGAAGGTGGTGGGCGAACCTGAACTCCACGCCCTGTTGGAACTGCACGTTCTGAATGTGTTCCTCGTAGGCGGCCCGCAGGTGTTCCTGCTCGCGGCGTACCCCGTCGAACAACACCCAGATCGGCGCTTGGGGCAGGTGGTGCCGGATCGATGCCAACGTTTCGTTGATGATGCCTGCCGACGGATGTGACGGCAGCGGTGACGCCGTCACCAGGACTGTGATCACGCTGCCCCCAAAGCCTTAAGGTCTTCGACGAGGCGTTCTGCGTAGCGGCGCTTCTGCTGTGCCCACCACGCTTGAACCTCGGCCACATTTGAAGACCATGTGTCGAGTAGCGCACCCCACTGCACTTGAGACCAGTCCGTCACTATTGGGAACGGTGCCTCGCCGAACAGTCGCACCCAGTAGTCGGTGATCCCGTCGACTGGTGACACGGTGTCAACTACGGGCAATGCGCCGGCTTGGAGTGCTTCCCACACGCGGAAGCTGTCGACCGACACGGCACCTGACGGGCAGGGTGCGATCTTCGCCATGGTCATGCAGGCCATGTACTCGGCCGGGTCCATCCCCTGAGTGAAGCCCGCGGTCGGTTGCACCCGTGAGTCCCGGAATCCTTCAAGGGTTGCGAAGCACTGGACCCGACGGGGTTGGGTGTTCTGCGCCGACAGGAACACGTTCAACGTCTTCTCCGAAGACGTGGGTGTGCGTGAGTGTGGGGTGTAGCCAACACCGAACAGGCGCGCGTCTCCGTAGTCGCGGCCGTGGCGTGGCGTCTGCACCCATACCTTCATGTTCGGATGCTCGACAGCGGCAACGTCGAACAGCGACTCTTCATCCGATGTGACAATCAACAACACCCACCGATACTTCGCGAGCGCTTCGGCTACAGCAGGTTCGCGGCCAGCCCAGTAGCGGCCAGGAACAACAATGACCGCGCCATCACCCGGCGGATACCCTGTGTGGAACCACGTCAGCGGGCCGCTTTCTAGTAGATCTTGGAGCTGGGTTTGATCCCAGCAGCCTGCCGGCTCTAACCATCCGGCAGGGATCACGCCGATTTCTCCACCACGATCAGGCCGGGACGTTTCAGGTAGCCGACTTTGTCGTCGCAGTCGATGAACCTGCCGTCCCACCGATTGATGAACAGTTGCACCCAATCGTCGTCGCCGTCGAGATCCTCGATGACATACACGCCGCCGGGATTAAGCCTCCACCACAACTCTTCGAACGCGATGTTCACTTGCAGCGGGTCATGTTCGCCGTCGTCAATGATCACGTCGAACGGCCCGTACAGTTGCGATACGGCGGCCATGTCGGCGGCGTTCGCCGCATCCGCCAGCAGGACCGGCACCCTGATGCGTTGATGCATCAAGCAGGTCGGGTTCACATCCACCCCGACAATCAGGGCTTCGGGTAGCAGTTCGGCCCACATGTGGTGGGATTTACCGTGCGCCACGCCGATCTCCAGTAACCGGTCGATGGCGCGATGCTCAAGTAGTTCTTGGTAGGTGTCCATGTAGCCGTGATGGCTGGACGCCTTGTCGGTGCCGAACTTCAGTGCTGCGGCATCCCAGGTCATGCGAAGACGGTGTCCAGAATCTGCTGGGCGCGGTGGGTGTAGGTTTCGTGTGTGCGGACATGCTCGAAACCCTGTCGACGCATGTTCTCGCGTTCGCTGTCGTGACTCAGCCAGTATTCGATGGCTTCGCTGAGTGAATCCAGGTTCCCGGTTTGGTAGTGTGCGACCCCTTCGTGGTCGACGCCGTCTACCTCGGGATGTAGGAGGAATCCGCCGCGTCCCCGGGTTTCGTAGTAGCGGTCGCTGACGTAGTTGGGTCGGCCGCCGAAGCAGGAATCCCCGACTACGATTTTCGCGGACGTTAGGGCGAGGTTCAGGTCGTGGCCGCGTAGGGTGCGGATTCCGTCGCCGCCGTAATGGCCGAAGCGGTCACCGTACGTTTGGTGCAGCCAGTCGATGAGTTTCGGCCGGAACGGGTATTCGGGGTGGTAGCCGCGGGACCCAGTGAAGATGATGTCGTGCGGAAACCGTGCCCGGTCGGGGGCTGCGCGAAAGCAGTCCCGTTCCACCACGGCCGGGCGCAGGTAGTGCCAGTTCAACCCGAGTTCGTCATATAACTCGACGGCTTCCGGTGAGGCGTCGGCCATGAAGATGTGCTCGGTGAACCAGGTCGCTTCGACGCCGACATCTTTGACTCGTTTCAGCCACGCCCATCGATCCAGATGCGCCGACACCGTGGGTACGCCGGCATCCTTGTACGCCTTGAACACGTCGATGAGGCCGTCGATCACATAGGCGGGGTCGTGTGTGTGGCTGTAGACCAGCATGTCTAACGATGGCAGAGCACTGAGGAGTCGCTTGGCGTTGGTGCGGTTCTCTTGGAATCGGACCACGGTGTGGCCGAGCTGCAGGAATGACCATTCCCGTTCGCATTCGGTGGTGTAGGGAACGGCGAAGTTACCGATGAACCCTATCCGCACAAGTGAAAACCTCATTCATTAAGGGGGAGCTGCTGACTGTTGCCCGTCAGGATGTGGTGACGACGATGGTGACCATCACAGCCACGGCGAGGATTGCTACGGCGGCGAAGGCGTATCCGGCGGTTGTCCACCAGTCCTTGTCTCGGGTGGTGAGGTAATCGCGGGTTGATCGGGCGGCGGTGTTGAAGCCCTGAATGATCGCCTCTAGGACTGGTGAGGGTTGGTACGGCTGCGGCGGTGGGGCTATCGGTCGGCCGTAGGCGTCGACTGGGGTGACTTCACGTTTGTTCGATAGGGCGATGATGAGCCAGATCCAGGCCCAGCCTCCGCATATCCAGAAGGTGAATAGGGTGAGAATGGCGTGCAGGGCATGGTTGGGGCCGGTGACTACGAACCCGGCTGGGGGCGGCGGCTGGTGCTGGGGGTGATTCGGCTCGTCCTGTGCCATGTTGGGTGAAGGTACCCGCTTGAGGTTGCGGTTTGGGGCGTTATCCAGCCTCAAGGTGCTCGGTAGAGGGCGCGGGTCAGCGCGGGAGTCGGTCGAGTAGCCGGTCAAGCAGCCGGTCAAGACGACGCTCCGCAATACAGATCGCTACGTCGTCATTATCGAATCGGGCTGTGCGCAGCACTTTCAACGCGGCGGTGATCTGCCGAGTCAACGGCGTCGGGGCTGTGAAGGTAGCCAATTGCGGGAGTCTCCCCATGCTGGGGTTCAGCGTTGGCGTTTCTGCCAGGCTTTTGCGCGACGGCAGCGGCGGCAGCGGTGTGGGCACCATGTTTCTTGGCTGCGGCAGTTGCGGCGCTGCGCAAGCAGGGATTCCAGCAGCGTCATCGGCGTGCCCGTGTTCTGGTGGCGTGTTCAGCTTTCGCTACGTCAAGGAGCCTGTACAGTTTCCGGCCTTGCGGGGACAGCCCTACGGGTTCGATGCGTTGTTCGCGCGCCCATTTGGTGATGGTGCAGAGCGCGACGCCGCATAGGGCGGCGGCTTCGGATGCGGTAATTTTGGAGTCGATACCTTCGGGTGTGAGCACAGCCGTTCCTGCCACGGAGACCTCCGGTTAGCACACCAGAAACCCCCAGTGCCGGTGGTGGCTGCGCTGGGGGTGGTGTTCGGGGGGGTTGGACACACTTGTGTCAGTGGCATCCACTGTACCAGTACAGTTCCCGGTTTGGGGGTTGGCGGCGAGGAAAGCGTCGAGTGTCATCTTGACGAGTAGCGGGTAGTGGACGTCTTTGATCATGTATCCGCAGGCGTCGCAGGCGATGAAGTCTTGCCCGACGCCCATGACACGCATGAGGGTTCGGAGTCCACATTCGTCGTTGGGGCAGGGTACGGGGATGGTGTATTTGGGGACGTATTGGCCCAGGACTGAGCGGATTCGGTGGTGGAGTTCGGGGAGTTCTTGGAGGGCGTCTTTGTCTACGAGTTGGGTGAGTTGTTCGCAGCGGGGTTCGAGGTAGCGCCAGGCTGAGGTGAGGCGTTGTTGTTCGTTGACGGCCCATGTCCAGATGTCGTTGCCGTCTTTGTTGCGGTTCATTAGTTTGCGTCTGGGTTGGGTTTCGTTGCGGTGTTCGGCGAGCATGTCGTGCCATGAGGTGAGCTTGTCTGCGATGTCGCGTGCGGTGTCGGAGGCCCATTCGGCGGGGTGTCCGTAGTCTTTGACGTTGGATGTTCTTTTGGGGCCGTCGCTTTGGGTGGGTGTGGGTAGGTGTTCGTGTAGGTGTATCCAGTCGAGGGTGAGCCAGTAGAGGGTGCGGCGTAGGTGTTTGGGGTTCATGCGTTTCGGTGGGGCCGGCTCGTCGTTTGGTCGTGCGTCGCTGGTGGATTTTTCGAACACGGTGGCTCCCATCGTTGCAGCGGTCATCGTTCGCTCTCGTCGGCTACAGCCCTTATCGCGGCGTCAGCGACCGCTTTCCAATCAGGTTCGCCGTCGAGACAGCCCCATTCGCGGTCCCAATATCCGGCGACGGCGATTTCGCAGGCTTCGTGTTGCCGGTCCAGTTCATCGAATATCGCGTCACGAACCCTTGCGATGAGTTGTTCGCGGGGGCTGGGTGGTGTTAGGGCTTTGGGTGGTTTGGTTTCGGGCCACATGCAGCCGCATACGGTTGTGCCTGTGGTGGTGCCGGTGCAGCGCGGGTTGTAGTGCGGTTCGTGGAGGCTCCACGGGTGGTCACAGTGCGGGCAGGTCAATCCGGCCACCTCCCCACATACAGGGCGGGATTTTGGGGTGCGCCATCCCACCAGTGCGCCTCGAACAGTTCCCACGCCCACCGCTGCCCGCCGTATTCGGTACGGGCGATGATTCGGTCGCCGTTCACGGTGACACTGTCTCGTCGGCCGTACCGGAGACTCAATGGTCCGTTGTGGACGAGTTCATCGACGTAATCGGCAGTGATGAGCATCAGGTACCCGACTTCGCTGAGGTCCGGTCGCGGGTCGGGGTATTCGATTCGGCCCCAGTCGCACACGATGGTGTGGTCGCAGCGCGAACGGGGTTCGTGCGGGTATTTCGGGCCGTGGTCACACTCACCTTCGACGCAGACACGCAACTCAACGCTCATTCGTCCCATCCTGTGCAGTTTTCGGCGCGGTGGTAGCCGAGCCGTTTAGCGATGCGGTCGCAGTCGTCCCGCCACTGCTGGCGTAGTGCGTGTCTCATTCGTTGCCGTAGTGGCGGTTTCGGTGTGGGTGGCGGTGTGGGTGTGAGTTGGGTGTCGGTGACGGCGAGGACGGTGCGGCCGTCGATTTGGATGCGCCAGCCGGGTGGGCGGGGTGTGTGAATTTCGGGCGGTTTGTTGGTGCCTCTGGCGTCCCAGTATCGGTTTTTCAGTTCGGAGAGGGCTTCGATGGTGTAGCCGCCGTCGTCGCGACATAGTTCGACTTTCGCCCCGGCAGGAACATGCGTCAACGTCTTGGCCACGCATCGTTCCCCGCGCCAGAGTGACACGATTTTGTTGACCGGGCCGAGCGGATCGGGCTCGACACGCGCCGACCATTGAGACGCCATGTACGCCTCACGCCACGTGGGGAACTGCCGCCATGGTCCGTAGCCGTCTCTCCCCTGGCTCTCATGGATTGCCACCCACGGTTGCGCCCACCCCTGGCGCAGCCGATGCACCCGCCACCTACCCGCACTCATCGCTGCGCCCCTTCCCAATCACACGACAACCCGCCCGCGTAACCCGACTTCTCCCAAATGCACATCACGCGAACCCCGTCGAACTCGACATAGTGCGGATGCACGCCCCCTGGTGTCTTGTTGCCTTCCGTGTCTGTGCCGCTACAACCGGCCAGCAGCAGCACGGCAGCGGCAATGGCGGCGCGCTTCATTCGTCGCCTTCCCGCTCTTCTAGTTCGACCATGCGGCACGCGATCATCGCCGCCACCAATGCCCGGTTAGGGCCGGGGAATGAGCCTGCCATCGTCTTGTAATAGGCGAGTTGGCGTTGCTCTTTCGTCAACGGCTTAGAAAGGTCCAGCCATTCGTCGCTCACTGGTCAGCCTCCGCAGCGGCAGCCAGGAGTGCGGCGGCGAGGGCGCGTGCCTCGTCGGATGACAAACGGTGGTCCTCAAGCTCGCACCGAACGCGGCCCGAACCGACAACGGCAGTCACATCCCCATCAAGCCACCACGCATTCTTCAGCACCGTGACTTCACGCGGTTCCGGCCTCTCCACCACCGCGTACCGCTCACGCAATGCGGCAAGGAGGGCTTCGCCGATGTCAGACAGGTCATCTTCGTCGTAGCCGATGTGGCCGCAGATCGTACAGCCGTCATACAGCCCGAAGTCCTTCAGCACCACTATGGCGGTGTCGATGATGTCCTGGTCGCTCATTTCTCCTCGGCTTTCTCGGCGTCGAGTAAATCTCTTGCTGCGTCGAGCACACGCATACATGGGTTGTAGTCGTCCTCGGCGTTCTCGCTTGGATATGCGTCGTAGGCGACCATCGCTTCATGTAGCGCGGCCAACGGCAGTGATTCTGGCCGTGCTACTACCTCGTACCTGGCGTCGCGAAGCGCGGCGAGGGCTCTTTCGGCTTCTCGCCCGAATGAGATGATTCCCTCATTGTGTGCCCGGTACAACGCCTTTGCGATGGTGTCGATGATGTCCTGGTCGCTCACTGGTCGGCCTCCGCAGCATCAGCAGCAGCCAGGAGTGCGGCGGCCTCAACCCTTGCCTCACTAACGCTGTATGAGACCTCGGTATCTGTGTCATAGACCTCCGGTGGGCAGCACTCACACCCGGCCCCTCGCGAGAAACGAAACGGCCCAACCATGTTGCCCACGGGTTCCGGTAGTTCCACGATGGCGTACCCGGATTCCCGTAGGATGATGTCGACGATGTTCTGATCGCTCACTTGTACACTCCCTCTACTGCATAGGCCATGATCTGTGTTTGCGGGTACCCGGAGCACAGAGCCGCTGCCAAAGCAACTACTCCTTCCCTAAACCCCTGGTCGGCTAAATCACCACCGTTGTCTCGGATGACGGCTGCCGCCGTCTCAACTACGTCGCTTACCAAAGCAATTCACCTACTTCTT
>NZ_JBMYXC010000026.1:0-44760 GCF_049608025.1 Mycobacterium sp. | reverse complement strand
GGGCGTTCGGTGGCGGCGGGGCGTTCGGTGGCGGCGGGGCGTTCGGTGGCGGCGGAGGTGTGGCGGGGTTGTCGAACGCGGCCCGCTGCTGCGGTGTCAGCGCTGCGTACTGCGCTTCCGCGGCGGCGATCTGTCGTTGCAGTTCGCTCCACTTGGCCTGCAGGTCCGCGGACACCGCGGCAGACCGCTCGGCCGCGGCGCCGGCGTCGGCGGCCGAATCCTGTGAGGCGCGAGCGGCACCGGCCGCGTTTTCGCGTGCTGCCTGAAACGCCTTCATCTGATCGGCCATCTTCACGCCGAGAGACCGTTCCAGCCACACCTGGTCGATCAGCTGTTGCGGGGAGCCTGCGGTCAACGCGGCCGCAAACCAACCGGTGCGTCCACTGACATAGGTCATCGCGGCCACCCTGTCGACGGCGGCCTGATGGGTGTCCAGTTGGGCCCTGGAGGCCTCAAGGGCCATCATGTCGACGCGATGACGGGCTTCAGCCGTCGCCTGAACAGCGAGTTTGGCGTCGAGGTCGTCTTGGGCGGCGCTGACGGCGGCACGGGTCTGCACCGCCTGAACGGACAACTCGTTGAGCCTGGCCAGTGCGTCAGCCGCCGGATCGGCCTTGACGTCGCCCACCATCGACAGCGCCAGAACCAGGACTGCGGCCGCGGCACCGCACCCTGTTCGCCCAAGCGACGAGCGCACCCTGGTAATCCGGATGGTCAACCAACGATCCTTCGCTGTGGGGACCGAACTCGGTCCAGCTAGGTATGCCTCAGACAGGGTAGACCGTCCAGGCAGACCAGCTTCAGCCAACCGGGGTCAGGACGAACACCGGGATCTGGAACCCGGTCCTGGATGAATACATCGCGTAGTCCGGCCATGCCTCGATGGCCCGCGCCCACCAGGTGGCCCGCTCGTCACCAAACACCTCGCAGGCGTCGTAGTCACCGCTGCCCGGACCGTCCTGGAGCTCCACCCGCGGGTTTTTCTTGACGTTGTAGTACCAGAACGGAGGCTTGATCGCCGACGTCGGCGAACCCGTCTCGGCCTCGCCTTCTGCTACCGAGGCCGCCGTCGCCGACGCGACGATCGCGTACTGACCATTGTTCTCCACCCGCATCAACGGGGTCTTCCGGAGCTTTCCCGTCTTCGCCCCGACCGTTGTCAGAAGGATGACGGGCTTCCCGTCCAGCTCGGTGGCAGCGTTGCCGCCGGATGCCATGTACGCCTCGGCTTGTTCACGGGCGTAGACCACCGGGCCGGGAGCGTAGTCACCTGATAGCGGCATCGCTTCAGCATAACCCCGGCCCCGGGCCACAATCGGCTGGACAAAGTTGCCGCAGCGATCTGAAACGCTGCCCTCAGACCTTGCGCCGGGATCGGCGCTGAAGCGCCCACCCGGTCGCGGCGACCAGAAGCACAGCCAGCGCAAGTGCCCACGGCCAGCCGCCCTGCTGATACACCCAGCCCGCTACCGCACCCTGCAATCGCCCCGCCCCGGCGATCACCGCATCGCCGGTGTCGGCATTGCCATGGAACAACCGGAGCTCGTAACTGCCGTAGTAGGTCACGTAGGCGCCGATCAGGATCACCAGAGCGCCGCCTATCCGGTTGACCGCGGGCAGCACCCGCCGCATCCGCGCGGCCACGGTCACGCTGGCGAGCGCCGCGGCTACGGCAAGGGTTCCCACGATCAAGGCGAAACCGGCCGCGTAGCTCAGATACACCGCGACCGCGTCGGACAGGGAACCGCGCGCGCCGGCCGCGGTGACCGCCAGAAACGGACCGACGGTACACGCCAGTGAGGCCACCGCGTACGCCACGCCGTAGCCGAACATCGACCACAGTCGTGCCGTCGGCGCCAAACGGGCAGATGTCGCCGCCGTGGGCAGCGACACCTTCAACTCCTTCCCGGCCAACAGCGCCGCGCCGAGGCCCATCAGGGCGATCCCGATGACGACGGTGACGATCGGCAGGTAGCGCTGCAGGGTCGAGGCGACCGACAGCGTCACCGCGCCGAAGGCCGCGAACACCACGAGGAACCCCAGCGTCATGGTCAGTGTCGCCACAATCGCACGCCCAACCGCGGCGGGTCGGCCTCCGACCCCACCATCGACACTGTCACCCACCACAAAGGCCAGGTATCCCGGCAGCATGGCGAAACCGCAGGGATTGAGCGCGGCCACCAGACCCGCCGCGAACGCCAGACCGAGGAGTTCGTGATTCACCGGCGCCGTCCTTACCCGGCCAGCGCGGCCACCCGATCGGCGAGTTCCTGTTCGGACATCGCCGATGTCGGATTGTTGGAGAAGGTCGATGTGCCGTCCGGCTTGACGAACAGGAAGGCAGGCTGCCACGGAACGTTGAAGGTCTGCCAGATCGACCCGTCTGCGTCATTCAGATTGGTGAAGTCGAGGTTGTACTTCGCGACGAATCCTTGCATCGCCGCGACATCGGAGCGTGCCGCCACACCCACGAAAGTCACCTGCGGATTACTGGCGGCGACCCGACTGACTGAGGGTGCCTCGGCATTGCAGAACGGGCACCACGGGGTCCAGAACCACAGCACCGCGGCCTTGCCCTGCAGGCTGGAGCCATTGAACGGCGCACCAGACAGGGTCGTCCCGGTGAAATCCAGGCGGGGGTCGGCGTTCGCGACTGGTGTGGCAGGAAGCGCGCTCAGAAACGCCGCCGCCAGAAGAGCGGCCCCTGCGGCCCGAACGCTTCGACGCAATTGATTTTTCATGGATCTGCCTCTCGTTGGCTTCACAGCGGTTGCCCCGGTCAACACCGGACTGCGATTGGGATACGAGGCAGGGGCTCGTTCGGATTGGCCCGGTGTAAGAAGTGCCAGAAAACTCTTAGCCAAAAAGTTTGTGACCGGAGTAACGCCTGAGTCGAGTGTGGCGACAGACCAGACATGAAAAACATCCGGAAGTTCATCTCGCTGGCAGCCTTCACCGGTGCGTTCGTCGTCGCGCTGATGGCCTTGACGGGGATTTCCGGAATGTCGTCAGGCACCGCTCACGCAGACAGCGTGAACTGGGACGCCATCGCCGAGTGCGAATCCGGCGGCAACTGGGCGATCAACACCGGTAACGGCCACTTCGGCGGTCTTCAGTTCAAGCAGGCCACCTGGGCCGCCAATGGTGGCTTCGGCAATCCGGCGCAGGCCACTCGTGAGGAGCAGATCCGCGTCGCCGAGAATGTGCTCGCCACCCAAGGCATCGGCGCGTGGCCGACCTGCGGCAAGAAGGCCGGCGCTGCCCCCGTCATCACCACCGTCTCCAATACGACCATCCCGGCCGCTACCGCTCCCTTCGCCACCTCGGTCGCCCCGGCCACCTCGGTCACCCCGGCCGCGGCCGACGCCTGGTACCCCGGCAAGCACCTGCTGGCCGCCGTCAGCAAGATCGTCAACAGCATCCCGCAGGCCCGCTAGATCGCCGGCCGCCGCCAGTGCGCATCGAATCCGAGCCGGATCGATGCGCAGTTGCGGTATACGGAACTAGGGTGACGTCATGACCGATCAGGATCAGACGGCCGCCCGCCGTGAAATCGCCGATGCTCTGCTGTCCGCGCTCAATAATCGCCATGAAGTTCTCGACGTGATCGTGGAGGCCGACGACAGGCCGGCCGCGGTGGCGGCCATCGCAGCGCTGTTGGGCACGTCGACCCGGGGCGGTGAGGCGGTCATCGGTATGGCGTTCGATCAACTGACGAAGGACTCGCGCCGCAAGATCGCCGCAGAGCTCGATGATCTCAACAGTCAGCTGACATTCATGCAGAACGAGCGACCGGCGAGTACGGATGACAGCCTGACCTTGCGCCCGTTCGCCGGTGATCCGGACCGGGATATCTTCGCCACCAGATTGGAAGAGGTCGGCGTCACCGGCGATGGATCCGGCCAGCCCGCACAACCGCTCGACGACGAGATCCGCTTCGCCCAGCGCCGCATCGACCAGGAGGATGCCGCCTGGTTCGTCGCTGTCGTCGAGACGGCGAAAGTCGGGATGGTGTTCGGTGAGCTCGAGCGAGGCGAGGTGAACCTCAGGATCTGGATTCACCCCGAACACCGGAAGAAGGGCTACGGTACCGCCGCGCTCCGGCGGTCGCGTTCGGAGATAGCGGCGTATTTCCCTGCTGTTCCGATGGTTGTCCGCGCCCCCGGCGCCAAGCCGACGTAGCGGCGCCCGGCCGACCTGGCCGACGCCGGTCTCAGGACGTGGGCACCAATTCACCATCCATTCGCTCCGCTTCGGGGAGCCGTCGCCGCCGAATCATGTGCACGAGGATGAGTATCGAGGAAACAGCGGCGAAGACGCACCACAGCGACGCGAACTCCTGGAAGTAGAACACGGCGACCAGCACCAGCCCCACCAGGTTCACTGCGCCGAATGCGACGATCGTGCGGTAGCCCGACATCAGCGGTGACCCGATCACCGCGATGATGTAGAGCACCGCCCACACGATGGGATGATGAACCTCGGTGGCGTATTCGAGGCCGTTTGCGTGCCGGATCACCTCAACCGGCTGGGCCAGAACCACGAAGGACAGGTAGACGGACACCGCGGCGCCCAGTGCCACGAACGGTGCCACCCGGAGGCGAGCGGACCGAGGCTCGAGCAGCATCACAGCGATCGGGACGTAGGTGGGCAGCAGCGGCCAGGCTATGAATAAGTACGCGCGCATTGCCAGATCCGCCACGCCGGCGGAAACGTCTCCGTCCAGGCCTGCCCACACGGCGACCTCGAGGAACTGATGTATCGAGAACAATGCGGGCAATAGCGCGAACGGCAACTCCCGCCGGTGTCTGACCTCCCTCAACGACAGCACTGCCACCGGCACCAGCGCGGTACCTACCACCAAGTCAGCCGTCATCGAGAAGCACACGACCGATATGGTCGCACGGCGGCTGCCCGCAGGGGGCGATGTGCACGCAGAACACTTGAGATCGGCCCCCAACGGGCTCCCAAGCCCCTAGCACCGCAGCGGCTTCAGACTTCCGATGAACACGCCCTAGAAATGAGCTCGATTGCGGTGAACAATCGAGCTATCAGCCCGATCGCCAGTCGGCGCTGCCAGTTGCAGGCTATTCCATTCCACCGACATACCCCGGAGACGAAATGCACAGCATGACTACCCAACCGGAAATGGGCCGGGATGACCGACATCCGCAGATCGCGGTGGAAGACCCTGCCACCGGTGTAGTTATCGGATACGTGCCGGATATGGGATCTGAAGAGGTCGCCGAGCTGGCGCGGCGTGGCCGGGCCGCGCAGCCGGGCTGGGAAGCGTTGGGCTTCGACGGTCGCGCGCTGGTGCTCAAGCGGATGCAGCGGTGGTTGATCGACAACGCCGACCGGGTAATCACCATGATCTGCTCTGAAACCGGCAAGGCCTACGAAGATGCTCAGATTGCCGAACACATCTACGGTGCGGCAGCGTTCGGGTTCTGGGCCGACAACGCGCAGAGCTATCTGGGCGACGAACGGATCCGGTCCTCGTCCTTCTTCGTCAAAGGTAAGCGGCTCGTCCAGCGCTACCGGCCGTTAGGGCTGATCGGCGTCATCGGACCGTGGAACTACCCCCTGACCAACTCGTTCGGTGACTGCATTCCCGCCCTCGCGGCCGGCAACAGCGTGATCCTCAAACCCTCGGAGATCACGCCATTGACGTCACTCCTACTCGCCGACGGGCTGGCCAGCTGCGGGCTGCCCGCCGACGTGTTCGCTGTGGCGACCGGGCGCGGCGCTACCGGCGTGGCGCTCATCGACGAGGTGGACATGATCATGTTCACCGGGTCCACTGCCACCGGCCGCAAGGTCGCGGTCCGCGCCGCCGAGCGGCTGATCCCTTCATCGCTCGAGTTGGGCGGCAAGGATCCGATGATCGTGCTCGCCGACGCCGACATCGAACGCGCGGCCAACCATGCCGCCTACTACTCGATGTTCAACTGCGGCCAAACCTGCATCTCGATCGAGCGCTGCTATGTCGAGGCGCCTGTCTACGATGATTTCGTTGCGCGGGTGACCGAGAAGGTGCGGGCGATTCGCCAGGGCGTGCCCGCCGGTCCGGGCAGCATCGATGTCGGATCGCTGACCTTCCCTCCGCAAGTAGACATCGTCGAGCGCCACGTCACCGACGCACTCGAGCGCGGGGCCAAGGCGCTGACCGGGGGGCACCGGGGGCGCACCGAAGGGTACTGGTTCGAGCCGACTGTCTTGGTCGACGTCGACCACGACATGGACTGCATGCGCGAAGAAACCTTCGGCCCGACGTTGCCGATCATGAAGGTCGCCGACGCGGAGGAGGCGATCCGATTGGCCAATGACTCCGAGTACGGCTTGTGCGCGGCGGTGTTCTCCCGAGATCTGGCCCGTGCGGAGAAGGTGGCGCGGCGGGTGAATGCGGGTGCGGTCACCATCAACGACGCGCTGGTGAACTACACCGCGATGGAGCTGCCGATGGGCGGGGCCAAGCCGGCCTCCGGGGTCGGCTACCGTCACGGACCCGGTGGAATCCGCAAGTACTGCCGCCCACAGGCCCTGCTCATCTCGCGCTTGCATCCGCGCCGCGATATCCACATGCACCCTTATTCGAACCGGCGCACTCGCCTCATCGGCCGGCTGCTGCGCCTGCTGTATCGCGGGCGGGACTGATCGCGTTCCGCGCTGCCGACGTCGCCGCCAGCGCCGTACCACCGAAAGGAACCCATCATGAACCTCGACGCCGCGTGGCTGAGCGAGCAGCGTCGACAGACACTGAAGGCGTTGTGCGACACCGTCGTACCCTCGATCGAGCGCGCTGAGGATCCGGACGGCTTCTGGGCCCGCTCGGGCAGCGATCTGGGCGCCGACCTCGGACTCATGGACGCGCTCGCAGCGATGCCCGCCGAACAGCGAGACGCCCTACTCGGGCTGGTCGACGCGCTGGCCGCCCAGGGCATCGCGGCCGCGCCACGGCAATCGCGCGAGGAGTTGCTGGCCGCCACCGCGAAGCTCGGACCGGCCCCCGCGGTCGGGGTGAGCATATTGACCAAGCTCATCCTCATGTACAGCTACGGCCTGACCGACCCCACGACCGGACGCAACCCGATGTGGGCGCGGTTCGGCTACCCCGGGCCGACAGTTCAGCGACCGATCGGAACCAAGACAATCACTCCTGTTGTGCCCGAGGGTGACGTCGAACTCACCGCCGACGTGATCGTGGTCGGTTCCGGTGCTGGTGGCGGTGTGATCGCGGCAAGGCTCGCTCAAGCGGGCCGACGCGTGGTGGTCCTTGAGGCCGGCGGCTACTTCGACGAGGAAGACTTCGACCAGATCGAACTGCACGCCTACCGCAACACCTTCTGGCGGGGCGGGCCGACGCCGACCGCGGACATGAACCTCACCGTGCAGGCCGGCACCGGCCTAGGCGGGGGTACCACGATCAACTGGACAAACTGCCTGCGTACCCGCCCATGGGTTCGGCAGGAATGGGCGCAGGAATATGGCCTCGACGGGGTCGCCGGGCCGGAGTTCGACCACCATCTCGACGCGGTCTCCGCGCGGATGTCGGTCAACGACAGATGCTCGGACTTCAACGGCCCCAACCAGCGACTCAAGGACGCGGCGGCCAACCTGGGCTGGGCCGTCACCCGGCTGGCGCGCAACACCGACGAGGCTCGGTACTCACCAGATACTGCCGGCTACTTGGGATTCGGCGATCCCACCGGTTCCAAGCAGGGCACCATGAAGACCTATCTGCAGGACGCGTTCGACGCCGGCGCGAAGATCCTCGTGCGCACCGCAGCCGAACAGATTCTCCTCGACGGCAACGGCCGCGCCGCCGGTGTCGCCGCTACCCACACCGACCCGACGACCGGCGCGACCGCAGCCGTGACCGTCCGTGCGCCGCGAGTCGTCGTAGCCTGCGGCGCCCTGGAAACCCCCGCGCTTCTGCTCCGGTCCGGCATCGGCGGTCCGGCGGTGGGAAAGAACTTGCGGCTGCACCCGGTCATCGCGGCCATCAGTGAGTTCCCTGAAGACCAAGAAGCCTGGTGGGGACCGTGCATGACGGCATGCATCGAGGAATTCGAACGCCCCGAGCACGGCTACGGGTTTCTCATTCAGGCGCCACAGTTCACCACCGCCTCCTCCTCGGCGTTCATCCCCTTCACGGGCGGGACGGCGCACAAGACAGTGATGAGCGGCCTGTCCAAGATCTCCTGGGCGATTGCGATCATGCGCGATCACGGTTCTGGCGAAGTGACCATCGACGAGGGCGGTCGAGCTGTCGTGACCTACTCGGTGACCGACCCGATCGATCTGGCCAACCTGCGCGCCGGGGTCGATGCGATGGCTCGCGCCCACCAGGCGGCGGGAGCACAGCAGATCTTCGTGCTCGCCGACGGACTGCCCACCTGGCAACAGGGTGATGACCTCGATGAATTCATCGCCAATGCGCAGTCGATTCCGTTCAGTGCCGGTGGATACCAGATGTTCTCAGCCCACCAGATGGGCAGCTGTCGGATGGGCGTCGACCCGCAGATCAGCGTCGCCGATCCGAACGGGCAGCTGCATGACACGCCCGGCGTGTGGATCGGCGACGGCAGCGCGTTCCCGACCTCGTCGGGCACCAATCCGATGCTGACCATCATGGCGCTCGCCGACCGCACCGCCGACAAACTCATCGCTGACAAACTCATCGCTGACACCCCAACGGAATAGCCCCGCCCGCGGCCCAGAGAGGGGGTCGTTCAGCGCAGCCGTCGAACCGTTACCCCCATACGGGCGGCACCATTTCACTGGGCACGGTACGGGGGCCGTGTGCGGGGGCCTTGCTTCCGTCCAGAGCGTTGAGCACCATGGTCGCAGCGCGGCGCGAGCCCGCGATGGCCAAGTGGTCGCTGAAGTCATGGGCGCAGGTGTCCTGTACAACGATGTTGATCACGTCTTCGCCAGATCCGCCCGGTACCTGCCCGCTGGTGTAGGGGCGGACGAATTCGTCGTAGCGAGTCGATATGTTCACATATCGGATACCCGGAACGTACGGGCTGCCACCATCATTGAGCGTCTGAAGCAATTCGGAACCGCGGATCATCTGCGGTGCGGAAGCGAAGTGCACATGGTGGGTGATGTCCAGGGCGACATGGAACTCGACTTGCCCGGCGAGCTTGTTGGTGAACACCTCGGTGCCCTGCCACAGCGGCGCCAGCGACACGTACTTGCCGATCTTGTCTTTTCCGCCCAACACCTTGGCGTAGTAGCCGGGCACGAGAGTGCCCTGTGAGTGCCCGATCACGTCGACCTGGTGGGCGCCGGTTTCTGCCAGCACCTTGTCGACGAACTCACCGAACTCGGCTGCCGAATCCTCGATGGGCGCCATTCCGCCCAGTGCCGAGAGAGGCCAGGGGGCGGTTTTGACCGCCCCGAATGTCAGGGTGAACGGCGAGAACCCCTCGGCCACCAACAGTGGCACGTAGGCGCCCCAGTTGGTTTGGCCGCCTCCTGCGGTGCCGTGCATCAGCACCACCGGGTTGGGATGGGCTGTGGACAGCGGCCGGTCCCACTCATTGGCGCCGGGCAGGTTGCCGCCGGGGTTGAGGACTTCAGGTGGCACACCGGCGAAGAAGTCGTAGTTGATCTTGCGGCCATCGTTGGTGTGAAGCGACTCCACTTCGATGCCGGCGGAGCGCATCGCGGCCACCGCGGGGCGTTCGATCTCACCGCCGGCCTTCACTCCGGCCGCCACTACTCCGTCCCCGAGGCGCATTCCCGTCCGGAGAGATTCGCCGGCGGCCAGCGACCCGATCCGCAAGGGGAACTTCGCGGCATCGGCGAGGACCTGGGCGGCCCTGTCTACAACGGCCATAACTGGCGACGGTACCGGATGCGCAGACCGATCGACACGTCATCACCGTTAGGCAGATGGAGGTTTCCGCACCGTGCGGGGGCATCGTCATCACGTGTCCGGCACCTTTCCCCTATCGCCGAACTCGTTATCCCGGTAGAACGGACCGTGAACGGATCCGGTACAACACTGGGTACGTCAACGAAAGAGGCGCTGATATGGGGATTTCCGACGTCATCGTGATCGTCGCCGCTGCCGCGATCCTAGGGTTCCTGGGGTGGTTCTTCTTCGGGCCCAAGACCGCTCGCCGAGCCCAATTGGTGAGCGGGATCCAGGAGGTCGACGTGACGGTCAAGGGCGGCTACTCCCCCGCGGTGATCCGGGTCACCGAAGGGGTGCCGCTGCGGTTGCGGTTCGATCGCCAGGAGTCTGGCGATTGCACGGCGCGGGTGGTGTTCCCGGACTTCAACGCCTCCAAGACGCTGCCGGCGTTCGGCACGGCCACCCTGGAGTTCACGCCGGACAAGATCGGCGAGTTCGATTTCGCCTGCGGGATGAACATGATCCACGGAACCCTGATCGTCGAACCTCCCGATGGCTCCCCCTCAACAACCGGTGCCAGCGGCCGAGAGCTCGCCGCCGCAGTCGGCGTCGGCCCATCCACCGAGGAGACCGTCCCCACCGAACGCGTCGAGTTCCGCGTCTCGAACATGTCGTGCGCGTCGTGCGTGGTCAACATCGAGTCGGTCCTCGGGGGGCTGCCCGGGGTGGACAAGGTCGAGGTGAACTTCGGGACTGAGAGAGCTACCGTCGATTTCGACTCCACGAACATCACCGCCACCGAAATCCAAGCCGTGGCGAGCAATGCCGGCTACCGATTGGAGCTTCGGGCGGGCCAGGGATCAACTGACACCGCAGACACCGAATCCGCCGAACGCCGAGCCGAGATCGCCGACCTGTCAAGGCGAGTGGCGTTGGGCGCGGTCCTGTCCGCCCCGGTGATGGTCGCGGTCATGGCAAAAGATCTGTTCGGCGCCGACTGGGTACCGGAGTTCATGTTGAACCCGTGGTTCCAGCTGGCCCTGATCGCACCGGTGATGTTCTACTCCGGCTGGCCGATCCATCGAACCGGCTGGCTGACACTGCGGCACCGGGCAGCCGACATGAACAGCCTGATCACGATCGGCACCATCGCCGCCTTCGGCTACAGCCTGCTCGTGACGCTGGCGCCCTCGGCGGTACCCGAACACGTGCGTGAGGTCTACTACGAGGCCGTCGGGGTGATCATCACGTTGATCCTGTTGGGGCGGCTGTTGGAGGTACGGGCCAAAGCCGGCACCGGAGACGCCATCCGCAAACTCATTGGCCTGCAGGCCAAGACCGCCACCCTCGTCCGAGACGGCACCGAGGTGGAGGTCCCGGTCGAGAACCTGCTGCCCGGCGACCTCGTGCTCGTTCGCCCTGGTGAGAAGGTCCCCGTCGACGGGGTGATCATCGAGGGACGCTCGACACTGGATGAGTCCATGGTCACCGGCGAGTCCATCCCGGTGGCCAAGGAAGCCGGCGCCACTGTCATCGGAGCGACGATGAACCAGACCGGCGCCTTCCGATTCGAAGCGACCAACGTCGGCGCTGACACGATGCTGTCTCAGATCATCACGCTGGTGGAGCAGGCTCAGGGCTCCAAAGCCCCCATCCAGCGGCTCGCCGACCTGGTGTCCTCCTACTTCGTGCCTGCGGTGATGGCGATCGCGGTCGTCACGTTCGCCGTCTGGTTCACCGTCGGCCCCGAGCCCGCCCTCACTTTGTCGTTGGTGGCGGCCGTCGCGGTGTTGATCATCGCCTGCCCGTGCGCCCTCGGTCTGGCCACACCGCTGTCGATCATGGTTTCGACCGGAAAAGGAGCCGAACACGGCATTTTGATCCGCTCCGCCGAAGCGCTGGAAACCGCCCACAAGATCGACACCATCGTGTTGGACAAGACCGGCACTATCACCCGCGGCGAACCTGCCCTGACCGACGTCCTTGCCGCCGGCACCTTGAGCGAGGACCAGTTGCTGCGCCTTGTCGCCTCGGCCGAACAGTCCTCGGAGCACCCCCTGGCCCAGGCCATCGTCAACGGCGCCCGAGACCGCGGCCTCGCCCTCGCCGACACCACCGAATTCGATTCCGTAACCGGTAAGGGAATCCGGGCCACCGTGGAGGGCCGCGACATCCTGATCGGAAACCAGCGCCTACTCGACGACGCCGATGTCGACACCACCGCCCTCACCGCCGAGATGGACCGACTCGCCGAAGAGGGGCGAACGCCGATGCTGGTCGCCGTCGACGGCGCCCCTGGCGGCGTAGTCGCGGTAGCCGACACCGTCAAAGAAGAGTCCGCGGCGGCCATCGCGGCACTGCGGGCCCTGGACATCAGCGTGGCCATGATCACCGGTGACAACGCCCGCACCGCCGCCGCCATCGCCCGCCAGGTCGGAGTCGAACGCGTCCTGGCTGAGGTGCTGCCCGAACACAAAGCCCTCGAGGTCCGCCGACTTCAGGCCGAAGGCGGCATCGTGGCGATGGTCGGAGACGGCATCAATGACGCCCCCGCATTAGCCCAAGCCGACGTCGGCTTCGCCATCGGAACCGGCACCGACGTCGCCATCGAATCCTCCGATATCACCCTGATCTCGGGCGCCCTCGACGGCGTAGTCACCGCCATCACCTTGAGCCGGGCCACCATGAGCAACATCCGCCAGAACCTGTTCCTGGCATTCATCTACAACGGCATCGGCATCCCCATCGCCGCCGGAGTGCTCTACCCCGTCATCGGCATCCAACTCAGCCCGATGATCGCGGCCGCCGCCATGGCAGCCTCGAGCCTGTCTGTCGTAGGCAACGCCAGCCGACTACGCCGCTGGTACCCCCATACCGTCGACACCACCAAGGTCCCCGAGGCAACCGAACCCAGCATCGAAACCGGCGCCGACAAAGCCACCCAGGTCACGGCCTAGTTCTGCGTGCGTCACCCAGAGCAGTGCCGCCGGGTGCCTGCCCGCGCGGAGTGGGGCTGAATTCGGTGTACCCACCGCGCGCTAGGCTCGCCCACTACCAAGCCGCCAACGAGCGCATCGCGACCAGGGCCTGACCGTGCAGTGCAGCGGCGGCCTCGCCGTTGACGATCTCCTGGCTCGACGTTTTGAGAGGTTCAGATGCATGTCGCGCTGTTCACAGATCTTCATCCTGCGACTCTCGGGGGAGCTCAGATTTCTGTGTCCAGCCAGCGTCACGCTCTCGAACAACTCGGGCACAAGGTCACGGTGTTCACCCCACCGCTGACGAAGACTCCCGATCCCGATCCCCGCGTAGTCGAGCTGAAACCGGTGCCCGTCATCGCTCAGCTCGCGCGGACATTGGGCAGATACGACGACTTCGTTCTCGTGTGGCCCTCCCGGGCCAACGGCGCGATCATCGACGAGGCGTTCCGCGCGCGGGGGCCCTTTGACATCGTGCACGCCCAGGGCGACCTGGGTGTAGCGGTGGCCGGCGTAGAAGCCGCGCGTCGGCACGGCATTCCAGTTGTTCAAACCAAACACAGCCGCTATGACGCGTACTTCGAACAAGCCACCCCCGCTCCGCTTTTCCTCGCGGCCGTCGTGAGCCGCATGCAAAAGCCCTATCTCGCCAGGGATGTCGCCTATACGCCGAGGTCAGAAGGACTGGCCGCACGCGTTGCCTGGCGTTTCATGGTCGCGCACGCACAAGCGGCAGACCACGTCATCATACCGACGAAACACTTCGCGCGCTCGCTGGTCGATCGTGGAGTCAGCCGCCCAATTACCGTCATTTCCAACGGTATTGACGACGACCTCATCGAACGTGCGATGGCCGCCGAGGTTGTGGTCCCACCCGACACCGAGCCGCTTCGTCTCATCTGGTGCGGCCGCTTGTCATCAGAAAAGCGAGTCCTCGCCGCAGTGGAGGCCGTTGCTCTGGTGGATGGTTGCACGCTCGACATCTACGGCGAAGGCCAGTTGGCGGCGTCGCTGAGAAAGACGATCGATTCTGCTGGCCTCTCCCGACGGATCCGGCTGCATGGTCCGGTCGATCACGAGAAATGCCTCATGGCTATGAAGTCAAGCAGCGCAATGCTTTTCACATCCTACGGATTCGACACCCAAGGGCTGGTCTTGCTGGAGGCGGCCGCGATGTCATTGCCCACGATCTATTGCGACCCCGCCCTGAGCGAGACGGTTCCCGAGGCCGGTGGAATTCTCGCCGCCGACCCCTCCCCCGCCGCGATCGCGGCGGCCATTGGACTGGTCACCGACGACCGGGCCAGGTTGAGGGAGATGAGCGACATCGTTTCGGCTCACCCCGACATTCCGCTCCAGTCCGTGCAGACGACGAAGATTCTTGCCATCTACAGCAGCCTGGTCGGCGATCTGCCTGCATAACCCAGAGCACCTTGACGTGCTCCCGAGGCCCACTGCCGAGCACGTCCGAATCGCAGTTTCCGCAACGCCGGGCGGTGCTGCTCTCGGGCGCCGCCCGGCCCATCTTCAGGGCCTCCGGGCGTGACCAGAACGTGCGGAGAATTTGCCATGGAGCACGGCGCCTCGTCAAACGGGGGTAGCGATCGCTCACTCCGCAGCTGGCTGATCGTTTGCCACGCTACCTGGCCTTGAGGGATAGATAGCTAGTCGGAAGGCCAAATTAAGTCGATCAGATGTGTGCTGAGTGCAGCCGATGAGGTTAAATGTACCAAGGAGGCGGTCGGGTTGCTGGGGAGGACGAGCCTGACCGCCTCCCCTCAGTGGGCTGGTGCCAGCATGACCTGTAACGCATTCCGTGCATGCAGGTAGAAATCGAGCCATGGCTTCAGCCGCTCGGGCAGGTGCTGATCGACGTCAGCCGCGATGTTGATTGGCGTCTTGCACGTAGCTCTGGGTTCTGGTGCCGTCTCCGTTGTGGCTCTTGCGGATTGAAACTTCACGCAACGGCGGAACCTGCCGGCACACGGAGCGGTCTCAGACATTGCAGATGCTCTGAGACGCACCGCCTAAAGCGGTACGTGAGGCAGTGCCGGGAACTTCCATGGAATTGCTAACTGTGCATCTGGCCCGGGAACGCCTCGGCATGTCCTTGCTTGATCATCCTCAGATACCGTTGAGCCGTGGCAGTGGTCAGCACGACCGTGGATAGCGACTATCTCGTAGTCGGCGCGGGAGCCTCGGGGATGGCCTTCACGGATGCCCTCGTCGGTGCAGCCAACGTACACGTGACGATGATTGATCGCCGTCACCGTGCGGGCGGGCACTGGCTCGACGCGTACCCGTTCGTCCGGTTGCACCTGCCTTCAGAGTTGTACGGTGTCGCATCAACACTGCTGGGGGGCAATCAGGTCCAGGTCGACGGACCGGAAGCAGGCTTGCCCGCCCGCGCGTCAGCAGCCGAGATCGACGCCTACTACCAACACGTCATGGCCGGATTGACGGCCTCAGGCAAAGTCAGCTTCCATCCCAACTGCGAATATCTCGGCGATGGGCGCTTTGTATCCCGGATTTCAGGGCAGCAATACGAAGTGTCGCCCAACTGCCGAGTGGTTGATGCCCGCTACCTGTCCCCCGACATTCCGGCCTGTACATCCCCTCCGTTCAGGGTGGCCGACGGCGCGAGGGCGATCGCGGTCAATGATCTCGTCGGAATCAGTCAGGCCCCCAGCCAGTATGTGATCGCCGGTTCCGGCAAGACGGCCACCGACGCCTGCGTATGGCTGTTGGGCAATGGCGTGGATCCGGAAGCCATTTGTTGGATTCGTCCCCGTGATCCGTGGATGTTCAACCGCGCCGTATTCCAACCTGATCCTGCGGTCTTCTTCGGGATGTCTGCGGGCATGATGGAAGCGGCGGCCAACGCTGCAACACCCGACCAACTATTTCTGGAATTAGAGGCGGCCGGGATCATGTTTCGCATCGACCCTGCCGTGACGCCCACCATGGCGAGAACGGCCACCGTGAGCCAATGGGAGCTCAATGAATTGCGGTCGATCAAGAACGTGATCCGGCAGGGCCACATCCGCGCAGTCACACCGGGGCACATCCAGTTCGCTGAAGGCGACCTTCCGATCGCGCCGGACGCAATCGTCGTGCACTGCGCTGCGTCTGGATTGAAGTGCCCACCCCTGGTGCCGGTCTGGGGCGAGCAGGCGATTACCGTCCAGCTGGTCGGGAACGCCCTACCGTGTTTCGGTGCTGCACTCATCGGCTATGTCGAGGCGACACGCGGTAGCGACGACGAGAAGAACCGGCTTTGCCCGCCTTTGCCATACCCCAACAGCCCTACCGATTGGGTGCGTACGCAAGTCCTCTCCGAGCATGCATTCTCGCGGTTTTGCGCTGAGCCTGACATCAAGGCGTGGGCCGACCGCACCAACCTGCACCCCGCCCGCGTACCGCCTGGGCTGTCGAACGATGCCGACGTGGTTACCGCGGTCCATCGATATCAACAACATCGGACCGCCGGACTAGCTCAGATGGCTAGGTTCTGCGGACTCCCGGAGGGAGAAACCGCCCGCCCAGCTGGTCTCATGCCCCTTCGCGTTGGCGAGCGAGAGCGCCGATGACGGCCTCGACCTGTTGGTATCCGTTCTTGAGCAGGAACCCGGGATGGGTGCCGTAACTCTTCATGCCGACCACGAAGAGCCGGCCACCAGGGTCGATTCGAAGCTCTGCCGCGTCGTAGTCCATCGCATAAGCAGCCAGTTTGGCGCCGTCGATGGTGAGGGCGCTCCTTCCGCCGGAGTCGGCAAGGCGTTTGCCGACTCCGACAGGGCAGCGGAGTCGCGGGTCGATCTCGAGTTCCAGGGAGTTGTAGAGATCGAGATCCGGTTGGAATCCGATGTTGGCGACGATTTCGTCAACCACGACCTCGTTTCCTGCTTCGGACCGCACAATGATCCGTGCTCCGTCATGCGAGCGGCAGCAGACTGACTCAACGTTGAATTCGTTGATGATGTCCAGGGAGCCCTCCTGGATCAATCTGCTCAACTTGTCAGCGTGTTCCTTGAGGACGCCGACGGTGTCTTTCTTTCGGTCGAGGATCTCGTCCACGCTGGCCCCGCTCTGCAACCAGATCACGTTCACGCATCCCAGGGCGGTGAGCTCAAAAATGGAATTGCATGCTGAGTCGCCCATACCGACCACTGCGATGGTCTTGTCGCAGTAGTTCCGTGCCTCCGCTTTGTCAGGGATGTGATAGTGCAGCAGCGGGTTCACGTTGTCGTCGAACAGGCGCAGTTGCCTGGGATTGAACCAGGTTCCGCTGGCATCGATTACGTAGTTGCACTCAAAGCTCGTCTCGCTTTCCTCATCTGAGAAGTGCAGTAGAAAACTTGAGTCCGCCCGCCTTTCGACGCGATGCACGTGGTGGCCAAAGCGGATGTGATCGGCCATTGCTGGAAGTTGCGCCAGAGGCTCCAAATAGTCCGAAACAAGGAGGCCGCCGGTCAGGTAGACCGGCAGATTCGTCGGACTCCAGCCGCTCTGGCGGAGCAGTAGAGCGCAGGACCGGTCGATGTTCCAGGCCGCCGGGCTGAACATCTTCACGTGCCCCCACTGGCGGACTGCGTGTCCGATTTCGTGGGAGGCTTCGAAGAGAGTCGCCTCGAGGTTGTGTTCGAGGGCGTGGGCGAGGGCGGCCGTACCGATCGGACCGCCGCCGATAATCGCCAGCTTCATGGTTGAACTCCTCCTGGGACTGCTCCTGGGACCGCTCCGGCAGGGACGCCACCGGGCATAGGTTCGCCCCACCATCCATCGAATCGTTGAGCCACTACCCGTCGTCCTTATCCGTGCCTGGGGCGCCCATCATCGGTTGTCTCCCTGTTCATCCGACGCGATCCCAATCCCAGATTAGACCTACCGATAGCGGCCTGCCGGTGTGTTACGCGTGCCCCCGGGAAGTCTGGTGCGTTGCTGTACCGGTTGCGGTAGGCCCGGTGCACGCGGGCAACCCGCTGGGCCGGTGTTTACGCCGATCCAGCGGTCTGTGTCACTGGGTCGTGCGAATGTAATGGGGGGAGGGCCGGATGCGACCCCCAAGGGAAAAGGGGATGGACATGAGACGTGCGATGACAGCTCTGATCGCAGCAGTGGTTACCGCTGTCGCCCTAGCCAGCGCGGCTGGTGCCGTGCCGGACCAGGGCACGCCTGAATTCGACGCCTATATGCAAGGTTTGGAACGCAACGGGTTCAACTTGAACCCTGACACCGCGTGGCGCGTCGCTCACCAGGCGTGCGAAGGCAGCATACCGGGGTTTATCGGATGGGAGATGGTTGCGCAGGGGGTCGTCGGCCCTGGAGCGCAACAGCGGTTGATGGACGTGGCAAGAAAATACACGTGCCCCATTGCGTAGTGGCCCGTCGAGCGCTGCCGGGGGTGCTCCGGGCGCACCCATGAGGCGAATGCTTCGCCCCGACTAACGCCGTGATGTCCGATGTCGGAATCCTCACGGGACCAACCTAATCCCCGCTGTCACCGATGCGGGGCTCGCCGGCCGTTAAAGGGACAGGGACTGTTGCAGGACCACCGGCGGGACGGTAAGCACGACTATCACGTACAGAAGCATGACTATCACGCACGGCGGAGCCATGCCCGCGCCGATTGTCGGCAACACCAAAGCTGCGGGTTCGGGACAGCTGGCGGTTTTGTAGGCCAGTAGCGGCCGAGGAGCGGTGTCAGACCCCAGGCCTAGCCTGTCCACCATGGATGGCAATCGGCGTCGGTCGGGGCTATGGGCCGCCGTGGTGGGAGGAGTTGTCTGCGGGGTCATGGTTGCGGTGCTCACCTGGCACTCGCCAGTTTCTTGGTGGCTAATGATCACCGCGGCGGTAGCCGGCCTGGGTTTCGGCAGTCGGCCAATTCTCCGTCTGCTCCGCGAGCGCAGCCCCGAATTTCGGCGACGTCGCCGAGAGCTCAAACAGCATGCAGAACAACAGAATCAGTGGGTACTACGGGGCGACAGCAGAGGGATTTACGGCCCCGAAGGAGCGAAAATGATGAGTTCGGTATTGGGGCTCCCGGTACCGGCCACACCCGATGCGGCGGTCGAGGCACAGGATGATGTCTCAGCCGCGGCGGTCGTAGATGACCCTGACGACATCGATCAAATGCTGGTGGACAAGCCGCCCGGATGGCGCGCCGCGGCATTCACCTCCGTGCTGGTGCAGCGACGAGCGATAAGTGGATCGGCGTTGCTCGACGCCGAACTCGGTTACATCGACCCAACAGGTGACGATATCTGCGATACCGATGAGCTAGGTGTGACCCTGACGGTTCTGCTCGCCAAGATGTCCGAAACCCTCGGTGATCTCCAAACACTGGCCGACTCGGCTGTGTTCAGGGTGGCGCTCCAGGGTTCAGACGAGGACGGCAGGCCCGAAGATGTTGTCCACATTGCGCATCGGTTCATGGACTATCACGATCAGTTCTTGGCGTGTTCCGAAGTATGCCGCAGTTGCCACGTCCCGCTGCGATACAGGGGCCTGCAACGGGACTGTGCGCTCCTGCTGGCCATTCCGCTGCGCGGGTTCCGCGAGTTCATCGACGAACTCGTCAAACGCGTCGAAGAGTTCCCCGACGTCGTGCGGTGGGCAGTAGGCGACATCACGGTCGAACCGGTAATGCTGGAGATGCCCGACGATCCCAAGCTTAGGAGACGGGTGTTCAAGCAATTAGACGAGTTACGAAGCTGAGCCGACTCCCCGATGGAGCAACACTGCACACAACGTCATGGACTGGGGTCCTCCGGGTCGAATGCATCAGGAAATCCCGGTGCTGATGGTGTCCTTTTCGGTAATTCGATTGGTCGCGCAACTTCAGGGCTGCCCTCGGGGGGGACCCCCTCGTCAGCCCGCACCGGCTCGGAGAAAGGCCCAATCGGTTCCATGTGGTCCGCGCAGGCATTCGGCTGAGGGGTCATATACGTTTTCCAGGCTCCGGGAGGATTCGGTGCCGGTGCCAACGTGTTGTCGGGACACCTCCAGGTGCAACTCGCTCCGCCCGCGCCGAACGTGCTGTCGCCACCGAAGCCTCCCCGGCCGAAACCGACACTGCTGCCGGCCTCGCACTGCAGATGACTCCCGTTGATCTCGGTGGGGAAGTTACAAAAGAAACCGCCCCCGAGGACCGCGTTCACGCCAATGCCGACAGCGGGATACTGGCACTCATCGGCTTTAGCCGTTGGCGCTGAAAGTGTTATCGCCGGGAAAGCGGCTGCCATCGACAATAAACAAATCGATCCCGCCCGCCTTTTCGTCACTACTAGAACCTTCCTCCACCCAAGAATGGATTCATGAGACCCGCGTCCGGGGATCGCAGTTATCGGTCGTGAAGGCCACCGCTGTTGCCGGAGTTTTGGTGGCCGAGCCCAACCCGCAGCACATGTGCGCCCCGTCTGCTGCCACGATTCGCCAGATTACACAGTCCTACGGGCCGGTCTCGATGGCGCGGTGCGTAACGTCCTGCTCCCAAAGAACCCAGCGACAGCCGATCAGCGGCCCGGTATCGCTCGCAGGGGACCAAGCACATCGAAGTGGCCGACGCGTCCAAACTTCTGCTTTAGCCGAGAGCCTGTGATACCGCAGCTCAGCATCCTGAATATCTGAACCTGCGACCACTTGCCCCCTCCGTCCGTCCGGAGGTCGTCGTCGGAACCGTGAGCAAGGATGGTGTTGGCGTCGACTACGACATGTGCGGCAACGCAACCGAAACAGGGTGGGAGTGGCTACCATTTGAAGATGAATGCCACCCGCTTGCGACACCTCATCGCCGGCGGCCTCTTCGCGGCGTCGGCTATCTTTGCCGCTCCGGCCGCTGTGGCTCAACCCGATAACCCCGTAGATCCAGGCAACGCGGGAGACGTTGGCACATCTGACCCGCCAAACAATGCGAACGACGCGAGATGCATTGCGATGCCCTTCTGGATCCCATGCCAGGGCGGCAGTTACGGCCAGGTTCCCGGCGCATTCAACTGACGCTGATCGCGAAGCAGCACAAGTTCGTTCCGCCGGTGCGCTGATAGCGTCGGATTCACAACGCCTGTCCACTGAGTTGGCCCCGACCACCGCGCGGTTTCTGCGTTGGCCGGGGCCGCAATGGGGAGTTGCTTCCCAAGTCGGTTTCTCGTGGATCATGATGTCGCCGATGGCTACACCAATTTCATCGCCCAGGAAAGGAACACACGCATGAGCGATACGAATCAGACATTTGATCGCCATATCTATCGGGTGCTGCTTGGCATCACTGCCGTCACGATTGGCATCGGCACAGTGGTCTACCGCCTCGTCGAACACATGTCCTGGCTGGATGCGTACTACCTGAGCGTGGTCACACTCACCACCGTCGGATACGGGGACCTGTCGCCGCAGACGGCGTTTGGGAAGGTCTTCACGACCTTCTACATCTTCTCCGGCGTCGGTATCTTGACGACGTACATCGCCTACAACATGCGCCGCCTCTCAAACCGTTTCCTACCAAGGGCAGAGCACAAGGACGGCGCCGATTAGCGGTGCGGCCGGTGGCGGCGGCCACCGAGACGGCGGAATCCGCGGCTATTTCTCTCAGGGCTTTGCGTCGGCGATGCGATCGCGTCTCTTCTTCGCGATCGCCTGCCACACGGCCGTGACGATCAGCGCACCGATCAGCGATCCGATCACGCCGCTGGGCCTGATGGCCAGTCCGTCACCCGCGATCAGGCTGGACAATAGTCCTCCGACGAAAGACCCAAGGATCCCTGCGACGAGTGCCAAGGTCCAGTCGATCTGGGTCGAGCGGCGGCCCATGATGAGCTGGGCAACCCAGCCGATGGACATACCAAAGACGATCAGGGCGAGAAGCAACATGGACGGTCAGACTACCGGCCCCCGCACCGACAGTTCGACCCGGTGGAGCGTCATGGTGCGCGCCCAGCCGGATGATCAGGACACGGCTGCGAAACTCTGGCCGGCGCGAGACGTACCTGATCCCGCCTGCAAACCTGCCACGGCAGGCGGTACCTGCCGGTGAGTACGTGCAGCAATCAGGGTTCACCGAACAGGCATGTTCGGACAAGCATGTTCCGTTCGCGCCGGTGCCGCACCATATCGCCGGTGGCTAGGACGCCGTTGGGTCCAGCGGCACCTGGATGGTTGCCAGCAGTGCACGGTGATCGGAGCCGGGGATGTCGACGGTTCGGATCGATGTGGCGGCGGCGTTACGCGTGAGCACGTGGTCGATGGTTATGACCGGCGGATACCACCTGTTGGAGGGATAGGTCGGCGCGAAGCCGGCCCCCGTCTGTTCTACTGCGTCGCGGTAGCCATCGGCCAATAGATCCCGGAACTGACGCAGGTCCGGTGTGCTGTTGTAGTCGCCGCCGATGATCACCGCCGCCGGGTCGGCGACGCGACCGAAGAAGGCCAACTGCTCCTTGGCGCTGGCCATGCCGAGACGCCAATCGTCGACAGTGTTCTGGTCTCCCGCCACCGGGGACATGACATGCACGCTTGCGACAAGCGGATCGAATCGCACACCGGGGACGCGCAGACGCGCGCCGGGCATCTGGACCCGCCACAGTTTGGGTGCCGACAGTGCTGTCAGGGGATATCTGCTCCATATGCCGATTCCCCCGGCGCCTGAGGAGGGCATCAGAAGTGAATGAGCGAACGTTTCGTCGATACCGACCTGCGAGAGGCGTGCGACCGCTTCTGGCGTCAGCTCCGCGACGGTCATGACATCGGCGTTTCCTTCGGCAACCTTGACCAGTGACGACGCGTCGGCGCGGCCTTTGAAGAGGTTGGACGAAAGCATCCGAATGGTGGCGTGGTCGCCGACTTCAGGTGGGCCACCAAAGTAGTACCAGGACACCTGCACCGCCAGGCTGGCTGTCGCCACCACTGCGGCGATAATCGACAGCAAAATTCGACGGCGCAGCGCCAAAAGAACCAGGACCGCAAGGGCGCCCACCGCTGTATACGGTGATCCGACGGCAACGACCAGGGCGGGCATGTTCGACGCCGTGTTGGCCCTTACCACCAACGTGAGGACGGCGAAAGCTAGAGCGGCCAGAGCTAGTGCTGTCAGCAGCAGCACGCGGATTCTGCCGAACAAGCTCGGTATGTCCTCCCTGCGGGCATGGTCGCGATGACGGATTAAGTATCTCAGAGAACGACGCGTAGGTGATCTCGACCAAAGCGTGTCGAACAACTCTGGTGCCGCTGCTGGTGGGCTCACATCTTCGTGGCGCCGTAGAGCGACTCCGGCTTACGCCGGCCGTGTTCGTCGGGCTCGTTAGTAGTCGGCCAGGATTTCGGTGATCGCCGTATCCCACAGCGCCCGTTGCGACGGAGCCCGGTTACGCCAGGCGTAGTAGGTTCTCGGAGCGCTCATCCCCCCGGGGGTGTACTTGCTTGGCATCGAGCCATCCTTCCCACAAGAGCCTTCCCACAAGAGAAGGTGCGCACGAAACCCGGGGCAGTTCAGAGTGGGGTCGGCGTCTGTTGTAGACCCGTTCGGCTGCGCGTCAGGTTCGGATTCACAAGCCGCAGATAACCTCTGGACACAAGCCCTATGGCACAGATGGGGTGCGCAGCGGTGGATTCAACTCGTTCAAAGACCCGGCGGCAGCCCGCCGCAAGAAGGGAGCCGCATCCGACGAGCCGATCTCAATACACAGGAACGTTTCGCAGACGCCACCGGTGGGGTGTACTAGTAGCTCAAGGCAGTCAACTGAAGAGGTGCACATGGATCTGGTCGGGATGCTGGCAGAGCCGGCGCGCCGCGCGGGATTAGAGGCGCGGTCGCTGGCGGTAATGGTGCGTGCCGGCTTGGTGGGCATCGAGCCGCCCGATAGGTTGCTGCGGATCATCAGCGCAGTGAACGATTACGGTCCGATGGGGGCCGCGCCGCGGATCGCCGCGTTGCGCCATGGCGACTATCCTGCGATCGCCGACGAGCGCGGCGAGCTCACCTTCCTGGAGCTCGAAGAGCAGGTCAATCGGCTCTGCAGCGCACTGCGCGCCCAAGGGTTGGATGCCGGCTCGAGCCTCGGCATCTTGTGCCGCAATCATCGCTCTCCGCTGATCGCCGGCTTCGCTGCTTCGCGCATGGGGATGAAGGGGATCTGGCTGAACACCGCGTTCTCGGCACGCCAGGCCAAGGAGGTCGCCGAACGCGAAGGCGTCGAGCTGCTCGTCTACGACGAGGCGCTGGCCGAGGCCGCGGCCGGCGTCGAGCCTGTTCACGGGAAGGTCGTGACTGCTACGGCGGATCCCGCCGCCGACCAACTCGAGCAGCTCATCGCCGGTGGTGATCCGGCTCCTCCGCCTGCGCCGGGACATCCGGGCAAGATGGTCCTGTTGACGAGCGGAACGACGGGAACGCCGAAGGGAGCGCCGCGGTCGGAGCCGCGCGGTTTCACCTTGCCGGGTGCGTTGCTCGAGCGGATGCCGATGCGTGCCCGCGAGGCTTCCATGATCGGCCCACCCCTGTATCACGGCACTGGCTTGACGGTCGCGCTGCTCTCGATCGGCCTGGGATCCAAGCTCGTCCTGCGCAGCAAGTTCGACGCTGCGCGCTTCCTTGATGATTCGGCCGCGCATGGCGCAACAACCTGGTGCGTCGTGCCGATCATGCTGCAACGTGTGCTTGCGCTCGGCGAGGACGAGATCCGCCGCCGGGACCTGTCCAGTCTGCGGGTCGTCTTCTGTGCCGGCTCGCAGCTACCGGCCGAGGTTGCGGTCAGGTCGATGGATGTGCTGGGCGACGTGATCTACAACATGTACGGGACAACCGAAGTCTCGCTTGCGACGATGACGACGCCGGCCGATATCCGCGCCGCGCCGACATCGGTCGGCAAACCGATGCTCGGGGTGAAAGTCAAACTTTTCGACGATCACGGCAAGGCGGTCACCGAGGGTGGGACTGGACGCATCTTCGTCGGAACCACGTCGCCGTTCGAGGGCTACACCGGCGGCGGCGGCAAGGACGTCATCGACGGCTTGATGTCGACCGGCGACGTTGGTCACTTCGACGACGAGGGGCGGCTGTACATCGACGGCCGCGACGACGAGATGATTGTCTCCGGGGGCGAAAACGTGTTCCCACGTGAGGTCGAGGAGCTGCTCCTTACCCACTCGGCGATAGATGATGTGGCGGTGATCGGCGTCGAGGACGCGGAGTTCGGCCAGCGGTTGAAGGCGTTCGTCGTCCTGGGCGAAGGCAGCATCACAGCGAAGGAGATACAGGAGTTCGTCAAAGACAACCTGGCGCGCTACAAGGCCCCGCGCGAAGTGGTGTTCCTCGACGATCTGCCACGAAACCCGTCGGGCAAGATCCTCAAGCGCGAGCTCGCCGCAACGCAGGGCTGATATGGCCCATCAGTCAATTTGCGATCCGAAGCAAGCACTCGAGCAGCGCCGCCAGGCGGTCGCGAAACCTACTCGACTTCGTCGTCCAGGACGGTGTCGCAGCTAGGTATACCTAGGCCAACGCCCCGGCACGGCCATTCAAGGCGTAGCTTTGCATCAATTCCTCTGGGAGCGGGGTGGAGCCGATGAAGCGACTCAACGCCTGGGACGCGTTCTTTCTGTACATCGAAACGCCGAACGTGCACCAGCACACGTTGAAGATCGCCGTCGTGGACACGACGGACTTCGCAGATGAGGCGACGTTCGACGTGTTCGTGGAAACCTTCGAGCAGAGACTTCATCGACTGGAACCACTGAGCTACCAACTCGTCGACATTCCGCTGCACTTGCACCGCCCAATGTGGCGCGAGCGAGTAGAGCTCGACCTTGGTTATCACCTGCGCCGGGTGCAGGTGCCCTCACCCGGGGGGCGCCGGGAACTCGATGCGGTGATTGGCGAGATCGCCAGTACGCCGTTGGACCGCAACTATCCACTCTGGGAGATCTACTACGCAGAAGGCCTGGCAGACCATCGGGTCGCGATCATCTCCAAGGTCCACCATGCACTCGCCGACGGGGTCGCGTCAGCGAACCTGATGGCGCTGGCCATGGAATGGCCGGAATCGGTCGACGACGACCGGGCTGGCTATGTCGCCGACCCGGCCCCGTCGACGGCCGAGTTGCTACTCGCCGCCGGCGTGGACCACGTGGCCCAATTGCGTCGACTCCCGCAGGCATTGACGGCCGGCCTCGGCGGCCTCGCGCGCCTTCAGCAGCGAGTGCGTGAACGCGGGCAACACCCGGACCTCGCCCGGGACTTCAGCCCGCCGGCCACTTTCATGAACCATAAGCTGTCGTCGCGGCGCACGTTCGCCACCGCGACGCTGTCGCTGGCAGAGGTCAAACAAACGGCCAAGCATCTCGGCATCAAGATCAACGACCTCATACTGGCTACCGCCTCGGGAGCTCTGCGGGGCCTGCTACTGAAGTATGACGGGCAGGCAGACCAGCCGCTCATCGCCACCGTGCCGGCGAGTATCGACCTGTCACCCGATCGCATCGCCGGCAACGAGCTGAGCATGATGTCGGTATCGCTGCCGGTGCAGGTTGCGGATCCTCTTGAACGAGTGCGCCTGATCAACGTGTCCACAACGAATGCCAAGGAAGACCAAGAGTTGCTGGGGCGACGGACGATCAGCACAAGTATCGAGTACTCGCCGGCCGTGGCGGTGATAGCGATCATGCGGTGGATGTCAGGGCGTGAGACGGCGAACTCGTTCAACCTCACCATCTCGAATGTTCCAGGTCCGCGGAAACGCGGCTGCATCGCCGGTGCGGTCGTCACCGAGATCTACTCGGTAGGTCCGGTGGCTGTCGGAGCAGGCATCAATATCACGGTGTGGAGCTATGTCGATCAGCTCAACATCTCGGTGCTTGCCGACGACCGAACGCTCAGCGAGCCACACGAGGCGACTGCTGCCCTGATCCGCGCCTTCGCCGAAATTCGTTCTGCGGCTGGACTTTCCGCTCGGTTGACGGAGGTGGGCAGCGCAATGCCGCAGGCGAATGTTTCGTCCTAGCGATGAATTTATCTCGCTAGGCCTGGCCTCAACTGGTCGGCGCGACCTCACCTCGTGGTCGAATCGGACTATCGGAACACCAGAGTTGAACCGTGCCGAAGCGCGCGTCGGTGCGGTCAGACCATCGCCTCTGAGCCCACCTCCGGATGGCGGCGCATGAAGTCCACCAGCCGATCGACATACCCACGTAGCGGGGGCGGCTCTATTCCACTCCCCGCCAGGTCCGCGCGCATGTGGTCGGTGAGGTAGTGAGTGGGATGTGCAAAGTAGTCGACCGACTCAGGCGGGATACGCATCAGCCGATACAGCGGCGGGACACGGACGAGTGCCGCCTTCGCGAGTTTCCGTGGTAGCGGAATCTTGACCAGCTTGCGGTCGGTCGCTTCGGCCAGTGCCTCTGCCAGCTCGTCGGCGGTGAGCGGATGCGGATCGGCCAGCTGATAGGTCCGGCCCTCCGAAACCGACAGGCCGCTGAGGTAGGCGGCTGCGTCGACGACGAAATCCCGCGGCACGACGTTGACGCGCGTCATCGTTGGATCGCCAACAGCCGGCACCACCGCATGCTGCGGCTGCCGCAACAGCCACTGCGCTATGAAGTACGGCCCGTCGAACTTCTGCGTCTCACCCGTGCGGCTGTCACCGACCACGATTGACGGGCGGTAGATCGTCGCCGGCATACCGCCGGCCATCCTTCGCCGTACGTCGGCCTCCGCCAGGTGCTTGGTTTCCTCGTAGTAGTTGTTAAACGGTGCCCCGACCTCGAGGTCGTCCTCGCCGAACGGACCGCAAAAGCGGCCACTGACGTAGCAAGTGCTGAAGTAGTGCAGCCGCGTCAGACTCGAGCAGCCTTCGAGCGCGTCGAGGACATTGCGTGTGCCATCGACGTTTACCCGCTCCCCCACCGGCCGGCTCACTGCCAGGTCATAGACCGCGGCCAGGTGCCACGCTTCGGTAATGCCGTCCATGACATCTGCGCCAACACCCAGCCCGGGTTGCGTGATGTCGCCCTCGACCAGGCGGATCCGCCCCTCCAACGAGGGGTCCGACCCGGTGAGCTCGCTGACCCGTCGCCGCGCCATGCTGGCGAACTTGGCTTGCACCAGACACACCGCGACGCCCTGCGTCCGTCGCAAGATATGCGGTAACAGAGCGCTACCGAGAAATCCAGGGAAACCAGTCATCAATACCGTCATCGGTCTACTACTCCCTATACGTCTTTCCCTATACGTCTTGGCCATTCGCCACCGAAGTCACGGTTGGGCACCCAACCCAGCCGGGTGTCGCAATACGGAGGCTAACCGTCAGGAGATTACGCGTGGTACTGCGATTAGGTGGCACGCGCACTGCCATCTGCCGCGCACCGATAACCGTCGTCATGCGTTTGGCCATCGCCGTGGCTCCCCCCTTCGGCGTCACTATTAGGATTTCCTGATTGACCGGCTCAAATGTCGGTCTGCGGTTGCCAGCACCTCCGATGGGAGACAGGTCATGACCAAACCGATTCCACCGCTTGATCTTTCCTGGCTGCTGATCGAATCACCAGCCGGCACGACGCACGTCGGCGCGATGCTGTTGTTCAAAAAGCCGACCAGTCACGCGCCCATCGTGCGCGAGATCGTGGAGACGTACCGCGCGTACCCGCCGGCGCCGCCGTTCAACTATGTGCCGGAGCTCCTGGGTCGCAGCGGGCCCCATTTCCGGGAGGTGACGAACTGGGACCCGCGCTACCACATCGAGCACCTGGCACTCCCCGCCCGAGCCTCCTACGACGACCTGCTGCGGCTCATCGCCGATCTGCACGAGCCGCAACTCGATCGCGACCGGCCGCTCTTTCGCTGCTGGGTGATCGATGGAGTGCCGGACCGAATGTTCGCGATCTACACCAAGACTCATCACTCCATCATCGACGGTGAATCCGGCCTGAAACGGCTATACGAAGGCCTGAGCACATCCGATCGGCACACCGTCCCCAAACCTGGCTTTGCACTCGACGTGCCGGCACCCACGCCACACCCGCCGACCCCGCTCACGGAGAGAATCGCCGGCACCATCCGCGGGGCACTCACGCAGGTCGAGGCACTCAACCAGATTTCGGTCGGCGCGCTGCGCAAGGTGCTCGGCGGGCTTGTGGGATCGCATCTCGAAGGCAGCCTGCCGTTCGGGGCGCAGCACGCCCCGACCAACGAGCCGCTGAAAATCGGGCGAACCTTCGCAACACTCTCGCTTCCGCTCGAGGAGATGCACGAGGTCGGTCGGCACTTCGGGGCGACCCTCAACGACGTGGCGGTCACCGTCATCGACGCGGGGCTGCATGCCTACCTGCGCGAGACCGACCGCGCCTTCGCACACCCGTTCATCGCTATGTGTCCTGTGTCGCTGCGCGCCGACGGCGACACAGCGATCGGCACCCGAGTGTCGGCGATCTTCGTACGACTCGGCGCGCCTGGCGCGACCATGACGGAGCGGATCCACCAAGTGGTGGACTCGGTCGCCACGGCCAAGAAGGAGTTGGCCGGCTTGTCGACCGGCGCGGCGATGACCTACGCGGTCGGACTCGTCGCGCTCGCGGGCCTGGCTGCCTCCACCCACCTGGACCGCGTCGGGCACCCCGCATGCAACCTCGTCATATCCAACATTGCGGGCGCCAAGGAGACCCGGTACCTCAACGGTGCACGCCTCCTCGGCATCTACCCGGTCTCCGCACTCGCCGCCTCAGTTGGGCTCAACGCCACATTGTCCTCGTATCACGACTGCATGGACTTCGGGTTCGTCGCCAACGCCGCGACGATCGACGACCTCCCTCAACTCGCCCACCACACGCTGCAGGCCTACAAGGATCTCAAGGAAGCGGCGGGACCGCCGCCGGCACGTCCGGAGCGCGAGTCTTCCTGAACGAAGGCTTGCCCTGGCGTCTCAAACGGCGGCGCCGCCGAATATCAGGCCACCGAACCGCTAGCCGACCAAACGCCAAATCGCCTAGCATTCAGCCAGGGTTGTGAAGGTGGACTGCGACAACCGTTGGGGAGATGTCATGGAACCGCTGACAAGTCGGACCTTGACCCTCCGCGGCCACGAGCTCTCTTACCTGGACAGCGGCACGGGCCCGGTGCTGCTGTTCATCCACGGGATCCTCGGTTCGCAACAGCAGTGGAGCCACCTCATCGACAGGATGGATGACGGCCACCGGGTGATCGTGCCGGACCTCTTCGGGCACGGCGAGTCAGACAAGCCGGTAGGAGACTATTCCCTCGGCTCCCAAGCGGCAACGATGCGCGACCTGCTGGACCGCCTCGACATCGACCGGGTAAACCTCGTCGGACACTCCCTCGGCGGGGGGATCGCGATGGTGTTCTACTACCTGTTTCCGGAGCGCGTCGATCGGATCGTGCTTGTCGGGAGCGGCGGGCTTGGCCGGGAGGTCAACCCGATCCTGCGATCGGCGACGCTGCCCGGGGCCGGATGGGTCCTGCCCGTCCTCGCATCGCGGTGGATGCTTTCGCGGGCCGAGGGCGTCGGGCGGGCCCTGGCCAAGGTGGGCTGGACACCCAGCTCGGACATCACCGCGATCTGGCGGGGCTTCACCTCGCTCGGCGATGCGGCGAGCCGGCGCGCCTTCCTTGCCACGACCCGCGCCGTCATCGACCCCGGGGGCCAGACTGTCAACGCCCACGACTACCTGCCCGACACCCTGCCGATTCCGACGCTCATCGTCTGGGGCTCCCGGGACCGGATGATCCCGGCATGGCACGCGATCAGTGCACAGGGGTCGATGCCGTGGTGTCGCATCGAGTTGTTCGACGGAGCCGGCCATTTCCCGCACCTCGATGAACCGGACCGCTTCGCCGACCTGGTGCGTGACTTCATCGCGACGACCTAACGTCAATCATCGCCCAAGTCGGAGTCTGCGCCGAGCGGACACTGTCACGTTGATTGGAAAATATTGAGCGAGGTCGAGCCATCGATCAGGCAGTACTGGGCAGATCATCCTTTGTTGAGCTGGCGTCTGGTGATGTCGGCTCAGTGGCTGTAGGGGCCCAGCCAACGTAGGTCAGATACAGCCCGACCAGGCCGAAAACGATGCAGAACGCCACCCACAGTGCTTGCGCGCCGATCATGCCGTCAGCAAGTGAAACGACGGGCGTGGGGAAGACCAGATACAACAGCCCCTCCAGTACGGCAAGCCAGCCCACCACGGACACGATAATCGCCGCAGCCCCTCGCCAATATGGATGAAAAGCGACAACGACAAGGCCGAACAGCAGAGCCAATACGCCGCTCAACCAGCTCACCATTGAATTGGCGTCAAGCTCGGAAAACAATGCTTGCATGTCCGAGGCGCGCACCACCGCCGCCACGCAGGCAATGACAATGTAGGGACCGATCACACGGCAGAACATGCGCGTCCTGGTCTGCGATTGTTGTGAAACGTTCATTGCCCTGCCTCCATCTGATGCCCACATCACAAAGACCTACTGCTATCCGATCATTTTCCGAGGTGCGTTGATAGAGCACGAAGTCCCGCCCGCCCACGGCGCGCTGTGGCTTGTTTCTTGGCCTACCGATACCTGCTGCTGTCGCGCTATTCGCCACCGTTGTCCCTCGCTGTGGGTGATGTCTCCTGACGCGCTATCACACCAAGAGGTGCGGATAGGCTTGGCGGCGCGGGCGGACGTTGGGCGATTCGACATCCGCGCCACTGCACAGTCAGTCAATTGAAAAGGGGACGATGTCGTGACCACGTTGTCAACCGACCTGCGGACGCTCAGCTACGAGGCTTTCATCTACTTCTATCCGCTGGTGACGATGGACATCACCCGACTGCAGGCCATCAACCGGGCGGACGGCCCATTGGCCTGCGCCCCGAACCAGTTTCAGCACATCCGTGCCTACCCAGACGCTGATTTCCGCGCCGTGGTGCGACCTAACTTTGACACCCTCTACTCCACGACTTGGCTGGACCTGACTGGTGGCCCGGTCATCCTTGGTGTCCCCGACACCGGAGATCGGTACTTCATGCTGCCGCTACTCGATATGTGGACCGATGTCTTCGCCAACCCGGGCAAGCGAACCTCCGGCACAGGTGAGCAGAAGTATGTAGTGGTCGGGCCAGGATCAACGGGGCCACTGCCTGACGGCATCCCGGTCATCAAGTCTCCGACGCCCTACGCGTGGATCATCGGTCGTACTCAGACCAACGGCCCGGACGACTACTCCGCAGTGCATGCCGTGCAGGACGGCTACTCCATCACTCCGCTGACGCCGCCGGCGCCTCACGTAAAGGATGACAGCTTCGACGTATCGACTGAGCCGCCGCGCAAAGTCAACAGCATGGCTGCGCTGGACTACCTGACCTATGCCGCCGATCTGCTCGCAGTGAATCCGCCTCACACCACGGATTTTTCGATCATTGCCCGACTGGCGAATATCGGCATCTATCCGGGTAAGCCCTTCGACGCAGGGCGATTCACTGCAGCCGAGCGGACCGAGATTGAGGCCGGCAAGCAGGACGCGCTGACGGCGCTACAGTCCGGCGCGACAGCGCTGGGCAACATCATCGACGGCTGGATCAGTGTCACCGAGAACATGGGGGTTTACGGAAACTCCTACTTCCGCCGTGCGCAGGTCACGCTGGTCGGGCTAGGCGCCAACCCCCCCGAGGATGCGGTCTACCCGCTGCTGTTCACAGACACGACCGCCCAGCAGCCATCCGGGGAGAACGACTACGTCATCCGCTTTGACGCCGACAAGCTGCCGCCGGTCGATGCGTTCTGGTCAGTGACGATGTACGACGAAGAGGGTTACCAGGTGGCCAACGAAATCAATCGATTCGCTATCGGTGATCGCGACGCCCTGAGGTACAACACGGACGGCTCGCTGGACTTGTACTTGCAGCACACCAATCCAGGACCGGAACGGGAGTCGAACTGGCTCCCAGCCCCGCGGGGCCCGCTCGGCGTGACGATGCGGCTCTATGCGCCAACGCGTGCGGTGCTCGACGGCGCCTGGACCCCACCGCCGGTACGCAGGGCCTAACGCCCGGGCCGAACATCATTCTTGCCCGTGGGTCCCGATTGGCCGCCTTGTGCAGCAGCAGACCGGCGCTGATTCGTGGCACTCAAGGTCGCGGCGCCCAGGGTCACTATCGCCCCGCCAAGAATCATCCCGCCGATGACATCGCTGAAGGTGTGCGCTCCGCAGTACACCGCGACGAAGGCGATGACCAGAACGCCGGCAACCACCGGCACCGCTAGCGCTGTCTTGGCAGCGCGACTCCAACCGACCCCAAGGCACACCGCGATTAGGCCGAGCAGCGCAGCGTTAGCCGTGACATGACCAGAGGGAAACGAGTGCTCGAAGTAAGACGGTGACGACCTTCCTTGCAACTCCGCCACCGCGGTGGACGTCCGCCCCACTATCGCCTTTAACGTGTGCTCCGCTACGACGCCAAATCCGACCCCGCCGACCACCAGGAACGCCGGAATCACCGAACGCGCCCGAAACGAGAGCAGCCCGCCGCACACCGCAGCGACACTCGCAACGTGCATCGGTGAACCCACGAAACGGAAGATCCCTCTCGCATCCACACGCCCCCTGCGGGATCTGTGAGCCTCGAACCAAGTCTCAACGGACGCGTCGAGCGCCGCCAGCCACTCGGCGTTTATCCCCACCGCCAGCACCCCTAGGGCGGTGAACAATCCGGCGGCGAGAAAGAACAACGCGAACCGGCCCCGCCTGAACAGGGCGAAACCTCCGAGAACCAGGGCGATGACAACTAGCGCAATCAATGTGATGTCAATAGTCGAACAGTGTGCCGCATGCGCTAGCGGTGAGCACAAAGTTGGTGAATAGAGCGGCCCACCAGACCGCCAATGACAGCCATCGCGTCACAGCGAGCACCCCCGCAGAAGTGTGAGTGCTGTCTCCTTTGCTTCTCATTTCTGGCGAAGTCTGTAACTTGGAACGTAAGCACACCGAAAGGAATTGAGATGAAGGCTCCGCTCAATATGCTTGCCGCCCTGCTCGTCGCTGGCGGCGCTTCTTTCGGGATCGCTGCGGCGCCAGTTGCGCTCGCTGCCACACCAGCTGCGCATGCCGGGCACGCTGCGCACGCCACACAGTCGCTCCTACCGAGTTGCGTCCACACCGAAGCAGGCGGCGGAAGGCAGGGCGGCTTTGCCACGCTGTGCGAGACACCCGGCAACGCCCAACTCGACTCACGGCCAGGCGTGCTCTGAGGCATGGGCGGCCGCCGAAGATAACCTCCCCGCCACCCTGCGGGCCGAACCCGTCGACGGCCGAATTGTTCTAGCCGACTACGAGTTCCAAGCCGGCGGCAACCAGGTGCCCGTGCGCCAGCACACTGAAGGTGACTCAGCGCTGTCCCGAATCTAAAGATTCGTCTTCAACTCGCTCGCCCGCCGAGCTTGCGGGACAGCACTTTCGCGAACGTATGAGTGTCCCCGGGCCAACGGCCGGACACATAGGTTCCGTCGTCGACGACAAAGGCCGGACGTGAGTCAGTCATCGAGTCGCGGGCAAGTCCCCAGGTCTTCTTCCGCCATTGCTCGCTGCCGCGCACGACATCACTAAAATCGGCGGGATCTTTTAGCGCACGGGTCACTTCGGCCTGCACAGACATGTACCCGGCGGGCTGGCCGGGCTCCTCGGTGTAGGTCCGGTAGTAGTTGGGATCCCAGAAACGAGTGAGGCGCGAGATTCGCCACGCGCTGCGTTCGAGTTGCCATGTCAGTGAGGTGGTTTTGCGGCCGTATAACACCGAGTGGCCCGTCGCCGAATCAACGCTGCGAGCCGCCAGCAATACCCCATGACAGATCGCCGCGACGAACAACTGGCGCTTGAACGCATCGACCACAAGACGTTGAAGGGTCGGGCTGTCGATGTAGCTGCGCATCCCGCGGGCGCGATGGCCGCCCGGCAGCAGCAGCGCGTCGATGCCCTCTAGCGTCGCGTTCATCCACGCGATCGGGTGTTGGTACTCGGTTGATTGCAGCATCTGCGAATATGCCCGACGCGCGTCCGGGTTTGCGCGAAGCATCCGGCCGACGACGGCGACTCGCTCGATTACCGGCACGGCAGACCAAAAATCGAGACCACGACCGGTCAGCATGATGTCATCTGCACACGCCGGCGCGCCGCTCTCCGTCGCGAAAATCACCCGATGACCGTCACGGGTCAACACCAGCCAGCTAACAGCGACCTCGGTCGGGTCGAAGTCCAGGTCGGGGATCGGTAGCAGCACGGTGCCCATCTCAGCAACTTACCGTCCTCGATGATTCCTGCGATACGGCCAACCGAATGTGGGATCGAGTTCGCGTCAGTGAGATCCTGCTCCCATAATGGTCCCCGCGGAAACCGCGCCGGGTGATGTCCGGCCCTCGAAACTGCCAGGGCACACAATGGCGGAGCCGCGGCTTCACTGGTCTGCTAACTCCGGCGCCAGCACCGGGATTGCTGTCTTGTCCGAAGGTCCGACACCATCGATTCACTTAGCGATGATGTCGCGATCGAAATCGCGCGTAGCGCCGACGGATCGCGCGTCGTCTTCCCCGCGTTGGACGCCTAATTCCTCTGCTGTGCAATGATTTAGGATCATGGTCAGCCAGAATGACCGTGGAGAAGACGCCCGTCAGGGACGTCGGGTGATCCACCACGGCCTCGGCCACTAGGCCGCCTGTAGCCGCAGAGATCTAGAGGGCGGACCGGTTGAGTGACCAACTCTGCCAACGAAATCGGCTCTCGCTTCGATGATCAACAGCCGTATTGATGTTGACACGGTGTGTACCCACCAGGATTCCATGTTCCAGGCGTGCCCTTTACTGTCGAACAGTTGCTGAACGCCAGGTAGCACGACTGTCCGTATCCATTGCAGACAGAATAGTAAGGCGGATACGGATTGGCAGACGTGCAGTTTCGCGGTGCCGCAGTCGTTGCTGCTGGCACGGCAAAAATGTGAAAAATGGCCAACACCGTGATCGCGATTATTTTCGACATGAATACCACCTCTATCGTGTGCTGACCGGCCATGGAATCGAGCCAGCGTAGTTACCGTTGCCCAATAGTCTGGATGTCGCTGCCGGCTCCGGGTGACGGTGAGCCATCAGGTTGTCGCCCGTCATCAGTTCCCGCCGTCGCGGGTTCGCTGAATCTGGTTCTTGATCTCGCGGTAGGCGTGGACTCGCGCCATCACCGCGTCTGCGGCCGAATCCGTCGGCGTGGTGTCCGGGGTTGCCTCAATCCCATAGAGCATGGCGCTCAACTTGCCGTGCAACTCGGCACGTTGCTCGGCAGTGCGAGCGTCCTTGCGTTCGGTGCGCAGCGATTTGTCGATGAGATGGGCTTCGGTTGCACACTTGCCGATCAGTTGCACGCGTTCGATAGCGGTGCGTTCCAGATTGGTGGCTGTGCTCTTGGCTTCTGCGAGGATTCGGCGGTCATCAGCACTGGGCTTGTCCAAGGTGGACAACTCCGTAGCGATTTTGCGCAGCGCATGGACTTTCTGAAAATTGTCGGTGATCCCCTGGATATCGGCGGTGAAGTCAACATCGCCGAGCCATCCTGCGCGGGCAGCCTCTGATGCGACAACCTGTTTCACCGCAGCTTGCGCGGAGTCGACCCGTGCGGCATTCTTGGCGCCGAGCTTCTCGACGCGCTGTTGCTTTTCCTTACGAGATCGCTCTTCCCGTTGCCGCTTGGCAGCAGCTGCTTGTGCTGCCCGCTCCACACGCGCCTGCTCCTCGGCTTCAGCGTGGCGTTCTTGGGCGATAGAACCTACCTTGACGATGACCACAATGAGAACCGCAACCGCGGCGAGCCACAAACCCTCACTAGCCGTGTACGTACATTCACCGTACAATCAAGCTATCAATAGCCAGAGCAGAGATGACTGAGGAAAGAAGGCGGCGTCGTTGTGACAGTCAAAACGAAGCGCATCGAGCTTCGCGCGGAGCAAGCGACCTTGGATCGTATCCACCGCGCCGCCAACCTTGTCCACGAGCAGACATCGGAGTTCGTACGAAAAGCGGCGATGCAACGGGCCGAAGACATCCTGCGTCAGGAGCTGGTAACGGCAATGGAACCCGAACAGTTCGACAAATTGATGTCCTCGCTCGATGTTGCTGACGACGCACCGCGGCTGGCGGCAGCCGCACGCAAAGCAGCGGTCTTCACTAGGCGTTAAACAATGTTCGAGTCCACGCGACTCACCGACGACCACACGTTGGAAGGATTCGACTGCGGTAAGCAGACGCTGAATGCCTGGCTCATCGCCCATGCGCGTCGCGCGGATAGCAGCGGAGTCGCACATGTCTACGTGTGGACCCCGCTCGGCGAACAGAAAGCCAGCGCCTATTTCGCGATCTGCCCCACCGAAGTAGTACGCAACGACGACGGCGTCTCGGGATCCATGGCCGGCGACTACTCCCGCATTCCCGGATACTTGATCGCCCGCCTGGCCATCGACAGGTCGCTGCGGGGTCAGGGATATGGCGAGCAGCTGCTCCTCGACGCGCTAGGCAAAGCCGTCGCCGCATCGGAAATCGGCGGCGGCCGACTCATCGTCGTTGATGCCAAAGACGATGAGGCGCGATCCTTCTACGAGCACTACCACTTCGTCCCCGTCCGTAACCGCGAGCGCCGTTTGGTCATGAAGGTGTCCACAGCGGCGAAAGCGCTCGGCGAGCGCTGACAGGAGTGAGGTCGCTCAGAGCCCCTTCGCTTGGAGCGCCTTCATCAGCGAGGGGCGCCTGCCGTAGTCGTGCCGAATCTTGGCGATGTATGAGGCGAAATCAGAGCTGCGGCCGCCCCTTTCATATAGCTTGGCCATCGTTGCCAGCGTCGCGGCAATGCCCGGGTAGAGCTTGGTGTTGGGGCGCTGCAGATCATTCTCAAGCTGCGGCCGGTACAGGTCGGCAGCGGCTATCGGCCGAACCTCCGCCCCCTGGGTAGCGAGTTCCTGCCATGCCCAGCCGGCACCATAGCGGTCGGCCGCCTCCCAGGCAGCGTCCACGTCTCCCTCGCTCAGTGAAAGCTGAACCAGGACCGACCCGGCGCTGGGGCCACCAGCCAATTTTCGCGCGTGGTCGAACGCCCAGGCGCGTTCGGTATCGGCGCAATCGATGGTGGCGGCGAAATCCAGCAAGGCCCGATAGGCGCGGATCGTGGGTTGCCGGACGAAATCGCCACGTAGAACATCGATCGCATCGTCGATGCGGCCGAGTTCCCGGTAGGCCTCGGCGACCGCAGATGGGCTCAGCCAATAGTCATTTCCGCCGACCTGGCTGCTGATTCGGTCTTCGGCGACCGCTCGATCGATCCAGTCCACCACCTCGTCGTCGCGTCCGGCCTCCCGCAAGCGAGCGATGATCGCCCCGTATTGCCGGCGCTCCCGGTCGTTGAGCAGGGCGACGGCCCGGTCGACGTCGCCGTCGTGATCGGCAAGTTCCAGCAACATGGCGTCGACCTCAAACCGGCTCAAGTGGTCGCGACCGGCGTGCTGACGGTCCAACTCCGCGACCGCCGCGCGGTAGGTTGCGAGCGCATGGTCGTCGAACACATCGACGAAATCCGCGAGCACCAGCGTCGGCCATCCCGGAGAGGTGGCACGAAAACTCGCCAGCCACCCGGCGAGTTCGGCCGGGTCGGGCGCCCCGAGGCGACACGCTTGCGCGTACAGCTCAGCGGCCCGCTCGCATTCAACTCCGATCGCCCCCGACGAGTCGTCAGCCTGCTCGGTGGTCGCGCGCAGCAGGGTCAATGCGCATCGCAAGGCCGGTCGCACGATTTCGGCGGCCCCTGAGTTCAGATGGTTCTCAAGCTCGTCGAGTACTTCACTGGCTTCCTGTGCGACCGCGTAGGACTCGCGATAGTCGACGAATCCGCGGAACTCCAGGGCGTTTCGCACGTGAGCCTCGAACTCGGCTTTCGCGGTCGTGTCGTCGCCGAATGCGGCCGTGGCACGAACCTCCAGCATCCTGCGCACTTCGCCGTCGCGATGAGCGAGGGTCATGACGAGTTCGCGAAGCTCGTCGACGTCCATCCCCTGCACGGTCGCTTCCAGCGTCGATGCTGCTTGAGGGACGTCGTCGATGGCGCCGCTGTCGATCACCGCGAGCCCGACCGCCACCAGGTGCTTGCAGAAGTTGCCGTCGGCATGGTGCGGGCACGTGCACGATCCATCGGGTTGCGGACCGGACCAGTCCAGCTCCACGATGTAGACCCGCTTGGCCTGCACCGAGGCATACGCCTTCTCGGCAGTGATCCGGAGACCTCGAACGTATCGGACGTAGTCTTGACCACGGGCAAAGCTCCGGTCACCGGCCTCCTCCAGCAGCGCCCTCTCCGACAACGGCATACCGACACCCTAAGGTTGGCCCCATGAGTGCTCGCCCATACCTGCGGCTGGTACCCGAACCGCAGTTGCGCCCGGATCTGCGGCACGCGCGACGGGGTGATGTCGTCGTCTACCGGGTCCAGGTGCAACTCGATGGCAGCGATCCGACGATTTGGCGCCGGCTGGACCTGCGCTCGAACCTGACGCTGGACATTCTGCATCAGGTCCTGCAGGTGGCGTTCGATTGGACCGACTCGCACCTGCATCGGTTCTCACTCGGCGGCGGCGCCTTCGATGACCACAGCCAAGTGTTCCTCTGCGCGTACGACGTGGACAACAAAGAGTGGCCAGAGGACGACGACGGGATACCCGCCGCCGAGACTCGACTCGACGAAACCCTCGGTGAGCCCGGCGACGTCCTGCACTACCTCTACGACTACGGCGATAATTGGGAGTTGACGCTGCGCCTCGAAGAGGTGCTTCCCGCGCAGACCGACTGTCCTGCAGCGGTCGTCGTCGATGGTGAGCGCGCTGCCCCACCGGAGGACTGCGGGCACCTTGTCGACGCCGACGGCCTCGCCGAGGTGCTTCCCGACCCCGCGCTTTTCGAGCTGGAACGGATCAACAAAGGGTTCGGCGACGCGTACTTCGCGCTACGCGAGGCAGGCATCGACCTACGCCTGGTCGACCTGGTTCATCGGCTCGCGTGCACCTCCTACGGCAACGGCCTGACGACGGCAGCACTCACGCTGGCCGATTCGCGACCGCTGAACACTGCCACTGTTGGTGCCAACCTTGGTGCCTACCAGTGGTTGTTGGACCGCGCCAAAGACAGCGGCATTCCATTGACGGCTGCCGGATACCTCAAACCGGCTGACGTGGAAGCTGCCGCCAAAGTCGTTCCGACAATGAATGATTGGATCGGCAAGCACAACCGTGAGATCCAATGCTACCCATTGCTGCAGTTCCGCGAAGGCATGCAGTTACTAGGGCTGCTGCGCAAACACAAGGGCACCCTGTTGCTGACCAAGGCAGGTGTAGCGGCTCAACGTGACACCGGCAGACTGTGGGAGCATCTGGCCGAACGGCTGATTCCCAAATCCGACAAGACGTTTCAGGCGCAGGCAACACTGCTTGTCCTGGCGTTTGCAGCGGCTTCGACCGGATCCCGTCTGCCGTTCGACACGATAGCTGCGTTGCTGGCCGAACTCGGCTGGCGCTACTCCGACGGTCGGCCTATCTCGGAGTCCGCCGTGCGCCAGCTCCCCGTCTACGACGTTCTGATCAACGTGACCGATCAGCCCGTCACCCGGACGCGGCGGGACATCGTCAGTCCCGCGGCAGCAGCTTTGGCGCGCAGGGCGCTCGGCGGGAGCTGACCGCCTCTGCCATACTGCGGACGACCCGGAAGTCGATCTCCAACGGCTTCCCGAAGCACGGCGAGCCCCAACAGCCTGGAAAACTTCAGGACTGGTTCCCGACCCACGCACAATGCGCAGATAGACCTGCGACTACCCCACTTGACCAGCGTTCAACTACAGGACGAAGACAGCGCCCTCCGCTGCGCCGCGCAAGTGCATAGGCGCGCATAGCGTGCATGACGTGCAGTCGAACCGGCCGAAAACTCCTCTGGATGAGTCCGGTAAACGCGCCGCCAACAGCCGTTTGGTCCCAGATTGATCGACACACCACGCAAAGAATCGGGCCGAGAATCCGTGTTATCGCACGCCAAGGCCCACTTATCTATGTCGGGCTGAAAGGATTTGACCCCGCGACCATTTGACCCCCAGGAAGTAGCGGTAGGACGTTTTCCCAGTTCACGTTTGGTTTTCGCGGTCAGAGCACCGTGTGTGACGTTCATGGACGCGCAGGTCGTTCAGCATCGCGCATAACGTGTGGTCCCAGGATGGTCCCAGCGATGGCGCGGTTTCGCAGACTTTGAAGGTGTTCGGGTTAAGCACCGGCAACGCAGCGGCCCTCATCTTGCGGTATTATTCGAACGTTCCAAACATTATTTCGGATAGTTCAGATGGGAGCGGACATGAGCGCCGAGGCCGCAGAGACAGCCACCTTCATCCCCGAGGATCCTGACGCGCTCGCTTCGGTCGTCGGGTTTCTCGCTACCCATGAACGACTCCGAGGAACGGTGGCATCGCCTAGTTATGCCCTCGTGGGGATCGGTGAACATGACCGCATCGAGTTGCCGCGTTCAGTACACCAAGCGTTGGCCAAGGTCGTCGCGGCGTTGCATGCCGGCAAGGCAGTCACCATCGCCCCGCAGACGATGAAGTTAACCACCCAACAGGCGGCAGATCTGTTAGGAGTCAGCCGACCGACGGTGGTCCGCCTGATCACCGACGGGACGTTGCCGGCGGAGCGGATCGGCAATCGTCACCGACTATTACTCGACGATGTTCTCGCCTACCGTGAGCAGCGCCGCAATCGCCAGTACGAGGCGCTGGCGGCCACAGCGGTCGAAATCGACGCTGACGACGATCCGGAAGTCGTTCGCGAGCGGCTGCGCGAAGCACGTAGGGTCGTCGCCGAACGGCGGCGTTCCAAGGCGCCAACGCGCTGACAACATCGACGAATGTTCGCCGCGATGTTGGACACCTCGGTGCTGTGGCCCAGCCTGCAGCGCGACTTTCTGCTTTCGCTCGCGGTCGAGGGGTTGTATCGGCCGTTGTGGTCCACTGCGATCCTCGATGAGTTGAGTTATCACGAGGAGTACGGCCTTTGATGACGCCATCGTGGCGAATTGGGAAGGCTTGGAAGGCACGTTCGGGCTGCCCGACATCGACGACGAACACGTGGTGGCGGCTGCACTGGTTGGAGGCGCGGACGTGATCGTCACCAGCAACTTGAAAGACTTTCCACCGCAACGAATCCCCAATCCAGTCAAAGTGATCTCACCTGCGCAGTTCGCGGCCGATACCGTCGCGGTCTCCCCCGACGCCGCCCATCACGCGGTGATTGCCATGGCTTCCCGATTTGTTCGGCCTCTGTCCAGCGTCGAAAAGATCCTTGACCACTTAATGGCACGCTACGGCATGATCGAAGCTGTCGAACTCATCCGCGGCGTCGAGTAGCTGACACTCAGGGAGAAGGGATCGCTAACGGTATCGAGAGTTTCCCGGGTGAACTTGACACCCTGCGTGCCGACAATGCGCGGTTACGTCGTCTGCTTCAATTGAGCGAGGAACAGGCACGTGCGGCCGCCGGTGACCAGGCGACACTGACCGGGGCTCCGACCGCCCCAGTGACAATGAGCTCCGGCTCTGCCGATAAGGTCCGGTTCTTCTTCGATCTGTTCCGTTGTGCACCGATGTTTACGCGGTGCGTTGGGAGAATCATCGAGATGGCCGATCGGGGTGGATGCCGGCGATCAAAGGCTATTGGCGCAAAGGGATGAATCGGGAGGGAACCGTCGCCGCCAGCTCTGCCAGACTGAGCGCAAGCCCTGAGTCGACCCGAAGGAGAGAAACTACCGTGAGCAGATCATCGACGGCGATAGACCCGGTAGCGCCGGTGCTTGTAACGGGTGCCAGCGGCTACATCGGCAGCTGGATCGTCCGGTCGCTCCTTGAGGGGGGCTACATCGTGCACGGCACGGTGCGCAACCCACAAAAGACTTCTGGGCTGGAGCATCTACACCACCTGTCAGAGGCTCACCCGGGTCGGCTCCACCTATTCAAAGCCGACCTGCTCGACCCCGGCAGCTTCGACAAAGCCATGGGCGGTTGCGAACTCGTGATCCACACCGCATCGCCGTTTATCCTCTCCGGATTCAAGGATGCGCAGGAGGCGCTGGTCCGCCCGGCGTTGGAGGGCACCCGAAACGTGCTCGACTCGGTCGGCCGTACACAAACCGTCAAGCGGGTGGTGCTGACGAGCAGCGTGGTCGCGATCTACGGCGATAACTGTGAGTCTCGGGATGTCCCCGGGGGCGTCTTCACCGACGAGCACTGGAATACCACCAGCAGCGTCGAGCACCAACCGTATCCGTATTCCAAGACCGTGGCCGAGCGGGAGGCCTGGCGTTACCAGAAGGCCCAGGACCGGTGGGACATGGTCACCGTCCACCCCGGTCTGGTGCTCGGACCTTCACTCACCAGTGCCAGCGAATCGGCCAGCCTAGCCACAATGAAGCAGTTCACCGACGGCACCCTGCTGGCCGGAGCGCCCGCGTTGACCATGGGTGTGGTGGACGTGCGTGATGTCGCCGAGGCCCACCTGCGCGCCGGGTTCACCCCAGAGGCCCACGGCCGCTACATCGTCAACGCTGAATCACTGACACTGCTGGAGATCGGCAAGATCCTGCGCCGCCGGTTCGGCCCCCTCTACCCCTTCCCCCGCGGGACGGCAAACAAATCGATGGTGAAAGCAATCGCACCAATAGTCGGGTTTACGAGAAAGTTCATTGAACTCAACGTTGGTTACCCCCTCGCGTTCGACAACAGCCGCAGCCGAAGCGAGTTGGGACTGACCTACCGGCCCGTCGAACAGACCATCACCGAGCACTTCCAGCAGATGATCGACGACGGCCTAGCCCGGCGCATTCCGGGGAGTCACTGGCTAAGGAGCGCACCCTCGCGATAGACAGGATCGAATTATCAGACTGCTGGCCCTAACGAACTCAACCTGCCCCAAGGTCCGGCGTTCAGGTGGCTGACCACGGTACCCTCCACCCTCGCTGCGCCGGTCGAGGCAGTTGATGATGTCGAAGCCGCGGCAGTCGTGTTTTCGGGACGGGTCGCTGTGGGGCACCGTGTGGACACCACACGAGCCGCGGTCAATGGCTACGGTTCGGCGCTCGGCCTGTGAGAACGCACGTTCGAGCTGGTTGGGGTATGGCGTTGTGGTACGTACCCCCGGGGGGTATGAAAAAAGCGGCTCCGGATTCCTCCGAAACCGACTCTGACCTGCTGGTTTACTTGTCAGGCTGACAGGATTTGAACCTGCGACCACTTGACCCCCAGGGAGCTCAAGAACGTGATCCGCTGTTGCATCGCGTCGCGTTAGTACCGGTCAGGGCGGTTTGCCCGTCTCAGCTATGTCGCCTTATCCGGCTAGTTTGAGCATGCCTTGGGACACTGGTGGGACACTGGGCTACGCGGCGATCAACCATCAGCCCGAGATATCCGGGTGTCTCAATTCCGGGCATCTAGGGCCCCGAAGATGACCTTAGGTGCATGGTGCGGCGGCGCCACCCATGCCACAAATTGAGAGATTCTCGTATCATGTTGCAGCAAGGGAGGCCCCCGATGAATCAGCGATCAACCCACTGCGACCGCCCCGCAGCGCGGGAGGTTCGCGGTGAGATTCTGCGTTCACGGAACACGTTCTGGAAGCCCTCCGACCTCAAACTGCCGCCGTCCACTGCGCAACGTTTGCTCGCTGAGCTGGTGGCCAACGAGGATCTGCGCCACATCCGTAAAGGTCTGTACTGGCGTGGAATCAAGACACCCCTCGGGATGGCATCGCCCTCCCCCGCGACGCTGGCTGCCCGGCTTGCTGGCGGACGGGGCATCGGCCCGTCTGGGCTGTCTGCCGCCAATGCGCTGCGCCTGT
>NZ_JBMYXC010000025.1:0-46929 GCF_049608025.1 Mycobacterium sp. | reverse complement strand
CGGCCGTCGGCGGGTTTGAGTTCGGGCGGGATGACGAGGGCTGTGTCAGTAGTCGAGGCGTCGGCCATGGTGGCAAGCCTAAGACGGGCGATCGGGCGGTCTGGATGCGGGGACCGTTGGCGGGCAGGCCGACGGTCCGCCCGAGTGCTCCATCCGCGTCACATGTGACCCTGATCACATGTGACGCAGATAACCCAGCGATGTCACACATTGGGAAACGCCCTGTTTAATTCCTGGGACCACGGGTACTGTCTTTAGACAGTAGGGGTGTAGATGTAAAGCTCGTGGGAGGCTCAATATGGCTGTCAAGACTGACAGGACACCTATCATCCGGCGCTGGCGCAAGAACATGGAAATCGGCAGCGGGCCGGAAAACCGGGCGTACGTCGACATGCTGAGCACCCTGTCCGAGGGGTCGGTGCGCCGCAATTTCAATCCTTACACCGACATCGACTGGGACGCCCCTGAGTTCGCGGTGATCCCGGACGACCCCCGGTGGATTCTGCCCGGCACCGACCCGATTGGTCGCCATCCCTGGTACAAGTCGCAGTCGATCGAGCGACAGATCGAGATCGGGATGTGGCGCCAGTCGAATATCAGCAAGGTGGGCCTGCAGTTCGAGTCGATCTTGATCCGCGGCCTGATGAACTACGTGTTCTGGGTGCCTAATGGTTCTCCCGAATATCGGTACTGCTTGCACGAGGCGGTCGAAGAGTGCAACCACACCATGATGTTCCAGGAGATGGTGAACCGCATCGGGGTTGACGTGCCAGGGATGCCGCGGACGCTGAAGTGGCTGTCGCAGTTCATCCCATCGGCCGCGGGCCCGTTGCCCATCGTGTTCTTCTTCGGTGTACTCGCCGGTGAGGAGCCCATCGACCACACCCAGAAGAACGTGCTGCGGGAGGGGTTGGCCTTGCATCCGATCATGGAGCGCGTGATGGCGATACACGTCGCCGAGGAGGCCCGGCACATCTCATTCGCGCACGAGTACCTGCGTCGGCGGGTCCCGAAGATGGCGCGCCGCAAGCGCTTCTGGTTGTCGTTGCACGTGCCGATCATCATGAGGGTGCTTTGTCAGGCGATCGTGAAGCCGCCGAAGTCGTTCTGGAAGGAATTCGACATCCCGCGCTCGGTCAAGAAGGAACTCTTCTTCTCGGCGCCCGAGTCGCGACAGTTCCTGCGTGACATGTTCGGCGATGTCCGGATGTTGTGTGAGGAAACTGGGTTGATGAATCCGGTTGCCAGGCTGATTTGGCGGATGTGCAAGATCGACGGCCGGCCCAACCGGTATCGCAGCGAGCCCGCGCGTCGCCACGACGTCACCGCCGCTTAGGCGCTCGGCCGCCTCGCACCCGTAGCAATACCCCACTTGTAGCAAATCCGACCTGGTAGCACATCCGACCCGGTAGCAACTCCAACAAGGAAGCCCGACAAGGAAGCCCAATGCCTCACGTCATCACCCAGTCGTGTTGCAGTGACGGGTCCTGCGTCTACGCATGTCCGGTGAATTGCATCCACCCCTCACCGGACGAGCCGGGATTCGCCACCGCCGAGATGCTCTACATCGACCCGGCAGCATGCGTCGACTGCGGTGCCTGCGTGGCTGCCTGCCCAGTCGGCGCGATCGCCCCCGACACCCGGCTGACTGAGTCGCAGCTGCCATTCGTCGAATTGAACGCCGCGTTCTACCCGGCCCGTGAGACCAAGGCGCCACCGACGTCCAAGCTGGCGCCGGTGTTCGAGGCTCCTGTCGTGTATCGGCGGTCGAATGGCCCGTTACGGGTCGCTATCGTCGGCTCAGGCCCTGCTGCCATGTACGCTGCCGACGAGCTGCTCACACAGCAGGGTGTCCGGGTCAACGTATTCGAAAAGCTGCCGACACCTTACGGTTTGGTACGGGCTGGGGTGGCGCCTGACCATCAGAGCACTAAGAGGGTGACACGGCTCTTCGACCGAATTGCCCGGATGCCCGGATTCTCCTTCTATCTCAACTGTGAGGTGGGGTCGGATCTGACGCACGGCGAAGTTCTCGAACACCATCACGCAGTGGTGTACGCGGTCGGCGCGCCCGACGACCGCCGCCTCGAGGTCGACGGCATGGATTTGCCCGGTGCGCGCACGGCCACCGAAGTGGTCGGCTGGATCAACGGGCATCCCGACCACTCCGATCTGTCCGTCGACCTCAGCGGTGAACGCGTTGTCGTCGTCGGCAACGGGAACGTCGCTCTGGACGTCGCACGGATCCTGACCGCCGACCCGGATGCGTTGGCGCACACGGACATCGCGGATCACGCACTGGCGGCCCTGCGAAATTCTCAGGTCCAGGAGGTGGTGATCGCCGCCCGCCGCGGTCCGGCTGCCTCGGCGTTCACCCTGCCCGAGCTGATCGGCCTCGTCTCGACCAACGACGTCGTGCTCGAATCCGGCGACCACGATCTCGTGATCCGCGACCTGGCCGACGAAACCGACCCGTTGACACGCAACAAACTCGAGATACTGGCAACACTGGACGAGGCCGGAGCAGCGTCGTCCGGGCGCCCTATTCGGCTCGCCTATGGCTTGACGCCGCAGCGGGTATTGGCCGATACCGCCAGCGCCGGGCAGGTCACTGGCATCGAATTCGCGGTGACCGGCGCAGACGAGTGCCTGGAGATGTCAGCTGGCCTGGTGTTGACGTCAATCGGATACCGCGCCAAGCCGATTCGCGGCCTGCCATTCGACGACGTGGCCGCGGTGGTCCCCAACGATGGGGGACGGGTCATCGAACCGGGCGGTTCGGAGCGCGTGCGCGGTAGCTATGTGGCGGGGTGGATCAAACGCGGTCCGACAGGCTTCATCGGAACCAACAAGTCGTGTGCCGCGGAGACGGTGCACAACCTGGTCGCCGACTACAACGACGGCCTGTTGGTCGATCCGGTGCGCAGGGCCGGCGCGCTGGACCGGTTCCTGCGGGACCGGCGAATTGCGGTGATCGACTCCGCCGGGTGGAAAGCCATCGACGACGCGGAGATCGCCCGCGGTTGCGGGCAGCGACCTCGCAACAAGTTCACGACGGTCGCTGACCTGCTCGAAGCCGCAGCCACTGCACCCGCACCGCCAGTGGGCCGGCGCCTGCTGGCCAACCTGCGTCGGTGAGCTTTCAGTCGGGCGGCGGTGCGGACCGATCCTCGGGTCATGGCAGGCCGAGCAACTCCCAGCCCTGAACCGATTCGGGCGTGCGCGGCGCGGGTCCGACATAGGGCGCCGCCGGGCGCACGAGCTTGCCCAGCCGCTTCTGCTCGAGGATGTGTGCGCACCAACCCGCGGTCCGTGCACAGGTGAACATGGCGGGCATCATCCGCGGCGGCACCTGCGCGAAGTCGAGGATCACCGCCGCCCAGAACTCGACGTTGGTCTCGATCGCCCGGTCGGGTCGGCGTTCCCGCAACTCGGCCAGTGCGGCCTGCTCTAGCGCGGCCGCCACCTCGTATCGCGATGCCGCCAGCCGTTTGGCGGTCGCGCGCAGCACCCGCGCTCGCGGATCCTCGGCCCGGTAGACACGGTGTCCGAAGCCCATCAGTTTTTCCTTGCGGTCCAGGATGCCCCTGACCACTGCGCGCGCATCGCCGCTCTGTTCGGCTTCCTCGATCATCGGGATCACTCGCGCCGGCGCACCGCCGTGCAGCGGTCCGCTCATCGCTCCGATTGCGCCGGACAGCGCGGCGGCCACGTCGGCGCCAGTCGAGGCGATGACGCGCGCGGTGAACGTGGACGCGTTCATGCCGTGCTCGGCAGCGCTGACCCAGTAGGCATCGATGGCCTCGATATGGCGAGGGTCGGGGTCGCCCTGCCACCGGGTCATGAATCTCGCGGTCACGGTATCGCGTTCGTCGACCGTGCGCTGTGGCACCGCCGGTTGGTAGATGCCGCGGGCGGACTGGGCGACATAGGACAGCGCCATCACCGAGGCGCGGGCCAGCTGGTTGCGTGCGGTCTCGTCGTCGATGTCCAGGAGCGGTGGGAAGCCCCAGATCGGCGCCAGCATCGCCAGACCGGCCTGGACGTCGACCCGGACGTCGCCGCTGTGGATAGGCACCGGGAACGGTTCGGCCGGCGGCAGGCCGCGCCCGAACCGACCATCGACCAGCAGCCCCCACACGTCGCCGAAGGTGACCCGGTTCGCGACGAGGTCCTCGACATCGACACCGCGGTAGCGCAGGGCCCCGCCGTCCCTGTCGGGTTCGGCGATCTCGGTCTCGAACGCCACCACGCCCGCCAACCCGGGAGCGAAATCCTTCGGCACTGAAGTCATACACCGATTCTTGCACCCGGCTGGCGCGGCAGATCGGCCAGTCTGGCCCCGTCCGCGGAGCCGACTCTGTTGCCCCGGCGTAGCGTTGTCGCGTGGGCACTTCTGAGCATCTGGCCCGAATGCGGGTGGAGTACGGATCTGTGGAGAAGGACGGCAGCGGTGATCTTGACGCCGACTGGCTGGAGGTCGGCTGGGTGGCGCTGTTGGGCAGCTGGATGGCAGACGCCCAGCAGGCGGGTATCGCCGAGCCCAACGGGATGGTCGTCGGCACCGTGGACACCGAGGGCAGACCCGTCACACGCACCGTGTTGTGCAAGAGCGTGGACGAATCCGGCGTCTCGTTTTACACCAACTACGACTCCGCCAAGGGCGAGCAGCTGGCTGCCAACCCGTACGCGTCGGCGACCTTCCCGTGGTACGCGTTGGGACGCCAGGTGCACATCCGTGGACCGGTCGTGAAGGTCGCGCCGGAGTCGACCGCCGAGTACTGGGCGCACCGGCCGCGGGGATCTCAGCTGGGGGCGTGGGCCTCTCTGCAGAGTAGGCCGATCACGTCACGCGATGCACTGCTCCAACAGTTGTCCGAAGTCACCGAGCGCTTCGCCGATGTCGATGACGTCCCGGTGCCGCCACACTGGGGTGGCTACCTGATCGCTCCCGAGGTGGTTGAATTCTGGCAGGGTCGGGAGAACCGGTTGCACAACAGGATTCGTGTTCGTGGCTCGCTCGTCGAACGGCTTCAGCCCTGACCCGAGCCTCCTCCGCGCAGTGGTCTGGCTGACGGGTCGGAAGCGCAGTCGATTTCATGGATGATCGGCAAATGTCGGCAGCTGTAAGTTTCTCCTTCGATCAGCGGCCTGACCCGATAACATCCGGGTTGTGGCGGAAGCAAGGGGGGAACCGGCCCTTGGTTTACGCGAGCGCAAGAAACGCCGAACCCGCGCCACGCTGATCGATGCGGCGATGGGCCTGTGTGAACGGCAAGGCTTTGACCGAACCACGGTCGACCAGATTGCCGCCACCGCCGACGTGTCACCGCGCACCTTCAGTCGCTACTTCGCAACCAAGGACGCCATCGCGATTGCGTTGTTGGACGAGGTGCTTGCCAAAACAGCCGCCGAGCTAGCCAGCCAGCCCCTCGAACTCGGCAGCTTCGAAGCCCTGCGGCGCGCCTACTTGGCGATGGCGCAGGCCACCAAGCTGGCCCCCGCCGGTGCCCTGTCGGCGGATCGCCTGTTGCAGATCCTGCGGATCACCGTGTCGTCGGCTGCGCTGCGGCAGTCCGCGGTCGAGTACCGGGGCAACGCCGTCGACGCGGTGATGGCCCAGAGGTTGGGGACAAGCATCGACGACCGAAGGGTCAAGCTGTTGGCTGCAGTATGGGGTGCGCTCTTGATCACCGCGGTGCGGGATTTGGCGGAGGACGGCACCGCCGCGGCCCCTGTCAGCGTCGACGACGTCATCGATGCGTTCGAAGCCACCTATGCCGACTTCGCCGGCGAAATGGCGGGTCTTGGCCAGCCGGTCTGACCCCCGTCGGCGTGACTACCGCAAGGCGACTACCTTCTGTAAGCAGACTTCCGAACTCCCGACAGCGACGAAGGGAACCCAGTGGCCGATAACGCCGAAGCCGGGCAACAGCACGCCAGCCTCAAATACCCAGGTGGCGAGCTCGACCTTGACATCGTCCACGCCACGGAGGGAGCCGACGGCATCGCTCTGGGGTCGCTGCTGGCCAAAACCGGCTACACCACATTCGACGGCGGTTTCGTCAACACCGCCCCCACCAAGAGTGCCATCACCTACATCGATGGTGACGCCGGGATTCTGCGTTACCGTGGTTACCCGATCGAGCAGCTGGCGGCGAAGTCGACGTTCATCGAGGTCAGCTACTTGCTGATCTTCGGTGAGCTGCCGACCGCTGAGCAGCTGGAGAAGTTCACCACCCAGATCCAGCGGCACACCATGCTGCACGAGGACCTGAAGCGGTTCTTCGATGGCTTTCCACGCGACGCTCACCCGATGCCGGTGCTGTCCAGTTCGGTCAACGCGCTGAGCGCCTACTACCAGGACTCGTTGGACCCGTTTGATCCCGGTCAGGTCGAGCTCTCCACCATCCGGCTGTTGGCCAAGCTGCCGACGATTGCTGCGTATGCGTACAAGAAGTCCGAGGGGCAGCCGTTCCTGTACCCGGACAACTCACTGACCCTGGTCGAGAATTTCCTCCGGATGACCTTTGGGGTTCCGGCCGAGCCTTACGAGGTCGACCCGGAGATCGTCCGGGCACTCGACATGCTGTTCATCCTGCATGCCGATCACGAACAGAACTGCTCGACATCGACGGTGCGGCTGGTGGGTTCGTCGCAGGCCAACCTATTCACCTCGATTTCCGGCGGTATCAACGCGTTGTGGGGCCCACTGCACGGTGGCGCGAACCAGGCGGTGTTGGAGATGCTGGCCAAGATCCGCAGCGAGGGCGGCGATGTCGCGTCATTCGTCAAGAAGGTGAAGGACCGCGAAGACGGCGTGAAGCTGATGGGCTTCGGGCATCGCGTATACAAGAATTACGACCCCAGGGCGCGCATCGTCAAGGACCAGGCCGACAAGATCCTGGCGAAGATCGGCGTCAATGACGAATTGCTCGACATCGCAAAGTCGCTCGAAGAGATCGCCCTGACCGACGACTTTTTCGTCGAACGCAAGCTCTACCCGAATGTCGACTACTACACCGGCGTGATCTATCGGGCCATGGGCTTCCCGACCCGGATGTTCACCGTGCTGTTCGCGCTGGGCCGGCTGCCCGGATGGATCGCCCACTGGCGGGAGATGCACGGCGAGCCCAACAAGATCGGCCGCCCGCGCCAGATCTACACCGGGTACACCGAACGCGACTACCCCGGGTTGGACAACCGGTGAATGCCGGGTCCGTCTAGCGGCCCGCACCTGTCGGCCGTGGAAGTTCCTCGCTCGACAAGTGCCGTCTGAGTGAAGCCTTCCGAGTCGCTGAGCCCGCGGCGCAAGGTCATCGTTTTGGCCTCGTGCTGTTTGAGTCTGCTGATCGTGTCGATGGACGCCACGATCGTCAACGTCGCGATTCCCAGCATCCGCGCCGACTTGTCTGCCACGCCGACGCAGATGCAGTGGGTGATCGACGTTTACACGCTGGTGCTGGCTTCGCTGTTGCTGTTGTCGGGCGCCACTGCAGACCGATTCGGCCGACGACGCACCTTCCAGGTGGGTCTGTCGATCTTCGCGGTCGCGTCGTTGCTGTGCAGCCTGGCGCCGAACATCGAGACCCTGATAGCTGCCCGGTTGCTACAGGCGATCGGCGGTTCGATGCTCAATCCGGTCGCGATGTCGATCATCACTCAGGTTTTCACCGGACGGGTGGAACGGGCGCGGGCGATCGGCATCTGGGGTGGTGTTGTTGGAATCTCCATGGCAATGGGGCCGATCGTGGGCGGCGCGCTGATCGAGTATGTCGGCTGGCGTGCGGTTTTCTGGATAAATCTGCCGATATGCGCGGTGGCGATACTGCTGGCTGCCATTTTCGTACCCGAATCCAAGTCGGAGTCCATGCGCGGCGTGGACCCGGTGGGACAGGCACTCGGGGTGACATTCCTGTTCGGCATGGTGTTCGTGCTCATCGAGGGTCCGGCACGGGGCTGGAGCGAACCGGACGTCGCGATCATCGGCGTCGTCGCCGCGCTGTCTCTCGTGGCTTTTGTCCGCTACGAAACCCGGCATGAAGATCCGTTCATCGATCTTCGGTTCTTTCGCAGCATCCCGTTCTCGTCGGCGACCATCATCGCCGTCGCCGCGTTCGCGGCATGGGGTGCGTTCCTGTTCATGATGTCGCTGTATTTGCAAGGCGAGCGTGGATTCTCGGCGATGAACACGGGTCTGATGTATCTGCCGCTCGCCGTCGGCGCGCTGATCTTCGCCCCGCTGTCAGGTCGGCTTGTCGGCCGCTTCGGCGCCCGGCCGTCGCTGCTGATCGCCGGAACTCTGATGACCGCAGCCACACTGTTGCTGACCCAGCTCAGCGCGGTTACTCCGGTGTGGCAACTTCTGGTGGTCTTCGCAGTGTTCGGCGTCGGCTTTTCGATGGTGAACGCGCCCATCACCAACGAGGCGGTCAGCGGAATGCCGACAGACCGTGCCGGCGCCGCCTCGGCGATCGCCTCAGCCAGTCGTCAAGTTGGCGTGAGTATCGGTGTGGCGTTGTGTGGTTCGGTTGCCGGTGCCGCTCTGGCGGATCCGACCATCGATTTCGCCCGCACCTCCCGGCCGCTATGGCTGCTGTTCGCCGCGGTAGGGGTGCTGATCTTCGCGCTCGGCCTCTACTCGACATCGCCGCGCGGACTCCGTTCGGCCGAACGGCTGGCCCCGCTGATCGCCGGGCCCCGGGCCGAAAGTGAAGATACCCGCTAGCTCTCCAGCACTGCCCTCGCGGCGTTGTGCCCGCCAATGCCCGATACAGCGCCGCCGCGACGAGAACCTGAGCCGCACAACATGATCCGGTCATGGGGTGTCTGCACACCCCAGCGCCGGGCGGGTGTGTCCAGGTGTTCGTCGTCCTCGGCGAATGGCCATCCTAGCGCGCCGTGGAAGATGTTGCCGGCCGTCATCGCCAGTGTCTGCTCGAGATCAGCGGTGGTCTTGGTCTCGATGCATGGTCGACCGCTCGAATCCTGCATCAGGACATCCTGAATCGGTTCGGCCAGGACCGAATTGAGCGAATCCAGCACCGCCGACGTCAGCCGGCCGCGCATCCGTTCGGGGTCGTCGACCACCAACCGGTGCGGGGTGTGTAGGCCGAATACCGTCAACGTCTGAGCACCGGAGCCGCGCAATTCCTCCGACAGGATGGTGGGGTCGGCCAGCGAGTGGCAGTACACCTCACAGGGCAGCGGATCTGGCACATCGCCGGCCTCGGCCCGGCTGAACGCGGTGTCGAGTTGACGGTAGCCCTCGTTGATGTGAAGTGTTCCGCCGAATGCCTGCTCCGGGGTGACAGTAGCGTCTCGCAGGCGCGGTAGGCGCCGCAGCATGAGGTTGACTTTCACCTGGGCGCCCGGGGTCAGCTCCGGCTCTGGGCTACTCGTCAATCGAGCCAGGACCGTGGGCGTCACGTTCGCCAGCACGAAGCGGGCATGAACGGCGCGGTCCTGGCCGCCATGCCGGTAGTGCACGTCGCCGTCGGGCGTGATCGCGTAAACGTCGGCGCCAGTGACGATGTCGGCACCGTGAGCGGCGGCCACGGTGGCCAGCGCTGCGCTGACCTCGCCCATGCCGCCGACCGGGACATCCCAGTCGCCGGTGCCGCCGCCGAGCAGGTGGTACAGAAAGCACACGTTCTGCGTCAGCGATTCCGCGTCGGCGCGCGCGAACGTGCCGATCAGCGCATCGGTAGCCATCACGCCGCGCACGAGGTCGCTGCCCACTGCATCGGTGATCGCGTGGCCGATCGGAGAGCAGATCAGCGCCTCCCAGGCAGCCTCGGCTTCGGCGCTGCGACTGCTTACCAGCCGGCGTGTCTGTTCGCGAGTGCGCAGCGGCTCGGTGAGCGTCGGCCACAGCGGCTCGGTGAGCAGTCGGCACCGACGGTAGAAGTCGCCGAAGGCCTGCTCGTCGGCCGCCGCGCCGACGGCGCCGAAAGTGCTCTGCGGCCCGATCAGTAGTCCGGTGCGCCCGGCCGAGGCTGGATCGGGGGTGTAGGACGAATAGCGGCGGCGCACCAACTGAACCCGCGCGTCGAGGTCCTCCAGTATGCGCGCGGGCAGCAGGCTGACCAGATACGAGTAGCGCGACAACCGCGCGTCGACGCCGTCGAAGACGTGTGCTGAAACCGCAGCCCCGCCGACCTTATGGAGGCGCTCCAGCAGTAGGACTCGTTGTCCGGCGCGGGCCAGATAACCGGCAGCTACCAGTCCGTTGTGCCCGCCGCCCACGATGACCGCGTCAAACTGGGCTTCTGTCGATGCCATGATCGGGCTCGTCGGGGCGTCAGACCGGCGTGTCGGTTTGGGCGCATGCCATCCTCGCGTCGTACGCGTCGCTGTTCAGTTCGGTGGCGGCGTTGTTGATTCGGTCGACGTTGGCACGCATCCCCATCAGCAGGAGCAGCTTTGTCGAACTGTAGGACCACGACCGCATCGGAGCAGCGACCTCGGGGTGGAGTCCCGGGGTCAGTGATGCGCTCAGCGCGTCTGCCGCCGCGAGCCGCAGCGCTGTCCTGCCGGTGATGTTGCTGGTTCGCACTATCGGGTCTGTGTAGTTCGGATCGATTTCTCCGATGGCGAGCGCGTTGGCGAAGCTTGAGTAATTGGCCGCCGCGAGGTCCAGTGCCCGGGCGAAGTCGGAACAGGCTGCCGCCGCCGCCGGGCCGCCCGGGATCTCGTCGGCGTGGGCGGGGGTTGCGGAAGCCAAACCGATGACGCACGCGATAGCCGCCGTCGCGCACAGCGGACCCTGAGGCCGGCAGAATGGCCAGGTCACTGGAGTATGCACGTCACTCCTGCCTCCATTGCCCGGGTAGCTTCACTCGTGCGAACACATGACCATTGAAGCGTCAGGCGTCGCGGAGGTGTAGGGAAACACAACGTCGAGTGGCCACTAGTCAAACGTCGCGAAGCATGAACAGTCAAAATGTGCGATTGTTGACGATCGGCAGCCACATGTAGCAAGCTACGCCTCGGAAAAGTCACGGTGGAATCCTTGCCGCTCCGACATCCGAATCCGCCATCCTGGGAACCGTCGGACCGGGTTATGAAGGGCCTCGCACATGCTAAGTCGTCGTGCCCCCGCTTCAGCGGTTCTCGCTGCGCTGGCGATGTTGGCAACGGTGGTATTGGCAACGGCGTCCGCGATTGGTCAGCCGATTCCTGCGGACGACGGGCCGAGCGCCGAGGCGCTCGCTGACCCCGCTTCGCCGCCAGATGCGACACCCGCTGGCGAGGCGTTACCCCCCGACACATCGGTGCAATCCGGTGAGTCCGGGCGCTTGGAAACTCCGGATGGTTGGGAGTTGATCGTGGGGGCAAAGGACGAGACCCAGGAGGCGGTAGCCCCGCTGACGACGGCTCTGTCTTCGCGCGAATATCTGGTAAGTGGCACGTTCACCGGGTCGGTGACGGGCGGCGGCACCACCGAGCTCACCGGCGGGTCGCTGGAAGCCGGCTACCGGATCGGCTGCGGGATTGTCGGTGGACCCGTCGAAATGATTGGAGAGGCCGGTACGGAAACGATTATCAACCCGTTGCTTCAGGGGTTCTCGGTCGAAGGTGAGGTAAAGGTCAATCTCCGACCCGGAATTGTGGAGGTCCTACCCGTCGGCCAAAAGAACTTCACCGGCGATGAGGTCCGGATCACCATCACCGGACTTCGGGTCAAGGTTGACAATTGCGTCGGAGAGTCTTTCTTGCAGTCGTATGCGACGTTGACGAGTTCCACCGCCGACACCGATGATGTCGTCACCTATGTCGGTGAAATCAAGGCGGTGTGAACCGGTGCCCGCTGTAGCGCGTACCCGGCGCCGTGTGTCATGTCGGCTGGCTGTTCTGACGGCGGCCGGCACGTTGTTCGCGGTAGGTGCTGCGCCGTGCGGTTTCGCTCAGCCTGACCCGGATCCCGACGTGGCGTCGGTGGCGAATGCCGCTCCGCCGCCCCCGGACGGATCCGTGCCCTCGGAAGAACCGGGGATCGTCGAGACGCCGGACGGTTGGGAACTGACAGTTGCCGGCAAAGACGAATATCAGGTAGCGGTCGCCCCGTTGACCACCGCGTTGTCGTCGCGCGAATACGTGGTCGCCGGTACTTTCACCGGTAGCGTGGACGGCTCGGGCACAACTGAACTCGATGGTGGAACGCTCGAGGTCGGCTACCAGATCGGTTGCGGTATCACGTTGAACGTCGTGAAACTCAATGGTTCGGCGGGTTTCAGAACCGATTTGGGCTTGGATTTCGATATCGGCACGCGCTTTCCACTCAGGGCCGCGATTGAGGTCTACCCCCAGCCTGGTCAGGTCATCAACGTTCAATTGGTCCACAAGGTTTTCACGGGTACCGATCCGCGGGTCACGATCAAAGATTCCCACATCAAGATCGATGGCTGCATCGGGCAGTCATTCATGCGGTCCTACGCGGTGTTGACCAGTTCTACGAATAACGCCGACGACATCGTCGCCTACTACGGCGCTACCAAAGCTGTCTGAATGCTCGGGGGAGGCTCTGATCATGGATAGCGGCAGGCGCGCGCAGGGTGTCCGGCGAGGTGCTGCCACTGTCCTGGGTGTGTTCTGGTTCGTCGTAGTTCTGACAACTGCTGGAACCGCCTTGGCCGACCCGCCTCCGCCAGTGCCCATCGATGGTCCGGCCCCGGCCGCGCCGGCCGACCCGCCGGGACCCCCGCCGCCGGCATCCATTCTGTTTCCGTTGGCGCAGCACGGGGCTCCCGTGAGTATCGGGGGATTGCCGGCCCCGCCGGACCTGTCCGGCCGGACCGCAGACGAGTTCGTGTTGGCGCAGGCCCCCGTGCCCTCGCCGCCCGGGGATGGCCCTGCTGCGGCGCCGTCGTTGAATGCCCTGAACAACCAGTACCTGCTCCCGCAGAACCTGGTGCCGTCCGCTCCCGGCGAGGGCGAGATATTCGGGGTGGAGCCCGGGCAGGAGAATGCTGCCAGTGGTCGTATCGACTACCTGAAGCGCCTCTACGGTACCTATCGCGAAGGTGGTTTGAAGGGTGGGCTGCTCGGCCAGATGCCACTGGAGCAGGTGGGTAAACCGTTGTCCGACAACGCGCCCCCTGTGGAGCCAGCTCCTGTGGAACCACTGCCCTTGGCTGTGCCTCCGCCGCCGGAGCAGCCATGAGAGCACGGTATGTGAGGAACCGGCAAATAGTTAATGGCAGGAATGGGATACTTAGCCTGTGGTCGTGACTTCCCGGTGCGGGAGTTGCGCGGCTGAGGAGGATTGCCATGTCGATTGAGAGCACGTCGTTGAAGAGGCTCTACGTTGCCCCGTTGCTGATTGCTGCGGCGTCAGTCGCATCGGTCGCCCTCGCGCCGGTCACCGCCGCCGAGCCAAACGGCGACTCCGTCCCAATCGCCGGCTCCGAGTCGCCCACGAATACTAGGGCAGAACTCGAACGCCAGGGCTACCAAGTGACGATCAACTGGGTTAACGGTGCTCCCAACGTCGTGCCGCTTTCGCAGTGCGTCGTCACGAATATCAATACAGTCGCGGCTCCGAAGGCCTACATGTCGGTGTCGTGCCCGCCGGCGGGTTCGCAATGAGCGACCAGCTCAGAGGTATGTAGTAGCGGCCCGTCCCCACCCGACTACGGTGGAGGCGATGAGTAGCAAACCTGAGATCGACTTTCCCGACGGCCCTGCTCCGACCGAATTGGTGATCGAGGACATCGTTCTCGGCGATGGCGCCGAAGCCGTCCCAGGCGCGAACGTAGAGGTCCACTACGTCGGCGTTGAATACGACACCGGGGAGGAGTTCGACAGCTCCTGGAACCGTGGCGAGTCCATCGAGTTCCCGCTGCGGGGTCTGATCCAAGGCTGGCAGGACGGCATTCCCGGCATGAATGTCGGCGGTCGGCGCAAGCTGACGGTCCCGCCCGCCCAGGCATACGGCCCACCCGGCGGGGGGCACCGCCTTTCCGGTAAAACGCTCATCTTCGTTATCGACCTGCTGGCCACGCGGTAGCTCTGTCGAAGCTGTGCTCATGAGGGCCGGGTAGGCGTAGCAACAGTCTGACCCCGCCCATCGGGCTGGCCTCCAACGAGGCAGTGCCTCGGTGTGATTCAGCCTGTCGGGCTACCAGGGCAAGGTCCGAGGCCCGAACCTGAATGCGACGCCGTGGTCCCGCGCGAGAACTTCTCGAACACGATCGTGCGTTCTTCCTCGGGCACGACGACGATCGCCGCCCCGATCGCGGTGGCCAGCGCGACGCGGGTGCGTAGCGACGGCGTGCGGCGGAAGATCCGGGACAGCGTCCGGGACAGCGCAGACACGGGACCTATTGCTGCCTGAGGACGAATCCCACGCCGCGAACTGTGTGCAGCAGCCGTGGCGCACCGTTGGCCTCGAGTTTGCGCCGAAGGTAGCCGATGAAGACGTCGACGACGTTGGTGTCGGCGGCGAAGTCGTAACCCCAGACCAGTTCGAGGAGCTGCGCGCGGGAGAGCACCGCGGTCTTGTGCTCGGCCAGCACGGCCAGCAGATCGAATTCTCGCTTGGTCAGGTCCACGTCGGCCCCGTTGACTCGGGCGCGCCGGCCGGGGATATCGACCTCGAGCGGGCCGACCGTGATGGTCTCCGATGAGAACGTCGCCGTCGACCCACGCCTGCGTAGCAGCGCATTGACCCGCGCCACCAGCTCGGCCAGCACGAACGGCTTGACCAGGTAGTCGTCGGCGCCGGCCTCCAGCCCGGCGACCCGGTCGTCGACTGAGGAGCGGGCCGACAGCACGCAGACCGGCACATCGTTGTCCATCGCGCGAAGCGCGGTCACCACCGAGACGCCGTCGAGCACCGGCATGTTGATGTCGAGCACGATCGCGTCGGGTCGGGTCTCGGTGGCCCTGCGCAGTGCTTCCGCCCCGTCGACCGCGGTGAAGACCTCGAATCCGGACAACCGCAGTCCCCGCTCGAGGGAGGCGAGGACGTCGGGATCATCATCGACCACGAGCACCCTGAGCGAGCCCACACCACTGTCCATGTAAGCAATCTTGCCCGATGAATCGGCTCACTCGCGGGATGCTGCGCCCGATGGTCCTCGCGTGCCAGTCATCGATCGCCCACCGGGAAGGCTTTGACCTCATCCGATGTTGAGGTTGACGGCGAATTCACGAGTGCGGAAACGCTCGGGATAACCGCTTGCGCGCAATGGGAAGATCTACTAAGTGACTGAATCTCGGAACGGGCTACGCACGGCGCCCGCCATCGCGCCGCGCTCCCGGCGGGTCGGACCCAGCGCGGATCTGTGGCGGATGTTGCCCTATCTGATGCCCTACCGGGTCCGCTGGGCAGCGATGATCGTGGTCGCGCTGGCCAGCCTCGCCGCCACCGTGGCGATCCCACTGATGACCAAGGCTGTCATCGATGGTCCGGTCCGCAACCAGGACCAGCAGAAGCTCTGGCTGCTCGGCGCCGCGGCGATGGGGGTGGGCGTCACCGAGGCGGTGCTGTGGTTCATCCGCCGCTGGTTGGTGGCCCGCGCCACGATGGGCGTCGAGGCCGACATCCGCAAGGACCTGTATTCACGACTGCAAACCCTGCCGATGTCGTTTCACGGCAGGTGGCAGTCCGGTCAGTTGCTGTCGCGGATCATGAACGATCTGAGCACGATTCGTCGGTTCATGTCGTTCGGTCTCATCTTCCTGATGCTCAACGTTTTGCAGATCGTCGTCGTCACCGCGATCCTGCTCGCGATGTACTGGCCGCTGGGCGTGGTCGTGCTGGTCTCGATCGTGCCGATAACGCTGACCGTGTTGCACTTCCAGCAGGAGTACACCCGGTTGTCTCGCCGCGCCCAGGACCAGGCCGGGCACGTGGCAACCCATGTCGAAGAGGCCGCCCTGGGTCTCCGCGTGGTCAAGTCGTTCGGCCGCGAGGACTACGTCTACGACCGCTTCGACGACCAATTGACCGATCTGTACGACACCCAGGTGCGCCGAGTCTCGGTGTCGGCCAAGTTCTGGACGTTGTTGGAGATCATCCCGAACCTGACCCTGATCGTCGTGCTCGGCTTCGGCGCCTACGCGGCCGGCGAAGGCCACGTCACGATGGGCACCCTCGTTGCCTTCATCACGATGATGCTGTCGCTGGTGTGGCCGATCGCGTCGCTGGGGTTCCTGCTCTCGATGACGCAGGAATCATTCACCGCAGCCAACCGCATCGCCGAGATATTCGACGCGCCGATCGAGATCTTCGACGGCCCGCGAGATCAGACCCCGCAGGGCGGGCGCCTCGAACTCGTGGACGTCGGCTTCAAGTTTCCCGACTTTGATGGGCTGGACCAGTGGGCCCTGCGTCACGTCAGCGTCACGGTGGAACCCGGTGAGACGCTCGCGCTCGTCGGCTCCACCGGGTCGGGCAAATCGGTGCTGGCCGGGCTGCTCTCCCGGCTGTACGACGTGACCGAAGGGGAGATCCGCATCGACGGGCAGGACATCCGCGAGTTCTCTCTGGACGCATTGCGACGGGCGGTGGCCACCGCGTTCGAGGATCCGACGCTGTTTTCGATGTCGGTCGCAGAGAACCTGCGGCTGGGCCGCCCCCAAGCCACCGATGACGAACTGCACCAAGCCATCGATGTCGCCGCGGCGCAGTTCGTCTACGACTTACCCTTCGGGTTGCAAACCCGGATCGGTGAACAGGGCATGAGTTTGTCTGGCGGTCAGCGGCAACGACTTTCGCTGGCCCGGGCGATCCTGGCCGCACCCAGGATCCTGGTGCTCGATGACACGTTGTCGGCACTGGACATCCATACCGAGGCCGTGGTCGAAAAGGCGTTGCGTCGTGTTCTGCATTCGGTGACCGGGATCGTGGTGGCCCATCGGGCGTCGACGGTATTGCTCGCCGACCGGGTTGCCCTGCTGCAGAACGGCACTATTACCCATGTCGGCAGTCACGCCGAGTTGCTCTCCCAAGTACCCGAATACCGGTACCTGTTGGCTGCCGACGACGAACTCGACGACGGCGCTGAGCGTGACTGCGCCTGGGAAGAGAACGATGAGCGGCGTGCGCGCGGCCTAAACGGCCAGGATGAACTGCTTGCGCGGACAGTGGAAAGCGACGAGCGCGGCGTCCGTCTCGATCGCGAGATCATGCAGAGACGACTGTGACCCCCGCAGCCGGTTGGCGCGGCGAGTTCGACGAGCAGGGCGACCTCCCCATCGACGAGACGGCGCCGCTACCGCGGGAGGCCCGCGCGCTGCTGGGATCGCTGCTTCGGCCCTATCGCTGGACGTTGGTTGTGCTCGCCGTGGTCGTGGTGGTGGAAAACGCTGCCCGCCTGTCGGTTCCGCTGCTGGTTCAGAAGGGCATCGACGACGGGATCCCGCCGCTGGTCGCGGGCGGTCCGGCGGACACGCTGATGACGATCGTCGCCGCGCTGTGCGGGGTCGTGGTGGTGCAGGCGACCAGTCGGATGTACTTCCTGCGCCGCTCGGGACGAATCGGTCAAAAGGTGCTTCTCGAGTTGCGTAGGCGGGTCTTCCGTCATTTCGGCCGTCTGGACATCGCGTTCCACGACCGCTACACCTCCGGGCGGGTGGTGAGCCGGTCCACCAACGATGTCGAAGCGATCCAGGACATGCTGGAGACTGGTTTCGACAGTCTGATCACTGCGGTACTGACATTATTCGGCACCGCGGTTCTGCTGATAGTGCTCGACGTCAAACTCGGTCTGATGTGTCTGGCCGGTTTCCCAGTTCTGATTCTGCTGGTCGTGTGGTTCCACAGAGAGTCGTCCCTGACCTACCGTGAGGTCCGCGAAATCTCCGCGCTGGTCATCGTGCAGTTCGTCGAGACCATGACGGGCATCAAAGCGGTGCAGGCGTATCGGCGTGAGCCGCGGAATCAGGAGATCTTCTCCGAGGTCGCCGACCGGTACCGGGTGATCAACGAGAGAACATTCAGGCTGCTGGCGGTGTTCATGCCCGGCGTCAAGCTGGTTGGCAACATCACCACCGGCGTCGTGCTGCTGTACGGCGGCTACCGGGTGTTGCACGGGGAGATGACGATCGGCACGCTGACGGCGTTCCTGCTGTACCTGCGGATGTTCTTCGAGCCTATGCAGGAGATCTCTCAGTTCTTCAACACATTCCAGTCCGCAGCCTCGGCGCTGGAGAAGCTCGCCGGCGTGCTGGCGCAGAAGCCGGACATCGATGATCCGGAAGAACCTGTCACGTTGGGGGCTGTCCGCGGCGAGGTCGCCTTTCACGGTGTGCAGTTCGGGTATGCGCGTGGCAGGCCGGTTCTGCCGGGCCTCGAACTGCGGGTGCCTGCCGGGCAGACGGTCGCGTTGGTCGGCACCACCGGTGCCGGCAAATCGACGATCGCCAAGCTGGTGACGCGGTTCTACGATCCGGTGTCAGGTTCGGTGACAATCGACGGGGTGGACCTGCGCGAGCTGGCACAGGCCGAGCTGCGCCGTCACGTGGTGATGGTGACGCAGGAGAACTTCCTGTTCGGCGGGACGGTTGCGGACAACATTCGCTTCGGCAGGCCGGACGCCACCCACGAGGAGGTTTACGCTGCCGCCGTGGCCGTCGGTGCGGACGTCTTCATCGATTCCTTGCCCAACGGGTACGACACTGACGTCGCCAAGAGAGGCGGCCGGCTCTCGGCGGGGCAACGGCAACTCGTGGCGTTCGCGCGCGCGTTTCTGGCGGACCCTGCGGTGCTGATCCTGGACGAGGCGACGTCGTCGCTGGACATCCCCAGTGAACGGATGGTGCAGCGCGCGTTGGAGACGGTGTTGGCCGATCGCACGGCACTGGTGATCGCGCATCGATTGTCCACAGTGCAGATCGCCGACCGCGTCCTGGTGTTGGAACACGGCCTGGTCGTGGAGGACGGCGCGCCGGACGAGCTCGCCTCCCGCGAGGATGGCCACTACGCCGCCCTGCACCGGTCCTGGGCGCAGTCCTTGGCCTGAAGCCCGCGGGACGATTAGCTCGAAGCGCGGAATTCGGCGAAAAAGCCGCCTACGTCCTCGACGAACAGTTCCGGCTGCTCGAAGGCGGCAAAATGGCCGCCACGCGGCATGTCTGTCCAACGGGTGATGTTGTAGTTGTGCTCGCACCACTGCCGCGGCGAGCGCAGGATCTCTTTCGGGAACGACGCTACGCCGGTCGGGAGCGTGACTGGGTTACCGCGCGCGAAGCTGCCGAAGCTCTCCCAGTACAGCCGGGCCGATGAGGCGCCGGTGCCGGTGGCCCAGTACATCATCACGTTGTCGAGCAACTCATCCTTGCTGAGGATGTTCTCCGGATGACCGTCACAGTCCATCCACGACCCGAACTTCTCGACGATCCAGGCCAGCTGCCCGACCGGCGAATCGGCCAGGCCGTAGCCCAATGTCTGCGGTCGGGTCGACTGCTGCTTCGCGTAGCCCGAATCCCATTTCTGGTAGTACCCCAGACGCTCGAGTGCGGCAGTCTCCTCGGGTGTCGGCGCACCGAGATTCTTTGGCCGACGACCGAGCGGCATATTGATGTGGATGCCGATGCAGTGGCCGCCGTTTCGGCCGATTTGGGTGGTCACCGCGGCACCCCAGTCCCCGCCCTGCGCGCCATATCGTGGGTACCCCAGTCGCACCATCAATGCGTCCCACGCTTCAGCGATGCGCTCGACCCCCCAGCCGGTGGCAGTCGGCTTCCCGGAGAATCCGAAGCCTGGCAGCGCGGGGCACACGATGTCGAAACCGGCGTCGTTGAGCGGTTCGATCACCTTGTGGAACTCGACGATCGAACCTGGCCAGCCGTGGGTGAGGATCAGCGGAAAGGCATCCTCGCGCGCGCAGCGCTGGTGAATGAAATGGATCGGTAGACCGTCGATATCGGTGGTGAACTGGTCGAACCGGTTCAGCGCGGCTTCCCTTGCCCGCCAGTCATACTCGTTCGCCCAGTACTCGGCCAACTCCTGGGTGTAGCTCAACGGGATGCCCTGGCCCCAGTCGTCCACGCATTCGGCGTCGGGCCAGCGGGTGCGCTGCAGCCGGTCTTTGAGGTCGGCCAGGAGATCATCGGGGAGGGCAATTCGGAACGGGTGGATCGAGGTCATGGTGCAGTCAGGATAATTGGGCGGCGTGGGCACCCCGACATTGGTTCTGATCGCCATCACAACCCTTCTGGCCGGCATCTCGCTGGGTGGCGGGATCTACGAGGCGCTCGCGGTCGACCCGTTCTGGCCCAAGCGGCCGGGCATCATCCAATCGCGCAACGGCGGCATCGCCAGGATGCGCTTCTGGCTGCCTGTGCACACCCTGTTCGAGCTGCTGCTCGTCGTGACAATGATCGTTTCCTGGGGTGACGCCGGCATTCGCGCAGCACTGCTGGTGGCATTGGTCAGCCATGTCACGATGCGGATCTGGTCGGTGTTCGACCTCATCCCCAAGGCGGTGGAGTTCGAACGGCGGGACCCTGCGAATGTCGACGAGGCAGCGGCGCTCCGGTGGACCCGACGCAGCCTGCTGCGGCTGCCGTTGAGCCTGCTTACCTGCGCGGGGATGCTGGCGGCCCTGGCCATTGCGTGAAAACTCACCGTAGGCCCGCTCCGGTCAGCCGAACTCCAGCAGCGTGTAGGCGCCGCGGCCCTGTCTGATCGCGGGCAACTGCCAAAATGCGGGAAACAGCGTGTTGAAAATCAGGCCCCGACCTTTCGGTATCGGCAGGTCGTGCACCGCACGGATACCCGGCACAGTGTCGACCAGGCCTGCCAGTTGACGTGGTGAGAGGCTGAACGGCATCGGCGGAACGCGGTAGTGTCGCGATGCCCGAATGCCCTTCGGTGCAAGCTTCTTGAGGAGAACCGGCGGTAGATCGAAAATCATCTGCCCGCCTGGGAAGCGTTGCGCACACTCGGCGATGAGACCCATCGATTCTTCGGGTTGCAGGTACATCAACAAACCTTCGGCGGTGATGAACACACCGCTGTCTGTGTCGACCCCATCCATCCAGCTGTAGTCCAGTGCTGACTGTGCGAGGGCAGATATCCGGGGAGATGACGGGAGCAGTCGCCGGCGCAGTTCGATGATGGGCGCGAAATCGATGGTCAACCAATGGAAACGAGCATCAGGGATAGCGCTGTCCAGTCGCCAGAAGCTGGTCTGGAGGCCCTCGGCCAGCGCTACGACGGTGGCGGCGGGATGTTCGCTCAGGTACTGCTTCGTGCACCTGTCGAAGGCCAGTGAGCGCAAGGCCATCTCTTGCCCCTTGCGGCCGAACTTCTCGTAGTCGCAGTCGATGGCGTCAGCGAGTTGGATTGCCATCGGGTCATCGATGATCGCGTCCGGATGCCGCGCCTGGTACGCCCTGCCGTTGAGCGTCAGCAACGCGGTCTCGGATACGCCGGTGAGCAGACTGGCATCGGCCTTGCCGTCGGCTGGGTGGTCCATCGCGGCGGCCCTACCCGTCAGATCCGCGGTCGCGGGCCGTCGCGAATGCGCCCGGCCCGAGGTCCCGCTCGTCGTCGCGGATTGCGCGGACGATGCGCTCGGCCACCGCATCGGGTGCCAGTCCAGCAGGCAGGCGCGGTGCGGTCCCGCTGATCGGCCGGCCCGCGAGTCCGGTTTCGGTGTGCGGCGGCCGGGCGTCGACAACCCTGATGCCGCTGCGACGCAGCTCGACCCTGATGGCGGTGTCGAACGCCGTGAGCGCGGCTTTGGTTGCCGAGTACGCTGCCATCCCGGCGGTGGGCGACTCGGCGACGATGGCGCTGAGGTTCACGACGAAAGCGCCTTTGCGCAGCGACGGGAGCACGGCTTGGGCGAGCCGCACCGGTGCGACGAAATTCGCGAGCAGGAGCTCGTCGAGGATGTCGTCGTCCAACTCGGAGAGCGGCCCGAACGCCACCACCCCGGCGGCGTAAACGACGCCGTCGAGGGTGCGGCCGTCTGCGGTCGCCCGCTCGACGATCTGGCTGGGGGAGCCCGGCAGCGTCAGGTCAGTCGCCACGGTCGTCTGCACCGCGTCGCCGAGCTCGTCGGCGAGCGCCTGCAGCGCGTCGCGACTGCGGCCGGAGATGGTCAGTGTTGCGCCGGCGCGTACCAACTGGCGCGCGATGGCAGAGCCGAGGCCTCCGGTCGCGCCGACGACCAGGACCTGGGCCCCGTTCAATTCGGTCACGTCACATTCAATTCGCTCACGACAACTGATTCAACCATTTGTCCCGGGATCAAACATTGTGGCCGGGGAACCTCGACAGGATCCCTGCTCAGGTGTTGGGATGTCGTGATGACCGCGACGCTGGGATTCAGCAAAACCACCTTCGCCTTCCTGCGCGGCCTGGCCGATAACAACGAGAAGGTCTGGTTCGAGGCGCACCGCGACGAATACCAGAGCCAGGTGCGCGAGCCGTTCGTGGGGGCGCTCGAGGCCGCCGCCGAAGCGACCGCGGGCGGGCCGTGGGAACTACACGGCGGACGCGAGACGATGTTCCGGATCAACCGCGACGTGCGTTTCTCGAAGGACAAATCGCCATACAAGACGGCGGTCGGCGGACTGTTGACCCCGACCGGCGACAAACGGGAAAACGCCGGGGTCGCCTACCTGCACCTCGCCGATGGGGGCGGGTTCGTTGCGTGCGGCTACCACCAACTCAGCCCGTCCCGCCTGGCTCCCATCCGCGATCAGATCATCGAGCGGGCAGACGAGTTCACCCACGTGCTGGCCGGACTGACTGAGCGCGGCCGAGCGTTGTCCGACGACGATTCACTGCGCGCCATGCCTCGCGGCTACTCCGCGTACGTCGACCATGAGCACGCCGACCACCTGCGCCGGCGGTCGTTCATGTTGTTACAGAACGTCAGCCAGAAAGACTGGGTCAACGGTGACATCATCGACAGGGTCAGGTGTCTGGTGGCCGACAGCGCAGACCTCGTGGCATTCGTCGCCGAGGCAGACGGGGGCTGATGGGCATGCCGGGGGCTGATTCGCAGTCGGGAGGTAGCCAGATCGTCGATACCGGTGCGGCGGCCATCGAAACGTACGTCGCTGGCCACGGGCCGTCGGTGATCATCATTCCGTCCTACGGTCGCGATGGTGGTCAGGACTACGACGCCGTGACTGCGGCACTCGTCGGCGCCGGCTTCCGGGTGCTGAGGCCCCAACCCCGTGGAGTGGCTCGATCGGTGGGGCCAATGGACGGCGTGAGTTTCGAAGACATGGCCAGCGACATCGCCGCAGTGATCGCTGCGCTGGCAGACGGCAGCGCTGTCGTTCTCGGCCACGCTTTCGGCAACTTCGTCGCCCGCGCGACTGCGGTGTATCACCCGGAGCAGGTCGCGGCCGTCATCTTGGCGTCGGCGGCAGGCAAAACCGTTGCCCCGGAGATCAACTCGGCGCCGATGCGGGCAGGTGACCTATCGCTTTCCGACGACGAGCGACTGGCCGCGCTGCGCTTGGCTTTTTTCTCCCCCAACCATGACGCCTCGATTTGGCTGACCGGTTGGTATCCGCACACACTGGGGATGCAGGTGGATTGCGTCCGCCGCGATGACCCGGCCCGGTACTGGGGTGCAGGACACGGACCGGTGCTTGAGATCATTCCCGCCCTGGACCCCTTTCACCAACGCTCCGAGTGGGGCGACCTGCGGGCTCGGTACGGCACCCGGATCAGCACCACGGTGATCGAGGATGCCAGCCACGCCCTGTTCCCCGAGCAGCCAGACGCCGTCGCCGAGTCGATTATCGGGTACCTGCACGGCCTTTCTCTTTGAACCACTTGTCATTTTGAACCACCTGTTTCTGCGAACCAACGAAGGTGCATCTTCGGCGCCGGCTACTCGGACTTCTTCGCGGTGGGGCAGTCCGAACGTCAGGGGCCCAGTCCGATGCGCCGATACCGCTCGAATCTGGCGGCCAATCGCTGCTGGTCGGGCACCGCCCGAAGTCGATGCAATTCGTTGGCGATGGTGTCCGACAGTCGCCTGGTGAACATCTCGGGTTCATCGGCGGCATCGGGGTGTTCGGGCACGACCGCGTCGACGATGCCGTTGCGCAGCAGATCAGCCGACCGGATGCCCTGTGCGGCAGCCAATTCCGGAGCGTGGTCGATGTCGCGGAAAACGATCGCGCTGGCACCCTCCGGGGGTAGTGGCCCCAGCCAGCCGTGTAGCGCGGCCAGCACCCGGTCGGCGGGCACCATCGCCAGAGCGGGTCCGCCGCTGCCTTGTCCGAGCAGCACCGAGACAGTCGGGGTGTCCAGCGTGACGAGATCGGCAAGGCAGCGGGCGATCTCGCCTGCCAGGCCGCCCTGCTCTGCCGCTGCCGACAACGCCGGCCCGGCGGTATCGATAACCAGCACGAGCGGCAGTTCCAGGCCGGCCGCCAGCGCCATACCGCGGCGGGCCTCCCGCAGTGCGGCCGGGCCCACCAAGCCCCCGACGACGCGCTGCTGGCCCAGCACTACTGCCGGCTGACCGCCGAATCTGGCCAGCGCGAGCACTGTTGTCGCGGCCTCGCCCCGTTCGGTTCCCGACAGCAGTACCCGGTCGGTGGTGCCATACCTCAACAGGTGGCCGACACCGGGCCGTTCGGGACGCCGCGACGCCTCCACCGACGCCCACGCCGGGATGTCCGGAAGGGTCTCGGGTTCAGGTGCCGGTGGCGGATTCCCGGGCAGGTCGGAGACGACTCTCAGCGTGCGATCAAGGGTGGAGCGCAGCAATTCGAGGGGCACGACCGCGTCGATGACGCCGTGGCTTTGCAGGTTCTCCGCGGTCTGGACGCCGGACGGGAACGTTTCGCCGTAGAGGTGTTCGTACACCCGTGGACCGAGGAACCCGATCATTGCACCGGGTTCGGCGGCGGTGACGTGACCCAGCGAGCCCCAGGAGGCGAACACCCCGCCAGTGGTGGGGTGGCGCAGATAGACCAGGTAGGGCAGGTGCGCCCGTTTGTGCAGTTCGACTGCGGCTGCGATCTTGACCATCTGCAGGAACGCCACCGTCCCCTCCTGCATCCGGGTGCCCCCGGAACTCGGTGAGGCCAGCAGCGGCAGCCGCTCAGCTGTGGCCCGCCGGACCGCGGCGGTGATCCGTTCCGCGGCGGCGACCCCAATCGACCCGGCCAGAAAATCGAACTCGCAGGCCACCAGTGCCACGGGACGGCCCAACACCCGGCCCACACCTGTCACCACGGCTTCGTCGAGGCCGGTGGCGGCCGCAGCATCGGCCAGTTCTTTGCGGTACAGCTCCGACATCGCGACGTTTCGCGGCGGCCCATCCCAGCTCACGAAAGACCCATCGTCGAGCAGCGCGTCGCGCAGCGCCAGGGCACCGATCCGGCTCACAGGGAAAGGCTAATAGGGTGGACCCATGATTGGAGTCACCCGCGACGGCCATGTGATGACGCTGGAGCTGCAGCGGCCCGAGCGCCGCAACGCGCTGAACGTTGAACTCGTCGACGCCCTGCGCGAGGCAGTCGAGAGGGCCGCCGGCGAAGATGTCCGGGCGATCGTCCTCACCGGCCAGGGGCACGTGTTCAGCTCGGGCGCCGACCTGACCGACCCGGCGGGCGTGGCCGAGCACCTGCCTGAGAAGGCCAAGGCGCTGAACATCGCGATAGACCAGGCGCCTGTCCCGGTGATCGGCGCGATCAACGGACCTGCGATCGGGGCCGGCGTCATCTTGTCGATGATCTGCGATCTGAGAGTCGTCTCGCCCGACGCGTACTTCCAGTTCCCGGTCGCGAAATACGGCCTGGCACTGGATAACTGGAGTATCCGTCGACTGACGTCGCTGGTCGGGGCAGGCCGCACACGGGGCATGCTGATGGCGGCGGAGCGGCTGACCGCCGAAGTCGCGCTGCAGACCGGCATGGCCAACCGGATCGGCACCCTGGCCGAGGCGCAGGCCTGGGCAGCCGAGATCGCCGGATTCGCGCCGCTGGCGCTGCAGCACGCCAAGCGGGTGCTCAACGACGACGGCGCCTACGAAGACCCATGGCCCGAGCACCAGCAGTTGTATGACCGCGCATGGGCCAGCCAGGACGTGATTGAGGCCCAGGTGGCGCGCATCGAGAAGCGCGCTCCGCGGTTCCAGGGTGCCTGATGGTGGTCAAGGCAGCGCTGCGTTTCGGGTTCGGGACGGCCTCGTTGCTGGCCGGTGGATGGGTGCTGAAGGCATTGCAGGGCACTCCGGCGGCCCTGGGCGCCACGCCGGCCGAGATCTCAGCGGTGGCCCAGCAGTCGCCGCACTACCGCGACGGGGTTTTCGCCAACCTGGAGGCACCGTCCGGCATCAGAATGGATGGTGAACTGCAGCGCACGCTGCTGCGTGACCTGGCGAACGCCGGCTCGCTCGGCAAGCCGCCCGGCCCCATCCCGCTGGCCGAAAAGCCTCGGGCGGATACGGCGCCAGCGCTGGCCGCAGCCAGCTGGTATGGGCACTCCAGCGCGTTGATCGAGGTCGACGGATACCGGGTGCTGGCCGACCCGATCTGGAGTCAACGTTGCTCGCCGTCGCGATCGGTGGGCCCCCAGCGGATGCATGAAGTGCCGGTTCCGCTGGAGGCGCTTCCCGCGGTGGACGCGGTGTTGATCAGCCACGACCACTACGACCACCTCGATATCGACACGATCGTCGCCCTGGCCCGCACCCAGCGCGCACCCTTCGTCGTACCGCTGGGGATCGGCGCGCATCTGCGCAAATGGAGAATTCCCGACAGTCGGATCATCGAACTCGATTGGTACCAGAGTCACCGGATCGGTGAGCTGACGCTGATCTGCACACCCGCACGACATTTCTCCGGCCGATTGTTCGCCCGCGACGCCACGCTGTGGGCGTCCTGGGTGGTGGCCGGACCGACGCACCGCGCGTTCTTCGGCGGGGACACCGGCTATACCAAGAGTTTCGCCCAGATCGGCGCCGAGTACGGCCCCTTCGACCTGACGCTGCTGCCGATCGGCGCCTACCATCCGGCGTTCACCGACATTCACATGAATCCCGAGGACGCCGTGCGCGCTCACCTCGATCTGGCCGACGCCGACAGCGGCCTGTTGATGCCGATCCACTGGGCCACGTTCCGATTGGCGCCACACCCGTGGGCGGAACCGGCCGAACGTCTCTGTGCCGCGGCGGAAGCGGAGCGGGTACGTATCGCGGTACCGATACCGGGTGGCCGGGTCCTGGGTGGGCGGGATGCTGTCGAGTCGACGTTGGACCCGTGGTGGCGGATGTAGACCGGCGCGACGCGTTACGGTGCTGATCATGAACCCAACGGCCCGCGCGGCCGCGCTTGCGTTGGTGGTCGCCCTGGTCGCCGGGTGCGGCGCCGACAGAGCCGAGTCTGGCGACCCCATAGTCCCGGCGCCGCCGGAGAGTCAGTCCTCCCCCGAAGCGCCACCACCGCTGGCGACAGCGCAGGCGCTGCCCGAGAATGCCGTCGAGAACGCGGTCGACACGCTGGACGGCATGGTCGAGGACTTGATGGCCAAATCGGGAATCCCGGGCATGGCGGTTGCCGTCGTACACGGGGGAGAAACTCTGTATGCCAAGGGTTTCGGGGTGAAGAACACGGAGCTGCCTGATGGGCCGGACAACCGGGTCGACCCCGACACCGTCTTTCAGTTGGCCTCGCTGTCGAAACCGCTGGGGGCGACAGTGGTCGCGCAGCAGGTGGGCGAGGGCGAGATCCGCTGGGACACTCCGATCGTCGACAAATTGCCCTGGTTTGCGTTGTCGGACCCCGCTGTGACGAAGATGGTCACCGTCGGCGACATGTACGCGCACCGCTCTGGGCTGCCCGACCACGCGGGGGACCTGCTGGAGGACCTCGGCTACGACCGACGCCTGGTGCTGCAGAAGCTGCGTGACTTCCCGCTCGACCCGTTCCGGACCTCCTATGCCTACACCAACTTCGGGCTCACGGCGGGTGCCGAGGCCGTCGCCACTGCCAGGAATGAATCGTGGGAAGACCTCAGCGAGCAGGTGCTCTACCGGCCGCTGGGGATGTCGGTGACAAGCTCGCGGTTCGACGACTTCATCGTGCGCCCCAACCGTGCCGTCGGCCATATCCGCATTGATGGCCAGTACCGGCCCGAGTACGTTCGCGACCCGCAGGCTCAGGCACCGGCGGGTGGGGTGAGCAGTTCGCTCAACGATATGACCAACTGGCTGACCATGGTGCTCGCGAACGGTACCTACGAGGGAAAACAGATCGTCGACCCTGAGGCGCTGCTCCCCGCGCTGACCCCGCAGGTCGTATCCGGTCGCGCGACCGAACCGGCCATGAGGTCCGGCTTCTACGGCTATGGGTTCAACGTGGGGACGACGGCCGCAGCCCGCATGCAGATCAGTCATTCGGGTGCCTTCCTATTAGGTTCGGGAACCAATTTCCTGATGCTGCCGTCAGCCGACGTGGCGATTGTGGCGCTGACCAACGGCACAGCGTCGGGGGTGCCGGAGACGCTGACCGCGCAGTTCGCCGATGTGGTCCAGTTCGGGGAGGTCCGCCAGGACTGGTATCCGCGTTACGCGCAAGCCTTCGAGGAGATGGAGCAACCGTTCGGCTCGCTCGTCGGCAAGCAGCCGCCGGCCGACCCCACCCCGCCCGCGCCGTTGGCGAGCTATGCAGGTCAGTACGCCAACGGTTTCTGGGGTCCCGCGCGAGTGACGGCGCGGGACGGCGGCCTGCAGCTGGCACTCGGACCGAAGCTGGTGGTGCCGCTGAAGCACTGGGACGGTGAGGTCTTCACGTTCTCGCTGGTCACCGAGAACGCGCCGCCGGGCACGATCTCGAAGGCGACGTTCGACGGCGACTGGCTGACGTTGGAATACTACGACCAGGGCGGCAAGGGGACGTTTACCCGATGAGTGCCGCACTCGCCGTTGGCCTTTCCCCGGCCGACGTTGCTCAGCGGGTCGCGGAGGGCCTGACCAACGACGTACCCACCCGTGCGGCGCGTAGCGTCTCGGAGATCGTCCGCGGCAACGTCTTCACCCGGATCAACGCGATTCTCGGGGTACTGCTCATCATCGTGCTGTGCACGGGTTCGGTGATCAACGGCGCATTCGGCCTGCTGATCATCGCCAACAGTGGGATCGGCATCATCCAGGAGTTGCGCGCTAAGCAGACGCTGGACAAACTCGCCATCGTCGGTCAGGCGAAACCCTTGGTGCGCAGACAATCCGGCACCGTCCCGCTCATGCCCAGTGAGGTGGTGCTCGACGATGTCATCGAGCTGGGCCCCGGCGACCAGATCGTCGTCGATGGAGTGATCCTCGAGGAGGCCAACCTCGAGATCGACGAGTCCCTGCTGACCGGTGAAGCCGACCCGATCGCCAAAGATGTCGATGACCAGGCGATGTCGGGCAGTTTCGTGGTCGCCGGCAGCGGCGCCTACCGGGCCACCAAAGTCGGCCGAGAAGCATACGCCGCCCAACTCGCCGAGGAGGCCTCCAAGTTCACCCTGGTGAAATCCGAACTGCGCAGTGGCATCAACACAATTCTGCGGTTCATCACCTACCTGCTGGTTCCTGCCGGTGCGTTGATCATCTACACGCAGCTGTTCACCACCAACGCCGGCTGGCGTGAATCCGTGCTGCGCATGGTCGGAGCGCTGGTGCCGATGGTCCCGGAAGGGCTGGTGCTGATGACCTCGATCGCGTTCGCGGTCGGCGTGGTCCGGTTGGGCCGCAAACAGTGCCTGGTCAACGAACTCCCGGCGATCGAGGGGCTGGCCCGCGTCGATGTAGTGTGCGCCGACAAGACCGGAACGTTGACCGAGAACGGAATGCGGATCAGCGATCTGAAGGAGGTCGACGGAGCGCACCTCGGGCGGGACGGACGCGACCCGGATATCGGCGTCGTGGCGGCCACGCTTGCCCAGTTGGCTGCCGACGACCCGCGCCCCAACGCCAGCATGGCGGCCATCGCAGAGGTTTACCGCACACCGCCGGGCTGGATCGCCACCGCCACAGCGCCTTTCAAGTCGGCGACCAAGTGGAGCGGCACTTCCTACGGCGGGCACGGTAACTGGGTGATCGGTGCGCCCGACGTGCTCCTGGATTCAGGATCAGCGGTCGCCGAACAAGCCGAACAGATCGGTGCGCAGGGCTTGCGCGTGCTGCTACTCGGTTCCATCGACGTGGACGTTGACGACCCCGCCGCGCCCGGTGCGGTCACCCCGGCCGCGCTGGTGGTCCTTGAGCAGCGGATCCGTCCCGATGCTCGAGATACGCTGGATTACTTCGCCACACAGCACGTCTCGGTCAAGGTGATTTCGGGAGACAACGCCGTGTCGGTGGGCGCGGTGGCAAGTTCGCTGGGACTGCAGGGCGAGACCATGGACGCGCGTGAGCTGCCCACCGAGCCCGACCAGCTTGCCGACACACTGCAGGACTACACCACGTTCGGTCGGGTGCGGCCCGACCAGAAGCGTGCCATGGTGCACGCGCTGCAGTCGCGCGGGCATACCGTGGCGATGACCGGCGACGGTGTCAACGACGTGCTGGCTCTCAAGGACGCCGACATCGGTGTCGCGATGGGCTCGGGTAGCTCGGCGTCGCGCGCTGTGGCGCAGATCGTGCTGCTGGACAACAAGTTCGCCACCCTGCCCTACGTGGTGGGTGAGGGTCGGCGCGTCATCGGGAACATCGAACGCGTCTCCAACCTGTTCCTGACCAAGACCGTCTACTCGGTACTGCTTGCCATGCTGGTCGGGTTGGCCGGGCTGTCGGCCAGGTGGTTCGGGACCGACCCGCTGCTCTTTCCCTTCCAGCCGATTCACGTCACCATCGTGGCCTGGTTCACCATCGGCATCCCGGCATTCGTCCTGTCGCTGGCCCCGAACAAAGAGCGCGCGCGTCCCGGCTTCGTGCGGCGGGTGATGACGTCGGCACTGCCATCGGGACTCGTCGTCGGCATCGCGACATTCACCTCCTACTTGTTGGCGTATCAAGGTCGGGCGGCCACCGAGATCGAACAGACGCAGGCGTCTACCGCGGCGTTGATCACGCTGTTGGTATCCGCGTTGTGGGTACTGGCGGTGGTGGCCAGGCCCTACGAATGGTGGCGGTTGGCTCTGGTCGCGGTGTCCGCTCTGGCCTATGTCATCATCTTCAGCATCCCCATGGCCCGTGAGCTTTTCATGCTGAACACGTCCAATTTGGTCACCATGTCGGTAGCGCTGGGCATGGGCTTGCTAGGTGCCGTTGCCGTCGAGGTGATTTGGTGGGTGCAGGGTGCCCTGCTCGGTGACCGCCGCAGATTGTGGCGCCAGCGCGAGCGGTATGATTGTGCTCATGGGATTTCTTGACAAGGCCAAGGACTTGCTGTCGAACAACGCCGACAAGGTCGACACGGTGATCGATAAAGCCGGCGACATGGTCGACCAGAAAACGCAGGGCAAATACGCTTCGACCGTCGACAAGGTCCAGGAGGCCGCCAGGAAGGCCGTCCAGGACAACACCGACGCTGGCGGATCAGACGGCGACGCCGGACAACGCTAGCCCGTTCATGCCACGCGAGCGCAGTCTGAGCGTGCGCGCTCGCGGGTACGAGCGGCGTCATTCATGAACACGGTGGCGGGCTGGGGTGCGCCGTGGGTCAGTGGTCACCAGAGATCTGATTCGCGGCTGACGTGGAGACGGCTTCAGCGATGAGGGTCTCACCGGAGATCACCTCGAACGTCTGACCGGCGGTGGCTGGTGTGTCGAGCACTGCGAGCAGAACCGCCGCGACGTCTTCGCGGGGAATGCTGCCGTGTCCGGTCTCGGATGCAATCGTCACCCGCCCGGTTCCGGGCTCGTCACGGAGTAGGCCCGGCCGCACGATCGTCGCGTCGAGCGTCGCGCACCTTCGGATGTATTCGTCCGCAGCACCTTTGGCGCGCAGATAGGCGACGAACACGGGGTTGCCGAGATCGTCGGGCGCCTCCGCGTCGGCTCCCATGGCCGAAATCATCACGTACCGTCGGACCCCGGCTTGCTGTGCGGCATCGGCAAGCAGGATCGCCGCGTCCCGATCGACGGTCTCTTTGCGCGCCGCGCCGCTTCCGGGGCCGGCCCCCGCGGCGAAGAGCACCGCGTCGGCACCACCCAGGTGGGCGGAGACCTCGTCGGCGGTTGTCTCCTCGAAGTCCACCACCTTGGCCTCGGCGCCCGCGTCCTCGACGTCGGCCGAATGCGCCGGGTTTCGGATCAGACCCACCACCTTGTCGCCGCGTTGCGCGAGCAGTTGCTCAAGAATGAGTGCGATCTTTCCGTGTCCGCCGGCGATCACCACATGCATCGTCTGTGCCTCCTAAGACGCGAATATCTGCGAGTCGTCGGCGAACGCCTTGAACTCGAGCGCATTCCCAGCGGGATCGAGAAGAAACATCGTCCACTGCTCACCTGCTTCACCAGCGAAGCGGACGTGCGGTTCGATGACGAACTCGACACCGGCGTCCTGCAGTCGGTCGCGCATCTTGTGGAACTCCCCGATGTTCAAGATCAGACCGAAATGCGGTACTGGAACGTCGTGTCCGTCGACCGGGTTGTGAACGGGCGCCATCCGGTCAGGCGCCAGATGGGTCACGAACTGGTGGCCGTGCAGATTCCAGTCCACCCATGTGGCGGCGCTGCGGCCCTGCTCGAGACCGAGGATCTCCCCGTAGAACCGCTGTGCCGCGGCGAGGTCGTCGACTGGCATCGCGAGGTGAAAGCGCGGAATGGGGGAGTCCAAGACTGCCATAGCGTCATGTTACGGAGCGTTCACCGGCAAAAGAATGGGGCGGAGCCCCCCATTGTGAAGGATTGTGGAGCCCTCCCATTGCGGAGCCCCCTCCGCAGAAGTTGCGAAGGTCCCTCCGCAGAAGCTTCCGACTTGAGCGCAACGAGCCAACTGAGTTGCGTAACGACATGGCGGAAGTAGCCATGGAGTTCCGCCGCAGCGTTACGCAACTGCCGCGGTGACCTACCATGATCTCGATGGACAGTCGACGTGCGCCTGCACGGCGCCTTCCGCCTCTCGCGGCCGGTGTTCCCGTAGGTACGGTCCATGTCTGAATCGGTGCGCGGACCGCTGGCGGGAGTCCGAGTGGTCGACCTCACCGCGATGGTGATGGGTCCTTACTGCACACAGATCATGGCCGACATGGGTGCCGAGGTCATCAAAGTCGAACCACCACACGGCGATAACACGCGCCACATTTCGGTCGGACCGGTGCCGGGGCTGAGCGGGGTGTTCGTCAACGTCAACCGCGGCAAGCGCAGCGTCGTGCTGAACCTGCGGGAGGAGTCGGGCAAGGTCGCGATGCGCGCGCTGATCGAACGCGCCGACGTGTTCATCCACTCCATGCGGTCCAGGGCCGTCGCCAAACTGGGTTTCAGCTACTCCGACGTCGCGAAAATCAACCCGGCGATCGTCTACACGAATTGTTACGGATACGGCCGGCGGGGGCCCGGGCGCGACCGACCCGCCTACGACGACACGATCCAGGCTGAATGTGGATTGCCTTACGTCCAAGAGCAACTCACCGGGGAGGCCGACTACGTCGGTACGGTCATTGCCGACAAGGTAGTCGGACTGACCGCGCTGTACGCAACGACGATGGCGCTCTTTCACCGAGAACGCACTGGTGAGGGACAGGAAGTCGAGGTTGCCATGTTCGAGACGATGGCATCCTTCATGCTGGTCGAACATGCCAACGGCGCCATGTTCGACCCCCCGCTCGGCCCGGCCGTCTATCCCCGCACGGTGGCGCCGAATCGGCGGCCCTACCCCACCAAGGACGGTCACATCGCCGCGCTGATCTACAACGACAAGCAATGGAACGCCTTCATCGCCGCGGTGCAACCGCCATGGGCCTCGGACCGGTATACGACCCTGGAATCGCGGGCACGCCAAATCGACACGGTGTACGGGCTGTTAGCCGAGACCCTGGCGCAGCGGACGACCGATGAATGGCTGGCACTGTTCGGTGAGCTGGAGATCCCGGCAGCACCGCTCAACTCTCCGGACGCCTTGTTCGACGACCCTCATCTCAACGCCGTGGGTCTCTTCGAAACCGTGGACACACCGCAAGGGGAGGTGCGATTCCCCGGTGTGCCGACCTGGTTCTCACGCACCCCGGGCCAGGTGCAAGGGCCTGCTCCAGAACTCGGAGCCGATACCGTTGCGGTGCTCGCGGAACTCGGGCTCACCCCACCCGAGGCCGGAGGCGCTTAGCGCGGCTGTTCCGGCATCAGGTTCGCTGTCGCAGTAGCGGGTGCCGGTTGCATTTCACTGCAGGGGCCGGATCGCCCACGACGCCCATGACTGGTCACCGTATCGACCCGCGGGGCATTTCCTGGGAGACGTCCGAGTACGACGAGTTCCCGACCTGGTATGCAGAAGACAGCGAGTAATGCGCCAGACGTAGCGCTGCTGCCAAAGATGAGAAGGTTGAGAGCCATGCGCGATTATCTGAAGTTCTACATCGACGGCCAATGGGTCGATCCCCTCGACACGAGGACCCTGGACGTCGAGAACCCCACGACCGAAGAAGTGTCCGGTCACATCGCGATCGGTAGTGCGGCCGATGTGGACAAAGCCGTCGAGGCCGCGCGCAGGGCATTCGCTAAGTGGTCGCAGTCCACCCGTGGGGAGCGCCTTGAGGTGCTGGCTGCAATCCTCGACGAATACCAGAAGCGTGCCTCCGACCTGGCCGAGGCGGTCAGTGAGGAGATGGGTGCGCCGGCGTCGTTGGCGGCGGGTCCTCAGGTGAAAATGGGATTGGGGCACCTGGCCACAGCCATCGACGTGCTGAAGAACTTTCAGTTCGAGGAACAGCACGGCAACACGTTGGTGGTCAAGGAACCGATCGGCGTCTGTGGGCTCATCACTCCGTGGAATTGGCCGATCAATCAGATTGCCTGCAAGGTCTTCCCGGCGCTGGCCACCGGCTGCACCATGGTGCTCAAGCCATCTGAGGTGGCCCCGTACTCCGCACAGATCTTCACCGAGATCATCGACGCCGCAGGCATTCCCGCGGGCGTCTACAATTTGGTGTACGGCGACGGCCCCGGCGTCGGGGTGGCGCTATCAAGGCACCCTGATATCGACATGGTGTCCTTCACCGGGTCGACCCGCGCCGGTGTCGACGTGGCCAAGAACGCGGCCGAGACGGTCAAGCGGGTGACTCAGGAACTCGGTGGCAAGAGCCCTAACATCGTGGTCGACGACGAGGACTTCGCCACGAGCGTGGCCGCCGGGGTGACGGCGATGATGCTGAACAGCGGTCAGAGCTGTAACGCCCCGTCGCGGATGCTGGTGCCTAACTCGCGCATGGACGAAGCCGCATCGATCGCCAGGGAGGTCGCCGAACGGGTCGTCGTCGGCGATCCCGACGATAGAAAGTCGATCGGACCGGTCGTATCCAAGGTGCAGTTCGACAAGATCCAGGGGCTCATCCAGCAGGGTATCGATCAGGGTGCGACCGTCGTCGCGGGCGGTGTCGGGCGTCCCGACGGGCTTGATACCGGGTACTACGTCAAGCCGACCGTGTTCGCCGACGTGACCAACGACATGGCGATCGCGCGGGAGGAGATCTTTGGCCCCGTGCTGTGCATCCTCGGCTACGCCGACCTTGACCAGGCCGTCGATATCGCCAACGACACGGAGTACGGCCTGGCCGGCTATGTCTCGGCAGCTGACCTGGATGCCGCTCGCGCGCTCGCCAGAAGGATTCGGGCCGGTTCGGTGGCGATCAATCACGCCTTCGATCTGAACGCCCCGTTCGGCGGGTACAAGCGGAGCGGCAACGGGCGTGAATGGAGCGGTTTCGGCTTCGACGAATACCTGGAGACCAAGGCTGCAATCGGCTACGCCCCGCGGTAGCGCGATTTCGGTGCATTTGGTCACCGACAGCGTGACGAAATGCACCGAAATCGCCGGAGCGGCGATGACGAGGCGCTCAGTCGCTGGGAGCGCCCAGCTCGAAGTCGGCGAAATCGAATCCCGGCACCACTACGCAGCTGACCAGACAAGGCTGGTCGCCGCGCGGGCGCGCTCGCTGCCAGTCCCCCGGGGGGATGACGAGCTGAGGGCACTCCCCGGCCATGATGTCTGTTCCGAGCAGATGGGTTCTCGCAGATTCCCGCTCGGCCCCGAACTCCAGGAGCAACGGGCCGCCGGAGTGATACAGCCAGAGCTCGGCGCTTCGCACGGTGTGCCACGCGGACTCCTGGCCCGGCATGAGCAAGAACAGGATCGCGGTGCCTGCGCTGCGGCATCCGGCGTAGTCCGGCGGCAGAGCTGACTGCGAGATAGTCAGGTCGCTGCGCCATGTCTCCCGGTACCAGCCACCCTCCGGATGTGGGGACAGGTCCAGGCGACGCACCAATTCGGGAAGATCGGTCACCGAATTCACCCTAGTAGGCTCTGTGGATGGCTCGCGTACGCCCCGGTTGGCTGGTGGCCCTGTGCGCACTGATAGTTGCCGTGAGCGCCTGGTTCCCCTGGCTGACTTCCGCAGCCGACGGAGGCGGGCGCGCCAGTGCCATCGGCGGGATCGCTGGAGCCATGCCGGCGCCGCCTCCCGGGTTCGGGGTCGGGCAGTTCGTCGTTTTGCTGGCATCTCTGTTGATCGTCGCCGGTGCGATGGCGGCTCGTGGCATCTCAGAGCGGATGGCTTCGGCTGCTGCGATGTCGATTTCGGTGACGCTCGTGGTTCTGGCAGCTTGGTTCTACCGACTGTATGTGTACCCGCCGGTAGTGGCAGGCTATGGCCTCTACATCGCGGGTGCCGTCGCGCTGGTGGCGGCGTTGTTGTCCGTGTGGACGATGATGGCGGCCTGGAGATCTACGGCGCCGTCCACCGGGAGGCTGCCGTGAGCGGCTTCGTCGAGCCCGTATCCCTGGTCGGCGACCGCTGGGTGACGCTGGAACCTCTTACCCGCGAACATCTTCCCGAGATCGAGGCTGCCGCCGCCGATGGCGAGTTGGGCAGGCTGTGGTTCACCGCCGCGCCCCGGGCGGGAGCCGCTGGTGACTGGGTCGACATGCGTCTCGCGATGCAGAAACCAGATACCGGCCTGACATTCGTGGTGCGCGGCCGTGACGGCACCCTGGTCGGATCGTCCAGTTATCTCAACGTCGACGGCCCCAACCGTCGGCTCGAGATCGGCTATACCTGGTACGCCGCTGCGGCACGGCGCACCGGGGTCAACTCCGAGACTAAATTGCTGATGCTCGGCCACGCTTTCGAGGAGTTAGGTTGCGTTGCGGTGGAATTTCGAACGCACTTCTTCAACTCGAACAGTCGCGCCGGCATCGAACGGCTGGGCGCCAAACTCGACGGAGTGCTGCGCAGTCAGCAGATCCTGCCCGATGGGTCGCGGCGCGACACCGTCGTCTATTCGATCCTGGACATCGAGTGGCTCTCGGTGCGCAACAACCTGGTGTTCCGTCTGGACCGCTTCCAGTGAATCTGCAGGTGTGTACGCAGATCGCGATATCCGGTCGATTGGCGATCTGCGCGCACACCAGGCCCGGCTAGCCCGAATCAATGTTGGTGGTCGCTAGATCGGAGCGACCTTTGCGCCCCGCAATGCCGTTGTGCACTGGTCGCAGACGAGAACAGGTTTGAAGTGCCGGCCGCACAACGAATGTGTGATTTCCACCGCGGGACCTTCGCGGTCGGGATACCACCGCTGTGCCCACTGCAGCGCGGTGACCAGCACCGGGAAGAAGGCACGGCCCTTTTCGGTCAGCCGGTACCGGCCGGCGGTACTGACGAGGATCCCTTCGGCGCCGAACACCGACAGTCGGTCTGCGATCGTGCCGGGAGGAGCGCTGAGCTGTGACTGGAAGTCGGTGAACCTGGCGGCGCCGACGAACGCGGCGACCAGCAGCGCGAACGCCCAGCGGTCACCCAGCACGCTCATCGTCTGTGGAAACAGCAACCCCGCATTGCCGCGGCGATTGCCTGAACGCCGGCGGTTCGTGGTGGACGGAACGGAGCGCTTCCAGGATCCGCTCGGTCCCCACTGCGCCACAACATCTTTCTCGGTCACCGCCGCCCCGCACTCCTCGCAGGTAATCTGTGGCGCGAAGTCGCTGCCGCACGCCTCGTGGCGCATTCCGGGCAGCCGCTGAGTATGGCCGGGCACCCAGCGGCGTTCCCATTCCCAGATCGACGTCAGCACCGGCCACAGGGACCGACTCCGTGCCGTCACCGGATACTCCGAACGTGGGGGATTGGTCTGGTATTCACGGCGGGTGAGGAGTTCCCCGGCGACCAGCGCGTGCAGCCGGCCGGTCAGCACCGAGTGGGAAACGGGCAGTGCAGTAGCGAAATCGCCGTAGCGTGTCGCACCCAGCAACGCGTGCTGGATGATTCGGAGAGTCCATTCGTCGCCGAGTACCTCGAGCATCCGGGCCACGGCGTTGGGGCCTTGCGTCAACTAGAGGCCGATCGCGCTGGCCGCGTTGTCGGTCTCCCGCCAGCGGCGAATGTCGGGCCCCGCCGCCCAGGTCGAGTGCGTACCACTCGAGATTCGTTCGGGAAGAGCGAGTTGGCACACCGGCCCAGCCTCGACCTGAGCCGCGTCGAACACCAGACAGTAGGAGGCGTCGGCGGCCATGTCGGTGGTGAGCGTTACCAGATACCCATCGTCCTCGGCCGTACTTCCCACACGGGGGGCCATCGCCGTCTCGCTGCCGAAGACCCCATCTCCGAAGGAGAAGCGCTGTTCGGCGCCCGTCTTCAGGTCATGGCGAACCAGGCCGTCAAACAAGAACCAGCCGGGCTTACCGGTCGCCGCGTACGTGTAGCGGTAGTCACGTGCGGCGTAGGCGGAGTTGATCATGCCGAATTCGGTGAAGCTGTCCGACAATTGCTGCTCGCGGACCTCGCCGGTGACGAGGTTGAAGCGCCAGCGGTGCAGTCGGGTCTGCATACGGTCGATGGCCAGGAATCGGAATCGCCTTCGCCACTTGTCGCCCAGTCCGTCGTCGGCGGGTTCGGGATCGCCCTGGAAGAACCCGTCCAACACGATCTCGTCGCCATCCTCGTAGGCGTTGGGGAAGTGCAACACATAGGTGGGGTCGGCCTCGAACCAGGTGATCTGCGACACGTCGCCGCGCCTCGGGATGACGGCGAACCGGGACGGCATGTCACGGTGGAAGCCCGGGAGGTGGATGTTCTGCTCGAGGAGCGTTGGATCCCAGAACATCGGAAAGTCGTTGAGTATTACGTAGTTATCGGTGAATGCCATATCGTGCGGCAGCCGCGGTCCAGGCAGCGGGACATCGACGCTGTGCACGAGTTCGCCGCCGTCGCTCAGGACGCCGTAGCGAAGGTAGGGGTCCTGCTTGCTGTAGCTGAAGTGCAACAGCTCGCCGGTGCGCTCGTCGACCTTGGGATGGGCAGACACGCCCCAGTCGGACGGGAAGTCGCCGCGCCAATCTTCCTTACCGAGGGCCTCGCCGGTGCACGGGTCGGTGCGGTATAGGTCACCGCACTGGTAGTGGCTGGTCAGGGCGACGCCGCGGTGGACGACGACGTCGGTGGAGGACGCGTCCTTCATCAGAGTCCTTGCGCCCCAGCCGTAGTCTCGACGTGCCAGCTCCACGGGCTCGCCGATTCCCGGCCATAGCGGCCCACCTGCTTCGTTCTCTTCGAAGAATGCGTCGGTACGGACAAACCTGTTGCGGTAGAAGGCTTTGCCATCGCGGAACCCGACGATGTGGAGCATCCCGTCACCGTCGAACGGATGGTAGTTCTTCAGCGCCGGATGCAGCGGGTTCTCGGTGTTGCGCAGGTAGACGCCGTCGAGATCGTGGGGGATCTCGCCGTGAACGACGGTGAGGTCATCGGCGTCCCACTCGGAAGTCTGCGGTCGCCATGGTCCGGTGCGGTAGGGATGATCGTCCTGCTCGGGAAGCGTGGACAGGAACTTGCCGACGACCTCTGGATGGGTGGTAAGGCTCACTGGGGTCTCCCGATGACGAAGCTGACGGTGGTGGCGGTGCTGCCGCCGAAGTTGAGCGTTGCGAACGTCTTTGCGCCCTCGACCTGATAGTTGCCCGCGGAGTCACTGACCTGTCGCGCGGCATCCAGCAGCATCCTCACCCCGGAGGCGCCGACGGGATGTCCACCGCCGATCAAGCCGCCGCTGGGGTTGATGGGCAGGCGGCCGCCGATCTCGATCTCCCCGTTCTCGATGGCTTTCCACGATTCGCCCGGGCCGGTCAGCCCGATGTGGTCGATGGCCAGATATTCGCTGGGGGTGAAGCAATCGTGTACCTCGAACCCATCGACGGCGTCGAGGGCGACCCCAGCCCGGTCGAAGGCATCCTGGACCGCGGTGCGCACGTGGGGGAGGACGTACTGCTCGGCGGGGTCGTCTCGTGAGCGGTCAAGCTTCTGGCGCAGGCCCAGGCCGACGGTGCGATGTCCCCAGCCGTCGATCCTGCCCAGCGGCCGGGCCTTTGGATGATCCCGCAGCCAGTCATCGCTGACCAATACGAGTCCGGCGCCACCGTCGGTGATCTGGCTGCAGTCGAACCGGCGCAACCGGCCCTCGATGACGGGGTTGGACGCTTCGTCGTCGGGCAAGGGCTCGGGGATGGCCCAGTCGCGGGTCTGGGCATTGGGGTTGGCGCGGGCATTGGCGAAGTTGAGCGCCGCGATTGCGCGCAGGTGTGTCTCGTCGAGGCCGTATCGCAGGTCGTACTCGGCGGCGACGGACTCGAACATGTTCGGCCACAGAAACTTCGCGTCCTGGCCTTCCTGGCCGGTCCACGCGGCAGCGCCCATAATCGTTGCCGCGGTATCGCCATGCACCGTCTTCTCCAGCTCAACTCCGGTGACCAGCGCAGTCCGATAATTGCCGGCCCGAAGGTCCGCAGCCGCCGCGAGCACCGCGACGCTGCCCGACGCGCACGCCGCTTCGTGGCGGGTGGCGGGGGTACCCCAGAGCGCGTCGTTCACGGTGGCTGGCATCGCGCCCAGATGGCCCTGGTGGGCGAACAACTCGCCGAACGCGTTGGCGACGTGAACGACCTCGATGTCCGCGCCATCCAACTCGGCCGATTCGAGGGTGGCGTCGGTGACCTCGCCGGTCAGCTCTGCGAAGCCGAGCCCCTCGCGGTCGAAGTTTCGCGCGAAATCGCTCTGATATCCGCCAAGAATCCACACCTGCGGCGAGCCCATGCCCGGCACGTTACTACAACTAACGGAGTGACTGCAGACCTGCACCCGCACGAGTGGAAAGTGCAACCATGGCGAGATGGCTGAGCGTGATCGCGATCGATCGGGACGGGCCAGCAACAGCCGAGAACGGGATGCGCTGGGACGACCCCTGCCCTACGGGGTGGAGGGCGTGCCGAGGATTCCCGACGATCTCGACCTGTCGCCGGAGGGATATCTGCGATACGCGCAGCACCTCCTCGACGCCGGCCTGGCTTTCCACGCACACGAAGTCCTGGAAGCAGCGTGGAAGAGTGCGCCCGAGGACGAGCGGTCGCTCTGGCAGGGTCTGGCCCAGCTTGCCGTGGGTATCACGCACATTCAGCGGGGCAACATCCGCGGCGCGGCAACAGTTCTGAAGCGTGCTGCCGGACGTATCGGCGAGTCCGGGCGGGTGCCCTACCGGATCGATGCCGTCGGTCTCGTCCGCTGCGCCGACGCGCTGGCCGATGACCTCGAGGTGGGTGCTGAGATCTCGCCGGGCAGGTTGTCTCCGCGACTGCAGCGCGCCACGTAACTGCGGTAGCCGCACCGGTTGGGCGCCGGTATCTCTTGTTCATCAGCCGCGTAGGTCTCGGCGGCAGAAAATGACGGCGGCTGCCACCATCAGGATGACGGTCATCACCGCCAGAACGGAAAGGTGGCCCGGGTTGGCGCCGGTGACCAGCGGGTTGGAAGCGTTGAAGTAGTACCAGGGGCTGACCTTGGCACCGCCGGCGAGACTGTCCGAGAGTGGCAGGAAAGTGCTGATCGCGAAGGCGAGGGCAGCCAGTCCGCCGGTAGCCGCGCTGGTGCGTCGCCGGTTACCGGTTGCGGCTGAAATGAGGATGGCGATCATCCCAAAAAAGATCCCGATCAGCACGGTATGCGCGGTAGCCCCCACGACGCCCTGGGCAGTGATTCCCAGGCCTCCGATCAGATTGGCGAGCACGATTCCGACGGCGAGCAGCACGCCGACGATGAGAACGTGGATCATCATCGCGACCGTCTTGGTGAACAGAAACGTCAGCCGCCCGACTGGTGCGGCGAGCAGCACGCCAAGGGTCTTGTCCTCCTCCTCCCCGGCGATCGCGCGCGCGGCGGAGATCACCGCGACAGTGATGACCCCGACAGGCGCGACGATCGACATCAATTCGGCGTTGGCGAAGCCGATCCCCGAGGTGAGATCCCCGCCGGGAAGTGCTTTGCCGATAGCATCGGCGAAATCCGATGGCAGGCCGGCAAACGTCTCCCGCAGCGGTGGGTACAGCGCACCCACGAATGCGCCCATGGCGATCATCAGGAGCCCGACGACCCAGCACAGGGTGAGTCGGTCGGCGACGGACTTGGTTAGCAGCGCGCCGATCATCCTGCCCCGATCTGCCGGCGGGGGTGTGGGGCGGCGGTGCCGGTGCGGGGCCTTCTCGAGAGTGGTCATCCCTTCAGGTCCCGACGCTCGAAAGTCGCGAACGCGACCGCGAGAGCGGCGACGATGAGTCCTGCCAGCACCAGGAAATGTACAAGGTTGAAGCCGTTGATCAGCGGATCGGATCCGGCGAAGTAATGCCAGGGGCTGAGCCGGGTCCAACCATCGAGACCCGCGATGGGCAGCATGGCGTTGGTGACGTAGCTGATCGCCGCGACAACGCCGGCGATGCCGGCGGCCAGGCTGGGGCGGCCGGTGGCCGCTCCGATGGCGAAGGCCAGCGAACCGAGCGTGGCCGCGAGCATGAACAGATGGAGGCAGGTCGCCACGATGCCGGTCGTTGCCACCCCGATGTCGAGAACGGCCGAACTGGCGACCGCGGCGGCCCCGAAGAGCACCATGATCGACGCGAGCGCGATCCCCAGACCGCCGGCCTTTTCGGCGAGGATGGTGTGGCGGGTGACCGGTTGTGCGGCAAGCAGATCCATGGTGCCGTCTTCCTCCTCGCCGGCGACGGCGGAGGCTCCGGTCAACACCGCATACGCCACCAGGGTCAACGGGGCGATCAGGTTGAACACCTCGGCGACCACGTAGCCGCCGGGGACATCGGCGCCGATGAACGCATTCAGCACGTCTGGGAAGCCCTCGCTGATGTCGTCTATCGTCTCCTGCAGGCCGGCACTGATCGCCAGTGCCGCGACCGTGAAGACTGCCAACACCGCGCCCACGGCCAGAACCGGCACACGGCGCTCGGCCAGATCCTTGGTCAACACCGCGTTAGACACGGCGCGTTCGCTTAGACATGGCGCGTTCGCTTAGACATGGCGCGTCTGGTTAGACCGCGTGTGGTTAGACATGGTGCGTTTGCTTCTCCGGGGTGGCGCCCTCGTCGACCCCGGTGCGGTAATAGGCGAGGAACACCTCTTCGAGGTCGGATTCCCGACTGTTGAGGTTGACGACCTCACAGGTCATCGCGGCCTTGAGGATGTCATGGACAGACCCGTCGAACGATACCTGTGCGTGGCAATGGTCCACCACTGCGCCGCGCACGCCCGGCACACCGTCGAACAAGCTGGAGGGAACCTCGGTGGCGAACTCGAAATCGATGCGCCGGATGGCTTTTCGCTTGAGCTCATCGACGCGCTCGACCACGACGAGTTCGCCCTCGCGAATGATGCCGACCCGGTCGGCGACGCGTTCGACTTCGGACAGGGTGTGTGAGGACAGAAACACGGTGCGTCCGTCCTCGCGCACCTCGTCGACCATCGTGTGGAACTCCCGTTGTATCAACGGATCCAGTCCGGCGTTGGGCTCGTCGAGGATCAGCAGGTCCGGTCGATGCATGAATGCCTGTATCAGGCCGATCTTCTGTCGGTTGCCAGTGGAGTAGTCGCCGACCTTGCGGGTCAAATCGGCGCCGAGCCTTTCGGCGAGTTCGTCGACGTATCGTTCGTCGACCCCGCCGCGCAGCCGGGCAAAGTATTGAAGTGTTTGCGCACCAGTAAGTTTCGGATACAACGCCAGATCTCCCGGGACATATCCGATGCGGCGGCGAATCTGTAGCGAGTCGACATGGCAGCGCATCCCCAAGATCTCCGCTTGCCCGCCGGTGGGCCGAATCTGGTCGAGCAGGGTTCGGATGGTGGTGGACTTGCCGGCTCCATTGGGTCCGAGAAAGCCGAACACCTCGCCGCGAACCACCTCGAGGTTCAGGTTCCTGATTGCGGTGACGTCGCCAAAAGTCTTTGTCAGCCTGTCGGTCCAGATCGCCGACATCCTCACGTAGCGTCCCCGGTTGTCTGGCTGTGGAATTTCGCCAACCCGTCCGTCAGCAGGGCTTCCATGTAGGCAGTCAGTTCCCGCATCTCTTGGATGCGCCGGCTGCGTTGGGGTGGGGCGTCGCGCAGCGCATGCAATCCGACGTCGGCGAGAGTCTGCAGGTCGGCCATGGTGCGCAGACGTTGTCGCTCTCCGGCGGCGAAAGCGTTCGGCCGCAGCCTGAAATAGGTGCGGCGATCACCGGCGATGCCGAGTCGCTCGATGAAACCGAACTGGATCAGCATGCGGGCATTGGTGCTGATTCCGCCGCTGCTGGCATTCAGTGCCACGGCGAGTTCCTCGGAGGACTGCCGTTCGGGATCGCAGACCAGTAGCCATCCGAGCAGCCGGCCGGCCAGGCGGGTCAAGCCGTTGGACTCGAAGTACCCGCCGAGCTGATCGACGAATTCCATTATTTCGGCGTCTATTTCGGCATCTGAAGCAGCATCGTTGGCATCACTGCTGGTCACACTCACAACTTTCACTGTACTCTGAAAACACATCCTGAGGCGATAGCCGCACGCTGTGGATTTGGCGATCTCGGCGGGGCCGGGGGATGGACTCGCTGCCCGGCAGGTGTAACGAAACCTGCAACTTTCACTGTACTGTGAAATCACATCGACTGCAGGTGTCTCTCCCCTTCTGAGGTCCGGCGCTGGGCGTCATGAGCGCAAGGAGTCAACGATGAGCACGACCCAGGATGCGTCGAGCGGCGCTTCGATCGCGCTGGACAGCCCGGAGTTCGTGGCTGATCCATTCCCGACCTACGAGCGGTTGCGCCGAGATGCACCAGTGCTCCGAACTCAGCTCGCGTATATGGGAGGCCAGGATGTCTACCTGCTGTCCCGCTACAAAGACTGCGTAGACCTCACCACCGACCAGCGGTTCCGCCGTGTCGTGGAGAGTTCTGAACCGCTGCCCATTCCCAAGGCGCTGCAGTTCATCGCCACCGACAGCATGATCCTGATGGACGACCCGGAGCACATGCGACTGCGCAAGCTGGTCAGCCGGGCGTTCACGCCCAAGGCGACAGCCCGGCTGGCCGATCGCACCGAGCAGATCAGCCGCGAATTGCTCGAGGGGTTCGGTCCTGGACAGCAGATCGATGTGCTGGAGGATTACGCACTGCCCATCCCGTTCACGGTGATCAGTGAAATGGTCGGCGTGCCCGAAGCTGACCGGGGCCGTTTCCATGACGGGATGAACCTGGTCATGAACGGGATGGTCGAGTTCGGGATGGAGCAGATGGCGGCCAAGATGGAGCCGGTCATCGACTTCGTCCGCGAACTCATTCAGCGACGTCGCAATGATCCGGCCGAGGACATCATGACCGGGCTCATCCATGCGAGTGAGGATGGTGACAGCTTGTCCGAGGACGAAGTTGTCGCGATGGTGTTCACGCTGGTGGTGGCCGGCTACGAGACCACCTACCACTTGATCGCCAACGGTGTCGCGGCCCTGCTGGCCCACCCCGATCAACTGGACCTGCTCACCAAAGAACCGGAACTCATCAACTCTGCTGTCGAGGAGATCCTGCGCTACACGGGCACGATCGGGGGCACCAAGCCCAACTACGCCTCCGAGGACGTCGAGTTGGGCGGCGTCAGCATCCCGCGCGGCGCCATGGTGATCCCGTTGCTGGCCTCGGCCAACCGGGATCCCGACGTGTTCGAGAATCCGGACGTCTTCGATATCACCCGCACGCCGAATTACCACATCGCTTTCAGCAAGGGACCCCATTTCTGCCTGGGCGCCAACCTGGCCCGGATGGAGACGCGCGTCGCGATCGGCAACCTCATCACCCGATTCCCCGAGCTGCATCTGGCCGTGGACCTTTCCGAATTGAAGGTCCATCCGATGCCGTTCTGGCGGCGTCTCCAACAACTCCCGGTCGTCCTCGGCTGAGCGTGAATCGACATATCCTCGGGGTTGGACCCGCCAAACCCAGCGGTCGTAACCGTCGAGGAGTTTTCGTTGACCACAGCTGAGCCCGTCTCGATCGCATTTCACTTCGACGTGATGTGTCCCTGGGCGTACCAGACGTCGAAGTGGATTCGAACGGTCCGCGAGAGCGTGCCGCTGCAGATCGATTGGCGATTCTTCTCTCTCGAGGAGATCAACCGCGAAGAGGGAAAGAAACACCCGTGGGAACGCGACTGGTCCTATGGCTGGGGCATGATGCGCGTCGCGGCGATGCTGCGCCGTTCGTCGATGAGCGATTGCGACCGCTTCTACGAGGCAGCCGGTCGGGCGCTGCACGAGGAATCACGTAAGCCCCATCGTCCCGAAGTGGCCGCCCAAATCTGTGCCGATCTCGGTCTCGACCCGTCCGTCGTGCAGGCCGCCATCGACGACCCGACGACCCACGACGAGGTGAAGGCCGATCACGATGCCGTCGTCGCCCGCGGGGGCTTCGGGGTTCCCACGCTGATTTTCGACGGTGACCGTCACGTCTACGGCCCCGTCGTCGCGCCGGCTCCGACGGGTACCGCAGCGCTGGACCTGTGGAACC
>NZ_JBMYXC010000024.1:0-48526 GCF_049608025.1 Mycobacterium sp. | reverse complement strand
GGCAGGTGCTCGCGCGCGAGATGTGGTTCTGCAGTGTTCGATGACTTCGACATAGGTCCTGGTGCCTTTCAGTTCACTGTCGCGCCATGGCAACTCGTGCCTGGCTGGATTCAACTTCGTCGTCGTGCCTGGCTGGATTCAACTTCGTCGTCGTGCCTGGCTGGTCCGGCGCCAATGATGGTCACCGCGATGAATGTGCCGGTGTATTCAAACGGCGACTGGTGCGGCACCGACACCGGTTAGCCCTGGTTACGTCCGACACTGATGCCAAGGCCGAAGGCGATCGTCGCGCTCCCTGCGTCATCTCATGCATCCAGTCACTGTGCATTCAGTTCTACTCGGTGCGGTGGTTGCCAACAACGCTATGCCATGTGGATCGCGACCTTGCGGCATTCGGCGTTTTCCCCTTGCCGATTCCCCTTGCCGAGGTTCCGCTCTCGGCCGGCCCCGGTGTCAGGCGGTCGTGGGGGCTCCGCTGGTTCTGCCCTGACCGGAGTCACTGCCCGCGCACCGGAGTCCGGTCCCGCGGGAATGCGGCGCCAGTTTCATCGAAGACGCCACCTGGCGCACCAAAACCTGTGGAATGGGTGACATGGCCAGGGCCTCCACCAGGTGGCGCGGCGGCAGGTCTGAAGCGAAAGGGGTACAGGTGAAACGGCTCAACGGCTTGGACGCCACCATGCTGTACAGCGAGACGCCCGAGATTCACATGCACACCCTCAAGATCAGTGTGCTCGATGTGTCGAACGTCGAAGGCTATGACTTCGACCTTTTCCGCAGCATCGCTCAGACGCGATTGCACGCCCTGGCGCCACTGCGCTACCAGTTGGTCGACATTCCGCTGAAACTCCACCACCCGATGTGGGTGCAGAATGCGGAGATCGACCTCGACTATCACCTCCGAAGGGCGCAGGTCGCGGCTCCGGGCGGACGCCGGGAACTCGACCGGCTGATCGGCGAGATTGCCAGCACGCCACTGGATCGGGGTCACCCGATGTGGGAGATGTACGTCGCGGAGGGATTGGCGAACAATCGCATCGCGATCATCCACAAGGTCCACCACGTGCTCGCCGATGGTGTCGCCTCTGCCAACCAACTGGCCAGGGTGCTGCAGTCGGACCAGTCGGAGGTGGTCGGGCAACTCGCACCGGCACCGGCAGATTCGAGGACGGCGGTGAACCTACTCAAGGCCGCGGGACGGGATCACGTGCGACTGATGCGCCGATTGCCCCGGCTGTTGAACGAGACCGCCACCGGTGTGGGCAAGGTTCGCAAGCGGTCCAAAGAGAGGGGCGCTCATCCTGACCTGGCACGCAACTTCGCTCCGCCGGCGACTTTCTTCAACCATGTCGTCACCCCGGGCCGGCTGTTCGCGACGGCACCGCTGGCGCTGGCCGATGTCAAGCAGACTGCCAAGCATCTCGGCGTCACTCTCAACGACATCGTGCTTGCGATGGCGGCCGGCGCCCTTCGTAAGCTTCTGCTGCGCTATGACAAGAAGGCTGACTCGCCATTGATCGCCGGCGTCCCGGTGAGCATAAATACTGCCCCCGAGCGATTGATGGGCAACGAATTCACCTATATGACACCGTCATTGCCGGTGCACATCGAAGACCCGCTGGAGCGGGTCAGGCTCACCGCGATGGCGACCGCCATCGCCAAGGAAAACCATCGCTTACTCGGTCCGACCGTGATACCCAACTGGCTGAGTTATCTGCCGCCTGCCAGCACAGCGGGCGTCTTCAGCAGGCAGGCACGACGGGTCGAATCCGCGGCTGTGATGAATCTGACGATCTCGAACGTCCCGGGGCCACGAGAACGCGGCTGCATCGAAGGGGCGACGGTCGAGGAGATCTACTCGGTCGGGACGCTCGTCGCCGGCAGCGGAATGAACATCACCGTGTGGAGTTACGTCGATCAACTCGCCATCTCGGTGCTCACCGACGACCGCACCCTGGCCGACCCGCATGAGGCCACCGATACGCTGATCGAATCCTTTGTCGAGATCCGACGGGCAGCCGGTCTGTCCGTCGATCTGACTCAAATCGACAACGCGCTGCCGCTGGCCCACGTCGACTAGCGGCAACGCCGGTACTCGGTCTGAGCTGAATTAAACCTATCTGGTGGTGCTGTTGCGAACGACGTACCAGCTGCGCGCGACCATGCCGAGGACGAGCGCCGCGAAAGCGATCAGGAACCAGTCCTCCACGCGTCCGGTGTGGTTGCCGTGCATCATCAGCAGCAGGAAACCGGCCGCCAGCAGTCCACCGATCTGCTTGACTCGGGGATTCTCTTTGGACCAGCCCCACTCGGCAGACGGCACGTCCTCGACGTCGACATCGGTATGCCGTTCCACTTCGGTGCTTGCCATGGCTGCTCCTCATGATCGGGCCGCTTGGATGCGGTCATTCTGACACAGGTCCATTGCCGGTGGACGTAGAGCCGCCGGATGAACAGTCGCTTCGCCCCAAGAGGGCGCCAGCGCCTCATTGCTTCAGGGCCCGGTACCGGCGCAGCGACTCCATGCGCTCCTGCGCGTGATCGACGATGGGGTCCGGGTAGGTATTCGGGCGGTTGCTGCCCGCCTTGCAGACGTCGACGTGTACGTCGCCGGTGTCCTCCATCTCGCGCCATTCGGGCACCCAGCGACGCACGTATTCACCCGCGGGATCGAACTTGGCGCCCTGAGTGGTGGGATTGAACACGCGAAAGTAGGGCGCGGCGTCGGTGCCACACCCGGCCGCCCACTGCCACCCGTGCTGGTTGCTGGCCATGTCACCGTCGACCAACTGCTCGAGAAACCAGCGGGCGCCCCACTGCCAGGGCAAATGCAAGTCCTTGACCAGGAACGACGCCACGATCATCCGCACCCGGTTGTGCATGAATCCGGTCTCGGAAAGTTGACGCATACCGGCGTCGACAATCGGAAAGCCGGTCCGTCCGGTTTTCCAGGCAGCAAATAGCTCCTCGGCGTCGCTGTCCACATCGACCTCGATGCGGTCGAACGCGGAATTCCAGTTATGCCACGCGCTGTTCGGCCACTCGTGCAGCACGGCGGCGTAGAAGTCGCGAAACGCCAACTCTCGCAGGTATGCCTGCGCGCCCCCGCCCGGCCCCAGATCCACGGCCAAGGTGCGCGGATGGATTGTGCCGAACTTCAGGTGTGCCGACATGCGACTGCTGCCGTCCAAGTCCGGACGGTTTCGGTCGTCGGCGTAGTCGGTCAGACCGGTGCGGGTGAAGTCCTCCCACTGGCGCCGCGCGGCCTGCTCGCCGGCGGGCAGTTCGAGTTCGATACCGGCGTCGGGAATATCAGCGATGCCGGGGTGCCCGGGCACGTCGGCGGGATCGATCCAGCGTGCCGAGGCCGGGCCGGAGTCGGCCGGCGGCCGCCAGCCATGCTTGCGCCAGGCCCCGAAGAACGGGGTGAACACCTTGTACGGAGTGCCGTCGCCCTTGCTGATCCGGCCCGGCGATACGAGATAGGGCGACCCGGTCGGCACCAACTCCACGTCACAGAGCGCATCGGCCACCGCCTCGTCGCGTCGTCGGCCGAAGGGCGAGAAGTCCTGCGATACGTGTACCGACGTGGCCTCAACAGCCCTGGCCAGCAGCGGCACCATCGTCGTGGGGTGACCGCGCGCGACGAGGAGCCGTCCATCGAGGCCGTCGCGCAGCGCGCGCAGCGCGTCGTAGAGGTACTGCAACCGACGGGGGCCGACCGAGGCTGTCAAACGTGGGTCCAGCACGTAACAGGCCAGCACCTCACCATCGACGTCGGCGGCGGACAACATGGCGGGCAGGTCCGACAGGCGTAGATCGCGACGGAACCACAACACGGCAGGCATGGCATTGATGGTGCCCGCAATCGCCGCTGAAGAAAAAACGAAACCCCCGCACGCCTGGCAAGCGTGCGGGGGAATCCGCCGTGTGTGAGCTGTGTCGCCTTAGGAGGCCGGGGGCATCAGCACGGTGTCGATCAGATACACCGTCGCGTTGGCCGTCTGCACTCCACCGCAAACCACCGAAGCATCGTTGACGTGCAGCGCGCTCGGATCACCGGTGACGGTGACATCGCCGCCCTCCACGGTGGTGTGGGTGCCCACAACCTGTGACGGGCTCGCCTGTCCGGGGACGACGTGGTAGGTCAAGATGCTGGTCAACAGTGGCGCATCAACCTTGAGCTGTTCGATGGTGGCCGGATCGATCTTCGCGAACGCCTCGTCGGTGGGTGCGAACACCGTGAACTCACCACTGTTGAGGGTATCGACCAGATTCACCTGCGGATTGAGCTGTCCCGAAAGTGCTTTGGTGAGCGTGGTCAGCAGCGGGTTGTTCGACGCGGCGACCGCGACCGGTGCCTGCGACATACCCTGCACCGAGCCCGGACCCTCGGGCACCATTTCGGCGTAGGCAGTGCAGCCCGGACCGACCAGTTCCGCGCTGGCCGTTGTCGCAGTTCCGAGCGACAAGCCGATTGCAGCGGCCACCGCGAACCCGGCTCCTGCCAATGCTTTTCCGTTGACCGTCATCTTGTACGTTTCCTTTCACCGCAGCGACGCTGTTTGGCAGCCACTGTGTGGTCACTGTCCTACCGGACACTTGCACCTCGTATTCGGAGCATCTTGTGGCGCGGATGGGTTGTCGGACAAAATATTTCGGATGATCGGTCTGGATCGTCGTTTGGGCTGTTCGGTGTCGCGGCCGCCGCGCACCGGTCCCTCGCACACGAAATCCCCCGCCCTGCAAGGGACGGGGGATTTCGGGTAGCCGAGATGTCTAGCTGGCCGGCGGCATGAGCACCGTGTCGATCATGTAGACCGTGGCATTGGCGGTCTGAACGCCGCCGCACACCAGGCCGGCGTCGTTGACCTTCAGATCGTCACCTTCGCCGGTCACGGTCAGGGTCGCGCCCTGGACCGTCGCGTGGTCTCCGGCGACCTGATCCGGTGCGGCCTGACCAGGCACCACGTGGTAGGTCAGAATGCTCGTCAGCAGGTCAGAGTCGGTCTTGAGCGACTCCAACGTGGCGGCGTCGATCTTGGCGAACGCCTCGTCGGTCGGCGCGAACACGGTGAACTCGCCACCGTCGAGGGTCTCGACCAGGTTGACGTCCGGATTCAGCTGACCCGTGAGGGCGGAGGTCAACGTCGAGAGCATCGGGTTGTTCGATGCCGCGACTGTCACCGGATCCTGTGCCATGCCCGCCACCGAACCCGGACCGGTGGGCACCTGCTCAGCGTACGCCGCACACCCCGTGCCGACGAGGTTGGCGGCGGGATCGGCCGCCGCCGTGGGCTCGGCCGACGTGGTCTGCGCAGACGTGGTTGTCGTGGTCGCCGTGTCGGTCGCATCGGAGCTGCTGTCGCTGGAACAAGCGGCTGCGCCAAAGATCGCGACCGCGGCGATTCCTGCCGCGGCAGCTGTCTTCCGGTGAACTGTCTTCATATTTTCCCTATCCCTTCACGAACGGACATCGTCACCCGTCCTAAGCTGACGTAGAACATTCCCCGCTGTGAAGCGAATGGATGGGCCTGCAGGCTGTTCGTAATATTTGCGTAATATTTCCCGGACCATCTCGCATGCTTGTCGGGCTGCCCGAGGTAAGTCGGCGGCGAGCGGCACAATGGACCGGTGAGCGAATCCGGCGAACACGGGCAGCGGAACAGGCTGCGGGTGCTGATCCTGGGCAGCACGGGATCCATCGGGACGCAGGCGCTCGAGGTCATCGCCGCCAATCCCGAGCGCTTCGAGGTCGTGGGGCTCGCGGCCGGGGGAGGCAATCCTGACCTGCTGGCCAGGCAGCGCAAGCAGACCGGTGTGGCGAATATCGCCGTCGCCGACCCTGCCGCCGCCGCCAGCATCGGTGGCGTCAGCTACTCGGGACCGCAGGCGGTCACCCGGCTAATTGAGGACACAGCGGGGAAGGCCGGCGTCGACGTGGTGCTCAACGGGCTGGTCGGCTCGCTCGGGCTCGAACCCACGCTGGCGTCGCTGGCTACCGGCGCCCGACTGGCGCTGGCCAACAAAGAGTCCCTGGTGGCGGGAGGCCCGCTGGTGCTCAAAGCGGCGGCGCCCGGGCAGATCGTGCCAGTCGATTCCGAGCACTCCGCGCTGGCACAGTGCCTGCGTGGCGGTGCCGCCGACGAGGTCGCCAAGCTGGTCCTGACCGCGTCGGGAGGTCCGTTTCGAGGCTGGACCGCCGCGCAACTCGAGCACGTCACACCCGACCAGGCAGGCGCGCATCCCACCTGGTCGATGGGGCCGATGAACACGCTGAACTCGGCATCTCTGGTCAACAAGGGCCTCGAGCTCATCGAGACGCACCTGTTGTTCGGGGTCGATTACGACCGCATTGATGTGGTGGTGCACCCCCAGTCGATCGTGCACTCGATGGTGACGTTCACCGACGGCTCGACACTGGCCCAGGCCAGTCCGCCCGACATGAAGCTGCCGATCGGACTCGCCCTGGGCTGGCCTTCCCGGGTCGCCGGAGTTGCGTCGGCATGTGACTTCAGCACGGCCGCGAGCTGGGAGTTCGAGCCGCTCGACAGCGAAATTTTCCCGGCAGTCGACCTGGCGCGCGAAGCCGGTCGAGGGGGAGGTTGCTTGACCGCGGTCTACAACGCTGCCAACGAGGAGGCGGCGGAAGCCTTCCTGCAGGGACGCATCCCATTTCCGGCGATCGTACGAACCGTGTCGCACGTGCTGCGCGCTGCTGACCAGTGGGCGGCCGAACCAGCTAACGTGGAGGACGTACTCGATGCGCAGGACTGGGCCCGGGACCGGGCTCGGCGTGCGATCGAGAGGGAACCCGCAGGTAACAGCCCGCAGGTATTCGGTAGAAGTAGTAGATAGGGACTGGCCACCACATGATGTTCGCGATCGGCATCGTGCTCTTCGCACTCGCCATTCTGCTGTCGGTCGCCCTGCACGAATGCGGCCATATGTGGGTCGCGCGGGCGACGGGCATGAAGGTGCGCCGCTACTTCGTCGGCTTCGGTCCCACCCTCTGGTCCACCTTCAAGCCGAACAGGCTGGGGGTGACGGAGTACGGCCTCAAGGCAGTCCCGCTGGGCGGGTTCTGCGACATCGCGGGTATGACGGCGGTTGAGGAACTCACTCCTGACGAGCAGCCCCACGCGATGTACAAGCAGAAGACCTGGAAACGCGTCTCGGTGCTGGCTGCCGGGCCGGCCATGAACTTCATCATCGGCCTGGTGTTGGTCTACGGGATCGCCGTCATCTGGGGCCTACCCAACCTCCATCCCCCCACCAATGCCATGGTGGGGGAGACGTCGTGCGTGAAATCCGAAGTCACACAAGGCAATTTAGGTGAATGTATTGCCCCGAGCCCGGCGGCGGCGGCCGGTATCCAGGCCGGCGACGTCATCGTCGAGGTCGGTGACACGCCGGTGGCGACATTCGACGAACTGGTCTCGGCAGTCCGCGCGCTGGGCGGACCGACCACGTTAACGGTGCAGCGTGATGACAACGGTGTGACGCGCGAGTTCAACGCCTTGGTCGACGTGACACCGAGTCAGCGCTTCGTCGCGGGCGGCGTTGATTCCGCCGACGCGGTACCCACCGAGGTAGGCACCATCGGCGTCACCGGTGCCTATTTCGGTCCGACGCAGTACAACCCGCTCGCGGCGGTGCCGGCGACGTTCGCCTTCACCGGTGACCTCGCCGTGGAACTGGGCAAGGCGCTGGCCAAGATCCCGACCAAGGTCGGCGCGCTCATCGACTCTATCGGCGGTGGTGAACGTGACCCCGAAACGCCCATCAGCGTCGTCGGCGCCAGCATCATCGGCGGAGACACCGTGGATCACGGGCTGTGGGTGGCGTTCTGGTTCTTCCTCGCCCAGCTGAACTTCGTGCTCGGGGCGATCAACCTGGTTCCGCTGCTGCCCTTCGACGGCGGGCACATCGCGATCGCGGTATTCGAGAAAATCCGCAACCTGTTCCGGTCGGCGCGCGGCATGGTGGCCGCGGGGCCGGTGAACTACCTCAAGTTGATGCCCGCCACCTACGCCGTGCTGGTGCTGGTGGTTGGTTACATGCTGTTGACCGTTACCGCTGACTTGGTCAACCCGATCAGGCTCTTCCAGTAGGAGGCTTCATGGCTATCGGACTGGGGATGCCGGCACCCCCCGCGCCCACACTCGCCCCCCGCCGGAAGACGCGCCAGCTGATGGTGCGTGATGTCGGGGTCGGGAGTGACCATCCGATCTCGGTGCAGTCGATGTGTACCACCAAGACGCACGACATCAACTCGACACTGCAGCAGATCGCCGAGCTCACTGCCTCGGGATGCGACATCGTCCGGGTCGCGTGCCCCCGCCAGGAGGACGCAGACGCACTGTCGGTGATCGCGAAGAAGTCGCAGATCCCGGTGATCGCGGACATCCACTTCCAGCCGAAGTACATTTTCGCGGCGATCGACGCCGGCTGCGCCGCCGTGCGCGTCAACCCTGGCAATATCAAGGAATTCGACGGCCGGGTCAGGGAAGTGGCCCAAGCTGCCGGCGCGGCGGGCATTCCGATCCGGATCGGCGTGAACGCCGGTTCGCTGGACAAGCGGTTCATGGAGAAGTACGGCAAGGCTACGCCGGAGGCGCTGGTCGAGTCGGCGCTGTGGGAGGCCTCGCTATTCGAGGACCACGGCTTCGGCGACATCAAGATCAGCGTCAAGCACAACGACCCGGTCATCATGGTCGCCGCATATGAGCTATTGGCCTCCAAGTGCGACTACCCGCTGCACCTGGGCGTCACCGAGGCCGGCCCCGCTTTCCAGGGCACCATCAAATCGGCTGTCGCATTCGGTGCGCTGCTGTCGAAGGGCATCGGTGACACCATTCGGGTGTCGCTGTCTGCCCCGCCCGTCGAAGAGGTCAAGGTCGGCAACCAGATCCTCGAGTCGCTGAACTTGCGCCCGCGCGGCTTGGAGATCGTGTCGTGCCCGTCATGCGGGCGGGCGCAGGTTGACGTCTATACATTGGCCAACGAAGTGACCGCCGGTCTGGAGGGCATGGATGTGCCGTTGCGGGTCGCGGTGATGGGCTGCGTCGTCAACGGGCCCGGCGAAGCCCGCGAAGCCGATCTGGGCGTCGCATCCGGCAACGGCAAAGGGCAGATCTTCGTCAAGGGTGAGGTCATCAAGACCGTGCCCGAAGCGCTCATCGTGGAGACCTTGATCGAAGAGGCCCTCAGGCTCGCCGCCGAAATGGGTTCGGAGATGGAATCTGGAGCTGAGACAAACCGGGGTCCAGATGATGCAGGCGGTTCGCCCATTGTGACCGTAAGCTGATACCTGGTCCCGGGTGTGCGGGGCTGGCTGGTCAGGGTAAGTCGCAGAAAGAGTCCAAATGTCGGCTCCTCCGCTTTTTCGCCTCGTTGACGAGCGAAGGGTGTCGGTTGTGCGCGACAACCGTGACATGGCAGCGGTGCGTCAGGTACTCGACGATGATCCGGTGGCGTCGTGCATGGTTGCCTCCCGGGTTGCCGAGCACGGTGTCGCCCCGTCGGGGATCGGCGGCGAGCTGTGGACACGGCGGCGCGCGAACGAAGCGCTGTGCTTCGCGGGGGCGAATCTGATCCCCTTGCGCGGCGGGCACAACGATTTGAATGCATTCGCCGACAAGGCGATGAGCCAGGCGCGACGGTGCTCTTCGCTGGTCGGTCGTGCGGAACTGGTTCTGCCCATGTGGCAGCGCCTCGAACATGTCTGGGGCCCCGCCCGCGACGTACGCGCACATCAGCCGCTGATGGCTTTGGGCAGCGCGCCCGCCTGCGAGATTGATCCGGCGGTCCGGCCGGTCCGCATGGACGAGCTTGACGCCTACCTCGTCGCGGCCATCGACATGTTCATCGGCGAGGTGGGTATCGACCCACGGGGCGGAGACGGCGGCCGGGGATACCGCCGCCGGGTTGCCGGTCTGATCGCCGCCGGGCGGGCGTGGGCTCGGTTTGAACACGGACAGGTGGTGTTCAAGGCGGAGGTCGGTTCGCAATCTCCGGCCGTCGGTCAGATCCAGGGCGTGTGGGTGCACCCCGAGTGGCGTGGGCGCGGTATCGGCACCGCTGGAACCGCCACGCTGACCGGCGCAGTCATCGGCAGCGGCCGCATTGCCAGCTTGTATGTCAACAGCTTCAACGCCGTCGCGCGGGCTACCTACGCGCGGATCGGATTCAGTGAGGTGGGAACTTTCGCCACCGTATTGCTGGACTGAACTCCCGGCCGCATACGCTCCACCTCATGGCCGAGCCGGACAGGACAGCTGAGCGCAGGGCAATCGCCGACGCTATCGTTCACGCACTCGAACGCAGACACGCGGTGCTCGACGTGGTGGTCGGCTCCGAGGACTACGACGACGCGCTCGAGGCGATCGCTGACTTGCTGGACACCTCCGAGGTAGCCGCCGAAGCCGTCCTGACGTTGTCATTCGATCGGCTGACCAAGGTGGCGCGCCGCAGGATCGCCGCCGGCCTGGAGAACCTCGGCAGGGAACTGGCCTTCACCTCCGCCGAGCGGACCGGCGGATCCGCTCGGCGACTGACGCTGCGACCCTTCGCCGCTGACGCAGACCGGGACATCTTCGCCGCGCGAACCGCCGACATGCGCGTCAAAGGTGACGGCACCGCCGCCCCCGCGGGCGATCTCGGCGACGAGATTCGCGAAGCGGTCGCCCGTGTCGCCGCCGAGGAGGCGGCCTGGTTGGTGGCAGAGGTCCGACGGACGAAGGTCGGCATGGTCTTCGGTGAGCTATCCCACGGTGAGGTCGAAGTACGAGTCTGGATCCATCCTCACCATCGAAAGCAGGGCCACGGTACGGCCGCGCTGCGCACCTCGCGCTCTGAGTTGGCCGCCTACTTCCCGGCCGTGCCCCTGGTCGTGCGGACGCCGGCCGCGGGAACCTAGGTCTGCGGGAATCTGGGTCTGCGGGAATCTGGGTCTGCGGGAATCTGGGTCTGCGGGAATCTGGGTCTGGGGAAATCTGGGTCTGGGGGAATCTGGGTCTGGCGGACCTCTGTTCCGCCCCGACCGGTGCGCCTGCGCCGAAATCGGACTGTTACTTCCTAACATCAGTCCCAATGGCAACATTGACCTCATTAGTAACACGTGCGGCCGGGCTCGCCACGGTAACCGCGTTGGTCGTCACGCTCGGCGCCTGCACACCTCGGCCCGACGGACCCGAATCCACGGCGGAGGAGTTCTTCGCCGCGCTGGCAGTCGGTGACACTTCGGCGGCAGCTCAGCTCAGCGACCGCCCGGAAGCCGCAAGGGCGACGCTCAACAAGGTGTGGGCGGGCCTACAGGCCACCGGGCTGGACGCGCAGATCCTGAGCGCCAAGTACGCCGAGGACACCGGAACCATCACCTACCGCTACACCTGGCACCTGCCAAAAGACCGCACCTGGACCTACGACGGACAACTCAATATGGCCCGCGAAGAAGGTCACTGGGGAGTGCGATGGAGCGCCACCGGAGTGCATCCGCGGTTGGGCGAGAACCAAACTCTGGCGTTGCGTGCCGACGAGCCACGGCGGGCCTCGGTCAATGAACGTGGCGGCACGGATGTCCTGGTCCCCGGCTATCGCTACAACGTCGCGCTGGATGCCCGTGCAGCGGGTGCTGAGCTCATGGCCACCGCTCGGGTCGTCGCGGGAGCGCTGCACCGGTTCGACGACACCCTGGATCCGCAACGACTCGCCGAGCAGGCCAGCTCGACGACGGGCTCGCTGAGCCTGATCACGCTGCGGCAGGCCGACCACGAAGCGGTCTCGGGCACGATCGGGGCTCTACCGGGGGTGGTGATCACCCCGCAGCCCGAAATTCTCCCTGCTGACGAGGATTTCGCGCCCGCGCTCGTCAACCAGATCAAGGATGCCGTCGCCGGCGATCTGGACGGCGCCCCGGGTTGGCGCGTTGTCACGGTGAATCAGAACGGGGTCGACATCGATGTCGTCAACGAGGTGCCCGCCCAGCCGGCACCTTCGGTGTCGATCAGTCTGGATCGCGCCGTACAGGATGCCGCCCAGCATGCTGTTGACACCACCGGCAATCAGGCCATGATCGTGGTCATCAAACCGTCGAACGGTGAGATCCTGGCCGTCGCCCAGAACGCACCAGCCGACCAGGAGGGGCCGATCGCGACCATGGGCCTGTATCCGCCCGGTTCGACGTTCAAGATCGTCACCGCCGGTGCTGCGATCGAGCGGGACATGGCCACGCCCAACACTCTTCTGGGATGCCCGGGAAAGATGGATATCGGCCACCGCACCGTGCCCAACTACGGTGGTTTCGATCTCGGCACCGTGCCGATGTCGCGAGCGTTCGCCAGCTCGTGCAACACGACATTCGCCGAACTGGCCAGCCGGATGCCCCCGCGCGGGCTCACCCAGGCTGCTGCGCAGTACGGCATCGGGCCGGACTACAACATCGAGGGCATCGACACCATCAGCGGATCGGTGCCACCCACCGTCAACCTCACCGAGCGCACCGAGGACGGGTTCGGTCAGGGCAAGGTGCTGGTCAGCCCCTTCGGGATGGCACTGGCCGCCGCGACCGTCGCCGCAGGCCGCACGCCGGTTCCCAGCCTCATCGAGGGGCGGGAAACCGAGATCACCGGTGAGAGCAAGCCCATCGCCGCCACCGTTGTGGACAGTCTGCGCCCGATGATGCGCCTGGTGGTCACCAACGGCACCGCCAAGGGGCTGGAAGGTGCCGGCGATGTTCGCGGCAAGACCGGCGAAGCCGAGTTCGAGGGCGGATCGCACTCCTGGTTCACCGGCTACCGGGGCGATATGGCGTTTTCGGCGCTGATTGTCGGCGGCGGCAGTTCCGAGTACGCGGTGCGGATGCTCAAGGGCATGCTCGACGAGTTGCCGCCGGGGTATTAGCCGGCTGGATTGCCAGGATCACACCGCTCCGATGTGGTTTGCGCAGTTTGCGGCGGTACCGTGGAAGTTGTCATGACCGAAATCAACCATCTGCCCGCCGGTATTCCCACCGATTCAGTCGAGATGCGGATCTCCGACGCCGATCGCAATGGCACGCTGCGCCGTCTGCACAACGCTGTCGCACTCGGGCTGATCGACATCGACGAGTTCGAGGAGCGCTCGGCGCTGGTTTCGAGGGCCAGATTGCGCTCCGACCTCGACACACTGGTCGGCGACCTGCCCGGACCGGGCGCAATCGTCACTTCGGCGGCCGACCGCGTCGAGTTGCGGGGCGTGCTCGGGTCGCTGAAGCGTCAAGGCGAGTGGGTGGTTCCCAGCCGGCTGGCCCTGCACCGGCGTATGGGTTCGGTCGAGCTCGATCTCACGCGCGCACGGTTCGCCGGACCGATCGTCGTCATCGAGCTGGACATGAAGTTCGGCGGCCTGGATCTACGGCTGCCCACAGGCGCGAGTGCCTCGATCGACGACGTCGAGGTCAATGTGGGCAGTGCCCACGACCACCGCAGGGACGCCACCGCCGAAGGGAATCCGCACGTCATCCTCACCGGCAAGGTCGTCTGCGGGTCGGTGGACATTCGCGGTCCCCGCAAGTCCTGGCGGTTCCCGCGGCCGCTTCGTCACACTTAGCGATCCGGCGCTGGGCAGCCACCGGAGCGGCTTCGCCCGAAACGGTCCGCACGGCTGATCTCTGTTCGCGGACGCCCGGAGCTGCCTTTTCGTGTCGGTAGCATTGCGTCATGCCAGTAAGAACCGTCCTTCGTCCGGGCGTGGTTTCACCGATGCGGACGGTACCCAAGTCGATCGCACGTCCTGAGTACGTGGGGCGGTCGACCGTGCGCGAGGGCACTGAACCCTGGGTGCAGACGCCCGAGGTGATCGAGAAGATGCGGGTGGCCGGTCAGATCGCCGCCGGTGCGCTCGCCGCGGCCGGCGAGGCCGTCAGGCCCGGGGTGACCACCGACGAACTCGACCGGGTGGCTCACGAATACATGATCGACCACGGCGCATATCCGTCCACGCTGGGCTACAAGGGTTTCCCCAAGTCCTGCTGCACCTCGCTGAACGAGATCATCTGTCACGGAATTCCTGACTCGACGGTGGTCCAGGATGGCGACATCGTCAACATCGACGTCACCGCTTACATCCACGGCGTGCACGGCGACACCAACGCGACGTTTCTGGCGGGCAACGTCTCCGAGGAACACCGCCTGCTCGTCGAGCGCACCCACGAGGCCACCCGACGGGCGATCAAGGCGGTCAAGCCCGGCAGGGCGCTCTCGGTAGTCGGCCGTGTTATCGAGGCATACGCAAATCGCTTCGGCTACAACGTGGTTCGCGACTTCACCGGACACGGTATCGGCACCACGTTCCACAACGGGCTGGTGGTGCTGCACTACGACCAGCCGTCCATTCAGACCGTGCTCGAACCCGGCATGACATTCACCATCGAACCGATGATCAACCTCGGCGCGCTGGACTACGAGATGTGGGACGACGACTGGACCGTGGCCACCAGGGACAAGAAGTGGACGGCACAGTTCGAGCACACGCTGGTCGTCACCGACATCGGCGTGGATATCCTCACCCTGCTCCAGGCGTAGGGGATAGGTAGCCTGAACAAATGACCATGAGGCAGGTGGCGGGGACGGCTGTGGCGATACTCGTCACTGCCATGCTCGCCGGGTGTTCGCAGCTGGTTACCGGAAGCGCCGAGTGGCCCGGTGTCCGGCTCGAGCGCGCAGTGCTCAACGAGGGAGACTTCGCGCCCGGCGTGCGCTACCAGCGCATCATCAAGGATCGCGGTGAGGCAGATGGCGCGGGCGGCCCGCCGCCGATGCTCTCGTCGCCGCGGGGTTGCACCGATGGGTTGACTCGTGACATCGCTTCCACCGCCGAGCGCGGAGCAGGCAGCGCCGCGGAGTACATGGTGGCCTATGACGGCGCGCGGATAATCATCTCGGTGTTGACCTGGCCGCTGAATCTCGAGCGGTTGGCTGCAACCGCGGAGCGCTGTGCCGAGTACGAGACCTTCTTCGAACCAGCGGACAGGGGCATTCCGGTGACCACGACCCAGCTGGCGTCTCCGCGGCCCGATTCCTTGGTCTACCGGCAGACTATGCGGCTCGGTGCCGCCGAAAGCAGCGTTTACTTTTCTTTCGAGAACGTGGGGACTATGGCGGTTTTCGCCATCGCATTTCCCACGCCGGATCCGTCAATACTCGTCAAAGGCACTCTGCCACAGACATTCTTGGAAATCACCGGGAAGCAGGCCGCACGTGCGGAAGCAGTGTGAGCACCTGCGTCGAGCGTTCAAACCTACCCGGCGGGTCGGCTCCTGCCTGTAGCGTGACGCCGTGCCTGCTGTGCCGTCCGCCACCATCGTCGTCGATGGCTTCGCGGTGCCGGTTGAGGTGGCCGGCCCCGACAAGGGGTCGGTCGTGGTTCTGCTCTGCGCAGCGAACCAGGGTGCCGGCGCGTACGCAGCATTGTGTGAGCGGCTGCACACCGCCTCGCTGAAGACCGTCGTTATCGGTTCGGATCCGCGGTTGACCGACACGGCCGTCATCGGGATTCTCGATAAGCTCGATGTCCGCTGGGCACTGGTGGTCGGCGATCGGCAGGGCGCGGAATTGGCCTGGGAGCTGGCTGCGACTCGGCTCGACCGGTTCACCGGGTTGGTGGTCGTCGATCGCGGCCATCCGCGGGTGGCCGATCATGCGGGGGTGATCGTTGACGAACGCTGTCCGCCGGTCGAATTGAACACCACGGCGCTCGTCAGCACTAGCGCCGCACGGACGGTGGCCAAAGCCAGCCAGCGGTTCGTCTACGGGGACTACCGGGTCGTCGAGCTGCTTGGCAGACGTAAGGCCGCCGATTCGACAGCGCAACTGGCCGCCGAGATCGTGATGCGCACCAGCACCTGGTAGGGACGTTTTAGGGCTCCGCTGAATCTGAGGACGCTTCGGTGCCTGAGGACGGTTCGGCCTCGGCCGACTCCTGCTTGGTCTTGGCGTCCTCGACCTCGTCCGGTGTCCAGGGTTGGGGCAGACCGGGCTGGCCGGGGAACAGGAAGTCCACGAACGCTTTCGCAGTGGGCTGTGGCTCGTGGTTGGCCAGGCCGGGGCGTTCGTTGGCTTCGATGAACACGTAGTCGGTCCGGGTGACATCTGGGACCAGCAGGTCGACCCCGGTCACCGGGATACCGATGGCCTCTGCGGCGGCGACCGCCACCGACCGCAATTCCGGATGCACGCGGGAGGTGACGTCGTGGATGGTCCCGCCCTGGTGCAGGTTGGCCGTTCGACGAACCCTGAGCCGGGATCCTTCAGGTAGGACTTGGTCGAACGACCAGCCCGCCTCTTTCACGGTGTGCTCGGTGACCGCATCGATCGGAATCTGGGATTCACCGCCGGTGGCGGCCGCACGCCGCCGGCTCTGTGCCTCGATCAGCTCGCGGACGGTGTGCCGGCCGGTGCCGGTGACCTCGGCGGGCCTGCGCAGCGCGGCGGCGACCACTCTGCCGTTGATCACCACCAGCCGCAGATCGTCGCCTTCGGCGCGCTGCTCGATCAGGACCTCGGGGTGCTGCTCGCGGGCCCGGGCCAGCGCCGCGTCGAGCTCAGCGTGGTCACGGACCCCCACCGTGATTCCCTTGCCCTGTTCGCCCCGGGTGGGCTTGACGACCACATCGCCGACCTCGGTGAGAAATTCGTGGTCCGCGTCGTCGAACGTGGCCAGCCGACCCTTCGGCACGATGATGCCGGATTCGGAGACGATGCGCCGGGTCAGTCGCTTGTCGTCGCAGCGGCTCATGGCCACCGCGGAGGTGTACTCGGACAACGCTTCCCGAGTGACGACGCTGCGCCCGCCGTGCGAGAGGCGCATCTCGCCGGACTCGGCGTCGAGCACCTCCACCCAGAGCCCACGCCGCAGGGCCTCGTTGGCGATGATCCGCGCGTACGGATTGAGATCGTCCACGGTCTCCGGCGGATGAGTGAACAGCGGTTCGTTGATGGCGTTCTTCCGCTTCACCGCCATCACCGGCACCCGGGTGAACCCGAGTTTTTCGTACAACGCGATCGCTGCGGTGTTGTCGTGTGCCACCGAGAGATCCATGTACGCGCGGTTGCGGTCGCGGTAGATCGCGCTGAGGGTGTGGGTCAGAGCCGCGCCCACGCCGGGCAGGGTTGCGGTCGGGTCCACGGCCAATGTCCATAGGCTCGAGCCGTTCTCGGGGTCGCAGAACAGGGCCTGGTGATCCACGCCGGTCACCGTGCCCAGCACGGCGCCGTCGTCGTCGCGCACCGCGATGAGGTAGGTGACGGACTCCTGGTGGCGATAGTTATCCCAGATGGCGTCTATGGGCGCGGGCACCATGCCGCAGCGCACGTACACACGATTCATCTCGTCGGCGTCTGAACGGCTGTTCAACGTGCGAACGCTGAAGCCGGCCGACGCGGTCCTGACGTCCTCGCTGTCGGCGAACCTCAGCCGGTAGGTGTGGCTTGGGTCGATGAACAATTCAGCGGGCGCTTTCGCCACCAAGACATGGGGTTCTCGCGCGTAGATGCAGATGTCGCGGCGGCCGTGCCCCTCCTGGCGCAGCACCTCTGCCAGTTTCGTCGGGTTGGCGAACGTTTGGCCGAAAATGAGCCGGCCCCAACCGAGTTCGAGCGCAACGTCCCGGGCCATCGCATCGATCATGTTCGGCGGTGATGCGTCGTGCAGGGCCAGCGTGATTCCCTCGGGGTGGTCCTGATCGGCCTCCGGCTGAGAGGCGTCTTCGGTCACGTCTGGACTCCCGCTCGTTCCGGTCCCAGCGCAGGCCTCGTGGCGACCCCCACTCGCGGTGGTGTTGGGGTGCTCATGCGGCGGGTCCGTTGACACCGTGTCGTTGCAGCCACAACTCGAGCAGCGCGATCTGCCACAACTCATTGCCCCGCAGCGGCGTGAGCTTGCCGTTGGGGTCGCTCAAGAGTCGCTCCACGGCCTCCGGGCGGAACAGCCCACGCTCCTTGGCCTCGGGCGCGTACAACGCGTCGCGAACCAGATCGAGGTAAGGGCCTTCGAGATGGGTGAGCGCCGGCACCGGAAAGTAGCCCTTGGGCCGATCGATCACATCGGCGGGGATCACCTGGCGCGCAGCCTGCTTGAGTACCCCTTTGCCGTCGTGGGCGATCTTGTATTGCGGTGGACAGGTTGCGGCGAGTTCCACGAGTTCGTGGTCGAGGAACGGCACCCGGCCCTCCAGCCCCCACGCCATCGTCATGTTGTCGACCCGCTTGACCGGGTCGTCGACCAACATCACCGTGCTGTCCAGGCGCAGCGCCCGGTCGACGCCGGTCTGCGCACCCGGGCGGGCGAAGTGTTCTGTGACGAAGAGCTCACTGGGATCATCTGAGGTCGCCACCGCTGGGGACACCAGCGAGGCGTAGCCCGATTGGTCCCGATCGAAGAAGGCCCCGCGGTAGCTGGCCACCGAACCTTCCAATGAGGCCGCGGCCGGCTCGCCCATCGGTGGGTACCAGTGGTAGCCGGCGAATACCTCGTCGGCGCCCTGTCCGGACTGCACGACTTTGACGTGCTTGGAGACCTCCTGGCTGAGCAGGTAGAACGCGACGCAGTCGTGGCTGACCATCGGCTCGCTCATGGCGGCGATCGCGCCGTCGAGCGCGGGCAGCATGCGTTCGGTACCGATCCGGATCTGGTGGTGATCGGTGGCGAATCTCTTGGCGATGACGTCCGAATACCGGAATTCGTCGCCTTCGACGCCGCCGACCGACTCGAAGCCGATGGAGAACGTCTTCAACCCGTGCTGGCCGGCTTCGGCGAGCAATCCGACGATCAGGCTGGAGTCGACACCGCCCGACAGCAGACAACCGACCGGCACGTCGGCCACCAACCGTCGCTTGACCGCGAGTCGTAAGGACTCGAGAACCGCCTCCTCCCAGTCCCTTTCGGACCACGACGAGCGTTCATCGATGCGGGTGAAGTCCGGCTCCCAGTACGTCGTGATGGAGGGCTTCTGGTAACCGCCCCGTCCGTCGGGCTCGATCGCCACCAGCGACGCGGGCGGTACCTTGCTGACCCCGCGCAGAATCGTGTGCGGTGGCGGCACGACCGAGTGGAACGTCAAGTAGTGGTGCAGAGCCACCTGATCGATCCGGGTGTCGATACCACCGCCGGCCAGCAATGCGGGCAGCGAGGACGCAAATCGGATTCGGTGGGCGTCCTCGGTGATGTACAGCGGTTTGATGCCGAGACGGTCGCGGCCCAGCAACACCCGTCCACTGTCGCGCTCGACGATGGCGAAGGCGAACATGCCCTGGAGGTGGTCGACGAAACGGTCGCCCCAGTGGTGGTAGCCCTTCAGCAGCACCTCGGTATCGCTGTGGGAGAAGAAGCGGTAGCCGTGCCCGCAGAGCTCGTCGCGCAGCTGCTCGTAGTTGTAGATGCAGCCGTTCCAGGCCATCGACAATCCGAGCTCGGAGTCGACCATCGGCTGCCCGCCGGCTTCGGAGAGATCGATGATTCTCAGGCGCCGATGCCCGAGCGCGACGCTGCCCTGGGACCACACGCCTGCGGCATCGGGCCCTCGGGGAGCCATGACCTCGGCCATCGACGCGACGGCGCTGATATCTGGGGTTCTTCCGTCGAGACGTACCTCGCCGGTGGCTCCACACACGTGTTCGACCCTACTCCAGTGTTGACGTTTCCTCGCGCCAGCAGCTGGCCGGACGGGGTCGGCCAACCGGTTGCCGAAAGGGGAATCAGTTCGCCTATTGGTCTGGTGTCCCACCTGTGATCATGGCAGTTTGTGGAGACGTGGGAGCAGGTCCGCCGGAGAGCGCTCCGCGCACAGAGGGGAGAGCACCGATGGGTACACGGGGCATGCTGTCGAGGGCGGACCTCGAGGAACAGGTCGCCTCGGGGGCCATCGACACCGTGATCGTCGCGTTCTGCGACATGCAAGGCCGGCTGACCGGCAAGCGGGTCTCGGCGCGGCTGTTCGTCGAGGAGGTCGCCGCGCACGGCGCAGAGTGCTGCAACTACCTGCTGGCGGTCGACGTCGACATGAACACTGTCGACGGGTACGCGATCTCCAGTTGGGAGACGGGCTATGGCGACATGGTGATGACCCCGGACTTCACCACTTTGCGGTTGTTGCCGTGGTTGCCCGCCACCGCGATGGTGATGGCGGACCTGTCCTGGAACACCGACGGGCCGGCCGCCTCACCGGTTCGTGAGGCGCCCCGCAGCATCCTGAACCGTCAGCTGGATCGGCTTGCCGCCCGTGGTCTGGTGCCCTACGTGGGCACCGAGTTGGAGTTCATGGTGTTCGACGACAGCTTTCGTTCGGCCTGGCAGGCCGGCTACCACGGCCTGACGTCGGCGACCGACTACAACGTGGACTACGCGATGCACGCATCGACCCGGATGGAACCGCTGCTGCGGGACATTCGCCTCGGTATGGACGGTGCCGGCATGTACTGCGAAGGCGTCAAAGGGGAGTGCAATCTGGGCCAGCAGGAGATCGCGTTCCGCTACGACCACGCGCGGGTGACGTGCGACAACCACACGATCTACAAGAACGGCGCCAAGGAAATCGCCGATCAGCATGCGAAGAGCCTGACGTTCATGGCGAAATATGATGAGCGCGAGGGTAATAGCTGTCACATCCACATCTCCCTGCGAGGCGAAGACGGGTCGGCGGTATTCGCTGATCACGGCGACGAACTGGGGATGTCCGCGATGTTCCGCAGCTTCGTTGCGGGCCAACTGGCGACACTGCGGGAGCTGGCGCTGTTTTATGCGCCGAACGTCAACTCCTACAAGCGTTATGTCGAGGGCAGCTTCGCGCCCACGGCAATCGCCTGGGGGGTCGACAACCGGACCTGCGCCTTGCGGGTGGTCGGCCAGGGCCACGGCATGCGGGTGGAATGTCGTGCCCCCGGTGGCGATGTCAACCAGTACCTGGCGGTGTCGGCCCTGATTGTCGGGGGACTTCACGGGATCGAGCAGGGGCTGGAACTGCCGGAAGCATTGCAGGGCAACGCGTATGTCAGCGGTGTTCCGCGGCTACCGACGACGCTGGCTGAGGCCGTTGAATTGCTGGACAACTCGCAGATCGCGCGGGACGCGTTCGGCGACGACGTCGTCGACCACTACCTGAACAATGCGCGCGTGGAACTCAAGGCGTTCAACGCCGCGGTGACGGACTGGGAGAGGGTGCGTGGCTTCGAACGGCTCTAGGTCTGCTCGCGCCGAGGGACCGAGCGCGGAGGGGCCGAAGATTGGGCTGACCACCTATCTGCAGCCTGCTCAGACCGGCGTATGGGACGTGCGGGCCAGCTTCCTGCCCGCGATCTACTTCGAAGGTGTCGGTCGGGCCGGAGGGATCTCGGTGCTGCTGCCGCCGCAGCCTGCTGACGCAGGTACCGCCGGGCGCCTGCTCGACGGCATCGACGGTCTGATCATCACCGGTGGCCGCGATGTCGACCCGGTGGCCTATGGGAGTCCGCGTCACCCGGCGACCGACGAGCCCTTCGCGGACAGCCGTCTACGCGACGCCTTCGAGATCACGCTGCTGCAAGGAGCCCTGAGCCGAGGGATGCCGGTGCTGGGTATCTGCCGCGGTGCGCAAGTGCTCAATGTCGCACTCGGCGGCACGTTGCACCAACATCTGCCCGATGTGCTCGGCCACGCCCACCACCAGCAGGGAAACGCAGTATTCACCACGTCTTCGGTCAGGACGGTGCCCGGAACCCGGGTCGAGTCTCTCGTGGGTCAGACCGCCGAGGCCCAGTGTTATCACCACCAAGCCATCGATCGGCTGGGGGATGGGCTGATCGTCAGCGCATCCGACGCCGATGGGGTGGTCGAAGCCGTGGAGATCGACCCGGCCCGGTATCCCCACAGTTGGGTGGTGGCAGTTCAGTGGCACCCCGAAGAGCGTCTTGACGACCTGCGATTGTTCGCCGGCTTGGTGAAGGCCGCGCAGCGGGATGCGACCCGTAAGGCTCAGAAAGTGAACCCATGACATCCAGCGATGTGATCAACCCTGCGACCGAGGAACTGCTGCGTACGGTCGAGCAGACTGATGCCGCCGCAGTAGACGACGCGGTGGCACGCGCGAAGGCGGCCCAACGGAATTGGGCCCGACAAGCCCCCGCCGACCGGGCTGCGGTGCTGAGAGCCTTCGCGACGGCGGTGGACGCCCATATCGAGGAATTGGCCGAACTCGAAGTAGCCAACTCCGGGCACCCGATCGGCAATGCGCGTTGGGAGGCCGGTCATGTCCGCGACGTACTCCACTACTACTCCGCTACACCGGAGCGCCTGTCCGGTAAGCAAATTCCGGTAGCCGGAGGGTGGAATGTCACGTTCAACGAGCCGATCGGGGTGGTCGGGGTGATCACGCCCTGGAACTTTCCGATGACCATCGCCTCGTGGGGCTTCGCCCCGGCGCTCGCGGCGGGCAACGCGGTGCTGGTCAAACCCGCGGAGTGGACTCCGCTGACAACGATCCGGCTCGGCGAACTCGCCATCGCCGCAGGGCTGCCCGCCGATCTGTTTTGCGTGCTGCCCGGCAAGGGTTCGGTGGTCGGGGAACGGTTCGTCAGCCATCCCGACGTCAATAAGATCGTGTTCACCGGGTCCACGGCGGTCGGTAAGCGGGTGATGTCGGGCGCCGCGGATTACGTCAAGCGGGTCACCCTGGAGTTGGGGGGCAAGAGCGCCAACATCGTCTTCGACGATTGTGATCTGGAGCGGGCCGCTGCCACCGCACCGTACGGAGTCTTCGACAACGCTGGGCAGGACTGCTGTGCACGCAGTCGGATTCTTGTGCAGCGCAGCGTCTATGACAGGTTCATGGAGCTCTTCGAACCCGCCGTCAGAGGCGTCGTGGTAGGGGATCCACGTGCGGGCGACACCGAGATGGGTCCCCTGGTTTCCCAAGCCCACTGGAATTCGGTGAAATCATTCGTGCCCGACCACGCGCCCATCGCGTTTCAGGGCTCCGCCCCGGCGGGCCCCGGACACTGGTTCCCCCCGACAGTCCTGACACCGCGGCCCGACGACCGCACGGTCACCGAGGAGATCTTCGGGCCGGTCGTGGTGGTTCTGCCGTTCGACGACGAAGCCGACGCTATCGCGCTGGCGAACGACTCCGTCTACGGGCTGTCCGGATCGATCTGGACTGACGATCTTTCGCGCGCGCTGCGGGTGTCGCGTGCGGTGGAATCTGGCAACTTGTCGGTGAACTCGCACTCGTCGGTCCGCTACAACACGCCGTTCGGCGGCTTCAAGCAGTCCGGACTGGGGCGCGAACTCGGGCCCGAAGCCGCGATGTCGTTCACCGAGACCAAGAACGTGTTCATAGCTGTTGCAGACGCGCAGGAGGCACCCTGATGGACTTGACCCGACGCCTGGCCGGCAAGGTCGCGGTGATCACCGGGGGTGCCGGCGGCATTGGTCTGGCGACGGCCAAACGGATGCAGGCCGAAGGTGCCATCGTCGTCATCGGTGATATCGACCCCGCGGCGGGCACGGCCGTCGCGAACGAAATGAACGTCACCTTCGTGCAGGTCGATGTCTCCGACCAGGCCGCAGTCGACAATTTGTTCGACACCGCCGTCGAGGTGCACGGCGGGGTCGACATCGCGTTCAACAATGCGGGGATCTCGCCGCCGGACGACGACCTGATCGAGCACACCGGGCTGGACGCGTGGCAGCGCGTGCAGGACGTAAATCTCAAATCGGTGTTTTTGTGCTGTAAGGCCGCGCTGCGCCACATGGTTCCGCAACACAAGGGCTCGATCATCAACACCGCGTCGTTCGTCGCGATGACGGGGTCGGCGACATCGCAGATCTCCTACACCGCTTCCAAGGGAGGCGTGCTGGCAATGTCGCGCGAGCTCGGTGTGCAGTTCGCCAGGGAGGGCATTCGCGTCAACGCGCTGTGCCCAGGACCGGTGAACACACCGCTGCTCAAGGAGCTGTTCGCCAAGGATCCCGAGCGTGCCGCCCGCAGGCTCGTGCACGTGCCGCTGGGCAGATTCGCCGAACCGTCGGAACTCGCGGCCGCAGTGGCGTTCCTGGCCAGCGACGACGCCTCGTTCATCACCGCATCGTCGTTTCTCGTCGACGGCGGAATCTGTTCTGCCTACGTCACGCCGTTGTAGGGCGAGCGCGTGCCCCGCGAGCGCGCGGGTCTGCACGCTGACGCGCCGGTGAATGCCGGCATTTTGCGCGCGCTCGCGCCGGACTGCAGCCGGACTGCAGCGGGACTGCATTTTGCGCGCGCTCAAGCGGGACTACATTTGGCACTGTGGAGGATGAGTCGGTGGTTGAGCTGGCCTCGTCGGCGTTGTCCGACGTGGACACCGCGGGCTGGGCTCAACGCTTCGATCTGGTATCCGACCCACATCGCCTGGAGATCCTGCTGAGCTTGCATCGGGCGCCCGGTATTTGCGTCAGTGACCTCGCCGCCGCGTTGGGGCGATCAGAAAATACTGTCTCGCAGGCACTTCGGATCCTCCGTGGGCAGGGCTGGGTGACCAGCACCCGCACCGGACGCTCGGTCAATTACCGGTTGGACGACGAGACCGTGCACGACTTGCTGCACTGGATCGGCGCTCGCCACCGCGAACCGCACGGCCCATCGCCACGCCACTGACCGGCAATGCTGCCGCCCGCCGGGGCCACAAACCGGCTGTTCATCTGATCAGCTGGACAGATGTTCAAATGGCGGAATAAGCTCGCAGCGTGAGCGCCCAGTATGTCGCCATGCATATGAGCGACGGCATCGTCAACGCGCAGACCTCGGCGCTGTTCGGGGCTATTGCACTCATTGCACTTGTATTTTGCGGCTGGAAAGCCCGCACCGAACTCGATGAGCGGACCGTGCCTCTGGCGGGCTTGGTCGCGGCCTTCATCTTCGCCGTGCAGATGGTGAACTTTCCGATTCTGCCCGGCGTGAGTGGCCACCTGCTCGGTGGTGCGTTGGCCGCCATCCTCGTCGGGCCGTATACCGGCGCCTTGTGCATCGCGATCGTGTTGGTGGTGCAGTCCCTGCTGTTCGCCGACGGCGGCGTCACCGCACTGGGCATGAACGTGGTCAACATGGCGATCATCGGGGTGGGTGCCGGGTACGGGATCGCGGTGGGGATGTATTCGGTGGCGCGGCGTTCGGCGGCACTTCGTGGGGCCGACCCTCCTCCGACGCGCATCGTCGGCTTGATCGCATTCCTCGCGGGACTCATCGGAACTATCTGCGCGGCAATGGGCTTCGTGCTCGAGTACTCGATCGGCGGAGCCGCTCCGGCGTCCATGGGCACCATCGCGGGCTATATGTTCGTTACCCATGTGCTCATCGGTGTCGGCGAGGGCGTCATCACCGCAGTCACGGTGATGGCCGTGGCGCGGGCCCGCCCCGATCTGGTGTACCTGTTGCGGCGCCACCGAGCAGAGGTTCGGGTATGAGCGGGCGCCGGTCGTTCTGGGTGGCCCTCGCCGCGGCCACTCTGCTAATCGCCGGGGTGGTCTCCTACTTCGCGAGCTCAAGCCCGGATGGTCTGGATTCGACGACACTTCGCGGCTGCGAGGTGGTCAAAACCGCCGCCGGGGAGGACCTGACCGGCGAGTGCATCGCGCAGGAGGCCGGCGAACACCACCTCGCCCATTCGCCGCTGGCCGACTATGCGATCGGCGGTCGTGACGGCACCAGCGGGCTCGCGGGAGTGATCGGTGTGCTGGTCACGGTGGTTGTCGCGGGCGGCGGCTTCTGGCTGATCGCCCGCACCCGGCCCGAGGGCAGCAAAGACCCCGCCGCGGCCGAGCCAGGCCGGAGCTAGCAGTGGGCGCGGGAGCGCACCCGCTGTACCGCCACGGCGACTCCGTCGTGCACCGCGCTCCGGCCGAGGTCAAGATCGTCTGTCTGCTGGTCTTCGTGCTGGCCGTGGTCGCCACGTCGCGGGAGATGTTCTGGCCGTATGCGGTCTACGCGCTGATCGTCGTGGTCGTGTGGCGGCTGGCGCGCATCCCGCTTCGGTGGGTTCTGCCTCGGATGCTGATCGAGGCGCCGTTCCTGGTCCTGGCACTGCTACTACCGTTCGCCGAGGGCGGTGACCGAGTCGAGGTCGGCGGGCTGCAGCTGTCGGTGGCTGGGCTGTATGCGGCGTGGGGGATCGTCATCAAGGGCACGCTGGGTGTGGCCGCAGCCCTCACCCTGGCCGCCACCACATCGGCGGCCGAGCTGCCCGCGGCGCTGAGCCGGTTGGGCGTCCCCGCGATGGTGACATCGGTACTCGTGCTGATGATCCGGTACGTCGATCTGCTTGCCGCGGAGGCCGGCCGGATGCGGATGGCGCGGATCTCGCGGGGAGATTCGCCGCGCGCGCTGCACCAGGCGCGGGCCATCGCCACCGGAATCGGTGCGCTGTTCCTCAGGTCCTATGAGCGGGGAGAGCGGGTGTATCACTCGATGCTGTCGAGGGGTTTCGACGGGGAAGTGCCCGACCTGGCAGTGATCGGAGCGCCGCCCAGGGCGATACCGATCCAGTGGGCGTTGACGATGATCCCGGCTGTCGCTGCCGTCATGGTGTCGGCGCTGGCCTGGGTGATCCGATGACCGTCTCCGCCGTCCGGGTCGAAGCCTTGCGGCATGTCTATCCGGACGGGCACGTAGCTCTAGACGGTGTCGACCTCGTCATAGCTCCCGGTGAACGGGTTGCCGTACTCGGGCCCAACGGTGCCGGCAAGACCACGTTGATGCTGCACCTCAACGGTGTTCTCACCGCTACCTCGGGGGCGGTGCACATCGGCCAAACCTCGGTGAGCCGCAAGAACCTGCAGGATATCCGTCAGCGTGTCGGCCTGGTTTTTCAGGACCCCGACGACCAGCTTTTCATGCCGACCGTTGCTCAGGACGTCGCCTTCGGCCCGGCCAACTTCGGGCTTCGGGGCCGACAGCTCGCCGATCGGGTCGCGCAGGCGCTAGCCGCTGTGTCACTGACCGAACACGCCGACCGCAACCCCACCCACCTGTCGGCGGGTCAACGGCGCCGCGCGGCGCTGGCGACAGTGCTGGCATGTGATCCGCAGATCCTGGTCCTCGACGAACCATCGGCCAATCTCGATCCAGTGGCCAGACGTGAACTGGCCGAGACGCTTTCGGGGCTGGACGCGACGATGCTCATCGTCACCCACGACCTGCCCTACGCCGCCCAGTTGTGCGATCGCGCGGTCGTGGTGGACGGTGGAGTGGTGGTCGCAGACGGCGCTATCAACAAGATCCTCGCCGATGAGCCGTTGCTGGCCGCACACCGTCTGGAACTACCGTGGGGCTTCGCCGTTCACTGAATACTTCGCCGAACTCCTCAGTGTCGCCGCGGCGGCGGCCAGGGCGGTTCGCCGCACAGTGCCAGCAAGGCGTTCTCGATCACTTCGGGCAACGCCGGATGAATCCAGTACTGGCCTCGAGCCATGTCGCGCGCGGGGACGTCGAATGCCATCGCCTGGATGACCGGCTGGATGATCGACGACGCCTGGTGTCCCATGATGTGCGCACCGAGGAGTAGTCCCGTGTCGTCGTCGATGATCAACTTGGCGAATCCGGTGGAATCCTCCATCGCCCAGCCATACCCGACATCGCTGTAGTCCTGCACCTTGGATCGGGTGCGGTAGCCGGCGGCACGTGCCTCGTTCTCGGTCAGTCCGACCGAAGCGATTTGAGGTTCGGTGAACACTGCCGCCGGCACGTTGCGGTGATTGGCCGGCATCAGGTTGTCGGTGTCGTCCCAGTCCTGCAGCAGGTTGTTTTTGACAACCCGCGCTTCGTGATTGGCGACGTGCTTGAGTTGATAGGGCGAGCAGACGTCGCCGAGCGCGAAGATGTTTCGCGCTGTGCTGCGCTGGAATTCGTCGACAACGACGCGCCCCCCGTCGACCTGGACGCCGACGCGGTGCGCGTCGAGCCGGTCTCCGTTGGGTACCCGCCCGGTAGCGATCAGCAGCCTGTCGCCGTGCAGCGTCGAACCGTCGTCGAGCTTGAGGGTGACGCCGGCCACGTCTGAGTCAGTTCGTCGGCTTCCGTGCACGATATTGCGGCGGCTATGGATCTCCCACTTCCTGGAAGCGATGTCGGTGAACCGTTCGCAGACGGTGTCATCGCTGTGGCTGAGCATCGTGCTGCCGCGCAGCACGATCGTCACCCGGGAGCCCAGCGAGGAGAAGATGTGCGCGAACTCCGCAGCCACGAAGCCGCCGCCCACGATGATGATGTGCTCGGGCAGGTCGGCGATACGCATGATGGTGTCGCTGGTGTGGTACTCGACTCCGCAGTCGGCGATGGCCGGCGGCACGGTGGCGCGCGCCCCCGCTGCGATCACCACCTGGTCGGCGCTGAACTCATCGCCATCCTCGGTGCGTAACAGATAGCCGCCTCCTGGGGCCCGCGCGGCGAACCGGGCGTGGCTGGCGAACACCTCCACGTTCGGTGAGGAGCGTCGGTAGTCCGCACCGCCGGCCGCCAGTGGGTCGATGCGACCGAACACCCTGGAGACGATGTCGGGCCAGCGCACTGTTTCCAGATGGGTGTCAATACCGAAACGGCTTGACTCGCGGGCTTGTTGGGCCACTCCCGCGGCGTAGACGAACATCTTGGTCGGCAGACACCCGACATTGAGGCAGGTGCCACCAAACACCCCCTGCTCGCAGATGGCCACCCGCTTGTGGTCGTAGCGCTCATCGAGGATCGAGTTGCCTGAGCCGGTGCCGATGATCGCGATGTCGAAGTCAGCCATGCCCTTCACTTTCGTCGGTTTGTGTCGGCTTTGCTGAAGTGTCGGCGAGGTGGCTGGTCAGGTACCAGTCCAGCCAGCTGTGCAACTCGGCATAGGCCTGCGCTCGGGAGTCGGGCACCGACAGGAACACGTCGTGTTTGGCCTCGGTGATCGGCGCGATGGTCGTCCGGTTGCCGATGCAACCCGCCCAGCGGGCGATCTGTTTCACGTCGAGCACAGCGTCCCCGCGCCGCATCATCTCGATGGCTCCGATGCCCTCGACTCCCGCGATGTCTTCGGGGGCGTCGCCGACCTCGCGGACGCTGCGGTCCGAGCGCAGCACCAGGTTCGGGACTCCGACGTCGAGACCGCGGTGCAGCCTGGCCTGCCCGCGTCTGATCGCGTGGATCCAGCCGAACGTGACCGGGAAGCCCCCGATCGGTTTCCAGGTCAGGTCGTAGTCGAACTCACCGTGGTAGTCCCGGTGCAGGGTGATGCCGTAACCACCTTCGGTGGGTCGACGCACCACTGTCCGCTTCCGGAGCCGGCCCAGGGCCATGATCGCCGCCGTGGCGGGCGGCATCCGCAGTATCGGGTGTCCATGCAGGTCCAGCCACGGGCTGTTGAGAACCAGCCCCGACACGCCCTTTTCGGGGGTGGCTGCGCGGCGACGCCGATCAAGCCAGAGAGAGACGACCAGGCCGCCGGCCGAGTGGCCGTAGATCAAGACCGGCGCGTCGCACTCCGCGGCGATGGTGTCCAGTGCCCGCTCCAGCTCGGCGTCGTAGCGGGCCAGGTTCGTGGTGAAGTGCGGGGTCTGTCCCTCGCGGTGGGAGCGTCCGCATTTGTGCAGGTCGAGCGCGTAAGGAGCGATCCCGCGGGCGGCGAAGCAATCCGCTAGCTCGGTATTGAAAAAGTAGTCGGTGAATCCGTGAACCATCAGTACGGCGCGCCCGACCGATGTGTCGGGGGCGCCGCGGCGGACCAGCGTCGCTTCGAGCTCGCCCTCGCCATCGGGATCGGGACCCAGGGCGAAGGTGGTCTGCCAGTAGCCGGGCAGCACGTCGGGCTCCCATCCAGACACGACAGCCAGCTTAGTGCCGAACAGCGGGGTCCAGGAGCCGTGTGTGGCGGTCTGCACGGTGTGAGCGACCGTGTCGGGATAACCTGAACACCGGTAAGCCGTGATCAACGGGCAGCGACCACGAAGGACCAGTACAAGGTGTCTGAACCAGAGAAGACCGACGTCCTGCTGGTAGGTGCAGGCATCATGAGCGCCACCCTCTGTGCGCTGCTGCGTTTGGTGGAGCCCGACTGGTCGATGACGTTGGTGGAACGTCTCGACGGCGCGGCTGCAGAGAGCAGCGACCCGTGGAACAACGCGGGAACCGGCCATTCGGCACTGTGTGAGCTGAACTACACGCCGGAGCGGACCGATGGCTCCATCGACATCACCAAGGCAGTCCACGTCAACGAGCAGTTCCAGGTGTCGCGGCAATTCTGGGCTTACGCGGTCGAGAACGGGGTGTTGCCGGATGTGCGTAACTTCCTGAACCCGATACCGCATGTCAGCTTCGCGCACGGGGCGGAGAACGTCGACTATCTCAAGAGGCGCTACGAGGCGCTCGTCGGCAATCCGCTGTTCGCCACGATGGAGTTCATCGACGATCGCGATGAGTTCACCCGCCGGTTGCCGCTGATGGCCCACGATCGCGATTTCTCCGACCCGGTGGCGCTGAACTGGACGCAGGAGGGCACCGACGTCGACTTCGGTTCGCTCTCGCGGCAGTTGATCGGGTTCGGCGCAGAGCAGGGCATGGCGACGCTGTTCGGTCATGAGGTGCGTGACCTGCGCCAGGAGTCCAACGGCACCTGGACGGTCAAGGTCGTCAACCGGCGCACCGGGGCAACCCGCAAGTTCAACGCCAAGTTCGTCTTCGTCGGTGCCGGCGGTGGTGCCCTTCCGTTGCTCCAGAAGGCGGGCATCAAGGAGGCCAAGGGATTCGGTGGCTTCCCGGTGGGTGGCGAGTTCCTGATCACCGGCAACCAGGTGCTCGCGGCAGCCCATCAGGCCAAGGTGTACGGCTTGCCGCCGCTGGGCGCCCCACCGATGTCGGTGCCGCACCTGGATGCCCGGGTGATCAACGGTAAGTCCTGGCTGCTTTTCGGTCCGTTTGCGGGGTGGTCCCCGAAGTTCCTGAAGCAGGGCAAGATCACCGACCTGCCGTTGTCGGTGAAGCCGAACAACCTGGTGTCGATGCTGGGTGTGGGGCTCACCGAGGGGGGACTGCTGAAGTACCTCATTAGCCAGCTGTTGCTGAGCGAAGGCGCTCGTGTGGACGCGCTTCGTGAATTCGCCCCCGGCGCAGTCGATTCCGATTGGGTGCTCGACGTTGCTGGGCAGCGCGTCCAGGTGATTCGGAAGGCGAAGGGCAAGGGCGGCGTGCTGGAGTTCGGCACCACCGTGTTGTCGGCGGCCGACGGCAGCATCGCCGGCCTGCTCGGCGCGTCCCCGGGCGCATCGACCGCGGTGCCCGCGATGTTCGACGTGATGGAGCGTTGCTTTCCTGACCAGTACCAAGGCTGGCTGCCCAAGCTCAAGGAGATGGTTCCGTCGCTGGGCACCGAGTTAGCCAGCGAGCCAGCGCTTTTCGAGAAACTCTGGGCGCATGGAACCAAAGTGCTCAAGCTCGATGAGCCCGCCGGTGGCGCCCCGGCCACCTCCGGCAACGGGTCGATCGCCGACCCCGAGCATTCCTCCACTGCAGCCACCGCATGACAGCAGCCGAACGATGACGGCAGCGTCGCGGCGCGGCTGGGCCAGGACCGGGATGCCACCGCATATTCCGATGGTGAGGCTGTGACTGCATCCAAACATTCGCCAGCCAAACATGCGCCCGATTCCTCTCCAGCAGGTTTCCCCTTCAGCGCCCTGGTGGGCCACGACCGGCTCCGGTTGGCGCTGGTGCTGTGCGCAGTGCGACCAGACATCGGAGGAGTGCTCATCCGGGGAGAGAAGGGCACCGCGAAGTCGACCGCTGTCCGCGGTCTGGCGCAGGTGTTGACCAAGGCTTTCGAGGTGTCCGGCGGAGGTGGCGGGCAGCTCGTCGAACTGCCGATCGGCGCCACCGAGGACCGGGTGGTCGGGTCGCTTGACCTGCAGAAAGTGTTGCGTGATGGCGAGCATGCGTTCTCGCCAGGCCTGCTGGCCCGGGCGCACCAAGGCGTGTTGTACGTCGACGAGGTCAATCTGCTGCACGACCATCTGGTCGATGTCCTGCTGGATGCGGCGGCAATGGGCCGAGTGCATATCGAGCGCGACGGGGTGTCACACAGCCACGACGCCCGGTTCGTACTGATCGGCACCATGAACCCCGAAGAGGGGGAGTTGCGTCCGCAGTTGCTCGACCGGTTCGGGCTTACCGTCGACGTCCGGGCCTCCCGCGATGTCGACGTGCGGGCCGAGGTGATTCGTGCCCGCCTGGCCTACGAGTCCGATCCGGCGAGCTTCGCCGAGCGGTACGCCGAAGCCGATGCCGAACTCGCTGCCCGCATTTCCCAAGCCCGTGCAGTCCTGCCCGATGTGGTGTTGCCCGACAACGAGTTACGCCGTATCGCAGCGTTGTGTGCGGCTTTCGACGTCGACGGTATGCGCGCCGACCTGGTGGTCGCGCGCACCGCCGTGGCCCATGCTGCGTGGCGGGGAAGAATCACCGGGGCGAGCGAAGCGACGGGGAAAATCACCGGGGCGAGCGAAGCGACGGGAAAAATCACCGTCGATGAAGAGGACATCCGGGTGGCCGCCGAACTCGCGCTGCCCCACCGTCGCCGCCGGGATCCGTTCGACGACCCGGGTCTGGATCAGGACCGCCTCGACGATGCGATGGAGCAGGCCGGCGAGGCGGCCGACGACCGAGCCGAACCCGAGCCCGAGCCCGATCCCGACCCATCCGGCGGCGGCGAATCGCTGCCGGGTGGGATGGCTGATGGCCAGGCAGCGCCACAGAAGTCGACGTCGCCGGGAACCCCGAACCGGGCGAGTGCAGCACCGTCGACGGAGTTTCGCACCAAGGCCCTCGTCGTTCCCGGGGTCGGCCAGGGCGCACCGGGCAGGCGATCGCGTGCACGCAATCGCACCGGCAGGGTCGTCGCGGCGACCGAACCCGAAGCCGGACACGGCGTACACCTGTTCGCGACGCTGCTGGCTGCAGCGGGACGGAAGACCCGCCCTGGTCGACTACGTCCCGGCCCCGGCGATGTCCGAGGTGCCGTGCGAGAAGGACGCGAAGGGAACCTGGTGATCTTCGTCGTTGACGCGTCGGGTTCGATGGCCGCCCGCGACCGGATGTCGGCGGTCAGCGGTGCCACATTGTCTCTGCTTCGTGACGCCTACCAGCGCAGGGACAAGGTAGCGGTAATTACCTTTCGCCAGCAGGACGCGCTGGTGTTGCTGCCTCCGACCTCGTCGGTATATATCGCCGGCCGCAGGTTGGCCCGCTTCGACACCGGCGGCAGAACGCCGCTGGCGCAGGGACTGCTGGCGGCCCGCGACATGGTGGTGCGGGAGCGGGCCCGTGACCGGGCGCGCCGCAGCCTCGTGGTGGTGCTCACCGATGGCCGCGCGACCGGTGGGCCCGACCCGCTCGGCCGTGCCCGCATCGCGGCAGCCCGGCTGGTCGCCGAAGGCGCGGCGGCCGTCGTTGTCGATTGTGAAACAGCCTATGTGCGACTGGGTTTGGCAGCTGAGTTGGCCAGCCATCTCAATGCCGAATCGGTGCGGCTGGATCAGCTTCGGGCCGACAGCCTGACCGGTCTGGTCAAGGTGCAGGCCGACCAGGGTGCGGCCTGAGAGTGACAAACCTCAGAGTCACGAACCTCAGAGTGCTGAATTGGGTGATGCGATGCCTCAGGGTCAACCGCTGACGGTTCCCCGCGACGGGTTGACGACCCGGGCGCGGCGCAACGCTCCGTTGCTGGCCGTGCATACCGGGCCGGGCAAGGGTAAGTCGACCGCTGCGTTCGGGATGGCCTTGCGGGCCTGGAACCAGGGCTTCGACGTCGGGGTGTTCCAGTTCGTCAAGAGCGCCAAATGGAAAGTCGGAGAGGAGGTTGCGCTGCGCGAGCTGGGGCGGGTCCATGAGGAGCGCGGTGTGGGCGGACCGGTCGAATGGCACAAGATGGGCGCCGGGTGGTCGTGGTCACGCAAATCCGGGACCGAGACCGATCACGCGACCGCGGCTGCCGACGGGTGGGCCGAGATCGCGCGTCGATTGGCCGAACAGCGCCACGACTTTTATGTGCTCGACGAGTTCACTTACCCCCTCAAGTGGGGGTGGGTGGACCTGGCGGATGTGGTCGAGGCGCTGCGCACCCGACCCGGTGTCCAGCATGTGGTCATCACCGGCCGTGACGCACCCGCCAAGCTGCTCGACGCCGCAGACCTGGTCACCGAGATGACCAAGGTGAAGCACCCGATGGACGCCGGTCGCAAGGGCCAGAAGGGTATTGAGTGGTAACGATATGGGGAGAGCGATGGTGAGGGCGCGCACCCACGATCTGCGCGAGAGAGCGCGAAATGACAGCTACCGCGGCGCGTCGGTGTGCAAGCACGCGCGCTCGCGGGGCTCGTGGGCTAGCGGATGAGCGTACCGGCCGTCGTGATCGCCGCACCGGCGTCGGGCAGCGGAAAGACGACCGTTGCCACGGGTCTGATGGGTGCGCTGCGACAGGCCCGTCGCCGGGTGGTGGGGTTCAAGGTGGGTCCGGACTTCATCGACCCGGGCTATCACGCGCTCGCCTCGGGTCGGCCCGGCCGCAACCTCGACCCGGTGCTCGTCGGTGACCCCCTGATCGGTCCGCTGTACCGGCACGGCAGCGAGGGCGCTGACATCGCGGTCATTGAGGGTGTCATGGGCCTGTTCGACGGGCGCATCGGCGCCGCCACTGACATCGCGTCGGGCACTGCCCGGGGCTCCACCGCGCATGTCGCCTCGCTGCTCGGCGCACCGGTGATCCTGGTGGTCGACGCACGCGGACAGAGTCAGAGCGTCGCAGCCCTGCTGCACGGTTTCGCGACGTATGACCCGAGCGTGCGACTCGCCGGGGTGATACTCAACCGCGTCGGATCCGCGCGACATGACGAAGTGCTGCGCCAGGCATGTGCGCAGGCCGGGGTGGGGGTACTGGGATCCATTCCCCGCGCTGACGAGCTGACGGTGCCATCGCGGCACCTTGGGCTGGTCACCGCCGTGGAACATGGCGACCGGGCCGACGCCGCGGTCGAAGCGATGACGTCGTTGGTCGCCCGCCACGTCGATCTGGACGCGGTGGTGTCGGTGGCGGTTGGCAAGGTCCTCGACAACCCGTGGACGCCGGAGGTGGCTGAACCGCTCCTGGTCCAACCTTTAGACGGCCCGGTGACCGTGGCGCTGGCCGGGGGCAAGGCGTTCAGCTTCGGCTACTCCGAACACGGCGAGATGCTCCGGGCGGCGGGGGCGCGCGTCGTGGGTTTCGACCCGCTGCACGACCCGTTGCCGTCCGGAACATCAGCGCTGGTACTGCCGGGCGGATTCCCCGAACAATTCGGCGCCGAGCTGTCGGCCAACGAACTGGCGCGCGGGCAGATCAATGAGCTGGCCGCACGCGGCGCACCGATCCACGCCGAATGCGCTGGACTGACTTACCTGGTCGATGACCTTGACGGGCATCCGATGTGCGGAGTGCTGTCGGGATCGGCGTCATTCTCCGACATGCTGACGCTGGGGTATCGCGACGCGGTCGCGGTGGCAGATTCGTCGCTGCACGCCCTGGGTGACCGTGTGGTCGGCCACGAATTTCACCGGACCAAGGTGCATTTCGCAAGCGCCCCGCGACCGGCATGGCGGTATACCGGCCGCTCGGGCGGGGCTGTCGACGACGGTGCGGTCCAGGGTGGGGTGCACGCCGGCTACCTTCACACCCATCCCGCCGCCCACCCACGGGCAATCGGTCGCTTCATCACCGCCGCCTCAACATTTAAGCTCGCCGGGTGACCGACAACGTCTATCTGGTGGGCCTGCGGCTGGCAGGCAAGCTGGTCGTCGTCGTGGGCGGAGGGACGGTCGCCCAACGACGCCTGCCGCTTCTGGTCTCCAGCGGCGCCGACGTACACGTCATCACCACGAAGGCCACCCCTGCTGTCGAAGCTTTGAGTCGGGAGGAGGCCGGAATCACGCTCACGATTCGCCAATTTCGTGACGGCGATCTGGAAGGCGCCTGGTACGTGATCGCGGCCACCGACGATCCCGACGTCAACGCCGCTGTGGTGGCCGAAGCCGAACGCAGGCATGTGTTCTGTGTGCGTGCCGATGTGGCGCGCGAGGGCACTGCCGTCACACCGGCGTCCTTCGAGTACGAAGGTTTGTCGGTTGGGGTGCTGGCGGGTGGAGAGCACCGCCGGTCGGCTGCCATCCGCTCGGCGATCCACGAGGCGCTGCAGCAGGGTCTCATCGCGAGGGATAGCCAGGTAACGCCCGGCGTATCGCCCGGCAGCGTGGCGTTGGTGGGCGGTGGGCCCGGCGATGCCGAACTCATCACTGTTCGCGGTCGACGCTTTCTGGCCCACGCCGATGTGGTCGTCGCCGATCGGCTCGCGCCGCAGGAACTCCTCGCCGAACTGTCACCGGACGTGGAGGTGATCGACGCCGCGAAGATCCCCTACGGCCGGGCGATGGCGCAGGAGGCGATCAACGATGTCCTCATAGACAGAGCCAAGGCGGGCAAGTTCGTCGTCCGACTCAAAGGCGGTGACCCGTTCGTGTTCGCGCGGGGCTATGAAGAGGTCCTTGCGTGCGCGGATGCGGGCATTCCGGTCACTCTGGTGCCGGGTGTGACCAGTGCCATAGCCGTTCCTGCACTTGCCGGAGTTCCCGTGACACATCGGGCCATCACCCACGAGTTCGTCGTGGTCAGCGGCCATCTTGCCCCTGAGCACCCCGAATCGTTAGTGAATTGGGATGCGCTCGCCGCCATGACGGGCACGATCGTGTTGCTGATGGCGGTTGAGCGGATCGAATTGTTTGCCAAAGTCTTGCTCGCAGGCGGCCGACCTGCGGATACCCCGGTTCTGGTGGTCCAGCACGGCACCACGTCCTCACAGCGGACGTTGCTGGCAACGCTTTCCGACGCGCCAGAGCGCATCCGTTCGGACGGTATCCGCCCTCCCGCGATCATCGTGATCGGCGCGGTCGCGGGTTTCGCGGGTTAAAGGATTCTTAAGAGTACTGTAAGGTAACTTCGCATGACGGCTCTCAATGACGCCGAGCGTGCCGCCATCCACCGTGATGCGGGAAGCTGGGGAAGGCGCAGCTCGAATCGAGCACTGCCCGCTGATACCGCTGGTTTGGCTGACGGCGCCGGCGATGCTGCCGCGCCACGACCCGGCAAGGCTCCGGCTTGGCTTCCCTCGCGCCGCTTCTTCGCCGCGGTCATCGCGATCGGCGGGATGCAGCTCCTGGCCACGATGGACAGCACCGTTGCGATCGTGGCGCTGCCGAGGATTCAGGACGAGCTCAGCCTTTCCGACGCCGGCCGCAGCTGGGTCATCACCGCTTATGTCCTGACGTTCGGCGGGTTGATGCTACTGGGTGGTCGCCTCGGTGACACCATCGGTCGCAAGCGCACCTTCATCGTCGGTGTCGCGCTGTTCACCATCGCGTCCGTTCTGTGTGGAATCGCCTGGGACGAAACTACGTTGGTGACCGCCCGGTTGCTGCAGGGCGTGGGTGCCGCCATTGCCTCGCCGACCGGTCTGGCGCTGATCGCCACGACGTTCCCGAAGGGTCCGGCGCGCAACGCGGCCACGGCGGTCTTCGCGGCGATGACGGGCATCGGCTCGGTCATGGGCCTGGTGGTGGGCGGTGCGCTCACCGAGGTGTCCTGGCGGTGGGCGTTCATGGTGAACGTGCCGATCGGCCTGGTGATGATCTATCTGGCCCGCAAGACGCTGCGGGAGACCAACAAGGAGCGGCTCAAGCTCGACGCCGCGGGTGCGCTGTTGGCCACTATGGGCTGCACCGCCGCAGTGTTCGCCTTCTCGATGGGGCCCGAGCAGGGCTGGATTTCGTCGGTGACGATCGGGTCCGGCATCGCGGCGCTGGCCTGTATGGCCGCGTTCTTCTTCGTCGAACGCACGGCCGAGAACCCGGTTGTGCCGTTCGATCTGTTCCACGACCGAAACCGGGTTGCCACGTTCGCCGCAATCTTCCTCGCCGGCGGCGTGATGTTCACGTTGACTGTGCTGATCGGACTCTACGTCCAGGACATCATGGGTTACAGCGCGCTGCGGGCGGGCATCGGATTCATCCCGTTCGTCATCGCGCTGGGGATCGGCCTGGGCCTGTCCTCGGCGTTGGTGTCGAAGTTCCCGCCGCGGGTGCTGGTTATCGCCGGCGGTGTGCTGGTCCTGGCGGCGATGCTCTACGGCTCGACGCTGGACGCCGGCATTCCCTACTTCCCGAACCTCGTGCTCCCCATCACCGTCGGCGGCTTCGGCATCGGCATGATCGTGGTGCCGCTGACCGTGTCGGCCATCGCCGGCGTCGGCTTCGATCAGATCGGTCCGGTGTCGGCGATCGCGCTGATGTTGCAGAGCCTCGGCGGGCCGGTCGTGCTGGCGATCATCCAGGCGGTCATCACGTCGCGCACCCTGTACCTGGGCGGAACGACCGGCCCGGTGAAGAACATGAACGATGCACAGCTGCACGCGCTGGATCAGGGCTACTCCTACGGCTTGTTGTGGGTCGCGGCGGTCGCGGTCCTCGTGGGCGGTGCGGCGCTGTTCATCGGCTATACCGCTAAGCAGGTGGCGCACGCGCAGGAAGTCAAGGACGCGATCGACGCCGGAGACCTCTAGCTCATCAACTGACGGACAGGCGGCCAAACGAGTCGAAGATGCCGATGGGCCTCGACGCGGCCCGCGTAGCCCGGCCGCCTCAGCGCAGGTCGGTTTCTGTGCGAGGCCCGCTCATGCCTTTTGCGCGGTACGTTAGCTGCGGTACGTAAGCTAACGTACCGCGCTGAATTCCCGATGCGCACCGATCAGGACTGGGGACCGTAATGGTCATCGATTACAGCCAGGGCGATACCGCCGAGCAGTACGAAAAGACCAAGCAAGTACCCGTCCGGTCCCGGATTGAGGCGTATTCATTCCTGAAGCACATCGGCGACGTGAAGGGTAGGAAGGTCCTTGACGTCGCGTGCGGGGCGGGGGACTACACCCGCATCTTGCGTTGTGCGGGCGCCGATCCCACGGTGGGGTTCGACATTTCCGAAAAAATGATTGGCCTGGCCCGCGAGCAGGAGGCCCGCGAACCGCTGGGCATCGAGTATTCGGTCGCCGATGCGCGCGCGACCGCGGTGCAACAGGATTTCGACATCGCCGTCGCGGCTTACCTTTTGGTCTATGCGCGAGATCGAGATGAACTCGGCAGGATGTGTCGTGGCCTGGCGTGCCGCGTCAAGTCGGGCGGCCGGTTCGTCACCATCACCACCAACCCGGGTCTCTACGCGTTTGAACAGGTGCCCGACTACCGCAAGTACGGATTCCAGATAAAGCTGGCCGACACCGCCTACGACGGAGCGCCGATCGAACTGACGGCATTCCTCGACGATGCCCCCCTTGTCATCGAGAACTATTACCTGCCGATCGAGGCATACGAATCCGCCTTTCACGATGCCGGCTTCCGCGATTTCGTCGTCCACATGCCCGAACTCTCCCCTGCCCCCGAAGCCGGTGACGAGGGCGACTACTGGGACGATTACTTGAACTACCCACCTGCGATCGTCATCGAGTGCGTCCGGTCATAACTGCCTCGTAGAGAAGCGTGAACAAGCGCATTCGGCTATTCGACAAGGCGATACCTGGCCGGTGATCGCCGCGATGACGACCGCGGGGATCGGGCTCGAATCGGTTGGCACAGGGCCTTGTGTTGGCTTCCGTTGTCTTGGCTTCCGTTTCGCCGAATTCACGACCACGGCGCGTGGGGGTAGGAACAATGGCGCTGTGGTTGAGCTGAGCCGACTGCTCGGGGGAGGATCTGTCTGCGACGTGGCGACGGCGCTGACCTATCAGGGCAGCAGGTGGAGTTACGGCGACCTCGGCGCAGTGACCGATGCGTTGACCCGAGCGATGTGCGCGGATCGGTTGTCCGGCGAGCGCGTGGCACTGTTGCTGCCCAACGGGATCGAATTGGTGACCTGCTATCTCGCATGCTTTTCCGCCGGTGTGATCGCAGTTCCGCTGAATACCCGCTATTCGGCGCCTGAGTTGGAAAACGCACTACGAAGAGCTGGTCCTCGCTGGCTGGTGACAGATGTGACTCAGAGTTCCCTGCTGAGCGCTGTCGATGACTCGGTGTTGTGCGGAATCAGAGTGATCACGGTTGGTCAGATCGCATCTCTGACCACCCCACCCGAGGACTCGTACGAGGCGATCGTCGACCGGCCCGCCTTGACCGCGAGCTCCATGCCAGACATCGCCCCGGATTCTCCGGCAGTCATATTCTTCACCTCCGGGTCCAGCGGCCGCCCCAAAGGGGTGGTGCACACTCACCGTTCCGCACTGGCGATATTGACTAGTACCTCGGAGGCGCTCGGTGGTGTGCAATCTGATGACGTTGTGCAGGTTTTCGAACCGCTGGTGCATGTCAGTGGATTCATCGCGACGTTTGCAACCCTGCTCGCGGGGGGCACCGTCGCGCTAGACGCTGGCTTCGACATCCGGCGCTATGCGCAGGCTTTGACCGCTAATCGCCCCACGTTGATCTGTACGCACATCGACGTATTGGTCCAGTTACTGCGCCTGCCCGGGGTGTGCCGGGATTGGTTTACCTCGCTGCGCGGGGTCTACGTGGGAGGAGACACGGTCCCGGCGGGGGTGCAGCGCGAATTCCTTCAGTGCAGTGGGTTACCGATCGGCGTCGGATACGGAATGACTGAGGCCATCTGGCTGACGGTGCAGCGCGAACCCAGCACTGCCGGGCAGGGCTGTATTGGACGACCAGTCGGCGGCGCCCAGCTGAGAGTCGAGGAAACAACCAATGAGCTGCTTGTCGCGGGGCCGATGGTCATGCAGGAGTACTGGAAAGATGAGGAGCTCACCGCCGCCACGCTGAAAGACGGCTGGTTTCGCACTGGTGACCTCGGGGAGCGAGACCCCGAAGGGGTGTGGTGGTTCACGGGCAGAATCAAAGACATCATTGTGCGACGCACCTCCAAGATCACGCCCGGCGAGGTTGAGAGCGCGCTAGGCCGGCATCCTGAAGTAGCGATGGCCGCCGTCATCGGAGTGCCAGACCCCGACGAGGGCCAGGTTCCGGTCGCGTTCGTTGTGCCACGCTCTGAAGGTTCGACGTCGGTCGACCAGCTAAAAGAGTTCCTCGCACAACAGATCGCCGCGTACAAGATTCCCGTCCGTATTCACCTACGTTCGACGCTGCCGCTCACCGACAGCGGAAAGTTGATGCGCGGCGACCTACGCGAAGATGGCGCCGAGGAGCTCGGGGCGTAAACTTGAACACGGCAACATGAACACAGCGAATTGGCCATCAGCCGTTCCCTTTTCATCACTGTCGACCAGCCCGCGGGCCACGACGACATCACCCACCGCCCACAACGTGGCGCGCGCCGCCGGCTTGCTCCGCGGTGCCGCCAACACCGTCGCCCGAGGTCCGGGCTACGCGGGCGACCACTGGCCGAGCAGGCCCAGCCTGAGTGCACCGGAAAAGCTCGGCAAACCAGTCGATACCCGCTGCTCACAGCCAGAAATAACCGCCTCAGGCCAGCACTGTCCCGGCTACACCTGCCCATCCCTGGATTGAGGTACGACTGCGCGGCGAGGGGACGACTTGGAAGGTCAGCGCAGTCAGTAAGGTTGTCGGCTGTGATCACCCGCATGTCCGAGCTTTTCCTGCGCACTCTCCGGGAGGACCCGGCCGACGCCGAGGTGCCGAGCCACAAGCTATTGATCCGGGCCGGTTACATCAGGCCTATCGGCCCCGGCCTGTACAGCTGGCTACCGCTGGGGTTGAAGGTGCTGCGCAAGATCGAGGCCGTCGTCCGTGACGAGATGAACGCGATTGGGGGACAGGAGATCCTGTTCCCGGCGCTGTTGCCGCGTGGCCCCTACGAGGCGTCAAACCGGTGGTCCGAGTACGGCGACGGCGTTTTCCGCCTGAAGGACCGGCGCGGCAACGACTACATGCTGGGGCCGACCCACGAGGAGTTCTTCACGCTGACAGTCAAGGGGGAGTACTCCTCCTACAAGGACTTTCCGCTGCGGCTCTACCAGATCCAGACGAAATACCGTGACGAGGCGCGACCGCGGGCGGGCATTCTGCGGGGGCGCGAGTTCATCATGAAGGACTCGTACTCCTTCGACATCGACGACGCCGGCCTGGGGAACGCCTATCACGCGCACCGCGGTGCGTACCAGAAGATCTTCGACCGGCTGGCGGTGCGCTACGTCATCGTTTCGGCAGTGTCGGGCGCCATGGGGGGCAGCGCATCAGAGGAGTTTCTGGCAGAGAGCGAGGTCGGAGAGGACACCTATGTTCGCTGTCTCGAGTCCGGATACGCCGCCAATGTCGAAGCCGTGATCACCGCGGCGCCGGAAGCGCTGCCTGTCGACGGCATGCCCGAACCGGTCGTGCACGACACCGGGGACACCCCGACCATCGCCACTCTGGTCGACTGGGCCAACGGCGCCGGGCTCGGGCGCCAGATCACCGCCCCGGACACGCTGAAGAATGTGCTGCTGAAGGTGCGCCGGCCCGGCGGTGAGTGGGAACTGCTCGCCATCGGCGTGCCCGGCGATCGCGAGGTCGACGACAAGCGCCTCGGCGCGGTGCTGGAGCCGGCCGAGTACGCGATGCTCGATGACGCCGACTTTGCCGAGTATCCGTTCCTGGTGAAGGGGTATATCGGACCGAAGGGATTGCTGGCCAACGGGGTTCGCTATCTCGTCGACCCGCGGATCGTCGACGGCACGAGCTGGATCACCGGGGCTGACGAGCCGGGTCGCCACGTGGTCGGACTAGTTGCGGGCCGCGACTTCATCCCCGACGGCACCATCGAGGCAGCCGAAGTCCGCGAGGGGGATCCCTCTCCTGACGGCGCCGGGCCCCTGGTCGCGGCACGGGGCATCGAGATCGGTCACGTCTTCCAACTTGGCCGCAAGTACGCCGATGCGTTCAGCGCCGACGTGCTCGGGGAGGACGGCAGGCCGGTCCGGTTGACCATGGGCTCCTATGGCATCGGGGTGTCGCGTCTGGTGGCCGTGCTCGCTGAGCAGCATCACGACGAGCTCGGGTTGCGCTGGCCGCCGGCCGTGTCGCCGTTCGACGTGCACGTGGTGATCGCAAACAAGGACGGCGCCGCCCGCGACGGGGCCACCGAGCTGGCGGCCCAGCTGGACCGGCTCGGCGTCGAGGTGCTTCTGGATGACCGCAAGGCGTCCCCAGGCGTGAAATTCAAAGATGCCGAGTTACTCGGGGTGCCGTGGATCGTTGTGGCGGGGCGGGGGTGGGCAGACGGTGTCGTCGAACTACGTGACCGGCTCACCGGTGAGAAGCGGGAAGTCCCCATCGAGGACGCCGCCGGCGCGATAAGCACAGCTATCGGTTAGCGCTACCGGGTCCCGCTCGCCGGCGCACGCGTCACCGGCGGAAGGAGACGAACCCGACTTACGGTCCCCGGGGCGGTACTTGCGGCAGGATGTACGAGTGTCCGGATCGCTGCTGTCGCCGCTGGAGTCACTGCGCGAGGTCCTGGGGCAGGTGCGGATACCCTTGCTCGTTCCAGGTTCAGCCGAGGCTCGGTCATCGGTGGGAAACCTCACCAACCAGTTGGACGACTACATCCTGCCCCGGCTTCGCGATGCCGACGCGCCGCTGCTGGCCGTCGTCGGCGGCTCCACCGGAAGCGGTAAGTCCACCCTGGTCAATTGCCTGGTCGGCAAGCCGGTGACGACGCCGGGTGTGCTGCGTCCGACGACCCGTCACCCCGTCCTCGCGCACAACCCGGCCGACACCGTACGGTTCGCCTCCGACCAGATCCTGCCTCGGCTGCCCCGCATCACCGGCGGAACTGCGCTCGGCGGCACCGACGATGTGTTCGGCTTGAGGCTTTTCGCCGTCGAGGAGGTTCCGATCGGCGTGGGCCTGCTCGACGCCCCCGACCTGGACTCGGTGTCCCAAACCAACCGCGAGATGGCCGGCATGTTGATGGCGGCGGCAGATCTGTGGATTTTCGTCACCACTGCTGCGCGATACGCCGACGCAGTGCCGTGGGCGGCGCTGCGGGCGGCCGTCGACCGCAACGCCGCGGTGGTGATCGTGCTCAACCGCGTGCCCGTCGAGGCCATGACTGAAGTGACCACCCATCTGCGGCAGCTGCTGGTCGAGGAACGCCTGGGAAACGCCCCGCTTTTTGTTGTTCCCGAGTCGCCGTTGGTCGACGGAATGCTTCCGGCCGATCGTGTGGCAGAGCTCCAGACGTGGCTCAACGATCTCGTCGCGGATGCGTCGATGCGCGCGGCGGTGGCTCGGCGCACCGTCGACGGTGCCGTTGGTCGCATCATCTCTGATATGCCCGGCATCGCCGATGCCGTTGCGCTGCAGTGCAATACCGCCGATCGATTGCGCGCGGCGGTGGACCAGCCCTATGCCCGGGCTGCCGCGGCGCTGGAAGAAGCTGCCTCGGACGGTTCGCTCATGCGTGGTGAGGTATTAGCCCGATGGCAGGAGTTCGTGGGGACCGGCCAGTTGCTCAAGCGGTTGGAAGAGGGCGTCGGCCGCCTGCGGGATCGCATCAGCGCGGCCGTTCGGGGCGGGCCCCCGCCGCCGGAACGGGTCAGTGAAGCCATCGAGTCCAGTCTGGCGACTCTGCTGGTGGACTCCGCGAATGACGCTTCGCGGCGCACCGATCTCGCATGGCGCGAGGACGACGCCGGGCGGGCGCTGCTCGCCGGTTCCGACCTCGCGCGCGCCTCCGGTGATGTGGCCGACCGCGCCGCCACGCTCGTCCGGGCATGGCAGGACGACCTGCTGGACATGATCCGAACAGAGGGAGCCGACAAGCGGCAGACCGCGCGGGCGATGGCCTACGGGGTCAACGTCGTGGCCCTCGCGCTCATGGTTGCCGTGTTCTCGACAACCGGTGGTCTCTCCGGCGCAGAGATCGGTATTGCCGGGGGATCCTCGGTATTGGCTCAGAAGTTGCTCGAAGCGGTCTTCGGTGAGGACGGAGTTCGACGAATGTCGGCGATCGCTCTGGAGAAACTCCGGGACCGCGTCGACGGGCTGATGGCTGATGAGAAAGGTCGCTTCCTGGGACGCCTGGACGCACTGGAACTCGATCCCGAGTTGCCCGCCCGTCTGCACGCCGCAGCGGAGCAGATACAACGGGCACGACATGCCGAAGATGCGGGAGCGGTGCTGCCGGCCAGCCCACCAGCGGCGGGGAAAGCGGCCGCGCCACGCAAGAAGTGGCGTCAGTCCTTGCGGGATTGGATGAACGGCTCATGATGAAAGATCTGCTCGCACGGCTGAACCCGCTGCGTACCGAGCCCGTGACTGACATCGACGCGGCGGCGTTGGACCGCCGGCTTACCGGCCTGGCCGCGGCCGCGGGTCTCGCTGAGGGGCGGCTGCCGGCATCGCCGGTGGCGCAGGCTCGGGCGTTGGCCGACCGCGTCCAGGCGCGGCGCGGGCTGTCCGAACAACTCACCGTGGTGGCTTTCGCGGGCTCCACCGGTGCGGGCAAAAGCACTCTGTTCAACTCCATCGTGGGCGAGGAGGTAGCCAAGGCAGGCGTGCTGCGGCCCACCACATCCGAGCCGTTGGCGGCGATCTGGCGGGAGAGTCCGGAGACGGTCGCACTGCTGCAGTGGCTGGGAGTTACCCGATGGCATGTCGCCGAAGGCGGGGCCGAAGCACTCGCCGAACTGGTGCTCATCGATCTGCCCGACCATGATTCCACCCAGTCTTCGCACCGGGCTCAGGTGGATCACTTCGTCGAGCGGGTTGATCTGATGGTGTGGGTGCTCGATCCGCAGAAGTACGCCGACGCCCTGGTGCACGAGCAGTACCTGCGTCGATTCTCCCGTCACGACGAAGTCACCGTGGTCGTGCTCAATCAGGTCGACAGGCTGACCGTCTCAGATGCCCAGCAGTGTCTGTCGCACCTGAGGCGTCTGGTGGCCGAGGATGGCCTGTCCGATGCCGTTGTTCTGGCCACGTCCAACCGCAGCGGCGAAGGTCTGGAGAGCCTCGCCGATCGGATCCTGACCGCGGCCGCCGGTCGGCGAACAGCGGTCGCCAGATTGGCTGCTGACGTCGCGACGGCTGCCGACGGGCTGGCTCAGGCCGCCGACGACCCGGGGACACCGGTTGCCGGTGTCGCCTCCACTGACGTGGCGCGGCTGACCGACACCTTGACCGAGGCCGCCGGTGCCTCCGTCATCGCGGCGGCGATCGAGAAATCCAGTCAACGCAGGGCAGTGCACTCGGTGGGGTGGCCACCGCTGAAATGGGTCGCCCGCTTGCGCAAGGACCCGGTGGCGCAACTGCGACTCGAACGCCCCGGCGTCGACCCGCGCCTGGTGCGATCGTCGCTGCCGTCCAACGATCCGGTGGCCAGGGCGCGCGCCGACACCGCGGTGATGGATTGCGCCGACAAAGCCAGCGTGGGAGCACCGCAGGCGTGGGTGCAGAGCACCCGCGCGGTAGTGGATCGGGCATCGACGGCCCTGACCGACCATCTGGACCAGGCCGTTACCCGAGCTCCACTGATCGCACCGCGCGACCCACGCTGGTGGGGCGTGTTCGGGGCGTTGCAGTGGGCACTGTTCGCGCTCGCGGTGGCCTCGGGACTGTGGTTGCTGGGCCTGGCCGGGCTGCAGTACCTGCAGTTCGACGTACCCCGGGCACGCACGGTGGGCGGTTTCCCCGTGCCCACGCTCCTGCTCATCGTCGGTCTGCTCGGCGGCGCGGTCCTGGCCGGCCTCGGCCGGTTCTTGGCACGAGCCAGCGCTACCCGGGCGGCCCGATCCGCCCGCGCCGCGCTTCGGGTCGAGGTCGGGAAAGTCGCCGAGCAGTACATTGCCGCGCCGGTGAGTGCCGAACTGGCCACCGTCGAGCAGTTCCGTGCCGCGTTGAGCCTTGCCCGGGGCGGCTGAGCATCAGAACCCATGCTGAGTATCGGGACTATTCGGTACCGCCCGGGAACGCCACGGTGATGGTGGGGTCGCCGCTGACGCGGCGCCAGCGCGCCGCCGTGACGGCACTGTCGGTCAGCGCGGTGACCGCGAACGCCCGCAGACTCTGATCGGTCGCCTGCTCGATGACGGCCCGCCATGCCGTGGCCGAGTCCTGCTCCATGGTCACCGCGAGTTTGGCGGCATCGGTGGGAGCGTCGACTTCCATCGGCAGCGAATACCCCGCCGCGGGTAGCGGTGCCTCGATGTCGGCGTCGGCGAGCATCGCGATCGCGGACTCCCGGCGTGACCGGTGTTGGGCCATGGCCGCCGAAACGAGGTAGTTGACCTCGGGGATCGAGTGCGCCGACACGATGCCGTATCCGTAGATGGTCGCGTGCTCGGTGGCGATCGCGTCGAACAAGGCCCCGTCGGCGGCGTTGCTCGGGCGAGTCGGCGCGACCGGTTCTGGAGAAGTCACCGATTACCTCCCTGCGGGGTCAACGCCACCTGGTAGGACGCCGTGCATGCCGCGGCTATGGACCCCAGCAGCCCTGCGCGATAACCGGACAGCGTCGCCGCTGCCTGCGCGGCGTTGTCGGCCGATGCCCGCAACGCACCCACCACGTCGGCGACTGTGGGTACCGGCGGGACCGCTGGTGGTGGCGACGCCGCCGTCGTGGTTGTACTGGTCACGCTGGTGGTCGGGGCAGCCTGGCCGGTCATTCGCACGATCTCGTCGGCGAGGGCGTCGGCGTGCGCGGATCGTTCGGCGGCGACCGCGGAGAGCTCGTCCACCATGGACCCGCGAGCGGTAGCGGCGTCGGCGGCCAACTGGCTGTCGGCCCGGGCGAGGTCGAGGGCTGTCGTCAGATCGTCGAGATCAGGTTCCGGGGGCGGGGTGCTGCCGCAGGCCGTTGATGTCACCGCTGTTGCGCCGAGAGCGACCAGAGCGGCGGCCCCGGCGAGCACGCGTCGACGGCTGACGGAAGGCGGGCGGGTCTGCACGAGCAACATCCTGCCATTCCCGCGGGGCTGCCCGGGCCGACCGAGTTCGGTGTCGGCCTGCAGTGGTGGCCGATTATCGCCATTCGGCACGCCGACACCGGCGTATCGTGGAGTCGCGGGTGTCGGGGACTGTGTTCGCATGGAGTAGTTCGCATGGAGTAGTTCGCATGGAGTAGTTCGCATGGAGTAGTTCGCATGAAGTCCTTGCAGCACAGAAGTCCCTGCACGCCGTGTCCGGACAACTCAAGACGAGGAGCTCGCCGTGGCGGAGCGGTCTACGGGATTACCGTCGCAACGACAGGTGACTGAACTGCTCGATGGGGAGTTCGCGCGTGCCGGGTTCGACATCGAGGACGTTCTTGTCGACGCTGCCGCGCGTCCGCCCAGGATCACGGTGGTCGCCGACGGCGAGGACGGGCTGGACCTCGATTCGGTCGCGCGGCTGTCCCGGGTAGCCTCCGAGCTGCTCGATGACCTCGACACTGCGAGCTATGTCCTCGAAGTGACCTCGCCCGGGGTGGAGCGCCCGCTGACCACC
>NZ_JBMYXC010000023.1:0-51174 GCF_049608025.1 Mycobacterium sp. | reverse complement strand
CCGTTGCCGATAGTTGCCCAGATGCGTTCTTCCCACACAGCGCGTTCAGCGGCTTCGCGCTCGGCTTTCTTACCTTGGGTGACGTCGGTTCGTATCGTGACCAGTTCGGTGATCGCCCCGGCGGAGTCGCGCAACGGAAAACGTTGCGTCATCACCAAGGTGTCGTCTCGCCCAACGATGACTGACTCTTCCTCAATCGAACTTTCCCCGTTCAGGAGTCGAAGCGCAGCACGTCGCGAGTGTTCCAGAGCCTCAGGCGACAAGATTTCAGCCTCGTTTCGACCGATGACTTCATCGGCCGAAGCCTGCCCGAACAATCGGCAAAACGCATCGTTGACCAGCGTGTACCGGTGCCCGAGGTCACGGACCGAGATGGCCGAAGGCGTGTTTGCCACCACTGCCTCAAACCGCGCCTTGTCGGCCTTGATCTGCTGCTCCGCCTCGACCTGATCATCGATGATGCGCGCGGCGGCGAGCATCCCATCGGTGTTGCCCTCAGCGTCGATGAAGGGCCCTACGCGGGTCTCGACCCAGCGATAACCGCCGGCGACGGTGCGGACCCGATGGCGCACCACCACCGATCGACCTCGACCTGCCTCATCCAGCGCGCCCGCCACAGTGCCGAGCTGATCGGGGTGAATACGACGGCTGAGATCTGTGCCGATCCACTGCTCAGGCAGCCACCCGAATGCAGCCCGTATCGACGGCGAGACCCACACGATTGCGCGGCCTCGCTGGTGAACGATGACGTCCACGGCGTTGTCGGCCAGAATGCTGTAGCGCTTCTCTGCCTCAGCGCGTTCCTCCCTCTCCCTCAGCAGTCGCTGCTGGCGCTGGAAGAAATAGAACGCTGCAGCACCGACAAGAACGACGCCCACCACCAGCGACAGGACCCGCTCGGTTCCCGGGCTCATCCCAACAGCCAGGAACACCAGCCGCCAGAGTCCGACCAGAATCGGAAGGCCGGCCAGGATGGCAACCATCTGGATCAACGTCATCCGGTCGGGCCGAGCCAACAGCCAGGCCACGGGGTTCTTGTCAGGCCGGGTGAGTGACGCCGCGGCGGCCAGCAGCACAACACTCACGATGGACGGGAAAGACTGGTCCACCAGCGAAACAGCACCGAACAACCCGGCCATGAGCGCAATCATCGGCCCTACCAGCGCGGCCGGGAGACACACAAACCACACCACCCGGGTCCACCGCCGATCCAGGCGCAGCACCGCGACCGCGATACCCAGCAACAGAACCGACAACAAGGCCGTCGGGCTGGGACGTCGCCCCGGCCAGCCTTCCGGAAGCATGTGGACCGCCTCGGAGAACAACACCTCATCCAGGCCGAATGACCTGTTCGTCGCGTACTCAGCGAGGAACACCGCGGCAAGCACCCCGACGGCAACGGCGATGCCACAGCCGATCCCGACCCGAGCGGACCACACCCGAGTTGGAGACGGTTTCCCTGACTGCATCAGGATCGCGGCCGCCAACGCGGCCTGGAGCGCAGCTGCCCACGGCGGCATCTGCGGCGAAAACGGAAGGACCCGCGTCAACAGATCGATACCCGCTGCCCAGCCCACCCAGTTCAGCCCGGCGATGACAAGCACCGACACGGCAGCCGCGCGTGCCCACCACGTCAGCACCGTGAACCCCGGATATCCGGCAGCGCGAGTCCGGTCCATCGGACGCTCCTCTGCCGACGATAAGGTCTTCGGGCGGCAGCGTAGCAATTCCGACCGAAGTGATACCGGGTTATCCACAGGCTGGTCGATCGCGGGTAGACAACGGCGAAGCCATGCTGTGCGGTTTGGAAGCCATGCTGTGCGGTTTGGACGCCATGCCGTTCGGAATCATCGATGCGAGAGGTATCGCGTGCGTCCGTGGATCGTCTGGGCCACCGGACTACTCGCCTACATCGTGGCTGTCCTGGACCGGACCACGCTGGGTGTCTCCGGGTTGGCCGCGGCCGACCGATTCAGTGCCGGCCCAACCCTATTGTCGATGTTCGTCGTCCTCCAGGTCGTCGTATACGCCGGCGCTCAGGTGCCCGCGGGGCTGCTGCTCGACCGGTTCGGGTCCAAAGCGCTGATCGTGTCGGGGGCCGCACTGATGGCCACCGGCCAGCTAGTCCTGGCATTCACCGAGTCGCTGCCGACGGCCATCGCCGCACGCGCGTTCGTCGGCCTCGGAGACGCAGTGACGTTCATCTCGGTTCTGCGACTCGTACCGAACTGGTTCCAACCGCGGCAAGTCCCCTTGGTGACGCAGTTGACCGGGATCTGGGGGCAACTGGGGCAGGTGCTCTCGGCAGTGCCGTTTCTGGCGGTGCTGTCGGCCTCGGGCTGGTCGGTCGCCTACGCATCGGTGTCCGCACTGGGCGTGTTGTCAATCGTGTTGATCCTGGCCATCGTCAAGGACACCCCGGACGGCTCTGTGGTCATCCCGGAGCGGATGTCCCTCCGCGAAACACTGTCGAGTCTGCAGACGGTGTGGCTACGCCCCGGCACCCGGCTGGGGTTTTTTACCCACATGGGCACCCAGTTCTCCATCACGGTGTTCGCACTGATGTGGGGCGTGCCCTACCTGACGGTGGCTCAGGGCGTGTCGTCGGCGGTCGCGGGCACACTGCTGACGCTGTCGGTCCTCGCCGCGATCTTGGCGGGAGTGCTGATCGGCATCTTCACCGGCCGCCACCCGCATCGACGCTCACGGTTGGTGCTGGCCATCATCGCCAGCAACGCGCTGGTGTGGACGGTGGTGCTGGTACTTCCCGGAAAGGCACCGTTGTGGCTGCTGGTCGTCCTGGTCCTGGTGATCTCGGTAGGGGGCCCGGGGTCGATGGTCGGCTTCGACTTCGCGCGCACCTTCAATCCCAGCGCCACCCTGGGCACCGCGCAGGGCATGGTGAACATGGGCGGCTTCGTCGCCTCACTGCTGCTCATGCAGGCGATGGGGTTGATTCTGCAGGCTGCCGGCGGTCTCTCCGTCGAAGCCTTCCGGCTGGCCTGGACTCTTCAGTACGCGGTCTGGACGCTCGCGGTGGTCGGAATTCTCATCACCCGACGCAAGGCACGCAATCTTCTGCAGCTGCAGAACGACCGAATCCTGCTGGAGGGCTTAGACGAAATAGGACGTTAAGAGCTGCGCAGGTTGCGCACTGCCTGTGCCGCGTACCGGTGGCCCCGCACCTCATACCCCACGACTGACACCACCGGCGCCAAGGTGACGACCAACAGGCAGTTGGCCATCGAGATGCCGCGGGCGGCCAGGACAACAGCCAGTCCGAGCAGAGCCGCGCTGCCCGCGAGCAGCAGCACGTGGAACACCGGGATGGTGCGCGTCATCACCGCGTAGAGGAGATAGACCATCAGGATGTACACACCCACCGGGATGACGACCGTGAGCACCGTGGCGACCGATCCCAGCTCCGAGCGGTGCTCGATGTAGTACGCCGCCAGCCCGGTTGCAACCTGGCCCGCGGCGAGCATGTGCGCGAATTGCGCGGCGGCGATACCGAATGCCACGACGAAGGTGAGGTCGAAGAGCAGCTCCAGCGGTGTCGCCGCCCGATTCGGCTCATGCGGATCACGTCCGACCATCCGCCGGAACCGATGTGCCTGGCCGACGGTTGGTTGAGATTGCGGTTCCTCGCCCACCGAGCGTCCCCTTCCCACTGGGCGTCGACCGTACCTCCCACCAATCGGCAGGTCAGCGTGATCGTTTGTGGCACACCCACCGCGCTACTGTTCTCTGCATGGGCGTGGCGGTCGGCGTGGTGTTGGCCGCCGGTTTGGGCACTCGGGTAGGCGCCGACGGAAACAAGGCCTACCTGCCGTTGGCCGGGCGCAGCATGTTGATCTGGTCCCTGGCCACCCTTACGGAGCTCACCGAAGTCGCGCGAACGGTGCTGGTATTCCGCCCGGGAGAGTTCGAACTCGCGCGGGACACAGTGCGGCGCGAACTCGCTGACGCACCGGTGGAACTGGTCGAGGGCGGTAGCACGAGGCATGCCTCGGAGTTCAATGTGCTGCGGCATCTGGCCGCCGACATCGAGACGGGGGCGGTGGATGTGGTCACGATCCACGACGCGGCCCGGCCGCTGGCCGGGCCAGAAATGTTTCAGACCGCGATCTCAGTCGCCCGCGAGTTCGGCGGAGCACTGCCCGCCCTGCCGATTACCGGACTGGTCCGAGAAGGCACGACCGGCCTGGAATCCGTGGCCGGCCTCGGCGCACCGGTCCGGGTGCAGACGCCGCAGGCGTTCCGGGCGCCTGGGCTGTTGCACGCCTATCGCAGGGCAGAACGCGACGAATTCGAGGGCACTGACACGGCGTCATGTGTCGAGCGGTACACCGACATGCAGATCCATACATTCGGCGGCCAGGCCGCCAACCTCAAGGTGACTTATCCCCGGGATATCGTTGTTGCGCAACGTCTTCTCGCTGACCTTCCCGGTCGCGTGGCTGACCGGAAAGGTCGTGCCGACCATCGATGAGGGCAGCCAGATAGTGGGCGTCGCGCGGTAGCTCGACACCCAGGGCTTCGTCTTCACCCTCGATGAGGGTCAGCGGTGTACCCGACGACAGGACTGCCTCCAGGTCGTCGAACGAACCCGATCCGCTTCGGTTGACCAGCCCGGCCAACACGTCGGCATCGAAGCCGCGGGGGAACTGCACGGTGCGCAGTCGAGAGCGATCCAGAGTGCCCGTCAGCACCCCTTCCGCGCTGACCACCTTGACGCTGTCGGTGACCGGGCCGGCAGGCATCACTGCGATTGCCCCGCTGCGCAGCGTTGCGACGATGCGGTCCACCGTGGCGGCCCCCACCAGCGGCCATCCGATGTCGTGTACCACCACGCCGGCGCCGCCGGCGAGCCCCTGCAATCCGGCCGCCAGACACTGCACGCGCTCGCCGGGAGGCTCCGCCACCACCACGCGAACCGTCGAATACTGCTCTCCGGCAAGAACTTCACGAACAGCATCGAAAAGCGGGCCGGCCACGGCGACCACAACGTCGCACCGCCTTCCCAGCGCCCGGACGACCCGGGCCAACGGCGACATCCCGGCTACGGAGGTAAATACGGCGTCGCGACGCTCGGCGAACCCAACGGGCACCGGGAGAATCGCCCTGACAGTCACGGCGCTGGGACTCTACCGCTATACGGGGTCGAACGACGCGATGAGCCAGGCGCCGTCGACCTTTTCCAGGCCCACCTTGACGCTGCTCGCAGCGAACGCGCCGTCCGGATTCTCCTTGCTCGTGGTGGTCTGATTGATGAAGACCAGGACCTGGGCGGCATCGGGCTGGATCGTCGACACTGCGGCCCGCACGACGACCGCCTCCGTCTTGACGGATTTCTCCCGGGCCGCCGGGGTGACGATCTGCTCGGTGAATTGCGTGTAATACGCCAGGAAGTCCCCGGTCAGCCGGGCCTTGGCTGCCGCGAAGTCTTGTTCGAGGGAATCCGGCGCATAGGACAGCAGTGCGACCGTCCCACTCGATGCGGCGTCGAGCGCGACCTTCGCCGCTGCTGCGTCGGTTCGTTGATCCGGACGATATTGGTAGAAGTACAGCCAGCCCGCCAGTCCCGCGGACGCGATGAAGGCGGTAACCAACAGAACGACACCGGCCATGGAGCGGACGCTGCGCGGCGAACGCGGGGTGGCGGTGTCGGCAGCACCGGATTCCGCGACATCGTCGGTTTCGGTCTCGACCTCGGCAGCACCGGATTCGGCGGCACGGGTCTCGGTTTCGGGCTCGGCAGCACCGGATTCGGCATCATTGTTTTCGGGCGCCGCCGTTGCGCCTTCGTCGCTCACGGGACGAACTCGACTTTCGCCAACTTGATTTGTCCGTCTTCTCTTTGCAGGCCCACGCTGAGCCGCCACGTCCGGGGTTCCTGGTCGGCCCCCGAGGAATTGGTGACCCGCGACGAGGCGGCGACCAGCACCACCGCCGTATCGTCGGTCATCGAATCTACGGCGGTGGAATTGACCGTGACATCGGTGATGACCTTCGAATCCTGCGCCACGGCAACGAAATCAGCCGCTTGTTGCTCGAAGTCGTCCTTGAACTGGCCGGTCGAGGTGTCGATGATGCGCTGGACATCCTCCTGCGCCTGGGTGAAGTTCAACGACATCAATGTCACGACACCCTGCCGGGCCGCCGCGGCGTACTCGGCGTTCTGCGCCTGCAACTTCTGGGCCTGGCGGTGGTTCCCGATCATGTAGCCACTGGCCGCCAGCAGTGCCACCGTGCAGAGGACAACTACCGTGGCGGCAATCCCTTTCCACGTCGGGCGGGGCAGGCGACGCCGTGGCGATTTGGCATTCGGTTCCGCCGCCTCGTCAGCGCCGGGAGAGCTGTCGTCGACCTCGCCGATGCTCGCGTCGGCACCCGGCTCTGCAGCTTCGGTCCCGACCTCCTGCGCGAAGTCCACGGCGTCCGGCTCGATTCGGTCGCTCGAGTCCTGCACGTCGGCGGCCTGTTGAGCCTCCCGGCGAAGTCGGAGCGCGCGCGCACGCGCACGGGCGGCCGCAGCAGTCGCCTCGGCCTCTGTGGCCTCGGCCTCCGCTTCCTCGGCAAGCGCTCGGGCTTGGCCGGCATCCGCCGCAGAATTCGCTGGCGATTCGTCGACGCGGTCGGCGTCGGTCACCGATTCACGGCGCCTGAAAGACCGCACACCGACCTCCTATGTCTGAATTGGTGCAAGTACGCATGCGCACGGAACACGTCGCTGAGAATGTCATTCTTCACGTGAGTGCTGACGCGACGATACCCGCCTCCGCCGCGCGGCGATCCCGCGAATCTGTCAGCGAATGACGAGGCTGCGATGTTCTGGCCGGTTTCTGAGGTCAGGGTCCGTAGGTATGTCCTCTGCCCTGCCTTTTGGCGTGATACATGGCCAGGTCAGCGCGTTCCAGCGCACCGTCGAGCTGGCCGGGGGACATCATGCCGATGCCGATGCTGACGCTGCCGCGGGACTTGACTTTCACCTGCTCGGCCAGTGCCCGAGCCAGTTTCTGGGCATAACTGGCCGTAGTGTGCGGCAGCAGGGCGGCAAATTCGTCGCCGCCGATGCGGGCGAACACATCAGAGAGGCGCAGCCGCCGGCTGATCGTGTCGGCCACGCTTTTGAGGTAGTCATCTCCGGCCGCATGACCGTCCTCGTCGTTGACCTGCTTGAGACCGTCGAGGTCGATCATGAACACCGCCGCTTCATCTTGGTAGCCGTGCTGAGCTGCCAGCGCTTGATAACGGTCAAGTTCCTCCTGGAATCGGCTGCGGTTGAGCACGCCGGTCAGAGTGTCCAGGGTTGCCTGCCGCCTGAGCATTTCCTCGTCGCGCTTACGAGCGGAGATGTCCTCGATGTGAGCTATGAAGTGCAGCGGCTGACCCACTTCGTCGCGCACGATGGAGGCCGAGAGTTGGACCCAAATGAGGTGCCCGTCCAGAGCGTAATAACGCTTGTCCATCTGATAGCTGGTGATCTCGCCGTTGAGCAGCCGGGTCGCCTCATGCACGTCGGCGTTGAGGTCGTCCGGATGCGTGATGTCCTGAAACGTCAGCTCGGCTAGTTGCTGCTCTCCGTATCCGGTGATCCGGCAAAGCGCCTGGTTGACCCGCTCGAAGGTGCCGTTGAGACCAACGACGGCAATCCCGATCGGCGCGTTGGCGAATACCGCTTCGAAGGTGGCGTCGCGGCTGCGCTGGGCAGCCCGAGCCTCAGAAAGCACGGTCATGTCCCGAGCGAACGCATTGAAGGTGAGCTGCGGCCCGGAGCCGACCGCATTCACGATCAGTTCGACAGGCAGCTCGGTGCCGTCCTTGCGGAGCAGCGTGAACGCGGACACCTGACCGACTGTTGGTGAGCGGCCGGATTCCACGTAGCCTCGGATGTCCTGGGATACCCATTCGCGCTGATCGGCGGTGATCAGAAACTCCGTCAGCAGCCGCCCGACTGCTTCCTCCCGGGTCCAGCCGAACATCTGGACCGCCGCGCGGTTCCACACCAACACACGGCCGCAGGCATCGATCTGCCAGTAGGCATCCAACATGGTGTCCAGCACCTCACGAAGAAGTTCCTGCTGCGCCGCAGCAGCCTCCAACGCTTGACCGACATCCGGGAGCAGGCCTCGCGCGACCTGGGCGGCCATCGCTGAGCTATCCATGACCAACGATGGGGGGATCAATGATAGAGGCTCCGATTCGACCAGCCCGGCGCACCGATCGCACGAATCTAGTCTGCATATCCGCCGCCATCAGCCAGATGCACAGGCTCATCATGCCCGAAGTGACCGCATATCGCTGCACTTCATCGCCCATGACCTGGACTTCGCAGCGACCACTACGAACCCACGTTCATCCTGCACGGGTTGACCGACCTGACCATCACGTTCACCCCGGCGCCGAGGTGGCAGAAGTGACCGGGCGCCTTGATGGGGCCGATGCCAAACCCCGCACATTGGGGGAAGCGTCACTCTAGAATCTGACAATGCTCTCCCGCAGGCCCTTTCCGTTTGCCGTCGCAACCGCGGTCGGCGTATTGGCGGTCAGCGCCGTCGCGGCAGGCCCGCCGGCGGATGCCCAGCCAGCACTACATCACGTCCGCTACACCGTGGGCGCCAGCCAGGACATCTTCGGTGCGGAGATCTACTACCGCGACACCGAGCCGCCGAATTGGGCGGACTACAGCCACAATCCCTACCTCTACAGCCCCAACGCGACGGTCGACCTTGGGCCGGGCAAGCCGTGGGTGTTCGAAGCCATGCTCGCAAACCCCGAGCAGTGGGCAATGGTCGTCGCCGGCCTTCCCACCACTTTGACGCCGGCACTGCAGGACCCAGGCTTCGTCTGCGAACTCCGGGTCGACGACGTGGTGGTCGCGACCGATTCGGGCACCAGAGGGGCGCTCTGTTCACTCCGCAACTGGTAGGACGCCACCGACTGAAATGTCACCCCGCGTCCAGAAGGAGTGATTGTGCTTCGTGATGCACGTGAGGAACAGACCATCCGGGGATTGAGCCACATCGCCATCTAGGGCCGCGCACGGTCCGCCGACGTTCTTGACCCCATGCATCACAGGTGAGCGAAACCAGCGTGGTTCGTATCTGCGCGCCGACCCGCAGAACACCAGCCGTCCCCACGACGTCACACCGAACACGTAGTAGGTGTTGTTGCTGCAGTAGGAGCCCAGCACGATGTTGGGCTGGATGCCCGGCGTGCAGTTCGGATAGTTGCACTCAACGCCGGCCGGCGGCGGTGGCGGCGGCTGAGCAGGTGCTGACGGCGCGGTAATGACCAACGCGGGAGCCGCTAGCGCAGCCAGCGCTGCGAAAAGAGAACGCACCTGCATATTTTCACATGCGCGGGAACGAAATTCTGGCTTTGCAGAGCATTGCATCTCAGCGCCATTAGGCTGCCAACATGCGCGCACAACATGGGACGGCCGGCCTGGCGGCAAAGCTGACCGGCGGCCTGGCGGCAAAGCTGACCGGCGGCCTGGCGGTGGGGGCCACTGCACTGATCGCCGGCGTAGGCGTGGCGCCGGTAGCTCACGCGTCGAATTTCGGGACTGAACTCAACGGAACCTTTCAGGTGAAGTCAGACGGCCAATGGGCGAGGACCAACGGCGTCAAGATCAAACAGGAGACCGTGGTCGAGACCTGGTCGGTCACAACGAGTTGCGTGAGTCCGATCGAGTGCAGCGGCGTGGTGAAGAGCGACCGTGGATGGACCGGTACTGCCAGGCTCGCCGACTACTGGTTCATCGAGCACGTCATCGATAACTGGATACCGTGCTCGGACGGCACGTTCTATTCCGGCCTGCAGAAGTTCATCCTGTGGGGAATCGACCCCGCCACCGAAGGAAGGACTTACACCGACAGTGACTATTGGGCCGGCCGCAATGTCACGAAGGGCCCCAGCGGCGCCTGCGGCGTCAACAAGCCGGTCGTGATCGAGCTACCCGTGTCGATGGCGAGGGTCGGCTAGCGCTCAGATCGGAAGCAGATCCTTCCATGACTTCGGGGCTCCGCCGGCCGCCTGATGCGTGATCTGTTGCAACTGCCCGTCGGGAGTCAGGTACTGGCCGGTCTGCGGGTTGTACGGCGCTGACGCAACAGACGGTCCACCGGCGGCATCGTCGCCACTGAAGGCGCTCGGCACGGCGGGAACCGCATCCGGTGGCGGTGGTGGCGCCGGCACCGGCGGTATGGGTGTCCCGTTGATGGAGTTGCCCGGTGGAGGCGGCGGAATGTAGGGGGCCCGGACCGGAGCAGGCGGCACGACCCCGAGGGCCGGCGCGACCCCGTGGGCCGGCGCGACGCCGGGGGGCGGCGCGATGGGAGGCGTCCCAGATCGGACGGCGCCCGGGGGCATCGGCGTGCCTTCCAGCGGCGCGAAGATCCGGTCCTGGAAATCCACCCGATCGTCGACCGGTATGCCCTGTCTGGCCAGATTCGGATCGAACGGGTACGGGCCGGTGATGTGCTGGCGCATCGCCAGCGGTTGATATCCCCGGGGGTCATTGCAGAGTTCGACTGTCGGAGCACGCTTTCCGGGATGTGCCATGCAGGGGTAGTTGCGAGCACCGCGCACATTCATCGGCGAGTCCTGCGGTAGCTTGCAATACAACCCGTCGGGCGTGTCTATCGAGGTCTCGTCCTCTGGTGAGCGCCATTGTGACGGCGGCAGGAAGCCGACCGTGCACGCCGGCGGATCGGCGACGGTCAGGGCGAAGTCGCCGGAAGGTATTCCGGTGGGATTGCTCGGCGGCGAGACGGACTGATTGACCGCAATCACTGCCGGAAACAACACCAAAAGTTGCTCTAGCGCCGGGTTGTAGGTCACGAATAGCTGGCTCACCGTGGTGAGATTTGCCAGGAGTATCGGAAGCGTCGGCTTTACTTGATCCAGCAGGTGGCTGACTTCCTGGGCGAATCCGGGGCCGTTCTGCAGGAGCGCCCGAATTTCTGGGTCGTTCTGCACTACCTGGCCCGTGATTCCGGACAAGCTGCGCGCCCACGTGCGGATCGCGTCGGTGGTCTCGGCCTGTGACTCCAGCAGCGGTACGCCGTCATCGACAAGCGTGCGCGCCTGGTCGGACACCCCGCCGGCGTCTTCGCTCACCGTGGCCAACGAGTCAAGCAGCGACCCGAAATCAGGTCCGGCGCCGTCAAATGCCAGAAAGGTTTCGTCCAGCAGGTCGGGAATTCTGTCCTTCGGCAAGCTCTCTACCAAGGCACTCAGCTGATCCAACATCGGACCGACCGCCTGCGGGATGGTTGTGTCCGCCCTGGGGATTCGCGCTCCGTTCTCCAGGTACGGTCCCGAATCGGTGCGCGGAAGCAGATCCACATACTGCTCCCCGACTGCCGAGACGCTACGCACCTGAGCCTGCAGATCAGCGGGAATCTTGGGCGACCTGTCGAGTGACAACGTCGCTTCCGCACCTGTCTCGGTGAGCACCACGTCCGTCACCCTGCCCATCTGCACACCGCGATAGGTCACGTTGCTGAAGTGGTAGAGACCACCGGAGGCCGGCAATTCCACCGTCACGATCAGGCGACCGATGCCCAGCAGCGTGGGCACCCGCATATAGCCGAAGAACATCACCGAGACACCGACGATCCCCAAGATGGCGAAGACGATCAACTGGGTTCGAATGAAACGGGTGATCATCAGCCACCACCTCCAGGTGTCGGCGCCGGGTCCGGCGGTGGCGCAGGCGTCAGCGCCGGGTCCGGCGGTGGCGGTGGCTGCGTTCCCGCATAGGGCCCGGCGAAGAATTGTGACGTCGTGACGGCCTGTGTCGGAGGTAGCCAGGGTGCGGCCGGGGGCGGCGGGACCACCGGCAACAACGGGCCTGGCGCCGACATCAACGCACCCGGCACTGCCTCGGGCGGCACTTCTGTCGGAGGCGGTGCGACACCGATCTTCAACGGATCGTAGGAATAGTTGAGGTAATAGGGATCGCCCGGCGCCGGGATCAGTTTGGCGTTCTCGTCGCCCCAACGGGTTCCGAGCAGGAGCGTTCTCTTCAGTCGCGGATAGGTGAAATCCAAGTTCACGTACAGGTTGATGTAGTCGCCGCGGGTGATCCGGTCAGCGAACGTCGGGCCGTACGGAAAGGCGGTCAGCCAGAGCAACGCACCATTTAGGTCCGGGCCGATGTCGGCGAGTGCCCCCAGGGCCGGTCCCAGGTTCTCCAAGTTCTTCACCAGGTCGTCACCGGCGTCGTTGACAAGACCCGTGGCGGTATCGCTGAATTGCCCGAGCTTCTCGAGGGCGGTAGTCAACTTCGGCCGTTCCCTGTTCAACACATCCAGTGCCGGCGGGATGTCTTTCAGCGCACGGTCGATCACATCCCGTTGTCCGGCGAACGTGCCGGCAACCCGGTCCAGCTGCTTGACCAGGTCGATGATGTTGTCCCGCTGGTCATCAAGAACTCCGACGAAGGTGTCGAGTCGGGTGAGGAGCTCTCGGATCTCGGGTTGTCGGCCCGACAGCGCGAGATTCAAGTTGTGCACGATGTCACCGAACTGCCCCAGCCCGCCGCCGTTGACGATGGTCGACAGCGCAGACAGTGTCCGCTCGGTCGACGGATAGGTCGACGTCGCGTTCAGCGGGATGGTGGCGCCGGGTTGCAGGCGCCCCCTGGGCTCTTCGCCCAGGGGCGGGTTGAGCGCCAGATGCATCGAACCCAGCAGGCTGGTCTGCCCGACCGTCGCCACCACGTTGGCCGGCACCACGATGTCGGGCTTGACCGAGATGACAACATCGGCGTGCCAGTCACGCACCGTCATCTTGCCGACGCTGCCGACGATGACATCGCTCATCATCACCGGCGAATTCGACTCCAGGGTTGCCACGTTGGCGACCTCGACGTGGTAGGTGACCGCATGGCGCCCCTTGCCCACCGCTCCGGGCAGGGGTAGCGAGTTGACTCCCTGGAACGCGCAGCCCGTCAACGACAGCGCAACGCACGAGCCAACGACCGCCAAACGCTGCACATTCTTCCGGCCCATCATGACGGTGGCATCCCTTCGGCTGGGAGCAAAGGTGCATCAGGCGCTGCAGTCGACGGAAGCAGCATGCTCTCGACAGTCGATGGCGCCGCCGCTGGTGGCCCCGCCGGAGTATTCGACAGGATATTGGGCGGCCCAGGGATCGGCGCGCCAGGGAACAACGCCGGAGACGGATTACGAGGCGCATGAGGGTTAGAGGTGTAGAGCCCCGGCGGACCAGGAGGCGCACCCCAGCCCGGAGGCGGCGGTACATCGCCCATGCCGGTGTAGGCCGACACCGTCGGCGGCGGCTCGGGAGGGTCACCCGGTCCCGCGCCTCCGGGAGCGAGCTTTGGATCGGTGTAAATCAGATGGCTCGGACTGATCGCCGGCCTCAGGTAGGGGTTCACCGGAAACGGAAGATCGCCAAAGTTGAGCAGGCGCAGCGCTGGGCCCAGGTACTGCTCGCAGAGTTTGGCGGTTTCCGGCGCCGTCGCGTTCACGACAGCGCCGATCATGCCGCACACGAAGAACACCGGGTCCGAGAAGTTTGCGAGCGAAAATGCGCCCGTTATCGCTCCACCGTTGGGGTAATAAATGTTCTGGTAGTTGGCGATCGCGTTGGGCATGATGTGCAGCACGTTCTCCAACGCCATCCGATGGTCTACCAGGATCTGAGTGACACTGCCCAGCCGCTGGACCGATTCGGCGGCTTGGTCCCCGGTGCCGGCAATGAAGCGCTGAACCTCGCCGGTCGCGACCGACAGATCAGACAACGCCGCGTCCAGATCGGACTTGCTGTCGTTCACGACGCTGGACAGAGTGGCCAGTCGATTCTCGAACATGACGATCTGCTGCTTGCTGTCCCGAAGTGCGGTGACGAAGATTTGTAGGTTCGTGATGATGTCGACGAGGTTGCCGCTGCCTTCGGCCAAGATCCGGGCCGCTCCGGACAGTTGAGCCAGGGTCTGCCGCAGCTTCACCCCATTGTCTTCCATGGCGTTGGCAGCGCTGTCGAAGAATCGGGACACCGACGTCCCCACCGACCCGTCCCTTGGCCCCAGTTCCGTTGCCAGCCGCGCCAATTGGGCCTTGACCTCGTCCCACTCGACCGGAACGGCGGTTCGATCGCTCGGAATCACCGCCCCGTTTCGCATAGTCGGTCCGCCACCGCTGCGGTAGGCCGGTGTGAGCTGCACATATCGGGCCGAAATCAGGTTCGGTGCGACGATCACGGCCTTGGCGTCGGCCGGAACGGGCACATCGCGATCAACCTTCAGGGTCATCTTCGCGTGGGTGCCTACGGGCTCGATCTTGTCGATGGTGCCGACCTGGACGCCTGCTACCCGCACCCCGTCACCGGGATAGATCGACGTGGCCGCCGGGAAGAAGACGGTAATGGTTTTCGGGCTGAAGAAGACCTGGCGAACCAGGAAGGCGGAGCCGGCAATCAGCAGAAGGGCCAGCAGGATCACCGTGCTGGTCACCAGGCGCTTACGGGTTGCCATCATTTGGCAGATCTCCTGGCTGAGGAAGGCTGTTGACGGGGAAGGCGATCTCTGCCCGCGGACCGGCGTTGTCCGGCGGCTGCCCGGCGTTGACGCCGCGCCGGAACCCGAACGCGTAGTCCAGCCACGGCTGGAGGATCTGCGTCGGGATGAGGTTGGGCACGAACGCGTTGTAGTAGGCGCCGTTCGACACGATCTCACCCTGCGTCAGATAATATTTGGCGGCGCCGGGCAACATCTTGCCGATGTTGTCTCGTTGTCTCTCGAGCATCTCGGCCAACGTGTTGATCTGTTCCAGCGTCGGGGCCAACTCCTGCTCGTTGTCGGCAACCACGCCGGTCAGTTCCCGCGAGACCGCCGAGGTGTTGGCCAGCAAGCTGGTGATCGCGTACCGCCGGTCGTTCAGCACTGCGAGCAGGTCATTGGCGTTGAGGATCAGCGCATTGATCTGTCTGCTGCGCTCGGAGAAGACCCCGGTGACATCGCCTGCGGTCCTGAGCAATTCAGCCAGACCCTCGTCTCGATTGTTCAACGCCTCCGAGAGTCGAGACAAGCCGTCGAACGTCGGCCCCAGCTGCGGCGCGACCTGATCGAGTGTCTCTGCCAGCGTGTCCAGCGACTGGTTGAGTTCACCCATGTCAAGGCCGCCGGTATTGGTGGCGAGTTCGCCAACCGCGTCGGTCAAGGTGTACGGGGAGGTCGTGCGCGTGGTCGGAATAGCCTTACGCCGGTCGAGCACCCCGCTACCCTCGGACTCCAGGACCAACACGCGTTCGCCGAGCAGAGTTCCGGTACGGACGTGCGCGGTGGTTCGGGAGCCGAGCGCGTACTTACTGTCGATGGTGAATCCGACCAGCGCGTCGCCGTTGTCGAGTGCAATCGAGGAAACCGAACCGACCTTGATTCCCGACACCGTGACGTCGTTGCCGACGGCGAGGCCACCGGCCTCGGCGAAGAGCGCCTGATAGCGGGCTGCGGTTGCCCAGGATGTCAACCGTTCCGGCTGCAGCCCGACAGCGATGACCAAAATGATCAAGACGACGCCGATGAACCCGGTCCTGGCGAGTTCCGATCCGCCATATTTCAGCATCTACTCGTCCACGCACCTTCCGGTCTCCTGTTTGATCCAGGGGAAGACCACGGTGCGCCCCTCGAGATCGCTGGCTCGGAAGGTTATTCCGCAGAGGTAGTACGGGAAGAAGGCGCCGTAGGAGCCGACCCGCGCGAGTTTGCGGTATATCTCGGGAAGCCGCTCGAGGGTGGCCTCAGTTTTGTCGATCTCATCAACGAGAAGCGGGGCAAGCCTGCTCAGCTCGTCGACGGTGCCGGCCAACGGCGCCCGACCCCGGCCCAGCAGATCTGCCAGCGATGCCGTGCCATTGTCCAGCGACTCGATCGCCGTGCCGATCGGGTCGCGATCCTCGGACAATCCGGAAACCAGCTGCTCGAGGCGATCGATCGTGTCGGAAAACTCCTCACCGTCGGTAGACAGGGTGTCCAACACCATTCGTAGATTGTCGATCAACTGCTCGATGACCTGGTTGTTGTCCGCCAGGGAGTTGGTGAACGACGATGTCTTCGACAACATCGAATCGAGCGTCCCGCCTTGCCCCTGCAGTATTTGCACCAGCGACGAGGTGAGCGAATTGACATCCTGAGGATTCAAGCCACGGATGACGGGCTTGAGGCCACCGAGTAGCAGGTCGAGGTCGAGTGCCGGCGCTGTGCGGTCGTCAGGTATCTGTGCGCCGACAGGGAGAATTCTGGTCGATTCCGGAGTATCGATCAGCTCCATGTACTTGTCACCGGTGAGGTTGAGATAACGGATGGCGGCCTTGGTGCCGGTCGTCAGCGCGGTGGTGCGGTCGATGTCAAAACTGACCACGACCTTCTTGTCTTCCTGCAACGCCACTTTCTTCACGGTGCCGACGCGAATGCCGGCTATCCGCACCGTATCCCCCGTCTCCAGCCGCGAGGCGTCCGTGAAGACCGCCGAATACTGGTTTGTCGCACCGGTTCTGGCATCGCTGAAGACAAGGAACAGAAACACGGTCAGGATCGACATGACAACGGTGAACGAGAGGAACTTGATCAGCGTGCCCGCGATTCCCGTCATCCCGGCATCCCGATCTGTGCGGTGTTGCGAGGCGGTCCATCCAGTGGACCGAACAACCAGTTCTTGAGCCCATCGGAATTCAACAGCATTCCGGCGTTGCCGTACTTCGCGGAGTTGGTGCCGACGTCGGCGACGAGCATCGGCGGCCTGAAGCTCGCGGGCTGCAGGGGCAAGCCCAGTTCCGTGCAGTAATCGCGCCCGCCACTCGAGGCCGCGACCTTTGGCAAGTCGCCCGGATAGCGGTACCTTTCGACGCCAAGAGTCAGGCCGGTCGAGAGCATGAGCCCAGCGAACTGCGGCGGGGCCTTCGGTTGCAGACCCAGGCCGGCGATCCCGCACCATATCGACTTGCGGTAGGTGTAGAGCAGATCGGTCGTGGGCACCAACAGGTTCACCACCTCCGTCAGCCCCTGGCGGTTGCCGCCGACGACCTCGTTCCCAACATCGGCCAGACCGATGACGCTGACCAGGAATTGGTCGAGTCTGTTCTGTTCATCGACGACGGTGTTGCTGAACTGCGTCAGATTGTCGATTGTCGACATGAGGTCCGGCGCCGCGTCGCCGTAGGCGTTGAGCACCGGAACAGCCAGCTCGATATCGCGGGCCAGATTCGGCAGGCTCGGTTCCAGCGTGGCCAGTAGTCCGTTGAGGTCGGTCAGCGTCTGGCCCACCTTCTCGCCGCGACCGTTGAACGCCTGAGCGATTGCGCCGAGGGTCTGGTTGAGCTTGACGGGGTCGATCTTGTCCAGTAACTCGGTGAGTTGTTGGAAGACGGTGTTGATCTCGACCTGCACGTGACCGCCCTGCAACACCTGATCCTTGCGCAGCGCCTCCGCAGAGGGATCCGGCGGCGCCACAAACCGCACGAACTTGGAGCCGAAGACGGTCGACGATTCGATGTCGACGGCGACGTTCGATGGGATGAGGTGGAGTTGTGACGGGTTCATTCCCAACGTCAGGGCCGCCATGCCGTCGGGACGGTATTCGATCGACTCAACGCTGCCGACTTGCACTCCGCGCATCTTGACCTTGGCGTCGGGATCCATCACCAGGCCGGCACGCTTCGAGATCACGGTGACGGGAACGGTTTTGGTGAATTTGCCGGCGAACAAACCGAGGGATATCGCCACGATGGCGAGCAGGGCGACAACCGTCCCCAGCCCGGCCAACGGCCGCGCCATTTTCCACCCTGCGATGTCACTCAACTCGAATCCCCTAGCCCGACAGGTTGAAGTTTCCGTCATGGCCATAAATCGCCAGCGACACCAGCAACGTCACCGAGACCACGACCACCAGAGAAGTACGGACTGCGTCACCCACCGCCGCGCCCACACCCGAGGGTCCGCCAGTGGCGAAGAAACCGAAGTAGGTGTGGAGCAACAGAATCGCCAATGCCATCAGCACGGCCTGAAAGAACGACCAGAGCAGGTCGATCGGATTGAGGAACGTATTGAAGTAGTGATCGTATAAACCGGCGGACTGCCCGAACAACACCACCGTGGTGAACTGGGAGGCCAAAAACGACAGGATCACCGCGACCGCGTACAGAGGCGTGATCGCGATCATCCCCGCCACGATCCGCGTCGACACCAGGTACTCGACGGGCGGGATCCCCATCGACTCCAGCGCATCGACCTCCTCGTTGATCCGCATCGCGCCCAACTGTGCGGTCACCCCGGCGCCGAACGTCGCCGCCAAGCCGATCCCGGCCACCACCGGCGCGGCGATCCGTACGTTGATGAACGCCGCGAGGAAGCCCGTCAGCGCCTCGATGCCGATGTTGCCCAGCGAACTGTAGCCCTGGATGGCCAAGGTGCCGCCGGCTGCCAGGGTCAAGAACCCGACGATGGCCAGGGTGCCGCCGATCATCGCCAACGTGCCCGCGCCCATGGAGATCTCGGCGATCAGCCGAATGATCTCCTTGCGGAAGTGCACCGCCGCGTGCGGCACACCGGCAATCGCCCGCCCGTAGAACAGCGCGTGATCGCCAATGCCCGACAGCCATGCCACCGGGCGGCCAGCTCCCTTTGCCACCCGCGGGTATAGCGCTCGCACCACCGATTGGGCTCCCATGATGTCCGGCCCTAACCCGTCGTCATCTGGATGCCGATCGCGGTCACGACCACGTTGATCACAAACAGCGCGATGAAGGCGTACACGACGGTCTCATTGACCGCGTTACCCACTGCCTTGGCCCCACCGCCGACGATCGTCAACCCGCGATAGCAGGCCACCAACCCGGCGATCACCCCGAACAGTGCCGCCTTCACACACGAGATGAGCACTTCCGGAACCCCGGTCAACAAGGTGATCCCGGCCGCGAAAGCACCCGGGTTGACGTCCTGAACAAAAACCGAGAAGAAGTAACCCCCGAGGATGCCGATGATCACCACCAGGCTGTTCAGCAGGAGCGCCACCAGCCCCGCAGCTAGCATCCGGGGCGTGACCAGGCGCTGGACCGGGTTGATACCCAGCACCTCCATCGCGTCAATCTCCTCGCGGATGGTGCGCGACCCCAGGTCGGCACACATCGCCGTGGCTCCTGCCCCTGCCACGATCAGCACTGTCACCATCGGGCCAACCTGGGTGACCGCTCCGAAGGCCGCACCCGCACCCGAGAGATCTGCCGCGCCCAACTCCCGCAGCAGAACGTTCAGCGTGAACGACACCAGCACCGTGAACGGGATCGCCACCAACACCGTCGGCGCCAGCGACACCTTTGCCACGAACCACGACTGCTCCAAGAACTCCCGCAGCTGAAACGGCCTGACGAACAGGTACTTCACCGCATCGAGCGCCATCGCGAAGAACCCGCCGACAGCCCGCATGGCGCCGGTCACCCCGTTCGGCATGGTGATGCCGGTCGACCAGCGCTCCGGCCCCTTAACCGCCATTAACTGTGGGTTCCCTCCAAGATCACGACGACCGATACGGCAGTCGGTCTGCCAAGCATTGTTCGCCAGCCCGATTCTGCTGCCGTGACCCCTGGTTCACGGCACCGCCTCGCGACTGGTTGGAACAACGTGACGCACTTTGCCACACCGGCGGCCCCAATTGGGTGTCCTTTGGCATTCAGGACACCGCCAGTTTGGATCGGCCGCGCGGCCCCGACGCTGTTGACCTGTGTGTCCAGTACCTCCCAGCGCCCATCGGTGGGACCGCAGGACTCGCCCTCGGCACCCGGCGCCGGCCCTTGGGTGGACGTCGCTAACAGGGCCGATCCCCGACCGGAATGAGCCACCGCAGACGACTGACCGGCCATGATGGGCTGCGCACACCAAGCTCCGCGGCAGAGTCGGTCGATTCGGACCGAGGAAGACGGCCCAAGTGGTTTGATGAACAGCGGTGTAAGAATCCAGGGTGATCGTCGCGAAGAAGTTGAGAAAAAGAATTTGAGAAGACTGTCGTTGAGAAGAGTGTTGAGGCTCTCGAAGGCCGCCACCGCAGCCGCGGCGCTCATGGTGAGTGCGATGATGCTCGCACCGCCCGCCCCGGCCGCCATGCGGTTGGGCAACTACGACGTTCTCACCAACCGGTATACCCAGGCTTCGTGGGTCTGGTTCGTCTCGTTGTGTGTCCCACGCGACCCGGACTGCGTCTACGCCTCTGGAATACCGCGACTGAACTTCTATGCCGGCTACGTGAGTAAGGCTTTCCTGGTCGACGGCCGCTACTCGTTCACCGTGGACGTCCCCGATGGCGTGCGCTGCATCGGCTACAACCTGCCGAGCCGCGACACTTACTCCTGGGACGCGGTCTCCCTGGCCGGAACCATCAATTCCGTCTACGACGTGGGCTGTTTCAACGGCCCGCCCGGCACCCAGTTCTGGACTTTCGCGCTGCAACGCCTGTGATTTCGGTGCAGTTGGTCACGCTGTGAGCGACCAACTGCACCCAAATCGCCGTCCTGCTTATCCGATCAACTCGACCACCGTCGCGTTGGCCGTACCGCCGCCCTCGCACATGGTCTGCAAACCGTAACGAATTCCGTTGTCCCGCATGTGGTGGACCATCCGCGTCATCAGCACCGCGCCCGACGCGCCGAGCGGGTGACCCAGCGCGATCGCACCGCCGAGCGGGTTGAGCTTGCTCGCATCGGCGCCGGTGTCGGCCAGCCACGCCAGCGGGACCGGCGCGAACGCCTCGTTGACCTCGAACACACCGATGTCGTCCAGGTCCACGCCGGCCTTGTGTAAGACCTTCTCGGTCGCTGGAATCGGCCCGGTCAGCATCAGCCTGGGGTCGGCCCCGGTGACCGCACCGGCGCAATAGCGCGCCAGCGGGGTCACCCCGAGCGTGACCGCATTCTCGGAGGTCATGACGAGTAAGGCTGCCGCGCCGTCGGAGATTTGAGAAGAGTTCCCGGCATGGATCACGCCGTCGTCGGTGAATGCCGGCTTCAGCCCGGAAAGTTTCTGCGGCGTCGTCCCGCGCCGAATACCCTCGTCGTCGACGACGACGCCGCCCTGGGTGAAGACCGGCACGATCTGTTCCCGGAACGCCCCGGCATCCTGCGCAGCCGCCGCCCGCTCGTGGGACTGCGCCGAATACTCGTCGAGTCGGGTGCGCGAGAAGTTCCATTGCCGTGCAATCATTTCGGCGGCGATGCCCTGGTTGAACGAGAAGCCGCCATAACGGGCAAGGACTTTCGGACCGTAGGGCATACCGGTGGCGCGCGCGGAGCCCAGCGGCACCCGGCTCATCACCTCCACTCCCCCGGCCACCACGACGTCCTGCTGCCCCGACATCACCGCCTGCACGGCGAAATCCAGCGCCTGCTGGCTGGATCCGCAGGCCCGGTTGACCGTGGTACCCGGGATGTGTTCGGGCCAGCCCGCCGCCAGTACCGCATACCGGCCGATGTTGCTGGACTGGTCACCCACCTGGGAAACGCAACCCCACACCACGTCATCGATGATCGTGGGGGGAACCCCGGTGCGTTCCACGAGCTCGTTGAGCACCACCGCCGACAGATCGGCAGCATGCTGGTCGGACAGCTCGCCGTTGCGTTTGCCGACGGGCGTACGCACGGCTCCTACGATGACCGCTTCCCGCATCACTTCTGCTCCGATCTGGGCCTCGGCCCGATCACCCGATCGGCCCGCAGCCGAGCCAATTCCTCTTCCGTCAGACCCAATTCACCCAGTACCGCGTCGGTGTGCTGACCCAGCCCCGGCACCGGCCCCATCGGCTGCTCGAAGTCGCTGATCACCGGCGGCGGCCGCAAGGTACGAATGTCACCTCGGGACGTGGCGACGGTCCGCCAGCGATCGCGCGCGGCCAGGTGGGGATGCCCCACCACGTCACTGGGCAGGTTGTAACGGGAGTTGCCGATCCCCGCTTGGTCGGCCGTCATCTGAATGTCGGCGAGATCGTGTTGGGAACACCAAGTGCCGAGCGCCTCGTCGAGGATCTCGCGGTGCGCACAGCGCCCGGGGTTGGTGGCAAGCCGTGGGTCGTCGGCGAGGTCGGGTCGCTCGATGATCTCGCGAGCGACCCGCTGCCATTCGCGGTCGTTGGTGGTACCGAGAACGACGACCTGACCGTCGCGGGTGGCGAACGCGCCATAGGGCGCCACGGCGGGCGAAGCCACACCCAGCGGCTGCTGGTCGACTCCCGTGTGCTGGGTGTACGTCAGCGCGTAGCCCATCACGTCGGTCATCACGTCGAACAGACTCAGTTCGACCGACGGCGTCGCGGCCCCCGCGGGCCGGTTGGCGCGCCCGAACAACAGCGCCAGAATCGACAGGGCGGCATAGAGACCCGTCGTGAAATCGGCCATCGCGGGCCCAGGTTTCGCGGGCATGCCCGGATAGCCGGTGATCGCACAGGAACCCGCCTCGGCCTGCACCAGAAGGTCGTAGGCGCGCTTGTGGGACAGCGGCCCGCCGGACCCGTATCCATCGATCTCGACGGGAATGACACCGGGGTGACGCTGCGCGAGGTCAGCCGGCGCGATCCCCAGCCGGGCCGTCGCCCCCGGCGCGAGATTCGACACGAACACATCGGCGCGGTCGAGCAACCGGTGCATCAGCTCCATCCCCGCCGGTGACTTCGTGTTGAGGGTCACCGACTCCTTACCGCGGTTGCACCACACGAAGTGGGCCCCCAGACCGCCCGGCCCGTTGACGACGTCGTCGTAATCGCGGGCGAAGTCACCCCCGTCGGGGTTCTCCACCTTGATGATGCGCGCGCCGAAATCAGCCAGCACCCGGGTACACATCGGAGCGGCGACGGCCTGCTCCATGGCGACGACGGTGACACCCGCCAGCGGCGCGACGGGAAGTTCTGGTTCAGTCACCTGTTCACATCACCATGCTCAGTAGCTGCGCGGAAGGCCCAGGACGTGCTCGCCCAGGAAATTGAGGATCATCTCCTGGCTCACCGGGGCGATCTTCATCAAGCGCGCCTCTCGGAAGTACCGCGACACGTGATATTCCTCGGAGTAGCCCATGCCACCATGCATTTGCAGAGCGCGGTCAGCAGCATCGAAGCCCGCGTCGGCACAGAGATACTTCGCCGTATTCGCCTCCCGCCCACAGGGTTTGTCGTTGTCGTAGAGCCAGGTCGCCTTGCGCAGGACTAGTTCGGCGGCATCGAGGCGGGCCAGCGAATCAGCCAACGGGAACTGCAGCCCCTGATTCATCCCGATGGGACGGTTGAAGACGACGCGCTCGTTGCCGTACGTCACAGCCTTCTGCAGTGCGACGCGCCCGATTCCCAACGCCTCGGCCGCGATCAGCATCCGCTCGGGGTTGAGTCCGTCGAGGATGTACTCGAAGCCCTTGCCCTCCTCGCCGACCCGGTCCTCGATCGGCACGATCAGATCGTCGATGAACAGTTCGTTCGAGCTGACCGCGTTGCGCCCCATCTTCTTGATCGGCCGGATGTCAACGTGGTCGGGGTCCAAGTCGGTCAGGAACAGCGTCATGCCGTCGGTCTTCTTGGCGCCGCCGGACCCGACGGCGTCATAGGGCTGGGTACGGGTCAGCAGCAGGATCTTCTCGGACTCGAGGGCCTTGGAAATCCAGACCTTGCGGCCGTTGATGCGGTAGGTGTCGCCCTCACGTTCGGCGAAGGTCGTGATGCGTGACGTGTCCAGACCAGCGCCGGGTTCGGTGACACCGAAGCAGACGTGCAGTTCGCCGTCGACGATCCGCGGCAGTGTCGAGGCCTTCAGTTCGTCGGAGCCGTGCTTTACCACCGGTTGCATACCGAAAATCGACAGGTGGATCGCGCTGGCGCCATTCATCGCAGCACCTGATCGCGCGACCTCCTCCAACAGCAGGGTGGCCTCGGTGAGCCCTAGGCCGTGGCCCCCGTACTGCTCCGGAATGGTCATGCCCAGCCAGCCGCCCTTGGCGATGGCGTCGTAGAACTCGCCCGGGAACTCGTGGGCAAGGTCCTTCTGCATCCAATACTGTTCGTCGAACCTGCCCGCCAGCTCGGCGACCGACCTGCGGATCAACTCCTGATCATCGGTCAGTTCGAAACTCATGCCGCCTGGCATAACTGCGTCTCCCTGAGAGCTTCGCGGCACGTCCTCGGAATGCTTCGTCGCTGAATGTTACCTTCGGCGGGTGAGGCCGCGCCGCCTGCTCATCCGCTACGCTGCGGGTCTCACCTCGGCCTACGTGCTGACAGTGGCCGAAGTAGTCGCGATCGTAGTCTCGCTGATCGGCCCCAGCGTCGTCACGCCAGGCAACGTCATTGCCCTCGTGGCGCTCAGCGTCGTCGGCACCATCGCGGTGGCCACGGCCGCGGCGCTGATCATCGCGCCGTCGCTCCAGTGGGTGAGCGCGGGGCTGACACCTACCGACGCCCAGCTCAGCTCGGCGACCAAGACGACCCGGCGACAGTCGGCCATCACGGTCGCGCCGTGGGCCCTGGCCGCGGCAGTCCTGGTGCCGCTCAACCTCGACGCGGATCCGGCGGTCCTCACCGTCATCGTTTCGGCGATACTGTTCGGTGCCATCGCCAATGTGTGCACCGGATTCCTGTTCACGCTGCGAACACTTCGCCCGCTGCTGGCCGGCGTGCCGGTCGACCTGAGGCACCCGGTCGCACCGGGGGTGCGTGCCCGGCTTCTCCTGATGTGGACGGTGTGCACAGCGCTGCCCGGGTTGGCGATCGCCATGCTGCTGGTCATGCGGTCCAACGGCTGGCTGCTCGAGGACTCCACCCGGACAGAACTCGCGCTTCTGGTATTGGCGCTGGTCGCGGTGGTGCTTGGGCTCCGGGCGACGATCGTGGTGTCGATGTCGATTTCCGACCCGGTCCACCAGGTGGTCAAGGCCATGGCCGACGTCGAGAAGGGCCTCATCAACCAGACCATCGATGTCTACGAATGGTCTGAAATCGGCCGACTGCAAGCGGGCTTCAACTCAATGGTCGCAGGACTGCGGGAACGCGACCGACTGCGCGACCTCTTTGGGCGTCACGTGGGCGAGGAAGTTGCCCGGCGCGCCGTCGAACAGAACGAATCACCGTCGGGCGATGAACGCGATGTGGCGGTCCTGTTCGTCGACCTGGTGGATTCGACCCAACTGGCGATCGCCCACGAACCCCACGAGATCGCGCGCCTGCTCAACGATTTCTTCCAAATCGTGGTCGCGGCCGTCGACAAGCGACACGGCCTGATCAACAAGTTCCAGGGAGATGCGGCACTGGCGGTGTTCGGCGCCCCGCTGAGCATCCCCGAGCCCGCATCGGCGGCGCTGTCGGCGGCGCGCGCGCTGGCCGCGGAATTGCGCCGCCTTCCGGTGGACTTCGGTATCGGAGTATCGGCGGGTCCCGTGTTCGCCGGGAACATCGGCGCCGAGAACCGCTACGAGTACACCGTGATCGGCAACGCGGTGAACGAAGCGGCGCGATTAGCCGACCGTGCCAAGGAATTCGACGGCAGAGCGCTGTGTTCCGGTGCGGCGATGGCACGGTCGCAGCACGCTGAGCGTGCATGTTGGAAACCCCGTGGGCAGACCACCCTGCGCGGGAGATCCGACAGTACCGAGATCTATGTGCCGATCTCGTGATTGCCGGCCGTGCGCCGGACCTGACCTGGCGGCCCGGCGCCAGACAGAGTTGGATGGGGAGATGGCCGATGTCAGCCGCTCCCGAACAATCGCCGCCAGCCCTGGATCTATCTGGGCGGTACTGGCCGATTTCGGATCCCTGAGTTCGTGGGCCGAGGGCATCGATCACTCGTGCGTCATCAACACCGGTGAAGACACGGACCCGATCGGCATGACCCGGCGGGTGCAGGTGGGCCGAGACACGTTGGTCGAAACGATCACGGCGTTCGCCCCGCAACGATTGCTCGCCTACGACATCTCCGGGTTGCCCCCGATGTTGTCGGCGTCGAACCGGTGGAATCTGAGTCCCGACGACCAGGGCCGGACCACCGTGACGCTCACCAGCACCGTCCGAATCCGGCCCCGTGCACTCCGCCCGATCGTCGAACGTGTCGGCGCGCGCGTGATCGCGAAGCGATCCGAGCCCTTGCTGAACTCGCTGGCGACCCACCTTGAGAGGAAGACATGAGCGCTGACCAGCCCGACATCGTCATCGTGATGACCGATGAGGAACGCGCCGCCCCACCCTACGAAACCGAGCCGGTCAGCGCCTGGCGTGACGAAACGCTGCGCGGCAGAGGGTGGTTTGACGAGCACGGTGTCAGTTTCGTCCGTCATTACACCGGCTCGCTGGCCTGCGTGCCCAGCCGCCCGACCATCTTCACCGGCCAATATCCGGATCTGCACGGCGTCACCCAGACCGACGGCATCGGCAAGGCCTACGACGATTCTCGGCTGCGCTGGTTACGCCGTGGCGAGGTCCCCACGCTCGGCAACTGGTTTCGCGCGGCCGGCTATGACACCCACTACGACGGTAAGTGGCATATCACCCACGCCGACCTCACCGACCCGGCCACCGGAGAGTCCCTGGCCACCAACGATGAGCGCGGGGCCGTCGATGCTGACGCGGTGCGCCGCTACCTGGATGCCGATCCGCTTGACCCCTATGGCTTCTCGGGCTGGGTGGGCCCGGAGCCGCACGGAGCAAAGCTCGCCGACGCCGGAATCCGTCGCGACCCGCTGATCGCCGACCGTGTGGTTACCTGGCTCGAGGACCGATACGCGCGGCGCCGGGCTGGGGATGCCACCGCGCTACGTCCGTTCCTGCTGGTGGCCAGCTTCGTCAACCCCCATGACATCGTGCTGTTCCCGGCCTGGGTGCGGCGTAACCCGATGCAGCCGTCGCCCCTGGACCCGCCTCCTATCCCGCCCGCACCCACCGAGGAAGAGGATCTCTCCACCAAGCCGGCCGCCCAGATCGCCTTCCGGGAGGCCTATTACTCCGGTTACGGTCCAGCACGGGCGGTTGCCCGCACCTACAAACGCAACGCTCAGCGGTACCGGGATCTCTACTACCGGTTGCACGCCGAAGTCGACTCCCCGATCGACCGGGTGCGCCGTGCGGTCACCGAGGGTTCGACGAACAGCGGAGCAGACGGTGGGCCCGATGACACGGTTCTGGTGCGCACTGCCGACCATGGCGACCTGCTCGGCGCCCATGGCGGGCTCCATCAGAAATGGTTCAACCTCTACGACGAGGCGACCAGGGTGCCCTTCGTCATCGCCAGGGTTGGACAACACCCGACGCCGGCGCGCACCGTGACGGCGCCAACCTCACATGTCGACCTGGTGCCGACGCTGTTGTCGGCCGCGGGCATCGACGTCGACGCGGTTGCTGCCGAACTGGGCAAGTCTTTCTCGGAGGTGCACCCGCTGCCTGGGCGCGACCTGATGCCGGTGATCGACGGCGCACCGGCCGACGACAGTCGCGCCGTGTACTTGATGACCCGCGACAACATGCTGGAGGGCGATACCGGCGCCTCCGGATTGGCACGCGCGTTGAAGCTGACTTCGAATCCACCTGCACCACTGCGTATCCGAATTCCAGCCCACACGGCAGCCAATTTCGAAGGATTGATTCTGCGCGTGAACGAATCCGCCGCGGCCGGCGGCCTCGGGCATCTGTGGAAACTGGTGCGCACATTCGACGACCCCGGCACGTGGACCGAGCCGGGAGTGCGGCATCTGGCCGCCGACGGGATGGGTGGCCAGACATACCGCAGCGACCCGCTCGATGATCAGTGGGAACTCTACGATCTCACCGACGACGCGGTTGAATCAGTCAACCGCTGGACCGATCCCGACCTTCACGACCTACGCGCTCACCTGCGAACACAACTCAAATCCGAACGCGCGGAATCCGTTCCCGAACGGAACCAACCCTGGCCGTACGCGGTCCGCCGACCTCCGCGCACATCGTCACGATGGGCGCCGATGCGCGCGGTGCGGGAACTACTGGGGCAAAGCCGGCGGCCGGACTGAATCACGGCTCGGCAGGCGGGTTCTGCCCCCAGAGCCCGGCAGCTTCTCCACCCGGAACCCGGCAGCGACGACCACCCCGACACCGCGGCCCGCAGGTCAGGTAATCTCGCGGGCATGCTCATCGCCGCGCTGCGCGACATGCAGTGGCGCAAACGGCGCTTTGTGATAGCCGTCCTCAGTACCGCCATCATTTTTGCGATGACGCTGGTACTCACCGGGCTCGCGAACGGCTTCCGGGTGGAGGCCGAACGGACCGTCGACGCGATCGGCGTCGACATGTACCTGGTCAAAGAAGGTGCGTCCGGCCCCTTCGTCGGAGCGACGCCGTTCGCGCCGACCGAACTCGGGCGGATCGTCGCCGCCCCCGGCGTCGTCGCGGCAGCTCCGTTGGCCTACGCCGGCGGCACCATCACCGAGGGTGACAAGACGCGCAATGCCGACTTGTTCGGCGCACCCGAGCGCGGCCCGGGCATGCCGGTCACCTCGGAGGGGCGGGCGCCGTCAACACCTGACGAGGTCGCAGTCTCGAGTACGCTCGGACGCCAGGTGGGCGACGACATCGAAATCGCATCGACCAAGCTGCGCGTCGTCGGCATCGTGGAGAACTCCACCGCGCTGGCCAACCTGCCCAACATTTTCTTGACCACCGCCGGCGCCCAGGAACTGGTGTACGGCGGTCAGCCGCTGGTCTCCTCGATCGGTATCCGCGGCAATCTCAATGAGGTTCCCGAGGGCTATCAGTCCTTCGACCGAGACGGCGCGATCGCCGATCTGCTGCGACCGCTCAAGGTGGCCGTCGATGCGATCACGATCGTGGCGGTTCTCCTGTGGATCGTGGCAGCGTTGATCGTGGGTTCGGTGATTTACCTCTCCGCGCTCGAGCGATTACGCGACTTCGCGGTGTTCAAGGCCATCGGCGTCCCCACCCGCAACGTCGCCGCAGGTCTGGCCATGCAGTCGGTCATCGTGGCACTGCTGGCCGCCCTCGTCGGCGTCGGGTTGTCGAAGCTGCTGGCACCGCTGTTCCCGATGCAGGTCATCGTCCCCGGGGAGGCCTTCGTGGCGCTACCTGTGATCGCCGTCGTGATCGGTCTGGCGGCCAGCGCCACCGGACTTCACCGCGCGGTGTCCGTCGATCCCGCGCTAGCATTCGGAGGTCCCTAATCGTGGGCGATCTGTCCATCCAGAATCTGGTGGTCGAGTACACCATGGGCGGACAAGCAGTCCGGCCGATCGATGACTTCAACCTCGACGTGGCCGCCGGCTCGCTGGTGATTCTGTTGGGCCCCAGCGGTTGCGGGAAGACCACATTGCTGTCCTGCCTGGGCGGAATCCTGCATCCGCACGCCGGGGCGATCAAGTTCGGCGACGTCGAGGTCACCTCGCTGGACACCGCCGAACTCTCCACCTACCGGCGCGACACGGTGGGCATCGTTTTTCAGGCGTTCAACCTGGTGCCCAGCCTGACCGCGCTGGAGAACGTGATGGTGCCGATGACTGCGGCCGGCATCCCCCGCCGCGAGGCGCGGAAAAAGGCCGAGGAACTGCTGACGCGCGTTGGCCTGAAGGACCGGATGGCCCACCATCCCGGCGATCTGAGTGGAGGGCAGCAACAGCGCGTCGCGGTCGCGCGGGCAATAGCCCTGGATCCGCCCCTCGTGCTGGCCGACGAGCCGACGGCGCATCTGGACTTCATCCAGGTCGAAGAGGTGCTTCGGTTGATCCGCGAACTCGCCACCGGTGACCGGATGGTCGTCGTCGCCACTCACGACAGCAGGATCCTGCCGTTGGCCGATCGTATCGTCGAGCTGGTACCGGAGTTTGCGTCCACCGACCGCGAGCCCCAGACGGTGGAGTTGGAGGCCGAGGAAGTGCTCTTCGAGCAGGGCACGATGGGCGACCTGATCTATGTCGTGGCCGAGGGCGAGGTCGAGATGGTGCGCGAATTGGCCGATGGCGAAGAGGAACTGCTCAAGGTAGCCAGCGAGGGTGACTACTTCGGTGAAATCGGTCCGCTGTTTCACCTGCCGCGCAACGCGACGGTGCGGGCAAGAACCGACGCGATGGTGATCGGCTACACAGTGCAGGCATTCCGTGAGCGACTCGGCACCGGCGGGCTGCGCGAACTCATCGAGCATCGCCCGTTGTCGGTGGACTGACGCGCACCGGCGGTCAATGCCCGGTACCGGGGCGGGTGTGTCAATGCCCCTTACCGGGGCAGGGGTGCCAATGCCCCTTACCGGGGCAGCGGATCGGCAATCGGCGAGGCCGCGAGGGTCGGCCGGCTCGTCGTGACGATGAAGTCGTCGAGTAGGTCCACGACATCGCTGGACCGCTCGACTTGCGGGAAATGGCCCACGCCGGGGAGTACCTCGAGCCGGCATTCCGGGCGTGCCTGGCGCAGGGCGTAGCCGTGCTCGACGGGAATGATGCGATCCTGGTCGCCCCAGATGACCATGGTGGGCAGCTCGGATGTCAGGTGCAGACGATTCAAGGCGCTCACCGCCTGCCCGTGGTAATCGACCACCGACCGAAGCGTGCGCAGGAAGGCCTGGCGGGTCTGCTGATCCGCCAGCGATGAATAGGAACTCCACATCTCAGCGCCGCGCGGAGATTGAATGCTGGCCGCAGACAGCCAGGCGCGAAGCTTATTGCCGGCCCGTACCACCGATTGCGGCGCAATGATCGGCATGATCAACTCGGCTCCCGGCGCTGACAGCAGGCGAAGAGTCCGGCCCACGTCCGGACCGAGGCCGCCGCTGCTGACCAACACCAGGCGCCCGCAATAATCGGGATGTTGGTAGACGAACTGCATGGCCACGCCACCACCGAGCGATTGACCGACGATTGTCACCCGCGCGATGCCAAGCTCGTCGAGCAAGTCCCGCAACCACACCGCGAATGCGCCGAGGGAGTAGTCGCTCCTGGGCTTGGCGGATTGACCGTGCCCCAGCAGGTCCGGCGCGACGACACGGTATTTCCGCGACAGCTGGGGTATCACCGCTCGCCAGGTCTCGGAACTTCCCGCCATCCCGTGAATCAGCAGAACGACTTCGTCGCCGTTGCCGACATCGCGGTAGGCGACGCGGTCGCCGTGCAACTCCAGAAACTTCATATCGTTCATGCGTGGGGGCTCCCCGGTTCCGGCGGATCAGATGCCCCATGGTTACAGACGGCGGCCTCGAAATTGACGTGCTGTGGGCAGGCCGTTCCGAACGGCGAACAGTGAGCGGGATCACACAGGTTCAATGCGGCGTGCTACCGCAAGAGTGCGCGCGCGTGCGCGACCTGGCGCGATGGTGCGGGCGGTGGGACTCGAACCCACACGTTCTTTCGAACACGGGCACCTAAAGCCCGCGCGTATCGCCAATTTCGCCACGCCCGCAGCGTGCTGATCGTAGCGCGCGATCGATAGCGCTCGCATATCAGTGGCCGGCATTTCAATACGTGGCATGTCCGGGTGTGGCATGTCCGGGTGTGGTGAATCAGGGTGTGGTGAATCAGGGAGTTGCGTATCTGATCATTTCTTCGAGTTTGCGCCCAAGAAAACTCTTCGGACCGGTCTTTCCCCAACCGGGGACGGCCGGGGCGGCCAGTCGCGTCGGAGTGGGGCGACCGAGGAGCACCACCTCGTCGCCGAGTACCCATTGCTCGCGCTCGTCCTCACTGGCGGCATTGACCGCAATCTCGGAGGCGAGTAACCGACCGAGCGTGAGTTTGGCCATGTCGCTCAGCCGTGCCGCTTCGTTGACCGGATCGCCGATGACGGTGTACTCGAAGCGCTCCCGCGCGCCGACGTTTCCGGCCACGACGGTGCCCGCCGCCACACCTACCCCGGCTGCGCACTCAGGGACCTCGTCGCTGAGGCGGCGCGAAATGGTCCGCGCTGCCGCGAGCGCATTTTCCTCGGGTTGTTGCAAGTGCGTGGGTGCGCCGAACACCGCAAGTGCGGCATCACCGACGAATTTGTTGAGCGATCCCTGATGGCGGTCGACCTCGTCGACAATAACCGCGAAAAACCGGTTCAGCAGTTCCACCACTTCCAAAGGTGGATGGGTGGCGGCCAACGTGGTGGAGCCCTCTACATCGACGAATAACACGGCCGTATGGCACTCTTCTCCGCCCAACGCGATGCGTTGTTGCTCGGCGTCGGCGGCTACCTTACGCCCGACATGGCGGCCGAACAGGTCGCGCACTCGTTCGCGTTCTCGTAGGCCCTGCACCATGGAGTTGAACCCGTGCTGCAATTCGCCGAGTTCGGTTCCGTCGAACACCACCAGATCGGTGCTCAGATCACCCTGTTCCACACGTTTCAAGGCGGCCCGGACCCCCTGTAGGGGGCTGGTGGTGAGCCAGGTGACAATCCACATCAGGGTGAACCCGAAGATCAGCGCGACGGTGGCCAGGACCAGCTGCCCGACGACGAATTGGTGGCGGGTGTCGATGTGCAAATTCAGGCTGACGACGCTGGACAGCGCGATTCCCAAAACGGGTATCCCCGAGCCCAGGATCCACACGGTCATGAGTCGGCCCATGACGCCGATGGTCAACCACCCTGGCGGGTGCCCGGCCGCGATGGCTTGTGCTGCGGCCGGTCTCAGCGCGAACTCGGTGATCAGGTAGCAGTTCGTCGCCGTCATGACCCCGGTGAAACCGATGCTGAACAACACCTTGGGAATGAAGTTAATATCGACCAACCCGTAGAGCGTGGTCAGCAGCGCTGCGCCGACACCCCATAGAAGAAGATGAATTCGGGCCAGGTGCCACGGCGCCAGGAGGGTATTGCTCTGATCTGCGCGGGTCGGCGGGCGTCCCTGGATTGACCAGCCCACCGCCTCGGAGAGCCGTCGTTTGACCCAGATGACGCCGACGACGATAGCGCCCACTGCGTAGCCCGGGGCGACGCCGAAGGTCAGCCACGCCGGTGCCTGGCTGAAGATATTGGGTTCTGGGACGGCTACGGCCACGATGAGCCAGAACACCGCAATGCCGATCACGTCACCGAGCGCTATGAACGCGACGAATCCGGCGAGTATGCGTCGGCGGCGGCGGCCTGCTGCGGCGGAGTCCCACAGCCGAGATCCGAACTCAGGTGTGTCGGGCAGTCGGCCGCTGATGAGCGTCAGTATCCGCTTAATCCGATGCGGGGTCGATCTGCGCCTCGCCACGGTGGCGGCCACCTCAGCTCAGTAGTCTGGGGTACGTCTCAGGGTCTCGTCGTTGTTCTGGTCGTCGTTGTTCTGGTCGTCGTTGTTCTGGTCGTCGTTGTTCTGGTCGTCGTTGTTCTGGTCAAGGTCAGGATAAACAACTCGTAGACAAACATTGCCGGATCGTCGGGGTTGCCAACTGTTGCAGGTTGAGTGGCCGGCTAACGGTCGCCGGTAGGTGCTGCCGCCGGACATCATGCACAGGTCGGACCGACACGGGTCATCCCGGTACCCGGCGCACAGTTGATGTATTCGAAGCGATTGTTGGCCGGCAGAGCGAACGCCTCGTGCCAGGTGATGACATCGCGGCGCGCGCCGTACTTGTGTCCCATCGCGACCTGATGCCCATAGATGGCGTGATGGGTCGGGTGGTCGGCCGCCCACGACTCCAGACCCGCGTAGTCCTGGAAGGCGGCGTACACCGACGTCTCGCGCCGCTGTCCGAAATCTGTGTCGACGTTGGTCATTTGCCGCAGGTAGATGCACCCGGTGTCGGGTTGCGCGGCGAGGTAGTCCATCCCACGGTCGAGTTTTGGGCGCAGCGCCGACTCGTAGTCCTGGGCTTGCTCAGGTTCGGAATCATGCCAGAACTGCCCCGATCGCATCACCAGCGTATTGAGCGGGTTCAGCACGAAGACGCGACGCCCCTGCGGGTTGATCGATTCGTCGTAGCGAACAGCGACGCCCAACGGCGATGCAATGTCCTCGACGGCGGTGATCGGGAAACGATCTCGGGCCGCCCCGGGGTATCCGTTGTCGGTGATCTGAACGATGTCGGTGCCGGGGGTGCGCCCCAGACCAATCCGATAGGAATCTTGCGAGTAGATGGTTTCATGGCGATCGTAGGGACAGATGAGCGTTTCACGCCAGTAACCGACACCGTCGGCGCGCGGGTCCTCCGAATGCCACCAGCGCGCCCACCGGGAGTTGCGCGACCAGGTGGCGTGCGCCAGGGTCGAGGTCCAGTAGCCGACCACGATCGTCGCGGCCTGACCCGCCTCGTCGCGTGAGCAGACCATTACCTCGAATGCCTCGGGCGGGCACGGATCCGAAAAGGCGTCGCGCATGTGCGCCACGAAGTGTTGTGACGCGACACCCCCGGGTTGTGGGCCTTGCAGGCCGAACCAGTCAGCGACCAACTCGGGCACCGGGCGGCGCCACCGAAGCGAGTACCGCACCGAAGGCGGGGCGAAGTCCTGCGGTCGTCGAGCCCTGAGGACCCGCTCGTAAGTCGGGTGGAATGTCTTCATCGCCAACTCCTGGGTCCCGTGTTCGTTGCGGGGCCAATGCATGAGGTCAGGGTGAGGTGTGGAACCGATTGCCCCGGTGGTTCATTCACATCCGCCATCCCTGATGCCCTCCGAGCCTGGCGCCGGCAGTGCGTGGGATACCCCGGCCGGCGACCTGGTGGCCTTCACTACCGGCTTGGGGTCCGTGTCAACATGGAGTTCGAAGACGTCCGGCCGCGAGTAATGGCCGACGACATCGAAATCGAATTTCCAACGGGCGATCTCCCCGAAGTCGAGATCGGCGTAAAGAATCTGCTCGCCGTCCTTTGCGGGCGGAACCAAGAACTGGCCACTCGGTGCGACGATACAACTGCCGCCGTTGGACATCACGGTGTCTGGGCCCGCGCCCCCGGGCCTTGGATGGGACTGCGGGTAATCAGCCAACTTCGTGAACTGGTTGCACGCCAGCACGAAACAGCGTCCTTCCTGCGCGATGTGCTGCATCGACGGCGCCCACTCGGGGCGATTGTCGGCAGTCGGCGCCAGGTAGATCTGAATTCCTTGCGCATACATGTGAAATCGCAGGAGAGGCATGTAGTTCTCCCAGCAGATGACCGCGCCGACCTTGCCGATGCCGGTGTCGAATACCGGCATCGTGGAGCCGTCACCGTACCCCCAGATGACCCGCTCCGCAGCGGTCGGCATGAGCTTGCGGTGCTTACCGAGTAGCGCACCGTCCGGGCCGAAGAACAGCACCGTGCAGTAGATCGTCCCGCCGTCCCGTTCCAGAACACCGGTGATCAGGTAAAGCCGATTGGCCGACGCGATCTCCGCCAGGCGCCGAACCTCGTCGCCGGGAACGTCAATGGCACCTTCCCAATATCGACGGTAGGCCTCGCGCCCTTCGGCGGTCCGTGAGCCGACTTTGGCTCCGAAAGTCTCGCCGCGAGGGTAGCCGCCCAGAAAAGCTTCGGGGAAGAGGACCAACCGCGCACCTGCTGCGGCGGCTTCGGCGGTGAACACTTCGAGTTTGTCGATCGTTGCGGAGGTATCGCCAAGAATCGAGCCTGCTTGAACGACTGCGACTTTCACGTTCTGGTCGTTCATTGCCTGCTGAACTCCTTCGCCAACTGGGCGTGAGGTGGGCGTTCCCTGCGCGCGTGCCGATCAGTCACAGTTGCGAGACAGCACCGGAATCGCAGCACACTCAGGCTTCCAGCCTGGCCCGGATGCTGGTAAGGCGCGCGAGCAGCTCTTCCTCGTCGATGACGCCACGGTCCAGCAGCGAGTGCGCTAGTGCCACCAACTGGTTCTCCGGATAGGGCAGTCCGGCGTACTTGGTGGCAGATAGCGCATCTTCCTCATCACGGCGTTCTTTGAACGTGAAGTTGATTTCTCGGCCGCTGCAGGAGCGGTCGAGAGCATCGCACACGCCGTCCAGACTGGTCTTCCACGGCGGCAGCGGGTTCTCGACACCGTACTTCGCCGCCATGACCGGCCACACTTGATTGCGCTCCACGATCTGCTCGAGCACACCGGCGCCGATGCGCTCCGCTGAGCGCGATTCCTTTGAGGCGCGGCGGTTCTGGTTCTCCACGTCAGTCACTCGGCGATCGGTCGGATGGCCGGACGGGTCTTGGTGATGATGTTGCTCGTCACGCCGGGCTTGGGCAGGGCCACGCCGATCAGGCAGTCGCGGGTGATGATCTCGGCCAACTGGTCCTCGGTCCAGCCCTCCGTGCCCCCGGGACGCATTGGCATGACCATGAAACGGTGCTTCTGGTTGGAGTCCTCCACCCGCACTTCGACGCCCTCCGGCAACGCAAGGCCGAACTCGGAGAGCACCTGCCGTGGCCACCGCACGATCCGACGTCGATAGTTCGGGGTCCGATACCACTCCGGTGAGTTGCCGAGAATGGGCCGCGGATAGCACGAGCACAACGCGCAGACGATCACATGGTGAATCCTCGGGGTGTTCTCCAGGATCTTGAAGGCGACGAAGTCACTAGGTGTGCCGAAGCCGGTGGGTTCCAGCCAGTCGACCCCTACTTCCCTACTGGCGGCGTTGGCATCGGAGAGCGCCAGTTCCTTGAACTCCGGGTCCAGCCATGCCTTGGCCACCAGTCGGGCCGCGGGCGTCTGGCCGATCTGCTCTGCGTACTCGGTGAACACTCGGTGCTCGTCGGCGGTGAAAAGGCCCTTCTCGATACACAACTCGCGCAGCGCGATCTCGAGGACCTCGAAGTCGGTGATCTCTTCGACCATCGGCTTGACGGTGCGATCGTGATCGTGATCGTGATCGTGATCGTGATCAGACATAGCTGGTTGGGCTTCCTTTCGAGACAAGAAGGTGGCCGTCGGAATCAGCCGGCGAAATCCAGCCAGCGCTCGGGGATCTCGGTCTGCAGGGTGTCGTTGTCGGGCCCGGTGTAGGAGTCCCATAGTTCGGCCTGGTTGAACCGCACGATGTAGAACCACTCCGGCTTGGCGCCTTCATGATCCCAGGTCTCGTCCTCCGGCGCCGGACTCTCATAAGTAACCTCGGCGATCATGCCCTCGGCCCCGCGGGCGTACTCCGGGGTCCGGGTGTAATACAGCGCGGGCAGTTCACGCACCTTCACTCGATCGCCGACCTTGAACTTCGCCGGGCCGGCCTTCCCCGCGAAGATCTGCGGATCACCGATTCCGACCGCGTCGAGGTGGTGGCTGTTGCGTTTGACCTTCGAGCCGTCACCTTCGAACTTGGGCTCAGCCTCCGGAGTCCGTCCTTCGAGTCCGCCGGCATAGCGGGCCTGAACCTCGGCCAGCCGGTCGGTCAACTCGCCCCAGCTGAGGTGCCCCTTCTCGATGAGCAGCCGGCCCACGGCCCACAGCCAGCGGGTGTAATAGGGAAGGCCCAGATAGATCGCTCGCCCGACATCGACGTTGCCCAAGCGCCGGCGTTCCTCGGAAACCCAGATGCCTCGCCAGCCGAGAGCTTCGCAGAGCACGTAGGTCATCAGCTCCCACTGCTCTTCTTCCTTGTTCTCATAGGTATTCGGCACATCCAACTCGCCACCGACATCGTGGCTGGTCTTCAGGTAGGCCAGATAATGATCATGGGTCACCTCATCGGGCATCGGCCATTCCGCAACCTCTGGATAGGTGACCTTGAGTCTGGAAACCAACGCCAGCTGCTCAGCCCGTTCCGCGGCGGTGCTCATCAATACCTACCCCGATACCTACCTCGTAGTTCGTATCCCCGGCAGGTGCGCCGAGTTGAACGTTGGCGACGCACCATGAAGGTGCACCTGCGCGCGCATCATAAAGGTGCACCTGCGGTCCATCGCCCAAGTTACGCTTCTTCCCTTACCGGAGTTGAAATTTCGATACCGGAGTTCAAAATTGGGTCAAAGCGATACAGGCAAGCATCGGTGTCGACCCTCTCCGATAGCAACGCGGTACCGTTGAGCGGTGTCCACTACGCGGCGTAGGAGGCCGGCGCTCATTCTGTTGGTGGCCGGCGCCACCGGCGGCTGCCTCGCCTTGGCATGGTGGCAGTGGGAACGATTCGAATCGACATCAGGCAGCTTCCAGAATCTCGGTTACGCCTTCCAGTGGCCGCTGTTCGCCGGTTTCTGCGTGTACGCCTACTACAAGTTCGTCCGCTATGAAGAAACCCCACCCGAGCCTCGTTCGCAGCAGACCATCAGCGAGATCCCCGCGGGGTTGCTTCCCGAACGGCCAAGACCGGCAACCCATACCGGCGACCCGACCCATACCGGCGACCAGACGTTGCGTGAGTACAACGCCTACCTGGCTGAACTTGCCAAGGCTGACGGTGATGATTCCGCGGCGAAGCAAGACTGATATGAAACCGAAAGGCAGCGGTACGTGAGCTCACCTGACTCCCCCTCGCCCATCACACCCGTCGAGAACATCCGCAAGGCGTTGCTGGGCTATCGGGTGCTGGCCTGGGCGACAGGCCTGTGGTTGATCGCCCTGTGCTACGAGATGGTGATGAAGTACGCCTTCAACGACGATTCGCTGGGCTGGATCGCGGTCGTGCACGGGTGGGTGTACTTCGTCTACCTGTTGTTCACCGCCAACCTCGCGGTCAAGGTCCGCTGGCCGATCGCCAAGACCGTCGGCGTGCTGCTCGCCGGAACCATCCCGCTGGTAGGCATCATCGTCGAGCACTTCCAGACCCAGAACATCAAGACGCAGTTCGGCCTCTGAGCTCGCTATACTTGGCGTGGTGTCCACAAGTCCCGGGGTGCGCCGCGGTGCTGCCCCGGCGCCAGATCTGACCGCGACATCATCCCGAGTCCCTGCTCTCACCGGTCTTCGCGCCGTCGCCGCGCTTCTCGTCGTCGCCACCCACGCGGCGTTCGCGACCGGCTACCTCAACCACGGATACCTCGGTGCGGTCTACGCGCGCCTGGAGATCGGCGTCGCGATTTTCTTCGTGCTGTCCGGTTTCCTGCTGTTCCGGCCATGGGTGCGCGCGAAAGCCACAGGTGACCCGCCGCCCTCGCTGAGCCGCTACGCCCGCCACCGTTGTCGACGCGTGCTACCGGCCTACGTGCTGGCGGTGTTGGCGACGTTCGCGATCTACACGGTCTTCACGCCAGGACCCAACCCCGGACAGACGTGGCACGGGTTGCTCCGCTATCTGAGCTTCACCCAGATCTACACCGACAGCTACTTGACGACGCTGCTGCACCCCGGTCTCTCGCAGATGTGGAGCATGGCGGTCGAGGTGGCTTTCTACGTCACCCTTCCCGCGCTGGCCTACCTGCTGTGCCGTGGTCGGTGGCGGCCCGGACGCATGCTCGCGGGGCTGGCCGCGCTCGCCGCGGTGACTCCCGTCTGGCTCATCCTCATCGTCATCACCGCCTCCGATGCTGTGCTGCCCAGCTCGGCAGGCATGTGGCTGCCCGCCCATATCGCCTGGTTCGCCGGCGGCATGGCACTGGCGGTGCTGCAGACCCTCGGCACCCGGTGCGCCGCAGCAGTGGCGATCCCCCTGGCAGTGGCCCTCTATCTGGTGGTGTCCACGCCGATTGGAGGGGCCATCCTCGGCCCGGACCCGGCGTGGGTGCCGGTGGCGAAGTCGCTGCTGTACGGGGCGATCGCGACGTTGGCGGTCGCGCCCCTGGCACTGGGCGACCGGGGCTGGTATCGGCGGCTACTGGCCAGCCCGGCGATGGTCTGGCTGGGCGAGATCTCCTATGAAATCTTTCTGCTGCACTCCGCCGCCATGGCGCTGGTGATGCATCTTGTGCTGGGCTGGCCACTGTTCACCGGGTCGATGCCCGTACTGATCGCCGCAACGCTGGTCCTGACGATTCCGGCCGCCTGGGCGCTGCACCGGGTGACGAGACCTCAGAGGACCGCCCGCAACGACGGCACCAGTGCTGCCAGCGCACGCCCCCGATGCGATGCCGCATCCTTCTCCTGCGGGCTGAGCTCTGCCGCGGTCCTCGCCGAACCTGCCGGTAGGAACACCGGGTCGTAACCGAATCCAGCGTCACCGCGGAGTTCGCGCACGATGCTGCCCGGCCACTCACCGCGGACCACTACGGAATCAGTCGGTGATGGACCGTAGACGAACGCGCACGCCGACACGAAAGCGGCGCCGCGGTGCTCGTCGGCAACGTCGCGAAGCTGTGCCAGGAGCAAGGCGGTATTCGCGGCGTCGTCGCCGTGCCGTCCTGACCAACGCGCGCTGAGCACCCCCGGCATTCCGTTGAGCGCGTCGACCTGGAGCCCGGAATCGTCGGCCACCACGGGCACGCCGGTGGCCGCGAAAGCGTCGCGGGCTTTGGCCAGAGCGTTCTCCTCGAAGGTCAACCCTGTTTCGGGCGCCTCGTCGAACGGCGCCACGTCGTCCAGCGACACCAATGTCAGGACCGATGCTCCCGCGGTGTCCAACACCCGGCGCAGTTCGGCCAACTTCTTCGGGTTGCGGCTGGCCACCAGCAGCGTGGACATCGACGTCAGCTTCCGAACGCCTTCTTCGCGGGCTCACCCGACTCGGGCAGCTCGCCCGGATAGGGCAGCTCCAATGCCTGACGCTGAACCTCGAACAGCAGATCGCACGACGTCATTGCGGCGTCGAGCATCTTGTCCAGCGTCGACCGCGGAAACGTCGCGCCTTCTCCGGTGCCCTGGATCTCGACGAACGTACCGGTATCGGTGACCACAACGTTCATGTCGACCTCGGCCCTGGAGTCCTCGGTGTAGGGCAAATCGACACGGATGCGGCCGTCGACGACACCGACGCTCACCGCGGCGATGGCGCAGGACAGCGGGCGAGGGTCCGACAGGCGGCCGACCGCGGACAGGTAGGTCACCGCGTCGGCCAGCGCCACGTAGGCACCGGTGATGGCCGCGGTGCGGGTTCCGCCGTCGGCCTGCAGCACGTCGCAATCGATCGCGATGGTGTTCTCACCCAGCGCGGCCAGATCGATGCAGGCGCGAAGCGACCTGCCGACCAGTCGACTGATCTCCTGGGTGCGCCCACCCACGCGTCCCTTGACCGACTCTCGGCCCGAGCGCTCGTGGGTGGCGGCCGGCAGCATCGCGTACTCGGCGGTCAGCCAGCCCTGCCCGGAACCTTTACGCCAGCGGGGCACACCCTCGGTGACACTCGCGGTGCACATCACCCGGGTCTGGCCGAACTCCACCAGCACCGACCCCGCGGGGTGAGAGGTGAAGCCGCGCGTGATGGTGACCGGGCGCAGTTCGTCGTCGAGCCTGCCGTCTTCTCGTCTGGACACGGGCCAACACTAACGGGTAACCCGGCCGGCTCCGGGCCACGGTTGGCGAGCGTGCGTAGCCGGCGCGCTCAGGAGCGCGTGACCTCGAAAGCCTCATTGCAGACCACAGCATGCACGGGACCGTCGAATTCGGCCTTCGCCTCGCTGATCACATCCTCGCGCGACGTCCACGGCGGGATGTGGGTCAGCAGGAGTTCGGAAACACCGGCGCGGGCGGCGACCCGCCCAGCTTCGGTTCCCGAAAGGTGCAAATTGGGGGGCCGCGATGGCGAATGTGTCCACGATGCTTCACACAGAAAGACATCGGCGTCGGTGGCGAGTTCGATCAGGGCGTCGCAGTAGCCGCTGTCGCCGCTGTAAACGAGCGTCGCACCTGAGGGATCGGTGATGCGCATCCCGTAGGACTCGGTCGGATGGAGCATCAGCCGCGGCGACACCGTCAACGAACCGATCTCCACGGGCTGGTCGTCCACCCAGTGCCGAATCTCGAAGATATCGGTGAAGTCGTCGATCTCGCCGCCCTCCGGCGAGGACGCCGCGCCCAGTCGCGCCCAGGTGTTGGCCGGGCCGTAGACGACGCCCCGCTCCGGTGCCGGCGTCGGATGGTAGCGCCGCCAAACGAAGAGTCCGGGCAAATCCAGGCAGTGATCGGCGTGCAGATGCGAGAGCAACACGTGCACGGAATTCGGGTTGGCGTGACGCTGAAGGGCTCCGAGTACGCCGCCGCCGAAGTCGAGCACCAGTGGCGGCGTGTCGGGGGCAGTTACCAGATAGCCCGACGCAGGCGAATCCGGCCCGACCACACTGCCGGAGCAACCTAGTACGGTGATTCGCACGCCCCTAGCTTGCCATGCCCAGCAACAACATGAGAAAGACATGGCCGGTTTCGGGGACCAACATCATGGTTGCCCGCCCAGATGACGCTGAACAGGTCGAATACCGTCCAGACCAGGGCCGAGAAATCGTGCTGCCAGAGCGGGGAACGCGTCGGGATCGCCGGTGGCTTCGAACACTCGCTTCGGCGGCGGCGCCACCGGACCGGGATGTGGCCTGAGCAGGTCGTTCTCGGTGAGAACACGCAGCAAGTCCTTCGCGGTCTCCTCGGCGCTGGACACCAAACTCACCTCGTCGCCCATCGCCAGCTGGATCAGGCCCGACAGCATCGGATAGTGCGTGCAGCCGAGCACCAGGGTGTCTACCTCGGCGCGTTGCAACGGTTCCAGATATCCCTCGGCCAAGCCCAGCACCTGTCGGCCGCTGGTGACGCCCCGCTCCACGAAATCGACGAAGCGCGGACACGCCACCGCGAACACCTCGATGTCCCGCGCGGCGGCGAATGCGTCCTGGTAGGTACCGGAGGCGATCGTGGCAGCCGTTCCGATCACCCCGACCCGCCCGTTGCGGGTGGATCGGACCGCGCGCCGCACCGCCGGCAGGATCACCTCGACGACGGGTACCGGCGCGTACCGCTCCCGCGCGTCGCGCAGACAGGCCGAGGACGCCGTGTTGCAGGCAATCACCAACGCCTTGATCCCCCGGCCGGCGAGGTCGTCACCGATCGCCAGGGCATGGGCCCGGATCTCCGGAACGGTCAGGGGCCCGTACGGTCCGTTGCCGGTGTCACCGACGTAGATGATGTCCTCGTCGGGCAACTGGTCGATCACGGCCCGCGCGACGGTCAGCCCGCCCACACCGGAATCGAAGATCCCGATCGGAGCCTGCAACGAGTTCGCCTTCGAGGTCACGAAGCCAGGTACGGCGGACTTGGGTTGCCCGGCCCGGCCGTAACCCGCTGGGATTCCCGCGCCTTGCGCTCGGGCCCCGACAGCACGTAGGCGGCCAGCACGCCGGCGATCGCGCCGCAGAGGTGGCCCTGCCATGAGACGCCGAACGTCCCCGGCAGCACCCCGAGCAGAATGCTGCCGTAGATCACCAGCACGACCACGCCGACGACGATCTCCCAGACCTTGCGGGTGAAGAATCCGAACACGATCAGGAACGTCAACCAGCCGAAGATCAGGCCGGATGCACCGATGTGGTTCGTCTCGACCACAACTCCGTTGTAGCTGGGCGCTCCGACGTTGCCGATCAGCCAGGTGCCGAGTCCGCCGAGAATCCAGATGATCGCGGTGGCGTAGATGAATCGGGACAAGCCCGCCAGGGTCATCAGAAACCCGAGCACCAGAGCCGGACCGGTGTTGGCGATCAGATGTTCCCAATTCGAGTGCAGCAACGGCGCCACCAGGATGCCGGTCAGGCCATCGGTCTCCAGCGGACGGATTCCGTTGCTGTCGAGTCGATGTCCGGTCAGGGCATCGAAGAGTTCGATCAGCCAGAGCAGGACGACGAACGAAGCGACCGTCGCAGCACCCACGACCCAGGCCGGGCGCTTCTTCGGCTCCGCCGGCGGCCCGGCCATGCCGGGATAGCCGCCCGGCAGACTCACGCGCGACACCTCACGCGCGACACCCTCATGCCCGACACCCTCATGCCCATAGCTGCCCTTCCAGCGCATCCTCCGCGTCATCCAGGCTACCGGCGTATGCACCGGTCGACAGATACTTCCATCCCGCATCGCACACGACGAACGCGATATCGGCCCGCTTTCCGGCCCTGGCCGACTTGTCGGCCATCGCCAACGCGGCGTGCAGAATGGCCCCGGTCGAGACGCCGGCGAAGATGCCCTCGACCTGAACCAACTCACGGGTGCGCTTGATCGCATCGAACGAACCGACCGAGTAGCGGGTGGTCAGGACGTCAGGGTCGTAGAGCTCGGGGATAAAGCCCTCGTCGATGTTGCGCAGCGCGTAGACACCCTCGCCGTACCGGGGCTCGGCCGCGACGATCTGGACCCCGGGGACGTGCTCCCGCAAGTAGCGACCGGTGCCCATCAGGGTGCCGGTCGTGCCCAGGCCTGCGACGAAATGCGTGATCTCAGGCAGGTCGGCCAGCAACTCCGGCCCGGTACCGTCGTAGTGCGCTGCGGCATTGGACTCGTTGCCGTACTGATACAGCATCACCCACGAAGGATGTTCTGCGGCAATCTCTTTGGCCTGGGCGACCGCCGTATTGGAGCCGCCCTCTGCCGGCGAGAAGATGATCCGGGCACCGTAGAGCTCCAACAGTTGACGCCGTTCGATCGAGGTGTTCTCCGGCATGACGCAAACCATCTGGTAACCCTTGAGTAGCGCCGCCATCGCCAAGGAGATGCCGGTATTGCCGCTGGTAGGTTCCAGGATGGTGGCCCCGGCCTGCAAGAGTCCGCTGCGTTCGGCGTCCTCGATCATCCGCAGAGCGGGCCGGTCTTTGATGGACCCGGTCGGGTTGCGGTCCTCCAGCTTGGCCCACAGCCGGACGTGAGGTGCGCCCCCACCCCCTCCGTTCCAGGAGGGCGAGAGCCGCTGCAGCCCTACCAGCGGTGTGTCACCCAGCGCCTTGAGCAGCGAGTCGTACCTAGTCATCGGACTGCATGTCATCGGACTGCATGTCATCGGACTCCATACTCACCTGCCGGCGTACTCACCCTCCCGCGACGGCGGGCAGGATCGTGACCGAGTCTCCCTCGGATATCTCAGTCTCCAGACCACCGGAGAACCGCACATCCTCGTCGTTGACGTAGATGTTGACGAAGCGCTGCAGCTTGCCGGGATTGGCGGAGTCGACCAACCGTTCGGCGATGCCTGAGTAGTTTTCGTTCAGGTCTGTGATGACCTCCTGCAACGTGGCACCGGACGCGGTGACTCGTTTCTCCCCGCCGGTATGGACGCGCAGGATGGTCGGGATCGACACGGTGACATTGGCTGAATCAGACACAGGTTCTCTCTTATCAGTACTGCTCGACGATCTTGACGGACTCTTCGGTGACGACGCCGTCCACGATGCGGAAACTGCGCAACTCGTGTTCGTCGACGTCGCGGGTGGATACCAGCACGTAATGCGCGTTGGGTTCGGAGGCATAGGAGATATCGGTGCGGCTCGGGTAGGCCTCGGTCGCGGTGTGCGAGTGATAGATCACGATGGGCGCTTCTTCTGCTTCCTCGAAACCGCGCCACACCTTCAGCTGCTCCCCGGAGTCGAATCGGTAGAAGGTCGGCGAACGTTCCGCGTTGAGCATGGCGATGAACCTCTCGGGACGGTCGGACCCCTCGGGTCCCGCGATCACGCCGCAGGCCTCGTCCGGATGGTCGGCGCGCGCATGGCCGACCATCGCCTCGACCAAGTCAGCTCGGATCACGAGCACCGCGCACATCCCTTCCGTCGAGGACTTTCACCGATCACTGGAACGCTCCCGGCAACAGGCCACGGTATGTCGGTATTCCGGCAACCTCGTCAGCGGCCAGCACTCCGACGAGCACGGCTTGGGCCAGACAATCCGCGGCGGCCGCACCAACAGCGGTGATGAGCGGCACTTCTGGTGACATCGACGCCGGGGTGTTCGGGCTTGGATTCACCTCGACAGCACCGGTGGCCAGCGCGAACACGGTATCGCCGTCCACCGGGGTATGGCACGGGCGGATGGTGCGGGCCAGTCCGTCGTGCGCGGCCACCGCCACCCGGCGACAGCCGGACGGGCTGAGTGCGGCGTCGGTGGCGACCACGGCGATGGTGGTGTTCAACGGGCTGAGCTCGCCACGGCGCTCGGCATAGGCGGCCAACTGATCCGCCGGCGGTCGGACCAGCCCGAACTCCTCAATCTGATATGCGAGCCACGGCAGTCCGGTGCCGCGATCGACGACGTCGCCGGCCGAGTTGACCACGACGAGCGCACCGACCGTCACACCGGAGTCGAGCCTCACCGAGGCGGTTCCCACGCCCCCCTTCAACACCCCGGCCCGCGCGCCGACGCCCGCTCCGATGGTGCCGATCCCCACATCGGTGCCCGCGCCCTCAGCCGCGAGATAGCCGAACTCCGCGTCCGGCCGACACTGCCAGCCCCCGACCGGCAGGTCGAAGATCACCGCTGCGGGAACGATCGGCACCACCCCGCCGACCATCGCGACACCGCGTTCATACTGTTCAAGCCAGGTCATCACGCCGTCGGCTGCGGCGAGCCCGAACGCGCTGCCGCCGGAGAGCACCACCGCGTCGACATTGCGCACCGAGTTGCTCGGATCCAGCAGGTCGGTCTCCCGCGTTCCCGGAGCGCCGCCGCGGCAGTCGACCGCGCCCGCCGTCCCGGGTGGCGTCAGCACGACCGTCGTTCCGGTCGCCCAGCCAGTACCCAACTTCGCGTCGGTATCGATCTTCTGGTGGTGGCCGACGCGGATGCCACCCACATCGGTGAGCGAGCCGCTCATCGGCCCGACAAGCTCAGCACCAGGTACTCCTGCAACACCGTCAGCCACTGATATACGTCGAGATGTCCGGCCATCGGATGCTCTGCCGGTAGTCGATCAGGCCCGTCGGGGCCGATGTCGAGCATCGTGCCCAATGCCAGCCGGACATCGTTGACGCCCGCGGCCCAGGCTTGAGCGTCGTCCTCGGACAGTTCGAACTTTCCGCCACCCTGCGGAATGGTGTCCAATAACCGTTGCGCCGCTTGATGTTTCGCATCGATAATGTCTGGCTCGTGGAGATTGCGCAGCGCACTGTTGAGGCTGTCCGCAGCCTCGGGCCGGGCGGGGTCGTCCGTTGCCGGTCGGTAGAAGTCAGGCAACAGGCGCTTCATCGTATCGTCTTGCGGCGGAACCGAATTACCGGCTCTGATCCCGGTGATCTCAGCGAGTTCGTCGACCGGTGCCGACGACTGACGGTCCTCGAGCATTCCGAGCAGGGACGTGACCAGGCTGCTCAACAACTCGGCCTCATGGGCGGCCAGTCCTGAGCGGAACCGCGGGCCGTCGACGCCCTGCACCCGCTTCCATTTACGCACAGTCTTCTCAGCGGTCCTGTTGGAGAGTCGCCCACAAGCCTGCGGCGTGCAGCTTGGACACGTCAACCTCCATCGACTCCCGACTGCCCGCCGACACCACCGCCTTACCGTCGTTGTGCACCTGCAGCATCAGTTTCGTCGCGTGCGGTTCGCTGTAGCCGAACAGCTTCTGCAGCACGTAGGTCACGTAGGTCATCAAGTTCACCGGATCGTCCCAGACCAGGGTCACCCAAGGGGCGTCCGTGGCGACGTCGTCCTCGGGAACGGTGGCGACGTCGCGGTCTTCGCGAGTTCCCGGAAGTGCCTTCGCCGGCGTAGCCATAAGGCCAGAATACCGGGGCCGCGATGATGCCATGAAGGTGCTCCGAACAGATACGGTGGGCCGGTGACCGGATCGTCAGGGGCCTCCTCTCCGGGGCTGCCCGTGTCCATGCTCACCGACAAGTACGAAATGACGATGCTCGCCGCAGCGCTGCGGGACGGCTCCGCGCACCGACACACGACATTCGAGGTATTCGCCCGCCGCTTACCAGCAGGCAGGCGTTACGGCATCGTCGCCGGTACCGGCCGATTCGTGGAAGCGTTGGCACAGTTCAGGTTCGACGAGACGGCGCTGGCCTCACTCGCCGATTTCCTGGACGGCGACACGCTCGAGTACCTGGCCGGGTACCAGTTCACCGGCGACATCGACGGCTATCCAGAGGGTGAGTTGTACTTTCCCGGGTCACCCGTGCTGTCCGTACACGGAACCTTCGGCGAATGCGTGCTGCTCGAGACGCTGGCGCTGTCGATCATCAATCACGACACCGCCATTGCCTCGGCCGCCGCCCGGATGGCCAGTGTCGCGCACGGACGACCCTTGATAGAGATGGGGTCGCGCCGCACCCACGAGGGGGCGGCTGTCGCCGCGGCCCGCGCGGCCTACATCGCCGGTTTCACCGCAACATCCAACCTGGAGGCCAAACGCCGCTACGGGGTGCCCGCAACAGGCACGAGCGCGCACGCCTTCACCCTGCTACACACACCGGACGGACAGTCGACCTCGGACTGGGAGAAGGCCGCGTTCCGGGCTCAGGTCGCTGCGCTGGGCGTTGATACGACGCTTCTCGTGGACACCTACGACATCACCGCGGGGGTCGCCAACGCGGTGGAGGTCGCCGGCCCACGACTGGGGTCCGTGCGCATCGACTCGGGTGACCTCGGCGTGCTGGCCGCCCAGGTACGCCAACAGCTGGACAGCCTCGGCGCCACGAACACCGGCATCGTGGTCTCGGGCGACTTGGACGAGTTCGCGATCGCCGCGCTGCGCGCCGAACCCGTCGACAGCTACGGAGTCGGCACGTCCGTGGTTACCGGATCGGGCGCTCCGACCGCGAGCATGGTGTACAAGCTGGTCGAAGTCGACGGCATCCCCGTCGAGAAACGGAGCAGCCACAAAGAATCCCACGGCGGACGGAAACGCGCTCAACGGCTGGCCAAGACGTCGGGGACCATCGTCGAGGAGGTCGTCCACCCAGCAGCCCAGCCGCCGCCCACCCCGCCCGGACTCGTCTCCCGGTCACTTGCGGTCGGATTGGTGCGCGGAGGATCTCCCGTCGCCGACCTCAGCCTGCAACCAGCACGCGAACGTGTCAGGCAGGGTTTGGTCGGTCTGCCCTGGGATGGCCTGAAACTCTCCAAGGGAGACCCCGCGATTCCCACCCGAATCATCGCCCCCACCCACGGCGAAGGTTGAGCCCGGAGTTGGATACCCCGGTAGCTCAAGTCGCCCAACTGCTGGCGACGTCGGTGGCGGCGCTGGGCGGCGCCCGGCGCGCGGGCCAGATCAGAATGGCCGAGGCGGTGGCCCATGCTTTCGACACCGGCGAACATCTGGCCGTCCAGGCTGGAACGGGCACCGGAAAATCGTTGGCCTATCTGGTGCCCGCGATCGCCCACTCGCTGCGTGACAGCCGTCCTGTCGTCGTGTCGACAGCGACGATCGCACTGCAACGCCAGCTCGTCGGCCGGGATCTGCCCCGACTCGCTGACGCGCTGGCCGAAACCCTTCCTCGCCGGCCTGAATTCGCACTGCTCAAGGGTCGGGGAAACTACCTGTGTCTCAACAAGATCCACAATGGGTCTCAGGCCGGGTCGGCAAACAATCCAGCCGAACCCGGGGACCTCCCGCAGGACGAACTCTTCTCCCCGATCGCGGCCAGCGCGCTGGGGCGCGACGTGCAACGGCTCACCACGTGGTCGTCGGACACCGAAACCGGTGACCGCGACGACTTGGCCCCCGGAGTAGCCGACCGGTCATGGTCGCAGGTCAGCGTGTCAGCTCGGGAATGCATCGGCGTGTCCCGCTGCCCATTCGGCACCGACTGTTTCGCCGAGCGCGCCCGCGACCGAGCCGGGGCTGCCGATGTGGTCGTGACCAACCACGCATTGCTGGCCATCGACTCCATCGGCGACGCCAACGTGCTACCCGAACACGACCTGCTGATCATCGACGAAGCGCACGAGTTGGTGGACCGGGTCACCGCCGTGGCGACCGCCGAGCTGTCGGCGACCGCGCTGGGCATCGCGCAGCGTCGTGCCGCCCGCGTCGCCCCGCCTGACCTCGCACAGCGACTGGACGCAGCGGCGACGACGTTCACGTCGGCGATCTTCGACGCCCGCGGCGGTCGCATCGACGTGCTCGACGAGGAGATGGCAAGCCACCTGAGGGTGCTCCGCGATGCCGCGAGCCGAGCCCGGAGCGCGATCGACACCGCCCCCAACGATCCCAAGACCGCAGCCGCGCGCGCTGAAGCGGTGACAGCGCTCGCCGATGTCAGCGACACCGCGTCAAGGATCCTCAGCTCATTCGTTCCGGCCATCCCGGACCGATCCGATGTCGTATGGGTCGAACACCTCGACGCGTCCCGGCCCGGCGCAGAAGGGCGCAACACACTTCGCGTCGCTCCACTTTCAGTAGCAAATCTGTTGCGCAGCAGTCTGTTCGGAGGGTCCACGACGGTACTGACATCGGCGACGCTGACCATCGGCGGCAGCTTCGATGCGATGGCCTCGGCCTGGGGCCTGGACCCGGTCGACGAAATCGCCGAGGACTCCAACGCCTCCGAAGACCCGCGAGGCGCCGGGACCCCGGCCACCGACGCAGCGTGGCGCGGACTCGACGTGGGCTCGCCGTTCGACCATGCGAAATCGGCTATCCTCTACGTGGCCGCCCATCTGCCCCCGCCAGGCCGCGACGGCACCGGGTCCGCCGAGCAACTGGATGAGATCGCCACGTTGATCACTGCCGCGGACGGCCGCACGCTCGGTCTGTTCTCCTCCATGCGGGCGGCCAGGGCAGCCGCCGAGACCATGCGGGAGCGGCTCGACACTCCGGTGCTCTGCCAAGGCGACGACAGCACCTCTGCCCTGGTGCAACGCTTCGCCCAGGACGACCGGACCTCGCTGTTCGGGACGCTTTCGCTATGGCAGGGCGTCGACGTTCCGGGCCCTTCCCTGTCGCTCGTGCTGATCGATCGGATTCCGTTCCCGCGCCCGGACGATCCGCTGTTGACCGCGCGTCAGCGCGCCGTCGCGGCACGGGGCGGAAACGGGTTCATGGCCGTAGCTGCCAGCCACGCGGCACTGCTACTCGCCCAGGGGGCAGGCCGGTTGCTGCGCCGCGTCGATGACCGCGGCGTCGTGGCCATACTGGACTCGCGGATGGCGACAGCGCGCTACAGCGGTTTCCTGCGCGCGTCCCTGCCCCCGTTCTGGACGACTACCGACGGGGCGTCGGTCCGGGCGGCACTTCTGCGGCTGCGCACCCCGGACGCAGGCGCGTAGGTATTCCGGCAGGCTACTTATCCCACGTTGGCATCCCACGTTGTATCCCACGTTCACTATCCTGGAGGGCAGTTTCCGGTGCCTGTCTCCGGGCCGCGCAGGGAATACCGAAAGGCGCTGTACATGAGTCCGTCCATCAGCCGAAGACAACTTGTTGGCGCGATGATCGCGACGGTTGCACTCCTGATCGGCACCGGCTGCTCAACCACGCTGCGGGGCAACGCCGTATCGGTGTTCGATGACCCCTTCCGGGTGG
>NZ_JBMYXC010000022.1:0-51689 GCF_049608025.1 Mycobacterium sp. | reverse complement strand
ACTGCGGCGAACAGTGCGTTGCCGTCCACATGCCCGGCACGACGAACCGCCTCCGGGTATGCCATCGCCGCCTTCTGCGCCAGCCCCCACAGCGCCGCCGCCCCGGAAAGCCCTTCGGGCAGCGAAGGTCCGAGCGTCTCGTACAGCACGAAGGGCAGCACCTTGCCCAGTCCGGGATTCGCGCCGAGCGCGGCCAGGAACGCGTCGGCGAATGCGGCCAGATCAGCCTCCGCGGCCCGGCGCAGGGGAGCCAACTCGGTCTCCTGGACGACGCCGAGTGCACGCATGAGGCGAGCCCAGATCTCGGGTTCGGGCAGAGTCCCCTTCATAGGTTCCATTAACCGGTGCCGCAAGTGGAAAGTGTTGTGCGGGAACTCGAGGTTGAAGAACGTCGCCTCGACCTTCTCGTACTGGGTCGCCGCCGGTAGCACGTAGTGCGCCAGCCGGGCCGTCTCCGTCATCGCCACGTCGATGACCACGAGCAACTCGAGCTCCGCTAGGGCCCGGGCAACGGCCTGGGAGTCCGCGACCGAGTGCGCCGGGTTGCTGCTCTCCACGATCATCGCGCGGAATCGGTCGGGGTGATCGGTCAAAATCTCTTGGGGCACAACATTGCTGGGCATGAGCCCGCCGATGATCGGCGCACCCGTCACCGGCGTCCGGCCCACGCCGCCTGGCCGGAACAGCGGCGCAAAAGACGAATGCAGGTGCTGGCCGCCACGTTTGGCGAAATTGCCGGTCAGTATCCACAACATCTTGTTCAGATACGAACTCAGGGTGCTGTTGGGTGACTGTTGCACACCGAGATCCTCGAATACCGCCACGCTGTCGGCCGCTGCGATCCGGCGCGCCGCAGCGCGCAACAGTGCCTCGTCGATACCGCTGCGCAGTGCGTAGTCACCGATTGGCACTGAGGAGAGGACCTCACGCACCGACTCCACTCCGGAGACGTGCTCGGCCAGAAACTGCTCGTCGCAGAGGTTCTCCTGCACCAGCACGGCTGCCAACGCCGCCAGGCACCATGCGTCGGTACCCGGCCGGACCCGCAAATGGAAGTCAGCCATCTTCGCGGTATCGGTGATGACGGGATCGATCACGACCATCGACCTGGCCGGATCCTTGGCGATCTCGTTCAACACCACGCGGGCGCGCGGAAAGCTCTGCGACATCCACGGGTTCTTGCCGATGAACACCGAGACCTCGGCGTACTCGAATTCGCCGCGAGTGTGATTGCCATAGAAGTGAGCGTCCACCCAGTGCTCCCCGGTCTTCTCCTGCGCCAACGCGTTGGAGCGGTGATAGGAGCCCAGCGCCTTGAGGAACGCGCCGCTGTACGCTCCGCCGAGATGGTTTCCCTGTCCGCCACCGCCGTAGTACATGATCTTGTCGCCACCGTGGGTGTCGGCGATCCCCCTGAAGCCCGACGCAATCTCGGCGATCGCGGTGTCCCAGTCGACCTCCTCGAAAGTGCCGTCGGGCCTGCGGCGCATGGGGGATGTCAGCCGGTTGGGGTCATTCTGATAGTGGTCGAGGCGCAATGCTTTGTTGCAGGTGTAGCCGCGTGACGCGGGGTGTTTCTTGTCGCCGCGGATGCGCGCCAGGGTGCGGTCCTCGACCTGAACCACGATGCCGCAGTTGCACTCGCACAAGATGCAGGCGGTGGGCTGCCAGTCGGTGAGTTGATCAGTCATCACGGGGTTCACTTTCTGATGGGGGACGTATTACGGCGCTCAGCAGCGAACGAATCTCGCTTTGCACCAAATCAAGGGGCGCAAGGTCCCGCGATGCCCGCGCGATGACGACGGCGCCTTCGAACGAGGAGAGAACGAGCATGGCCAACGAGTCGGCGCGCTGCGGCGGAACACCGTCGTTCCGCAGTCGCTGCTCGATCTCCGCGCGCCACCGCCCGAAGGCCGCCGCCGCGCGGTCGATGACGGATCTCGCTTGTTCGGGCCTGTCGGGATCACCCGCTTCCACGGCAACCGCAACCACCGGGCAGCCCGCGCGGAAGTCACTGCGCTGCAGTTGCTTACGGTAACTCTCGAACAAGTAGTCCAGCGCATCGAAAGCCGACTCCGCGGCGCGGAGTTCGGCCGCCACATACTCACCCGCGAAGTCGACCGCTTCGCAGAGCAACTGCGTACGGCCACCGGGGAAGTAGTGGTAGGCCGACCCCCGGGGAGCGCCGCTGTGTTCGAGGACGTCGGCAATGGAGGTCGGGTGCGCACCCCGTTCCCGGATCAGCAACGCCGCCGAAACCACCATCCGTTCGCGCGGACTTGTCACAGCCCAGACCGGCCTTCCCTCGCCTATGTATAGAACCTTACATAGAGAGGGCCAACGCCGCGATTTGGGTGCAGTTTGTCACGCTCAGCTTGACAAACTGCGCCGAAATCACACGCCGGCGGCCTCGTTGAGGTCGTTGAGCGTGCTTGTCGCCTCGAGGTACTCGTGAACCCAGCGTTGGATCACCGCCGAGGTCTTCTCCACCTTCTTGAACTGGCCGACAACCTGGCCGACGGGGTTGAATGCGACGTCGACCGTCTCGTCGGGGTACTTGTTCGTGGCAGCCACCGCCAGCCCGGAGACCATGAACTGAAGCGGCATCCCGAGCGGCTTCGGATTGTCCGGGTTGTCCCACGCGTCGGTCCAGTCGTTGCGCAGCATTCGCGCAGGCTTACCGGTGAACGAGCTGCTCCGGACGGTATCGCGACTGCTTGCTTTCACGTAGGCCGACTGTTGAACCGGGGTGTTCTGAGCCTCCTCGACCATCAGCCACTGCGACCCCGTCCACGCGCCTTGGGCACCCAGAGCCAGCGCTGCGGCGATCTGCTGGCCGCTGCCGATGCCGCCGGCCGCGAGCACCGGAACGGGCGCAACCTCCTTGACCACCTGGGGCCACAGCACGATCGAGCCGACCTCGCCGGCGTGCCCGCCTGCCTCGCCACCTTGGGCGATGATGATGTCAACGCCGGCGTCCGCGTGCTTGCGGGCCTGGCGGGGCGCCCCGCACAGCGCGGCGACCTTGCGGCCCTCGGCGTGGATGTGATCGATCATGTCCTTCGGGGGGGTGCCGAGGGCGTTGGCGATGAGCGTCATCTTCGGATGTTTGAGTGCAACTTCGACCTGGGGAGTGGCCGTCGCCTCGGTCCAACCGAGCAATTGCAGCGTGTTCTCGTTGTCCTCGGCGGTCAGCGGGACGCCGTGATCGGTGAGGATCTTGCGGGCGAAGTCCAGATGCTCCTGGGGCACCATGTCAACCAGCATCTTGGTCAACTCATCGGCGGACAGGTTCGAGTCCATCCCCTCGTACTTGTTCGGGATGACGATGTCGACTCCGTAGGTGTGGTCGCCGATATTCTCATCGATCCAGCTCAGCTCGATCTCAAGCTGCTCCGGGGTGAACCCCACCGCGCCGAGCACACCGAAGCCGCCGGCCTTGCTCACCGCGACCACGACGTCGCGGCAGTGGGTGAACGCGAAGATCGGGAATTCGATGCCGAGTTGGTCGCACAGGGAAGTATGCATAATCCGCTCCTGGGCCCGCCGTGGGCACGTCTGTGAGAACTGAAACGTGTTCTACTTTAGTCCACCGCGTCGGTTGCTCAGAATCCCCCTGCTCGTCGGCGACATCCGCAACACCGGCCAGCCCTGCTCATCAGCCAGGCCGGCCAAACCGCGGCGCGGATTCACCGGGCGCGGAAAACCCACCAGCTTCATCAGCGCGGCGTCCTCATCCCCGTCGGCATAGAAGTAGCTGCGCCTCAGATCGACATCATTCTTCGCGCAGAATTGCTCGGCCGCGGCGGCCTTCTGCCTGCCCCAGATCACTGGCTTGGTGATCCACCCGGTGAGCCGGCCCTCGCGGTCGACGTCGAAGTGGTTGCACAGCACATGGCCGATACCCAGGTGCCGCGCGACCGGCTCGGCGTGGATCGTCAGCGCCGAGGAGCTGAGGACCACCGTGTGGCCGCGCCGCTGGTGGGCCGCCACGACCCGGCGCATTGCGGGGAACACCCGCGAATGCACGCGTTCGGTGAACAACCGCTCTCCGACCTGGTCGAGATCCTCCAGGGATTCGCCGCGCAGATAGCCCGCGGCACGAACGAGCAGACGCTCGAAATGCATGCGCCGCAACCGATACCGCATCGAGGCCTCGATGACACCCAGAACCTCGCCGAGGCTTGCCTGACGGCGCCGGATACGGTCTCCAGCATGTGACGTCGCGGTGAATCCGTCGACGAGAGTGCCATCCAGATCAAAGAAAGCACCGACTTCGGGTCCGGGTGGACTCACATCGATCTGAGCGACCGGATGGACCCCATCTGCGGCATCCGTGGTCATTGCGCTCCTGTGGTGTCGAGGTGTTGACCCACCATGCTACGTGCGTGTCTGCACAACTGGTTTGGCCTCCGCCCGGGGCGAGAACAGATGGCCCGGCACCAGCGGTCGAAGCGCCACTCGTGGCTGCGGTAGCCTGACGCCCCATGGGACGCGTGGACGGAAAAGTGGCACTCATCAGCGGCGGCGCGCGGGGGATGGGCGCCGAGGATGCCCGGGCGTTGGTCGCTGAAGGCGCGAAAGTCGTGATTGGGGACATCCTCGACGACGAGGGCAAGGCACTGGCCGAGGAGATAAACTCCACTACAACGGATTCCGCGCGCTACGTCCACCTCGACGTCACCGAGGCCGACCAGTGGGAGGCCGCCGTCGCCACCGCCGTCAACGACTTCGGCAAGCTCAACGTCCTGGTCAACAACGCAGGCACCGTCGCTTTGGGTCTGATCGGCGAGTTCGACATGGCGAAGTGGCAGAAGGTCATCGATGTCAACCTCACCGGCACGTTCCTGGGCATGCAGGCCTCGGTAGCGGCGATGAAGACCGCCGGCGGCGGATCGATCATCAACGTCTCCTCCATCGAGGGGCTGCGAGGTGCGGTCATGGTGCATCCGTATGTGGCATCGAAGTGGGCGGTGCGCGGCCTGACCAAATCCGCGGCGCTCGAGTTGGGGCCGCACAACATTCGGGTGAACTCGGTGCACCCCGGCTTCATCCGGACCCCGATGACCAAATATTTCCCCGACAACATGTTGCGGATCCCGCTGGGCCGTCCCGGGCAACCCGACGAGGTCTCGACATTTGTGGTGTTCCTGGCCAGTGACGAATCGCGCTACTCGACCGGTGCCGAGTTCATCATGGACGGCGGCCTGATTTTGGACGTACCCCACAAGTAGACGCACGCCAGATAGACCTACCCCTGGGGTGGTCGCGCGGCCGGTGCTCGTGCGTAGTTGCTCGCGCGGCCGGTGCTCGTGCGTAATGTCATGTCCCGTGAGCGCACGGGCCGGAATCGTGGTGACGGGGACCGAGGTCCTCACCGGACGCGTCCAGGACCGAAACGGGCCCTGGCTTGCCGACCGGCTGCTCGAGTTGGGGGTAGAGCTGCGCCACATCACGTTGTGCGGGGACCGCCCGGCCGACATCGAGGCGCAGCTGCGTTTCCTCAGAGATCAGGACGTTGATCTGATCATCACCAGCGGCGGCCTCGGCCCGACCGCCGATGACATGACGGTGGAGATCGTCGCCGGATACTGCGGGCGGGATCTGGTGCTCGACGACTCTCTGGAAGCGAAGATCAACGAGATCGTCACACGTCTGATGGAGCGCAGTACCGGCGGCTACGTCGTCGATGCCGATGCGTTGCGCGCCTCGAACCGCAAACAGGCCTTCATACCTGCCGGCGCAGTGGTTCTTGATCCGGTGGGCACCGCGCCCGGCGTGGTAATCCCGGGCACGCCGGCCGTGGTCGTTCTGCCTGGACCGCCACGTGAGCTGCGGCCGATGTGGGGCGCGGCCCTGGCCACCGAGGCCGTCCAGTCGGCGATCGCGGGCCGCACCCGGTTCCAGCAGCAGACGGTAAGGATGTTCGGCCTGCCCGAATCGGGTCTGGCCGACACACTGCGCGCCGCAGAGATCAGCGTCCAGGATTTCGGACGGTTGGAGATCACGACGTGTCTGAGGCGCGGCGAGCTCGAGATCGTGACGCGCTACGAGCCCCAGGACGCGGGTGTCTACTCGGAACTGCTCAAGGTGCTACGCGACCGGCACAGGCGGGTGATCTTCTCCGAGGACGGAACCCTGGTCGACGACCAGATCGCCGGCTTGCTCGACGGCCGGACCATCGCCACCGCAGAATCATGCACCGCGGGGCTGCTGGCCGCCCGGCTGACCGAGCGGCCCGGCTCTTCAAGCTACGTCGCCGGCGGCGCGGTGACCTACTCCAACGCGGCCAAGGTTGCGCTGCTGGGTGTCGATTCCTCGCTGATCGAGCAGCACGGTGCCGTGTCGGAACCGGTGGCCGAGGCGATGGCCCGGGGCGCACTGCAGCGGTTCGGCGCCGACACCGCCGTCGCGATCACCGGTATCGCGGGGCCCGGTGGCGGTACCGCATCCAAACCCGTAGGCACGGTGTGCTTCTCGGTGGCGCTGGCCGACGGCACCGGCCAAGTCCGGACGCTGACGCGGACCGCGACGCTGCCCGGTAACCGGACAGATGTCCGCGAGCGCTCGACAACGGTGGCAATGCATCTGCTGCGGCGGTCGCTGATCGGCCCTCCAGCCGGTTCCGAGCTGATGTGACGGTGGCTGGAGATCCGCAGGCGATAGAGTTGCGCTCAACCAGCCCCAATATTGAGGAATCATCAATGGTCGACACCGACGAGCGACAGACCCTCTCGGCGGCCGCCGAGGCAGCCGGATGGAATCACCGGACGGCCGATCGCAGTGACTATTACAACAAGGGGGTCGTCCGGGTGCACATCGTCTGGCGCGGCGACGCCCAGATCAACGGCGGTACTCTCTACCACGACGACTTCATGCAGACCTACAGCAACGACCTGACGACGGTGCAGAGCTGGCTCAAGCGCTGATCGGACCCGTCGCGGCCACATCGGCCTCTTCCACGTCGGCCTCTTCCACGTCGGTCATTTGTTCCACTTCGATGATTTGTTCCACGCCGGTCACCGGTGGTCGTGGGCGTCCCACGTGTCTCGCATGGTCTGCATGATCGCCTCCGCCTGCCCCAGCCCACCCAGGTGGCTCTCGCCCTGCAACGGGTAGAGCTCGGCTTCGGGCAGCATCGCGACCACATGCACGCCGTGCGCGTAGGGCACGATGTGATCGCGGTCACCGTGCCACCAGCGGACGGGGACATTGATCTCACCCAGCTGGAACCCCCAGTCCCTGGAGAAGACCACGACGTCGGCGAATGGCGCCGCCAGTTGTTTACGGCTGCCGTTGAGCAGGTCGTCGAGGAACATCGCCTTGAACTCGGGGCGGGCGAGCAGCCGCCGGTCGCCTTCGGGAGAAACCCGGGAGTACAGATACAGCGCCGGCTCGGCGACCGGTTTGAGCAGTCGGATCAAGCCCGCGGCAAACAAACTTATCGGAGCCCTGGCCTTTTCGAGCAACGGCGCGACCGGGATTCCGACGTTGCCCATCAGGCCGCCCCCGATACCATCGATTCCCTGCGTAGGAGCCACGCCGCCAAGCACACCGATGGCAATCACACGTCCGGGCATCGCCGCCGCGCAGCCCAGGGTGTAGGGGCCTCCGCCGGAGAGCCCGATGACAGCCATCTTGTCGATGCCGAGGGTGTCGGCGATCGTCCGCAGATCGTCGGCGAAGTCGATGACCGTCGCGTACTCGTGTGGGGTCGAGGAGCCTATGCCGGGTCGGTCGACACCAATCAAGCGAATCTGGTTCTGCTCGGCGTAGAGCCGCGCTTCGACAGGGATCTGACGTCGGGCCCCCGGGGTGCCGTGCAACCAGAAGATCGCTCGCCCCTGCGGATCGCCGAACTCGGCGAAGCCGATTCGGCGGTCGGTGCCGACGGCGACGTTTCCTTCGAGCTTGGGGCGCGCGATCTCGATGGACATCTGAAAAGTGTCCCATGGCGTCAGCCCCGCTCTGATCCGCTCCCCGCGAAACAGGTGTCAGCCCGCCGCAGTCAAACGGTCCCGCACAGCGGATCTACTTATATCGGAGGGAGATTCATCACGCACCTCGCCGGAAGCAGCGTTTTGTTAGTGTAACGCGGTCAGTTCCGATTTGAGCTCACTGCATTTAGCTGGCCTCGTTGGACGTCCCCATTGCGTTGGAGGTATTCAATGTCCACCGAAGCCGACGGTTCCACCGCAGACGACAGCAAGTTCCTCGTGCAACGGGTAGCCGAACTCTCCGCCGGCGATCCGCAGTTCGCCGCCGTACGCCCCAGTGCAACAGTCGCTGCCGCGATCGAGCAGGCCGCCCCTTCGCTGCCGGCCGTGATTCACACAACGCTGGCGGGCTACGCGGATCGACCCGCGCTCGGGCGCCGGGCCGTCCAGTTCGTCAGCGATCCGCCGGGCGGCCGCACATCGCTGCGGCTACTCCCGAAATTCGAGACCATCACCTACCGCGAGCTGTGGGACTGGGTCGGCGCCCTGTCGAGGGGTCTGACCGAGGGCAACGGATCGGTTTCGGCCGGCGACCGCTTTGCCGTGCTGGGTTTCACCAGTGCCGATTACACCGCCCTCGATCTCGCTCTGGCATGCATCGGCGCGGTGGCGGTGCCGCTGCAAACCAGCTCGGCCATCTCTCAACTACAGCCGATCGTGATCGAGACCGAGCCGACGGTGATCGCGGCGAGCATCGAATACCTCTCCGATGCAGTCGAACTGGTTGCTCAAGGCGCCCGGCCTGCGCGCCTCCTGGTATTCGACTACCACGGTGAGGTCGACGATCATCGCGAAGCTCTGGAAGCCGCGCGAACCAGGCTGGCAACCAACTCTGTCGTCGTCGATACGCTGGATGAACTTGCGCAACGCGGACGGGCACTGCCGTTCGCGCCGGTAGTCGAACCGGGCGACAAGGATCCGCTGGCACTGCTCGTCTACACCTCCGGCAGCACCGGTGCCCCCAAAGGCGCGATGTACCTGCAGAGCACGGTTGCCACGATGTGGGTCCGGTCTCGCGGAACCTGGTTCGGGGCCAGCCCCGCATCCATCACGCTCAATATCATGCCCATGAGCCACATCATGGGCCGCGCGATCCTCTACGGCACCCTCGGCAACGGCGGCACGGCCTACTTCGGCGCCAAGAGCGACCTGTCGCTGTTCCTCGAAGACCTTGCCCTGGTGCGACCCACCGAGTTGAACTGCGTCCCGAGGATCTGGGAGATGCTGTTCGGCGAATTCCAGCGGGAGGTCGACATCCGGATGGCCAAGTCAAGCAATGCCAGCAGCGGCGCGGGCCGCACCGCCGCCGAGTCTCAGGTCTTGCACGAACAACGCGAGAATCTACTGGGTAATCGTTGCGTGTTCGCACTCACGGGCTCCGCGCCCACCTCCGCGGAGTTGAAGAACTGGGTCGGTTCCCTGCTGGGCCTGAAACTGGTTGACGGCCTCGGCTCCACCGAAGCGGGGATCATCTGGTTCGACGGCCAAGTGCAACGTCAGTCGGTGATCGATTACAAGCTCGTCGACGTGCCGGATCTGGGCTACTTCCACACCGACAAGCCCCATCCCCGAGGTGAATTGCTCATAAAGACGGCGCACATGTTCCCCGGCTACTACAAGCGCCCGGAGATCACCGCCGACGTGTTCGACGTCGACGGCTACTACCGGACCGGTGACGTGGTGGCCCAGGTGGGTCCCGACCAATTGGAGTATGTCGACCGGCGCAACAATGTGCTCAAGCTCGCGCAGGGCGAGTTTGTCACGGTCGCGAAGCTGGAGGCGCTGTTCGGCGATTGCCCATTAGTCCGTCAGATCTACGTCTACGGCAACAGTGCGAATTCCTACCTGCTGGCGGTGGTGGTACCCACCCGGGAAGCACTGGACGGCCATGATGCGGCCGAGCTCAAACAGCTCATTTCCGACTCGATGCACAGCGTCGCCAAGGACGCCGGCTTGCAATCCTACGAAGTGCCGCGGGACTTCGTTATCGAGAGCAAGCCGTTCACTCCGGAGAACGGGTTGCTCACCGGGATCCGCAAGTTAGCGCGACCCAAATTGAAACAGCACTACGCCGAGCGACTGGAACAACTGTACGCCGAACTCGCCGAGGGTCATTCCAAGCAGCTCGACGAACTGCGCCGCACCGGTGCCGAGCAGCCGGTGCTGGAGACTGTCAGCCGCGCGGCGGCCGCGCTGCTGGGCGGGTCGGCTGCCGACCCCGCGCCGGAAGAACACTTCACCGACCTGGGAGGAGACTCGCTGTCGGCGTTGACATTTGCCAATCTGCTGAATGAGATCTTCGGCGTGGAAGTACCGGTGGGCGTGATCGTCAGCCCGGCTTCGGACCTGCGATCCCTGGCCCGCTACATCGAAGCCGAGCAGGCACCCGGGGCCAGCAGGCCCACGTTTGCCAGCGTCCATGGCCGGGATGCCGTTGAGGTTCACGCCTGCGATCTCACCCTGGACAAGTTCCTCGACGCCGGCACCCTTTCGGCGTCGCATTCCCTGCCCGGACCGACAACTGACGTGCGTACCGTCCTGCTGACCGGGGCGACCGGCTTCCTGGGCCGCTACCTGGCTCTCCATTGGCTGGAGCAGTTGGACCTGGTCGATGGCACGCTGATCTGCCTGGTGCGGGGCAATTCCGACGACGATGCACGGCAACGACTCGATGCGACCTTCGACAGTGGTGACCCAGACCTGCTGACCCATTACCAGGATCTGGCTGCTGATCATCTGGAGGTCATCGCGGGCGACAAGGCTGAGCAGAACCTCGGCCTGAACCAGCAGACCTGGCAGCGACTGGCCGCCGGCGTTGACCTGATCGTCGATTCTGCTGCACTGGTCAATCACGTGTTGCCCTACAGCCAGCTTTTCGGCCCCAACGTGCTGGGCACCGCAGAGCTGATCCGGATCGCGCTGACCACGAAGGTCAAGCCGGTCACCTACCTGTCCACCATTGCGGTGGGGGACCAGACTGCATCCGGCGCGTTCACCGAGTACGCCGATATCCGGGAGATAAGCCCAACCCGGGCAGTCGATCAGAGCTACGCCAACGGCTACGGCAACAGCAAATGGGCCGGCGAAGTGCTGCTGCGGCAGGCCAACGAACTGTGCGGTCTGCCGGTGGCGGTCTTCCGTTGTGACATGATCCTCGCCGACGTCAGCTACCGCGGTCAGCTCAACGTGCCGGACATGTTCACCCGAATGATGTTGAGCTTGGTGGCCACCGGAATAGCGCCGGGCTCGTTCTACCAACTCGACGGCGATGGAAACCGGCAGCGAGCGCACTACGACGGCCTGCCGGTGGAATTCATCGCAGAAGCGGTCTCCAGGCTTGGAGTCCGAACCGTTGACGGCTTCGCGACCTACCATGTGATGAACCCTCACGACGACGGCATCGGGCTCGACGAGTTCGTCGACTGGCTGATCGACGCCGGATACGGTATTACCCGAATCGCCGATTACGACGCATGGGTGAAGCGATTCGAGACCACCCTGCGCGCCCTGCCGGACAAACAGCGTCAGGCATCACTGTTGCCATTGCTGCACAATTACCAAGAGCCGGCTACGCCGATTCGAGGGGCGATCGCCCCGACGGCGAGGTTTCGTACCGAGGTTCAGAATTCACAGCTGTTGTCCGCCAACGATATTCCGCATGTTTCAGCACAGGTGATCGAAAAGTACATCACCGACCTGCAGCTACTCGGACTGCTTTAGCGCAAGCACGTTAGGTGGACAGCTCGCCGGTAATACACTGATCTGCAGGACCTTTCGGGCCAGGTGTCAGGCTGGAACGACAATGGTCAGGTGGTCGCCCCGGCGTTCCACCCTCATCTGAGCACGCCGGGCCACCGCCGCCACGGCAGCCGCGTCGCCGGGCTCGGATCTGCTGCTGGAAAGAGCACGCGCGAGCCGCCCCTTGTGCGCTTTGTTGAAGTGACTCACCACGGTCCGGCGCCCGCCGGAATGCTCTGCGACCACCTGGACCGAGACCGCACCCGGCACCGTGCCCAGTGCAGCGTAGGAACCCGAGCGGAGGTCGACGACCAGTTCGCGCTCGGCGATCCCCAACAGCACCGGTTCGAGCACAGGCCGCCAGCGGGCAGCGAGCGTCGGCCGGTCCGGTAACCGGGAGTTCGCCGAGAGCCGATAGGCCGGAATCGAGTCTTCGGCGCGCAACAATCCGAACAGCGCAGAGCAGACGGCCAGCCGGGATCTCGCCCGGGCCGCCGCCGCACTGGGCAACGAGTCGATGTCCAAGGCGTCGTACAGGACCCCGGTGTAGCGGTGGATCGCCGGCATCGTCGGAGCCGTGCGCAGCGCCGCGTTGCGGTCGATCTCGGCGTCCTGGGAGGCCGAGATTCCCAGGGCGCGCCGACTGGCACCAGGATCGGCAGCCAGGTCGACCAGCTCTCCCACCAATTGGGTGCGCAGGGGACCGAGCGCGGGTGAACTCAACCCGTCCATCCGCAGAGCGGGTCCATCACCTCCGGTTCGCTTTGTCTCCGATGGTGGCAGCAGCACTATCACAGAACAGAACGTTAGCTCCTCAATGGGCCACGAAGGTCCATCACACCGGCACGCCGGGAGGTGGCGGAGGCGGCAGAGGGGTCATCGGAGCAGCCAGCCCGATGGTTTCCTCTGGAGACTGCGGGACTGGCACCGGTAAGGCCGCGCCCGGCGGGGGCGGCAGCAATGGGGCCGCGCCAGGCGGTGGCGGGGCCGGTGGGGCCGCGCCAGGCGGTGGCGGCGCCAGCGGGTCCGCGCCGGGCGGAGGAGCCGGCGGAGCCACCGGAAGGGGCGGAGGGCCCATCAGGGGGGCCATCAGCGGGTCGGACTCCGGCGGCACGTTCGCAGGCATCGGTAAGAACATGTGGTTGGAGAACTGGCCCTGGTAGGCACCGCCACCACCGACCTTGACCCCGGAGCCACCCTCTCCCGAGGAGACGGGCGTGCCATCGGGCAGCGTCAAGGCCGTATGACCACTGTTCCATCCGACGACCAGCGCGTCGGGTGCCGACCCGTACTGGAAGCCCCGGGCAAGCAGCGCGCTTTCGATATTGCCGGTATGAAACCTATCTCCGTAGACGGGCCTGTCAGTCGCGGCGTTGGTCACCCAGGACACCAGCCCCGAGCAGTCGGTGCCAGCAGGCGAGTCACCACCGACGACATACGGCGTGCCCGACACCTGATTCACAAGCGTCAATAGTGTTGCGAGAGCGTACATGCGACCGGACGTTAACAGGGTGTCCAGAAAACGGTCAACATCTGTGATGGCGTTCACAATCCACTGCCTCAATTGGCATAGATCACGAAAACCGTTGCGCTGACATCTGATTGGATTACTAGAGTCACCTCATAGTACACACTTCTATAACTGTTGCGTTGCAATCCATTTCGCGCAGGCCTATTCGCTCATGCGGAATCGCCAGTTGGTGTGCCCGAGCTCACAATTGAGGTGCCCGACGGCACAGTTCGGGTGTCCGACGTCACAGCTCGTTTGCCCGACCGGTGAGCGCGCCCATACACCCACCGCAGGGCAGGCTGCAGTCTCTCCCCACGCGCCGGATAACGGAGTCGACGCGCGGCGAGTCGACCACGCATGGGCGGCCGCCGACCCTAATCTGGTCCAGTGAGTCGGCTGTTGACCTTCGTGCTCTGCATCGCCGTGCTCGCCGGCGCCCTGAACCCGCAGGTTCCCCTAGGTCAGCGTCACGATGTGCGCCTGATGGACTACGCCGTCAACCGCATCGCGGTGATCGGCGACTCCTACACCACTGGAGACGACTCGTACACCACCGCAGACAAAGAGGGCGAAAACGGCGCAACGGGATGGCCAACCCAAGCGTGGCGAGCACTCACCCGACATGGGATCGCGGTCACGCCAACGGTGGCCGCCGAAGACGGCGCCGGATACTCCACTCACGGCGAACGCGGCAACACCTTCGAGGATCTGACCGTCCTCGCGGTCAAACCCAGCGATGTACTCGTTGTTTTCTTCGGCTCGCGCAACGACAGGGACGTCGACCCCACTCCGCTGTCGATCGCGATGTTCGGCACCTTCAAGTTGGCCCGCCAGATCGCCCGCTCGGCAAAGTTCCTCGTGATCGGGCCGGTGTGGCCGACTGCTGACCCACCGCCAAGTATCCGGCGGGTGCGTGATGTGCTCGAATATCAAGCCGCGCTTGCCGAAGCCACCTTCGTGGACCCGATCGCCGGACGCTGGTTCGTCGGCCGCTCCGACTTGATCGGCCCAGACGGCGTGCAGCCCAACGGCGCCGGACACACCTACCTGGCCGCCAAGCTCGCCCCGCTGATCGGCGCCCAGTTCAACGGGTACTGAGCTCGGGCCGTGCCACCGGGGCCACCAGAGAGAAGCGGCCGCCTTCAGAAGTGAAAGGAAAGGGGCGCCCCGCCGCGCAATGGCTAGCCGGGCGCCCCTTTTCCGATCAGAGCTGTTATCCGATTCCCTTGCCGACGTCGTAGCGGTCAGCATCCATCACCTTGGCCCACGCGGCGGCGAAGTCCTCGACGAACTTCTCCTTGGCGTCATCCTCGGCGTACACCTCGGCCCAGGCCCGCAGCTGCGAGTTGGACCCGAACACCAGATCCACCCGGCTCCCGGTCCATTTCTGTTCGCCTGTGGCGCGGTCCGTACCGAGGTAACTGCCGTCCTCGGCCGACGACGGCTCCCACTTGGTGTTCATGTCGAGAAGGTTGACGAAGAAATCGTTGGTCAGCTGACCGGGTTTGTCGGTGAACACCCCGAGCTTCGTGCCTGCGAAGTTGGTGTCCAGTGCCCGCAAACCACCGACCAGGACCGTCAATTCCGGACCGGACAAACCGAGCAGGTTGGCCCGGTCGACCAGCTTGAACTCCGCCGGAAGTTTGGCCCCCTTACCGAGATAGTTGCGGAAACCATCGGCGTTGGGCTCGAGGTAGGCGAACGACTCGACGTCCGTCTGCTCCTGGGTAGCGTCACCTCGACCCGGGGTGAACGGCACCGAGATATCGAAACCAGCTTCCTTGGCGGCCTTCTCGACTCCGACAACACCGCCCAGCACCACCAGATCGGCGAAGGAGACGCGGGTGCCCTCCGAACCGGCGGCCTGCTGGACCTCCTCCAGCTTGCGCACGACCTGAGCCAGCTCGTCCGGCTCGTTGGCCTCCCAGCCGGCCTGCGGCTGCAATCGGATGCGGCCACCGTTGGCGCCACCACGCTTATCGCTGACGCGGTATGGCGACGCCGCCTTCCATGCCGTCGAAACCAATTGCTGGACAGTCAGTCCGGATTCCAGGAGGGCGCTCTTCAGCTTGGCGATATCGGCCTCGCCGAGATTCGTGTCACCGGCAGGGGTCAGGTCCTGCCACAGCCAGGTCTCCTTCGGAACCAGTGGTCCGACATAACGCGCGACCGGTCCCATGTCACGGTGCAGCAACTTGAACCACGCCTTGGCGAACTCCTGGGCGAGCTCGTCGGGATGGTCGAGCCAGCGGCGGGTGATCTTCTCGTAAATCGGATCGAACCGTAACGCGAGGTCGGAGGTGAGCATCGATGGGTGGGTCTTGCCGTCACCGAAGGCTTGGGGCACCGAGTTGGCCCAGCCGCCGTCCTTGGGCCGCCACTGCTGGGCACCCGCGGGGCTGTGAAACATCTCCCACTCGTTGCTGTACAGAATCTCGAGGTAGCTGTTGTCCCACTTGGTGGGGGTGTGCGTCCAGATGACTTCCAGCCCGCTGGTGATGGCGTCCTTGCCTACTCCGGTGCCCTGCGGGTTGTGCCAGCCCAGGCCCTGCTCCTCCAGCGGTGCCGCCTCGGGCTCGGGCCCGAGCAGTTCCGCATCACCGTTGCCGTGGGTCTTCCCGAAGGCGTGACCACCTGCGATCAGCGCGGCAGTCTCGACGTCGTTCATGGCCATCCGGCCGAACGTTTCGCGGATGTCGATAGCCGAGGCCAACGGGTCCGGATTACCGTTGGGGCCTTCGGGATTGACATAGATCAGACCCATCTGGACCGCGGCGAGCGGGTTCTCCAGATCGCGCGTGCCGGTGTAGCGCTGGTCGTCGAGCCACTCCAGCTCGGGACCCCAGTACACGTCCTCTTCCGGCTCCCAGCGGTCTTCCCGACCGAACGCAAACCCAGCGGTCTTGAAGCCCATGCTCTCCAGGGCACGGTTGCCCGCGTACACGATGAGGTCTGCCCACGACAGGCTCTTGCCGTACTTCTTCTTGATCGGCCACAGCAGTCGGCGGGCCTTGTCCAGGCTGACGTTGTCGGGCCAACTGTTCAGCGGAGCGAAGCGCTGCATGCCGGCGCCGGCCCCGCCGCGACCGTCGTTCACGCGATAGGTGCCCGCGGCGTGCCACGCCATCCGGACGAAGAACGGCCCGTAATGGCCGAAGTCGGCGGGCCACCACTCCTGCGAGTCGGTCATGAGGGCATCGACATCGCGCGCCAACTGGTCGACGTCGATGGTCTGCACCGCGGCGGCGTAATCGAAGTTCGGATCCATCGGGTTGATGACGTCGGGGTTCTTCTGCAGGATCTTCAAGTTCAGCTGGTTGGGCCACCAGTCACGGTTGCCGCCACCTTCGACTGGCGGCTTGACCCGACCGAAGCCGGCGGGGCAACCACCTTCGGCCTGGTCCGTCTGAGACTCTCCAATCGGCGGGCTGTCTTCAATCGGGCGATCGTCAGGCACTGCATTTCCTTCCGTGGGTGGTGAATTGGGCGGTGATCACGACAGTGATCGGGAAGTCTCTTTCAACGAGCAGTCGGGGCACAGGCCCCAGTAGACAACCTCGGCCTCGTCGACGACGAACCCGTCCAGTTGCTCGGCCGGCTCAGAGGGTGTCAGGCACGGAGCCTCGCCGACAGCGCAATCGATATCAGCGATGGTGCCGCACGAACGGCAGACGAGGTGATGATGGTTGTCGCCGACCCGCGACTCGTAACGCGCGACCGACCCCGAAGGGTGGATCTTTCGCACCAGGCCGACAGCGGTCAGCGCTGCCAGCACGTCGTAGACCGCTTGCCGGGACACCTCCGGCAGAGCAACTCGCACGGCACCGAAGATGGTGTCGGTGTCAGCGTGTGGATGGCCTTTCACGGCCTCCAGAACGGCTACCCGCGGTCGCGTGACGCGCAGGTCCGCACTACGCAAAACATCCGCGTACTCCGAGGTCACATCCTCAGTTCTACGTCGTTTTTTGGACTGAGTCAAGTATTTCCCCTTATGCGGCCCTAGCTGCACTGTTAGGGTCACTCAATGATCCGAAATGTGGTTCTTGCCAAGCTGAAGAGCGGATACGACGCCAACGAAGTGGAGCAGATCCAGCAGGGCCTACGCGAGTTGAACTGCCCTGGAACACAGCGCTACACCGTGGGGTCCGATGCCGGCCTGCGCGAGGGGAACTGGGATTTCGTGATCGTCGCCGATTTCGAGGACACCGCCGCATAAAAACGGTATGACGGCGACGCCGAGCACAACCGGTTGCGCGCCCGCCTTGCACCGTTCATCGACCAGGTGGCCCGGGCACAGTTCGAACTCGACGCTTTCTGACCGATTTCCGCCCGCCACAGTATGTCTAACCAGGCTGGGCGTACCGCTGCGCAAACGTGCGCAGGACGCTCATCGGATGCTTCACTATCCGTTGCCGTGCAGCGTCTTTGAGAGATTCGGCGGTTTCCGGGGCGAAATAGCCGTGATCTTTGTAGACATCGATCCGCGTACAGATACCGTCGAGGTCGAGTTCGGGATGGAACTGCGTTGCATAGACGTTCGCACCTACCCGGAACGCCTGGACAGGGCAGTCGGCGGAACTGGCCAGCCGGGCCACGTGGTCCGGAAGCCACGAAGCTGCCTCTTTGTGGCCACCGAATGCGTCGAATGTCTCCGGCAGGCCCGCGAACAGCGGATCAGCGCGCCCTTCCGGGGAGAGTTCGACGGTGACCGGCCCCACCGGTTCGGGGTGAGCCCGATCCACGACGGCACCGACTGCCGAACCCAAAGTCCCAACGCCGTAACAACACCCGAGAAAAGGAAAATCACGTTCGACGACCTCGTCGATAAGCTCGGCCAACTCTGCCTCGACCCGCTGCTGAACCGCAGACTTCGCACCGGGTTCGTCACTGACGTTGTACGGCCCGCCCCCCAGGACGATGCCCGACCACCGCGACAGGTCGACCGCGCCCAGCGGTCGGTGTGTCAGCCGGATCCGGTGCAAACCGCGCTCGTCAAGGTCGGCGAACCGCATCATCGCCCGGTACTCGTCGTGAGCCGCCTCGTCCTCGCCCCGGATCGACAGCAGCAGGAAAGGAGCGTCGGCCACTTCTCAAGGGTAGCCGCGACGGCGAGCATGGCATCCGGCAGCCGGCGTAGCTCGTCGATCGGCATGGCGCTCGAGCAACCATCGCGGCAGCGGGATAGTTTTATCGTTCAGTGAGAACACTCATCGATTTCGACGACGCTCCGGTGTTCATGATCCCAGCCGCCGATGACGTCCGTGAGGGCGTGCTGTTGGAGGGGCCGCAGGGCTGGGGCGAGTTCAGCCCGCCCCTCGATAGCGAAGATGCGGCCGCAGCGCGATGGCTGACGGCGGCGATGGAGCCAGGCACCGTCGGGTGGCCCGACGCGACACGGGGTCGGGTACCGGTCGCCGTCGGGGTGCCCGAAACAGATCCGGCGACGGCCTACCGGTTGGCCGCCGGTTCCCACTGCGCCCGTGTCTCCGTCTCAACGGGGCGGAACGCGCTGGGCGCGAACGCCGACCGGCTGGCGGCCGTACGCGATGCGCTGGGCCCGCGGGCGGCTCTGCGCTGCGTGGTCCAGGCCGGCGATGACGTCGACGCCACGGTCGCCTCGATCGCGCAGCTGGACCGGGCCGCGGGCGGACTTGAGCTGGTGGAGCTTATCTGTCGAAACGTCGAGGACGCCGCGGCGGTCCGGCGCGGGGTCGACATCGCGGTCGCGGTGGATGCCACGCTGCTGTCCGAGGCGGGCCGGTGCGACGACGCCGCCGACATCGCGGTGCTGCGGTGCGCGCCCCTGGGCGGGGTGCGCCGCGCGCTGCGCCGCGCGGAAATTCTCGGGCTGCCGTCTCTGGTGAACCTCGCCGGCAAGACCAGCGTCGGTTTGGCCGCCGACGTCGCCCTCGCTGCCGCACTGCCGAACCTGCCGTATACCTGCGGGCCGGCCGCGGGGTGGCCCGTTGCCGAGGATGTCGTCGCCGAAATGCGCTCGCTGGTCCCAACGCAGGGCTACTTGCCGGCGGCACCCATGCCTGCCGCGCCGGAGCCCGCGCGGCTCGCAGAGTTCGGCGTCACGGACCCGGGCAAGGTACAGCGCTGGCGCGAACTGCTTCGTCGAGCTTCCGCGGTCGGCTGACCCGAACTGCCGAAATGGCATTCCGGCAGCAACTCACTCGGCGGATCCAATCGTTGGTCGCGACAGAACCCACCCAGCGTCATCTGAGGGTCGCTCATTGCGTTTGGGCTCAGCTGGGCGCAGGTTCTTGTGGAAAGCGCGCGTTCTTGTGGAAAGCTAAAATGCCCATGACGGACTTGATGCCTTCCCGTGATGGCGATTGCGCGCCACTGTGGATGTCGAATACGTCCGCCGTGCCGACGTCGGCGCAGCGGAATGTGGAGCACCTGAGCGATAAGGTGATCGCTGGCGGGCAACTGGGCCGACGGTCACAAGAGTCTTCCCAGAGGATGAATCGGGTTCTGGTTTTGCCTATTCGGGCGACGCAGGCGCGCGTTCGCGCCGGTCGTGCCCGAGCCCTGGGCGAGTCATGACCGGTCAACTCAAACGAAATCCGGCCAAGGTGGGAGATAATGGGCAACTCGGCGGGGGCGCGACTGATGATTTCGGCAATACGGGATTTCCAATCGTTGTCCGAAATTCGAGAAGAGTGGGCGGAACTGGTTCGCACCGCGCGCCTCGGATCGCCGTTCGCGCATCCCGCTTGGTCGCTGACCTGGGCCGAGCACTTCGTTCCCCAAGGTGACCTGGAGTACGTTGCGGTGCGAGAGAGTGTTGCGGTTCGAGAGGGTGTTGAAGCCCGCCTCATCGGTATAGCTCCGCTCTACCGGCGCCATCGCTCGTTGGGTCGAATGACCATGACCACCATCCAGCCGATCGGAACCGGTCAGGGCGAGTCACTCACCGAGGGCGTGCACCTGGTGGCGCTTCCCGATCGCGCACGCGACGTCCTCTGCGCCGTCGTCCAGCACGTGGCCTCGCTCCCAAACTCGGACTGGGCCCAGATATCAGTAGGTGACGGCCAGGGTTGGCCGCTGCCCCAGTGGCTCGAGGGCGACTCCGACGGATTGATTCAACATCGCAAGGTCAGGCCGTGCGTTGTCCTCGACGATCTTCCCGAAGATCCTGAGCTCGTACTGCCAGGGCTGAAACGCAACGTGCGGGAGTCACTGCGCCGCGCTCGGAATCGATCAGCCAAGATGGGCAACATCAGTTTTCGTTGCGTCACCGATCCCGTCGAGGTCGCTGATGCGGTCCGCCAGATCATCCGGCTGCACACGATGCGGTCCGAGATGCAGGGCAAAGTGACCCACGCGAACATGCTGGGCGGGCGCATCGATGACTTCCTCGGCGACGCGGCGGTCCGGCTGGCGCGCGAGGGGCTGGCCTCCGTTCAGCTGGCTGAGCATTCGGGCGTCCCGGTCGCGGCGCAGTTGGTGCTCTCCGATGGAAGCTCTGACTACATCTCGGTCAGTGGGCTCGACCCGAACTACTGGGATCTGAACCTGAACACAATGTTGATCTTCAAGGCAGTGCAGGCTGCCGTCACCGCAGGACGCAACTCGGTCAACCTGTCGACCGGCCCGAACGTCGCCAAGATGCGGTGGAGCTCGAAACTGGTTATCCACCACGACTTCGACATCACCCCAACGCGGCGCCGTTCGCAGCTGCTCCACCAGGTCTACTCCCACGCGGCGTCCGCGTTGGACAGCCGGCAGGAACGACGGCGACACCAGGTGTTGGGCAGCGGCGGGCCATCGAACCGGTGGAAGACGCGGATGCGCACAGGCAAGGTGAGGCCGGGGGCAGACCGACCAAACTAGTCCTGCTTGACTAGTCCTGCTTGCTGATCAATCGGCTCAACGCCGCCCGATCCGGTGCCAGCAGCTCCTCGATCCGGGCCTTGTTCACATCGGCGACGATGATCTCGCCGACCTCTTGATAGACGTCGCTGAAGATCCCATGAGACTTCATCTTCTCGGTCTGATAGAGGTTGTCCTCGGTCGGGGTGACGTAGTAAACGATCTCGGCCTTGAACCGATGGATCAACCAGAGATGGATCACGTCCATCAGGCGCTTCTGCCGCAACTGCTCGGCGAAGGTGTTCTGGTCGCGCACGGTGAGGATGCTGCGACCGTGCCGATCCTTGATCGGATCGACGACCACGTTGGCCAGTGGCTCGTCACCGTCGCCGTAGATACCCAAGTCCAGCACATCGGAGCCGGCCCGCCTGGGCCGCAGCTGCACCGACAGCTTCCCGGGGAGCTTGTTGTGCTCGCTCCACAGCGCCAGCCATTCTTCGAGCAGCTTCTTGGGCACCTCGGTCTGCACGAGGTGCTGGTGCTGTGTCGAGCCCTTACCCATCGATTTCGTCGTCGCCGTCCGCCCCGAGGAGGCGGCCAGCGCTGCATCGCTGCGTGGTCCACCGACCAATGTTTGCGGTGTGCGGTAGGGAGATTCGACCAACCGCATCTTGCGTTGCAGCCGCGCCAACGCCAGCATTCCCTCCTGCCGTAGTGAGGTGGCGAACTCCTCGGAGGCGACGCCGTCGACCTGGTGACCGCCGTAGGTGATGAAGTTGAAGACGAAACCCATCTTGCCGAGTTCCTCGGGGAAGGAACGCATCTCCTCATCGCTCATCCCGGTGGTGTCCCAGTTGAACGACGGCGACAGATTGTAGGAGAGCATCTGGTCGGGGTAGACGGCATGGATCGCATCGGCGAACTGCTTGGCGTCGGCAAGGTCTGCGGTCTTGGTCTCCATCCAGAGGATGTCCGCGAACGGGGCGGCGGCCAGCGACTTCGCAATCGCGTAGGGGATGCCGCCGCGTACCTGGCAGTAGCCCTCCGGCGTCTTGACCCGGTCGCAGTCCCAGGCCACGTCGACACCCAACTCCTTGGCCTTCTCCTGGGCGGTGTAGAGCGGTGCCCGCTGCGCGAACTTGCGCCATTCGTCGACGCTCATGCCCGAGGGCTCACCTTCGCGCTCGCGGAATGCGAGAAGCTCGGCTACCGCTTCACCGTAGGTATTCAGCCTGGCTTCCTCCTGCCAGGCATCGACGAAGCGTGACTCCACTGTGTCGAAGGCGGCGTCCACAGAGGGCTCCATACCGTCCAGGCAAGCCGCCGCTGTCTCATCGATCACCGTCACCAGGCCCACTCGGTCAAGCCACGCCTCCGCGGTGGCGTATTCGCCGTCGGGCAGTGCGTAGAGCAGATGGCCGTTGAGTTCGGTCACTCCCTTGTCGTAGAAACGCCGCATCATGGCCAGAAAGCAGGACTTGTACGGGGGAATCTCCAGATTGGTGGCTCCGAGCAGGAACGGCTGGTCGCGCTCATCAGCGCGACTGTCGATCAGATTGGCCGCCTCGGCGTCGGTGCGCGCGACGATGATGCCGGGCACGCGCATGATGTCCAGCTGGAATCGGGCGGTGTTGAGCCGCTTGATCTGTTCGTCGGAGGGCACCAGCACCTTGCCGCCCTGATGGCCGCACTTCTTTGTCCCGGGTCGCTGGTCCTCGATGTGGTAGCCGGGCACGCCTGCCTCGACAAAACGCCGGATCAGGTTGCGTACGTGCGGATCACCACCATGGCCGGTATCGGCGTCGGCGATGATGAAGGGACGGTAGTCGACCGACGCGTGCGCTGCACGTTGGCCACTGGTCATCCGCTGCCGCAGGTACTGCTGGTTGCGATCTGCTGTCAACAGAGCCCGCACCAGGCCGGCCGCTTCCTCCGGGACCTGGCTGAGCGGATAACTCGCCAGGTCGGGTCCGGGGTCCTCGCTGATGGAGCCCTTCGCAGAAGTAGCCCAACCCCCAAGGTAAATGCCGTCGATGCCCATCCGTTTCATCGCCACGGCCTGACCGGGCGAATAGGGGCCGAACGTGGTGATGCTCTTGCCCTGTGCGAACAGGTCGCGCAAGTGCGGATAGAACGCGGTCGCCGCCTCACGCGCGACGGGGTAGTCGGCGGGAATGGTGCCACGCTGCTCAGCGACTTGCCGAGCCGTGTAGAGGCGGGTGACCGCCTCAAAGCGGGGACTGTCAAAGTAGCTCTGCGTGTCGGCGACATCGCGCTCGAACGGCGTCTGGGTTTGGAGGTCAGCTTCAATGATGGCCATAACTCACAGTACGGCGCGAGGCGGTCGGCTGGGAAGTACTCGACGTGCCTCATCAGACTCGGCCGTACCCGCAATCTCGGCACCCGCGCGGTGGTTGAGAACTACTTGGTGCCGAAGATCCGATCACCTGCGTCACCGAGCCCGGGCAGGATGTAGCCGTGTCCATCGAGCTGCCGATCGATCGCGGCAGTGTAGATCGGCACCGTGGGATGGGCGTCGGTCATTGCGGCAATGCCTTCGGGGCAGGTCAGCAGACAGACGAACTTGATGGACTTCGGAGCGTGTTCGGCCAGCCGATCCACCGCAGCCACCGCGGAGTGCCCGGTCGCCAACATCGGGTCAACCACCACCACATCCCGTTCGTGCAGGTCGCTGGGCATCTTGAAGTAGTACTCCACGGCTACAAGCGTTTTCGGGTCGCGGTAGAGGCCGATGTGGCCGACGCGGGCCGACGGGACAACCTCGAGCATGCCGTCGAGGATGCCGGTGCCCGCCCGGAGGATCGAGGCGAAGACGAGCTTCTTTCCGTCAATCGCCTGGCCCGTGGTGCGTTCCAGCGGGGTGTCGACCTGCACGTCGTGCGTCGGAACATCACGAAGCACCTCATAGGCCATCAGTACTGACACCTCATGCACGAGGCGGCGAAAACTGTTTGTGGAAGCTTCTTTTCGACGCATCAAGGTGATCTTGTGCCGAATCAGGGGGTGGTCGATCAGGTGCACTCCACCTGTGCCGACGTCCATGTCGCCTCCTGGCCGTTCTAGAAAACCGTGCCGTCACTGGCAATCGCCAGCGGTGGCAGACCGTCTCGCAGGCGCTGCGCCGAAGCGCGTCCAGCCGCCCAGGTGCCGCCCTCGAGCACGCACGCCAGTGGCATCCGCTCAGCGTCCACTCCTAATTGGTTGCGCACCAGCGGCGCCAGTTCGTCGAGCAGCGCCACCGTCAGCGCGCGCCACTCGACCACCAGCTCATCGGCCGGGCTCCAGGTGCGCTCGGCGCAGCCGCGATCACGCAGACTCAACACCCCGGCATCCAGCAGAAGTCCGCCGTTGCGGTACTCGGGCAATCCAGTCAGTTCAGTGACTCCGGTCACCGTGACCCCGGCCCAGACGAACGGTTCGATCAGCGAGTAGGTCAGCCACTGGGACAGTTTGTGCAACGGCAGCCATCCCGCCGTCAATCCGGGGCCGGCCACCGCATCGTGATGCCAGCAGTCTCCCAGCCCGAAGTTGCCGATGACGTTGCCGGAGGGCCATATCGAAGACAGCGAGCTCAGCAGGTGCGCCAATATGTCACGGGCATCCACCGAGCCTGACTCCGTGGCGAGGGCATCGAACAACCCGCCCGGCCGGCCCTGGGGGCCGAATAGGTCAGGTTGCGCGGCCAGTGCACAACCGAGCCGGCGCAGCAGCCCCACACGGCCGGGCAGTCCTACCAGATGATTGCCCGGTGCCACCTGCAGCAGCCTCGCCAACCCGTCCTCGGTCATCGACCGCAACGCCGCGGCGTCGACCTGCATCGGTCGTGTCGGGTCGCTGGAGAACTCGCCGGTGACAAACGCGTGCCAGCTGGCGACGGCCAGGCCCTCGGATCGGGTGAAACGTGCTCTGGTGTCGCCGCGATCCTCGACGAAGCCCCAACAGGCACCGGCACCGGCATCGAGTAGCACGCTGACCACCGTGAGATCGACCATCGCTCGCGCCCGCTCTTGCCGACCGCCGGCCGCGAGCAAACCATCGAGTTCGGTGCGCCGGTCCACCCCGCCGACCTCGAATTGGCGCCAGCGGCTGTGGTAGGGGATTGCTAAGTCCGGGTAGCGGGTGCGGGTGACGGCGGCGACCTCTTCGGCGGCCACAAGCAACCCGGCGTCGCAGACAGTGAACCAGCGGGAACTGCCGGATCGGGCGCGTTCGAGCAGCTGTGCCGAGCGAGACCGAACCGCACTTGTGGTGCGCAAGATCGCGACGGCATCGGCTGGCTGCGCTGCGCGCTGGTCCAGCTCTTCACCCACGATTTCACCCACGATTTCACCCACGATTTCACCCACGATTTTCGCCGACGGGACCGCCGCGCAGGGTCATGCGTCCAGCCCCCTGCCTTTGGCTCTCTTGAGTTCCTCGGCATCGGGTGCCGCGTTGGGTGTGAAGTAGCCGGCCGCCATCTTCGCGTCCATCTCCACCTGGGCGTCGGCCGGGATCAATTCTTCGGGAATCGACACCCGCTCGCCGACCTCGATACCGGACCCGGTGATCGCGTCGTACTTCATGTTGCTCATCGAGACCAGTCGGTGAATCTTCGTGATTCCGAGCCAATGCAGCACGTCGGGCATGAGTTCCTGGAACCGCATGTCCTGCACGCCGGCAACGCATTCGGTGCGAGCGAAGTACTGATCGGCGGTGTCGCCGCCGACCTGGCGCTTGCGCGCGTTGTAGACCAGGAACTTCGTCACCTCACCGAGGGCTCGGCCCTCCTTGCGCGAATAGGCGGCCAGGCCGACTCCGCCGCGCTGGGCGCCCCGAATGCACTCTTCGATCGCGTGGGTGAGGTACGGCCGGCAAGTGCAGATATCCGACCCGAACACGTCCGAACCGTTGCACTCGTCATGCACGCGGGCGGTCAACTCGACAGCCGGATCCGCGAGGTCACGCGGATCGCCGAAGATATAGATGCTCTGCCCGCCGACGGGCGGGAGAAACACCTCGAGATCCGAGCGGGTCACCAACTCGGGGTACATACCGCCGGTCTCCTCGAAAAGTGCTCGGCGCAGATCGGTTTCGCTGCAGCCGAAGCGCTGGGCAACGCCGGGCAGATGCCATACCGGCTCGATGGCTGCCTTCGTCACCTGGGCGGCTCCGTTGGGGAGTAGCACCAAGTCGTCTGGGCTGAGGCGACCCCTGAGAATGGCCTCGCTGATCTCGGGCAGGAACACCTGCGCCTTGGTCACCGCAATGGTGGGGCGGACGTCGATTCCGTTGGCCAGTTCATCGGCGAAGGCCTCGGCGACCATCGCCCCCCAGGGATCCATGCTGACAATCGCCGCAGGGTCCTTCCACTGCGGATGTGGTCCGATGACATCGGTCGGCGAGGTGTCGGTCAGGTCCGCGCGATGGTCACGTGACAGAGCGCCCGCGGCGACCGCCAACGCTCGGTATACGCCGTATGCGCCGCTGTGGCTCCCGATTACATTGCGATGAGCGCGCGTGAAGGTGGTCCCGACGACGGGACCGCGCAGCGCTGCGGTGGGCGCGCCCCAACGGATGGCCGGAGCTTCGGCGCCACCGCTGTGCGATGTCAGTCGGATGTGTCCGCCCGAGGACTCGGAAGGCGGCGGAGCGGAGGCTTGGGCGGGCATCTTTCTTGTCGGCCTCCTCGGCTGCATCCCCTCGGTAAGAGGAAGTCGCAAGCATAGCCACTGGGAGCAGCAGGCGCCCGATGCCGTCAGACTGGCCAGGCCTCGCATCGGTAGGCGGCGTCGAAGAACATCCACTCATATCGCGACGTCGTCACGAAATGCGCACGCGCGGTTGCTTCCTCGGCGCGGTTCAGGGTCGGTCCGATCCGGTCGGCCAGACGCAGCACCTCGGTGACCGTCGCGGCGAACTCCTCGCCGCCATAGCTGTCGATCCAGCGCTGGTAGCGTGCGTCGGTCGAGCCCCGCCCCAACAATTCGGCCCCGACCTCAGCATAGATCCAGTAGCAGGGGAGCACGGCGGCCAATCCGTCGGCGAAGCTGCCGGAGTACACGGTGGCCAGCAGATAGCTGTTGTAGGCCTGGGTGGTCGGGGTCACCGGGGCGGAGTCGACGGCCTCGGCGCTCAACCCGAGCGCGGGCAGCAGCTCGCCGTGCAGCGCCAGTTCAACGTCGAAGACCTCGGCGGCGTGCCTGGCGAACATGGCGGTGCCGGCTGGTGAGGGCGCCTTGGCGCCGAGGACCGCCAGCGCACGGGCATAGGCACGCAGGTAGAGAACGTCCTGGGCAACGTACTGGGCGAATGCATCAGGGTCGAGACTGCCGTCGGTGAGTCCGGTGACGAACGGGTGGGCGGTGATCGCGCTGAAAATAGGGCCGATCTCCGTCCACAACCGGGTGGTCCACGAGTCGGGATCGGCGGGGCCGATGCGCGGAGGCGCGCTGTTCGTCTGTTTCATGGCGTCATCTTGTCAGCCATGAGTAGCCGAGTAGGCGGAACCCGGTCCGTCCAGTGCCCGAGCACTCCGCGCCCCTCACGCGGGTGCTCCGGTCACGGTTGACACACTGAGCCGATGGCACAGATAACCCTGCAGGGAAACCCGTTCAACACCGTCGGAGAACTACCCGCTGTCGGATCGCCGGCGCCCGGCTTCACTCTTGCCGGCACCGATCTCGGTCCGGTCACCGCCGACCAGTTCCGCGACAAGCCTCTGCTGCTGAACATCTTCCCATCGGTGGACACCCCGGTCTGTGCGGACAGCGTGCGGATATTCAATGAACGTGCGGCCGCGGGCGGGGCCTCCGTGCTGTGTGTCTCCAACGATCTGCCCTTCGCGCAGAAGCGGTTTTGCGGCCTGGAGGACATCGAGAATGTGACCCCTGCATCAGCATTTCGCGCGACCTTCGGCGATGACTACGGCATCACCATCGTCGACGGCCCGATGGCAGGGCTGCTGGGCCGCGCCGTGGTGGTGATCGGGGTTGACGGCAACGTGGCTTACACGGAGCTGGTGCCCGAGATAGGGCAGGAGCCCGACTATGAGGCGGGTTTGGCCGCGCTCAACCTGTGAGCCGGCACACACCTTAGAGGGCCGAACGCGCCCGTAGATCACCGTTCGATTCCGGTACCGCATCTCCTTGGTTCACCGTCCTGCGACGACCCTGGTTGGCGTCAAAGAATGGTGTAGAAGTGGTCATAGTGACTGTTGTTAATCACTGAGTCCAGCGCTAACTCCGGTGCTGGCATCTGGGAAACGGTGGTAGTGCAATGCGACGCGTCCTTGTCCTCGTAATCGGTCTCGTACTACTGGTGGCGACGCCTGGCCTCGCGACCGCTGACGTCACGCGATCTGCGGCCAATCAAAAGGCCGTCGAGGTCGTGATCGCCCGCGCGGTCTCCCAAACCGGCGTCCCGTTCGCCTACGGCGGCGGCGACGCGGCGGGTCCGAGTAAGGGCACCGTTGAGGTGCCACAGACAGATGATGCGGCTCCGCTCGAACAAGCCGCCGGTGAAGCCGCCCCCCTCGACCTGGTGCCCGGGCTGAATCTGCCCGGCCTCAATCCGGACGCGGGCATCCCCGAGCCCGAGCCACGCCGGGTCGAGGTCGTCGGCTTCGACTCTTCCGGTCTCGTGGTGTATGCCTACGCCGGCGCGGGCGTGAAGTTGCCGCGCTCATCGGGCGAGCAGTACAAAGTCGGCCAGAAGGTCCTGCCGAGCCTCGCGTTGCCGGGTGATCTGCTGTTCTACGGCCCCGAGGGCACTCAGAGTGTGGCGTTGTTCATCGGTGACGGAAAGATGGTCGAGACCACTGACTCGGGTGTGGAAGTCTCGCCGGTCCGCACCAAGGGCATGACTCCCTACCTGGTCCGCATCATCGCCTGAGGTTCCGACACCTCACCAGACGGCGCGGAGTCCGCGCCGTCTGGATTACGTTGCGCTGCAATCTAGCCGGACCCGAGCATCGCCCCGCACGGCGCTGCGGCACTGCAGATTTAGGGCCGACCGGACCCGCCGACTCACCACGGGACGGGCGCCTCCGCACGGTGGCGGGAGCGATGAGTTGCACGGTGGCCGAATTGCGCACAACCGCCCTCTGCCGGACAGCAAACTGATCCGGCGTGTGGTCAAACTGATCTGGGGTGCCGCTACTCAATTGCCAGGTTCTCGTCCCTTGCCCTTGTTGATCGTGATAGGACAGTGATCACGCGTAACAGGAGACGGCAGAGTCTGCTTTGCAGAGCCGATGCCGCTGCCGCTGCGCCGGAACAGCGCGATCAACCCGGAGGCCTGATACACCACTCATATTGCGGGATCGACGGGTCCGACTTAATCTCGATTCGGCCCAACCGCAAGGTAACCAGACCTGTGCCAACCTACGACGGCCAACCTACGACAAGGACCACAAGTGCGCGGAGTACTCGCTATCGCAGGATCCGTCGCGGTAATGGCTGCGAGCGCAATCGCGGCTCCGCAAGCGGCGTTGGCAGCAAATGTCCGCACAATTGAGGGATATACCGCGGGCGGCAAGCTGGATTGGGATACCAGGGAGATCTTTCAGGGCGCATACTGCTCGGCCGACTCGGGCAACACCTGCAAGACCGTCGAGTACCTGTCGGGAGCGCCCCTGGTCGGAGAATTCAGCGGTCTGACGGCACTCACCGTGGCCCTCTGGGTGGCACCGTCACCGACAACGGTGGTGGGCTTCTCGCAGGGGTCGGTCATCGCAACCGAGTGGATCCGCGGCAACGAAGGCAGATGGGGCGCCCCCGCCGCGGAGGATCTCTCGTTCGTCCTTGTCGCGAACCCGCTCCGCAAGTACGGCGGCGTGCGCCCGATCTACGACATCGACGACCCCACGCCCGATTCCCGGTACGGCATCCTCGACATAGCCGTCGAGTATGACGGTGTCGCAGATCTTCCCGACAATCTGTTCAATGTTCTCGCGTTTGCGAACGCGCTCGCCGGCGCCCAACACGTACACATCTACGGCTATAGCGAGGTGGACCTCGAAAACGCCGAAAAGCTGGTCTGGCAGGAGGGGAACACCACCTACGTCCTGATCCGAAACGAGAACATTCCGCTTCTGCAACCGCTGCGAGACCTAGGCCTCGGAACGCTGGCGGACCTCATCAACGACCCGCTCAAGGCGATCATCGACGCCGGCTACGATCGCAATTACTCCGGATTGGTCGACCCGAGCGACCATGCCGAGGCACTGCAGCAGTTTTCATCACTCGAGGACGGGCCCGTCGCTGCGGCAACGGTCGCTGATGACCCGTCCTCCGCAGTCGTCGAGTCGCCCCAACGAGCTGAGCCGAACCTGCCAGATGCGGCGGGAAGCTCGCAGACCCCCGAGTCAAGCGAACCGGCGACTGTCGAACTGACAGCTGAGGATCCGGCGGCTGCCGATCCCACGGCTGTGGATTCGACCGCTGAGGATTCGACCGCTTTGGATTCGGCTGCTGAGGATTCGGCTGCTGAGGATTCGACTTCTTGGGACCAGGCGGCCACCGAAGCTGACGAGCAGTCAGTCGACGGCGAAACTGCGACTTCGACAGCCGATGTCGACGCCGATGTCGACGCCGATGTCGGCGCCGATGTCGACGCCGATGTCGACATCGAGAGTGCCATCGAGAGCGAAGAGGACGACACCGCGCCGAACGCTGAGCGCTCGGATAACGGTGGCGACTCCGGGTCCGAGTCAACCTCGGACTCCGATGAGACGGGATCGTCACGCGGGGGAGATGCTGACGGGCAGGACAGCGCGTCCGCGGACCCGAGCGGCGAATCGGGCACGACGTCGGAATCCTCGGCCGAGTAGTTCGCCAGAAGCGGTCCGGACACGGTGGCGAAACCCATTTCCACGCGGATCGGCCTGGCGAGGCACATGAGGGGAGAAGCGCTGGTGCACAGTAAAATCACCGTTTGCGGCGCACGTCGCGCGCAAGGGCAATCGACGAATGTCGCCCAACCTGCCCGAGAGAGTCACCCCTAAACTGCACACATGACAAGCGTTAAGGGTCGAGACGTTCCCGTACGCGAAGGCCTGTTGAAGGTCGAGGACTGCCTCGATGCCGACGGCGATGTCGTGCTGCCGCCCGGCGTCAACTTGATCTCGTTGATCGATCGCAACATCGCCAATGTCGGTGAGGCGATCGCATACCGCTATCTCGACTTCACCGGGCCTGCGGCCGGTCGCGCGGTAGAGATGACCTGGAACGAACTCGGCGTTCGACTGCGGGCGATTGGCGCCCGCATCCAGCGCATGACCGCTCGTGGAGATCGAGTGGCGATTCTGGCGCCTCAGGGCCTGGATTACGTCGCCGGCTTCTTCGCCGCCATCAAAGCTGGGGCCATCGCGGTGCCCTTGTTCGCTCCCGAGCTTCCGGGACACACTGAGCGCCTCGACACTGCACTGCGGGACGCGCGTCCTGCGGCCCTGCTGACCACCGCCGCGGTGCGCAGGAGCGTCCAGGCCTTCCTGGACGACAGGCTCGGTGGGCAATGCCAACCAGATGTGATCGTGATCGACGAGATCCCCGACTCCGCCGCAGGTGAGTTCGTCGGCGCCGCCATCGAAGTCGACGACGTCTCCCACCTGCAGTACACCGGTGGCGCGACGCGTCCACCGGTGGGTGTCGAAATCACCCACCGTGCTGTGGGCACGAACCTTATGCAGATGATCCTGTCGATCGACCTCCGCGACCGGAACAACCACGGTGTCAGCTGGCTGCCGCTGTACCACGACATGGGTCTGTCGATGATCGGCTTTCCGGCGGTGTACGGCGGCCATTCCACACTGATGTCACCGACGGCGTTCGTCCGTAGGCCGCTGCGCTGGATCGAAGCGCTGTCCGCCGAATCGAAGATCGGCCGAGCCGTGACTGCGGCACCCAACTTCGCCTACGACTGGACGGCGCAACGCGGAGTGCCCGCGCAGGGGTCGGGGATCGACCTGACCAACGTGGTCACGATTATCGGCTCAGAGCCAGTCAGTATCGAGTCGATCACCGCATTCAACGACGCGTTCGCGCCGTTCGGCCTGCCCCGCAACGCCTTCAAACCGTCCTACGGTATTGCCGAGGCCACGTTGTTCGTCTCCACCATCGCGCCCACGGCTCAGGCGCAGGTGGTGTACTTCGACCGTCAGCTGCTTGCCGGCGGGCAGGCCGTCCGGGTCCAGGCCGATGATCCGCAGGCGGCCCCGCATGTGTCGTGTGGCCAGGTCGCCCGCAGTCTGCGGTGTGCGATCGTCGACCCGGAGACCACGGCCGAGCTTTCCGACGGCCAGGTAGGCGAAATCTGGTTGCAGGGCAGCAACATCGGCCAGGGCTACTGGGACAGACCAGAGGAAACCCGGCACACTTTCGGCGCTCACATCAGCTCGACGTTGCCCGTGGGCAGCCATGCCGCCGGTGGCATTGACGAAACATGGCTGCGGACAGGAGATCTCGGACTTTATCTGGATGGCGAACTGTTCGTCACCGGCCGCATCGCCGATATCGTGACGGTCGGCGGCGCCCATCACTATCCGCAGGACATCGAGTCCACTGCCGCCGAGGCATCACCGATCATCCGGCGCGGTTACGCTGCGGCCTTCGCGGTGGGCGGGGATGACGGCGAGAGCCTCGTCGTGGTCGCTGAGCGGGCCGCCGGAACTGCGCGCCTCGATCCCTCGTCGGCGATCGAGGCGATCAAGAACACGGTGCTGCGCCGACACGGTGTCCAGGTCGCCGATGTGCGCATGGTTCCTGCCGGCTCGATTCCACGCACCACCAGCGGCAAACTGGCCCGTCGCGCATCCCGCGCCGCCTACCTCGGCGGCATGTTCGACTGACCGGCTCAGACTGCCGGCGCAACACCGGCGACGCTGAACATCAGAACCAGCCCCGGCAGCAGATTGGTCACCTGGTGAGCGACGATGCTCGCGGTCAGATTGCCGGCGTACAACCGCGCCAAACCGATCGGGAGCGCGACCACCAAAAGTAGCGGCGCCCTTGACCACTCAAGATGCGCGACCGCGAAGACCACAGTGGTGACGATCAGTGCCACCCACCGCCCCCAGCGCCAGTCCAGCGCACCCCAGAGCAAGCCGCGATAGACGATCTCCTCGCAGAGGGGAGCGACGAACACGATGACCACGAACACGAGGACCGCCGACGCCCACGTCCCTCGGACGTCGCCGAACACATCGCCGGCGGCGGAGCCCGCATCGTCGCCGACGATCGCACCCCACAGCGCCGCGGCGGGAAGCGCGATGACCAGGCCGCCAACTCCGAACAGAGCGCCCAAACCCGCGCCGCGCCAGGACCACTGCAACTTCAGGTCGATGCGCGGCCCGTTTCCTCGCAACTTTGTGATGAGAATCGCCAACCCGGCCGCCAAGAGGGTCGGCGCCGCGACGATCAGAATCACCGCGGAGACCGCAACGGACCCTTGACCGCCTAACAGGAGCGCAAGCAACAGTGCCGACACCAGGTAGACCAGCTCGACGAGCAAGAAGGCGCCCAGCCCCCAGCGATGCGGGCGCGGCTGCGGTGCGGCGTCCACACCCGGGGACGTTAGCCCCATCAGCTGACAGTGACGAGCGGGCTGATCACGTCTCGGACGAACTGGGTGATGTTGGTCGACGGGTTCAGGTCGGGGAAGCTCACCGTCGCCAGTATGTTGGCGCCCGCGTCGGCGAAGATCCCGTCCGCGCGTTCCTGGTGCGAGGAGGAGGTCACCAGGATGATTCCCGACGCACCCGCCTCCTGCGCCAGCGGCACTGAGAATCTCGCGTTCTGTTCCGTGCTGCTGGATCGCTCCTCGAGGATTATCCGATCGCGGGGAGTTCCGTAGAGACGCAACATCTTGCCCATCTGCTCCGCCTCGGTGTTTCCGTTGCGCGGGTTGCCACCGGTCACGATGATGGGCGCTTGCGGGAACATCTGCGCGACCGCCAGCGCGGCCAAAACGCGAGTGTGCAGAATCCAGCGCATCGTGCCGTCAGGTTTGAGCCCGTAGCCCAGCACGACGATCGCCGGCTTCGAGAAATCCTTGGCCACCAACTGAGGTGGCGCAGCGTGGGCGGAACCCGCCGGCACTCCGCCGACCAGAACAGCGGCAGCCAGGGCCAGCGCCGTCCCGAACGCGACGAATACCGCCCTGAACGAGGGTAGGGCGCCGCGTCGTTGCCCCGGAGTTGCAGTCATCGTAAAGTTCATCGCCACACCACCCTGAGTTATTACGCTCCGGTCTCGAACCGCGAACGATGCGGCGGGCAACGACCGCCGCCATGCTCGCGGTAGGCCAGGATGTGTTCTGGTGAATGGTGATGCCTACCTACCGCAGACTTCCTCGCCAGGCGGCGTTCGTCACGGCTGCGTTCTCGGCCCTCTTCATGCTGGTAGTGCCCACGGCCTCGCCGGCACCCGCGTTCGACAGCCAGGGTTATGTCGACTCGACCGCGCGATGCACTTCACCTGCTACGGCGGTCGTCTTCGGGAGCACAAAGACGTCGCGGGTGGCGATCTGCCGGAGTTCGGACGGCGATTACCAGTACCGGGGCGTGCGGGTACGTGACGGCGCCAAGCTCATCGCCTCAGCCTCGCGATCCTCGGACGGTGCCTTCACCGCCGACAACGACGGAATCGAGTACATGGTGACCTCGAGTGCGTTGGTCATCAGCACCGGGGAACGAGTGATCCGCGACGAAACGATGCTCGACTTCCACCGCCCGGGCTTGACCACGTCGACGGCGCCGACAACCACGGCGCCCACCACGGTGCCGACAACCACAGCGCCCACCACGGTGCCGACAACCGCGGCGCCGACAACCGCGGTGCCGACACGGACCACACCCCTACCGCCGCCGCTTCCCGCCGAGGTGGGCGGCAGCTGACTCTTGGCTGAGTGCAGGACGAAGACGGGCGCTCGCTCACAGGTACGGGTCGGCCCAGGCGCCGATGATCCGGGCCGCTCGTGCCGCCTGATTCTTCCCGGTGAGTAGGTGATCGGCCCCCTCGAGCGAGACGAAGCTGCGAGGGTGCCGGGCCGCCCGAAAGATCTCGCTGGCATTCGCGATGCCCACGGTGTTGTCGGTAGGCGAGTGCAAGATGAGCAGGGCTCGGCGCACGGTTTCGATCCGCTTACGCAGATCCACCGCACGGACATCCTCGATAAAATGTCGCCTGAGGGTGAGGGCCTTGCCGCCGATCAGGAACGGCGCCTCGCCCTCCGCCTCGATCCGTTGCACGAGGGCGTCATAGCTGTGCTCGACGTGAGCGGGGTCGAAAGGTGCGCCGACGCTGGCCACCGCGGCGACGGTCGGGCAGTCGTGCGCGGCCGCGATTACCGCAGCGCCGCCGAAGGAGTGGCCGACGAGCAGGCGCACCTCGCGGCCCGAGTCGTTCATGAACCCCACCGCCCGAACGGTGTCGGCAACCTTGTGGGAGAAGGAACCGTCGCCCCAATCACCCTCGGAGTCACCCAGCCCAAGGTTGTCGAATCGGAGCATGCCGATGCCCTCGCGGGCGAGTTCCTTGCAGATACGACTGGCCGCGGGGCAATCTTTGCCAAGCGTGAACCCGTGGGCGAAAACCCCCCACCCCCGCGCTTCGCCGCGAGGCAGGTCGACGAGACCCGCCAGGGCCGGACCGCTGCTGCTGGGGAACGTTATGCGCTCTGCCACGTCGACCATCCTGTCACCACGGCCAGCCAAACACCGCTACGATCGCCCGCGGCGAGCCAGCAGCCAGGCCTCGCCGTTGGATTCCCCTGCCGTGATCACCTCCAGACCGTCGAATGCCTGTCTCAACTCGCCCGCCTTGGCCCGAAACGGGCCGGGGGAGGCTCCGACTTCGCTGAGCGCGCTGATCGCCAGGAGCCCACCACTGGCAATCCGGTCGATGATGGACCGGTCAAGAGAATCATCGCGAAACTTGTTGCAGATCAGAATATCCGAGCGTGGACCCGTTGGCAGGCCACCGTCGAGGTCGACGATCTCGAAGTGGCAGCGGGCAGCCACGCCGCCGATTTCGGCGAGCTCGCGAGCCTGCGCGACCGCCACCGGGGACACGTCACACCCCCAGACGTCCAATCCGCGCTGAGCCAGCCACACAGCGGCTCCACCACGCCCACAGGCCAAATCAAGTGCGCACCCGGCGGTGGGAAAGGTGTCGGCGAAGGGCTGGAACACGATGGGGAGCCCAACGTCGTCATAGGACACCGCAGCGTGGTCGGCGTACCGCTGATCCCAGCGGACGCGATCGTCGTCGGACACGACCTCGAGGCTAGGGCCTCACGCAGTGGTTGGAGACATTCCGCCGCGGCGCGGGCGACTGCGCGATTGGCATGAACGCGATTGCCAGAACGGTTGTCGGGAAATCCGGGGGCGGGCTAGCGTCGCACTCATGAGCGATCGCCGAAGACGGGTGCTGATCATCGGCGGAGGGTTCGGTGGCTTGTTCTGTGCGCGCAGGTTGGGCGGCGCCGACGTCGATGTGACCCTGCTCGATCGCGCAGCGGGGCATTTGTTCCAGCCGCTGCTCTACCAGTGCGCCACCGGCACGCTCAGCATCGGTCACATCAGCCGACCGCTGCGCGAAGAATTCGCCCGGCACCGCAACGTCACCACGCTGCTCGGCGAAGCGACCGAGCTCGATGCGGCCTCACGTCGGGTGACAGCGCGCCGACCCGACAACACCACCTTCACAACGGACTACGACGTCCTCGTCATCGCCGCCGGGATGCAGCAGTCCTACTTCGCGAATCCACAGTTCGCGCAGTGGGCGCCCGGGATGAAGACTCTCGACGACGCGCTGCGCATCCGTCAGCGGCTGTTCACCGCGTTCGAGATCGCCGAGACGCTGCCACCCGGGCCCGAGCGCGACGGCTGGCTCACGTTCGCCGTCGCCGGTGCCGGTCCCACCGGCGTCGAACTCGCCGGACAGATCCGGGAGCTGGCGACGCGCACGCTGGCCAACGAATTCCACAGTATCGATCCCGAGGACGCCCGGGTGCTGCTGTTCGACGGCGGGGATCGCGTACTGAAGACCTTCGCGCCGGACCTGACGGGCAACGCCACCCGGACACTGCAACGACTCGGCGTGGAATTGCAGCTGGGTGTGCACGTCACCGATGTCTGCCGAGAAGGAGTGACGGTCACCCCCAAGGCCGGCGGCCCGGACCAGGAGTACGCGGCCCGGACCGTGCTGTGGACAGCGGGCGTCGAAGCGGTGCCCTTCGGAAGACATATCGCCGATGTGCTAGCCGCCCCGTCGGACGGCTGCGGCAGAATCCACGTCCAATCCGACTTGTCAGTTCCCGGACATCCCGAGGTCTTTGTCATCGGTGATCTCGTCGGTCGTGACGGCTTGCCGGGCGTCGCCGAGAACGCAATGCAGGGCGGTTTGCACGTCGCCCGCTGCATCCGCCGCGATCTCAAGGGCAGATCCCGCCGACCCTACCGATACCGCGACCTCGGTTCGGCGGCCTACATCAGCCGCGGAAATGCGCTGTTGCAGGTTGGCCCCGTCAAACTTGCGGGCTTCCTGGGCTGGCTGGCCTGGGGTTTCATCCACATCGCGGTACTCACCGGGGTGCGCAATCGCGCCGGTACGGTGACGACATGGCTGGCGACCATCGCCCGGGGCAGCCGCTACAACCGCGCCTTCATGCTCGGTGACAGTCACGCCGTTTCCGAGCAGAGATACACCTGGGCGGCCAGCAAGGACCAACGCAACCGGCTACCCGCAGAGGCGCCGCCGGAAAGCTAGGCAGGTCTGTCGAACTCACCGCTGGCCTGCTCGCCACCTGTCCAGTTGCCGACGGTCCCGTTTGGTCGGCCGCCCGGCACCGCGATCACGGGCCGCCACCGGACTGACGGAAGTCGACGGAGGCGCAGGTGTTCGATCGAGGTAGCAACTCACGGCATCGGCTGCGCCGACACGCTTTTGGATCACCCGTAGCACCTGGACGATCCGGGTTCTCTCACCGACCCGCGCGCGAACCTCGTCACCGGGGGACACCATGCTCGACGGCTTCGCCAGCCGATCGTTGATTCGCACATGTCCGCCCCGGCAGGCTGCAGCGGCGTCGGGCCGGGTCTTGGTCAGCCGCACAGCCCACAACCACCGGTCCACCCGGGTCGCATCCATGAACCCATCATGGCCTGAACGCAACCTTCAGGGGTGATCGACCTGACGGCCGAGCAGATCAGCGGGTCTACAAGGCGTCTTGGATCTCACTCTTCAATGCCTCAGCCTGCGTACCGAAGACCGCCTGCACGCTGCTGCCGACCTGGATCACCCCTGCTGCTCCCAGAGCCTTCAACCGCGCTTGGTCCACCTTGCCCGTGTCGGCAACCTCCATGCGCAGTCGGGTGATGCATGCGTCCACGCGCACCAGATTCTCCCGTCCACCGAACGCGGCGATGAGTTGCTCGGCCTTCGTGTCAGGCTTGGTATCGGTCCTGGTCTGCCCGGTCGCCGCGACGGCGGTCACCGAATCGGCGCCCTCGCCGAGGTTGGCTAGCTCCTCGGCCTCGAACTCCGCAGCGGGTTCGCGTCCGGGGGTCGGCATGTTCCACTTCGTGATCGCGAACCGGAACAACACATAGTAGAGAGCGAAGAACGCCAACCCCATGACGATGAGCAACGGGATGTTCTTAGCAGCGGGCGCAGTGCCGTAGAGCAGCAAGTCGATCAGGCCCGCGGAGAACGAGAATCCCAGATGGATGTCGAGCAAGTAGGCGATGGCCAGCGAGAGCCCGGTCAACACTGCGTGAAGGATGTACAGCGGGAACGCGACAAACATGAATGCGAACTCCAACGGTTCGGTGACACCGGTGAGGAACGCCGTCAGCGCCGCGGCTGACAGGATGCCGACTGCGATCTTCTTCTGTCGCTTGTTGGCGACGTGGATCATGGCCAGCGCCGCGGCCGGCAGGCCGAACATCAGGACCGGGTAGAACCCGGCCGTCAGAATCCCCGCCGTCGGATCCCCGCTGGCGAACCGCGTGAGTTCACCGGTGACGACGGTGCCGTCCGGAGTCTGGTAGTCCCCGTAAAGGAACCACACGAAGGAATTGATGATGTGGTGCAGGCCCAACGGGATCAGCATTCGGTTGGCGAATCCGTAGACGAATGCCCCGAGCGCACCGGCACCGCCGACGAATTGGCCGAGCGACGTCAGCCCGACCTCGAACAGCGGGTAGAAATAGCTCATGCCGAAGGCGAGGACGAGCGAGGCCAACGACACCGCAATGGGCACGAACCGCCTGCCGCCGAAGAAGCCTAGGTAGGAGGGTAATTGGATGGTGTGATAGCGGTCGAACAGCGCCGCGGTCATCAAACCCACAACGATGCCGGCAAAGACGCTGTAGTTGATCTGCGCCTGTTCGCCTGCCTTGTCGAGTTCACCGACGAGCACGATCGGCGACATCGTCGTGAAAACCTCGTCCATGACCAGATACCCGACGACAGCAGCCAGGGCGGTGGAACCGTCTGCCTTCTTTGCGAATCCGATCGCGACACCGACCGCGAACAACAGCGGCAGGTTTGCGAAGAGGGCACCGCCGGCGGCGCTCATGGCATCGAAGAAAGGTCCGATGACCGGGGTTTCGATTCGGCCCAGGAGATCGTCCTGCCCCAGTCTCAGCAGGATGCCGGCGGCCGGCAGGACCGCGATTGGCAGCATCAAACTCTTGCCCAGTCGCTGCAGCTGCGCGAATCCTGGGATGTGACGACCCGACTTCTCAGCCTTCCCTTCAGATTTCGTCGTGTCGCTCATATGGAGTTATCTCTCTTCTCGCCGCAGTTGGGCGGAAGCATAATCCAGGTCAGTACACCTGGGGCCGCCTTTCCGGCACCGCAGCCAGGTTTGGGTACCTATCCTGGGCCGAACGGGTGGGACAAAGGGGTCAAGCAATGAGCAGAACATCAGTGCGGGCGGCCGTGACGGGCCGGGCAATTCCCCTGTGCGACGTTCCGGACCCGGTTTTCTCCCAGGGCATGGTTGGCTATGGCGCCGCGATCGACCCACCGCGAGAAGTAGTGGACGCCATCGCCCCGGTGAGCGGCAAGCTGCTCAAGCTGCTCGCTCACGCGTACGTCATCATGACCACGGAGAACCTCGGCGTTCTGGTCCACCTGGGCCTGGATACCGTCGGGCTGAACGGAGCGGGATTCAGCAAGCACGTCAACGAGGGTGAGACCGTCAGCGCGGGTCAGGTGGTGATCACCTACGACGTCCCGGCAGTCGTCGCGGCAGGCTTGAACCCCGTTGTGCCGGTGGTGGTTATGGATGAGCGGGAGCCGCAGAACATCACGGTCTCACCGGCGGTGAGCACGGGCGCCGACATCACCCCGCGCGACACCCTCTTCACCGCTGAAAAGTAGGACAGCTATGGAGGTGGTGATCCAGTCGGACGCGACGGAAATCGGGGGAGTGGCCGCCGGCGCCGTCGGCCGGTTACTGAAGCGCAAGCCCACGGCGGTGCTGGGCCTGGCCACCGGATCGTCGCCACTGGCGATCTACGACGAACTCGCCCGCCGCTGCGCAGCGGGGCAGATCAGCTTTGCGCAGGCCCGCGGGTTCACCCTCGACGAGTATGTCGGCCTACCGGCCCATCACCCGCAGAGCTACCGCAACGTGATCAACACGGTGTTCGTGTCGCGAGTCGATTTCCCTGCCGGGGCCGTGCAGGGCCCGGACGGGCTAGCGACTGACATCCCGGCGGCGTGCACGGCCTACGAGCAGGCAATCGCCGCAGCTGGTGGAATCGACCTGCAGGTTCTCGGCATCGGTACCGACGGGCACATCGGCTTCAACGAGCCGGGCTCGTCGCTGGCCTCTCGCACCCGCATCAAGACGCTGACCCGGCAGACCCGGGTCGACAACGCACGGTTCTTCGGCGACGATCTCGATGCCGTTCCCACGCACTGCCTGACCCAGGGTCTGGGCACCATCATGGCCGCCCGGCACGTGGTGCTCGTAGCTACCGGCCGAGCCAAATCCGAGGCGGTACACCATCTGGTGGAGGGCTCCGTCAGTGCGCTGTGGCCCGCGACGATCCTGCAGCACCACCCCCACGTCACGGTGCTCCTCGACGACGCCGCGGCGCGACGCCTGCTGTTGATCGGCTACTACCGAGAGGCGTACCGCAGCAAACCGGATTGGCAGGACATCTAAGGTGCTGATCGCCGCCGCTACCGTGGTGACCGGCTGGGAGTCCCTGCGGCCGGGCTGGATTGAACTGTCCGGCCCCGTGCTGCAGGCGGTGGGCGCCGGACCGCCGCCGAGACCCGCTGACCTGGATCTCGGTGCAGCAACGGTGGTGCCCGGTTTCGTTGACACCCATGTTCATGGCGGAGCCGGCGCCAGCTTCTCGGCCGCAACCCCTGCCCAGACAGCGGCGGCAGTGCGGCTGCATCTTCGACACGGCACCACCACATTGATCGCATCCCTGGTGACTGCCGGCCCCGGCGAATTACACAGGCAGGTCGCTGAACTGGCCGATCAGACCAGGGCCGGGCTGATCGCGGGGATTCACTTGGAAGGACCGTGGCTTGCCGCCCAACGTTGCGGCGCGCACGATGCCTCGCTGCTCCGTGACCCGGATCCCGCCGAACTGGACACTGTGTTGTCTACAGGTGCCGGAACCATCCGGATGGTCACGGTGGCGCCTGAACGCGATGGTGCGCTGGCGGCCATCGGTCGCGTCGTCGATGCGGGCGCGGTGGCCGCGATCGGTCATACCGAGGCAACCTATGAACAGGCCCGCGCAGCGATCGGGGCCGGCGCCACCGTCGGCACGCATCTGTTCAACGCGATGCGGCCGATCCATCACCGGGAACCGGGACCAGCGATCGCCCTGATGGAGGATGGGCGCGTCACCGTGGAACTGATTACCGACGGCGTGCACGTGGCGCCACCGCTCTACCGCCACGTCAGCGCCAGCGTGGGCCTAGATCGAGTCTCACTGGTTACCGATGCCATGGCCGCGGCCGGCATGGCCGACGGCGGCTATCGTCTTGGCTCGCTGGCCGTGGATGTCGTCGACGGCCGGGCCCATGTCGCCGGGACCGACACCATCGCCGGGAGCACGGCCACCATGGACAGGTTGTTCAGATTCGCCGTCACCCACAGCGGGCTACCCGCCCACGAGGCGGTGCTGGGAGCAGTCCTACAGTCATCGATCAACCCGGCCAGAGCGCTCGGCCTGCCGGCCATGGGTCTGGTGTCCGGCGCCAACGCCGACCTGGTGGTCCTCGATACCGACCTGGCCGTGGTCGGCGTACTGCACCGAGGGAAGTGGGTGCGCGAGCCTTGCCAGTTGCCGCGAGACCAGCACGTCGATCCTGCTGCCCGTCGTACCGATCTTGCGTAACGCGGTGGCGTGAACCCAAGCCCCAAATCTCCGTAGCGTTACCCAGTTCGGTTGTTGAGCCAGGCCCTGCCCGTCACCCCCGGGTCCCGAGATAGACAGTGTTGGCCGAGCGGCCGCCGGTGAGCGGGTTGTCGAACCACACTCGCTGGACCTCGACGTCGCTGAATACGGATTCGAGTACCGCGGTGAAATCCTCGTCCGGTTCATCGTCGGACCACATGGCGAAAGTGCCGCCTGGGACGATATGTGCGGATGCCCCGCGTAGCCCACCATGGGTGTAGAAGTCAGCGTGTGGCTCGTGCAGCAGGTGGCGGGGCGAGTGGTCGATGTCGAGCAGCATCACGTCATAGGATCGGCACTGATGTTCCGGATCGAACCCCGCCGTGCTCGCGGCGGCCGCGAAAAAGTCCCCCCGCGTCAGGGCGACGCGGCTATCGGCGGCCAGACCAGTCGTATCCGGTAGCAGGTCGCGTTCGTGCCAATCGATGACCGCCTCGGAGTACTCGATGACGGTCAGTGTCTGAATCCGATTGCATGCCAATGCTTCTTGAGCGGTATAACCGAGACCGAGACCGCCGACGAGCACATCGAGGCCCGATCCCGGCGTTCTCGCCAGAGCCAGTCTCGCCAGTTCCCGTTCGGCTTCGGTGAACAGGCTCGACATCAGATACTCGTCATCGAGCTTGACCTCATAGATATCGGTGCGCACCGAGAGGTCGAATCTGCGCCGCAAGCTGATCACACCCATCGGAGTCTGCCGCCAGCCCAACTCCTCGAAATGCGCGCTCATCGACAGAGATGATAGCCCGCCATCACGCTGCGGCGAGCTGGTGAGCGCCCAGCTCATTGCCCCGGCCGCGGAGCAGCCAACTCGCCGGGGTCACCGCTGTCAGCTCGAGGCGCCCAGGATTTTGATCGCGAAAATTAGCGTGTCACCCGGCAGGATTCCGGCGCCTGGCTGACCGGCGGGGTAGCCGTCGGCAGAGGTCATTGCGACAGCGACAGCGGATCCGACCGTCTGTCCTGCGATCGCCTTCTGGAAGCCGGGCACGACTCCGTCGAGTGGGAATTCAGCCGCGGTGCCCCGTGCATAGCTGCTGTCGAATACAGCTCCGTCGCGTCCGTTGACGCCCAGGTAGCAGACCGACGCGGTGGCGGTGTCTGCGACGGCAGGCCCGTCACCGGCCTGCAGCGTATGCACTTGGGTCTCAGCCACGCTGAATGGCGCGTCAACGCTGATGTTCGGCGCCGTGGTATCCGTAGGCGCGGTGACCGCAACACTGCCGACGGTTCCAGGCAACGTCCAGTCCGGTGTGCCACCGCTCTCCGGCGCGGCCGTCGGACATGAATTGGCTGCGGTTGCGGTTTCGGTGGCCGAACCGCATGCGGCGAGCATCAGTGCGAGCGACAGGGCACCGGCTGCGAGCACGACAGGGGAAGACATACGAGAGGAGTTCACGGTGGCCACGCTACATCTTGCATTCCGTAGCCCAGCGGTCGACCCGGACGAGTCAGCAGGAGCGTGCGGCGACCGAGCCGCTGACGAAATCGTTCGGGTCGGCGGCGATACTCGTCGCTCTGAATCAATGAGCGCCGCAACGTGTTAACGAGCGAAGGTAACGTGAACCATCGAAATCAACGGTGTCTGGTGAAATGCGAAAGCAGCTTTACCGGGTGGACGCCATGTTCGATCACTGCGCGTCTTCTGGGTCCTGCCCGGCATCGCAGCAGCCTGGTGACCAGAGGTTCAATCAGCAGCGATCACCGCCGACTGCTCGCTAGATTGGACCCGACCCCCAAGAACCGCGAATGAGGCACCGTGCGCCAATCCGAAGCCATGCCCGCATCCGACCGAACGTGGATGGTCGACACACTGCTGGCACTACTGCAGACCCCGAGCCCGACCGGCCGCACCGACGCGGTAATGCAATTGATCGGTGGGATCTTCGATGATTGTGGTGTGCCGTTCTCGCTGACCCGCCGAGGGGCGCTGATCGCTGAACTCCCGGGCGAATCGGCAACCACCGACCGAGCGTTGGTGGTTCACGCTGACACCATCGGCTGCATGGTGCGCGGCCTCAAGGAGAACGGCCGCCTCGCGATTACTTCCGTGGGCACCTTCTCGGCGAGATTCGCCGCGGGTGCTCGTGTCCGCGTCTTCTGCGACGACCCAGAGCAATTCATCACCGGCACGATTCTGCCGCTGAAGGCCAGTGGGCACGCATTCGGCGACGAGGTGGATACCCAACCCACGGACTGGGACCACGTCGAGATCAGGGTGGACCGCAAGGTGTCCACACCGGAGGATCTGGCCCGGGTCGGTATCAAGGTCGGTGACTTCGTCGCGTTGGTCACCAGCCCGGTTCTCACCGAAGATGGCTTCATCGTTTCCCGTCACCTCGATGACCAGGCCGGCGTCGCGGTCGCACTCACGTTGATCAAGCACATCGCCGAGAAAAAGGTGGTGTTGCCGCACCGCACCACCATCATGGTGACCATCGCCGAGGAAGTCGGCTATGGAGCCAGTTCCGGTCTGCCGCCGGGCATCGCGGAGATGATCACGGTGGACAATGCGGTATGTGCGCCCGGCCAGCACTCCATCGAAGATGGCGTGACGGTACCGATGTCCGATCTGCACGGCCCGTATGACTATCACCTGACCCGGAATCTGTGCCGCCTCGCCGAAGAGCGGGGGATTCCGTTCGCGCGGGATGTTCTCCGCTACTACCGTTCCGATGCCGCCGCTGCGATCGAGGCGGGGGCAAGCACCCGGGCTGCCCTGGTCGGGTTCGGCGTCGACGGTAGCCACGGCTGGGAACGTACCCATATTGATTCGCTCGAGGCGACGTACAACCTGCTGTACGCCTGGCTGCAGACACCATTGACATTCGCCGGGTGGGACGCCGATCCGTCGGGCAACCTACGCGATTTCCCGTCGTCGAAACAGCCTGCACCGAGCGAACGGTGGGTGCCGCTGTCCCGAGGAGACCAGACCGAACCCAGCGATGCGTCGCCGGGTTCGACGTGGCCGTCGACCGGGCGTTAAGCCGTCGACGGTTGCGTTGATCAACGCAACCCCGTCGAAGTGCGGGCACTTGCTCGAAGAGTGCGGCGGCAAGACGGCTCGTGGTCAGCACGTGGGCAATGGTGATGAGTTTCGGCTGGGGGGAGTGGCAGCATCGCCAATGCGATGCCGTCGAAGGCCGACTCAAGCACCATCGTCGAGGATCCGCTGAAGGTGATCGTCTGTCCCCTGAAGAACCTGCTGCGATCGCTGGCTGCCGGCACCGCAGGAGCGCTTCTATCTGGCGATGCGTATCTATTGGCCCGCACCTCTATTGGCCCGCACCCGAAGCGCTCGACGGCACCTTGGAGCCGCCACCTGTGGTCCGCGTCTGATCCGAGCGCGCCACCAAGGTGACTCTGATCAAGGCGTGATTCTGATCAAGCGGGTCCGTCCTCGGGCGAGGCGAGGCTAGCCAGTGTTTCGGTCAGGGCAGGATGGCTTCCCAGAAATCGTAACGAGCTTTCGGGATCAGGTTCCCGGTGGTGACCGGTGTATCCCAGTGGACGTACTCGTCGCTGTTCGCGTTCGTCAGTTTCGGATAGCCGAGGCCTTGATCGGGGTTCTTGGCGAAGTTTGCCCAGGCTTGCGTCATCATGTCGGCCAGTGCCTTGTCCGCATCGGTGACGTCTTCGGCGGGTTCAAACGCGCCGAGCGCGGTCTTCTTGAGGAAGTTGGAGAAGACGTAAGGCATTTCGGTCGTATGGCAGATGTTCCCCGACGGCGGATTGCAGCGCTCCATGCCGGCGAAGTTGAATCTTGAGTGTTGCAGGAAGTGGTAACCAAAGGACGCAAGCCCCGCCGCCTCTAGCTGTGGCAATGCCCGGGAGGCGGACTTCATGTTTGCCGCAGCAACCCCGTAGTCGGTTTGTAGCTGACCGAGAGCCTGGCTGGCAGTGGTCATCCCGCCGACCGGCAGTGGTTGGTATCCGGCAGGGTCGTAGAGCCGCTTTCCGTCTTCGCTGTAGGCCATGATTTCTTGAGCTAGAGAGGCGCCGAATGTTTGGACCACTGCCTGTTCGTATTGCTCGGGTGTCATGGTGGACGAGGCCGGGAGGAAGAAAACTCCTTCGTTGCGGTTCACGCCAAAGACGTACGGCTTAGGTTCGGAACCCTCGTTGAATCCTTGAATGGGTTGCCCAGTGACCGGCTTGGTGTTGATAGTGGCATTCCAGGCTGTGCCCGCTCGCATTCCGGGAACCAACAGGCCACCGATGCCGCCCGCCGGGAATGTCAGGTTTTGAGCTTGGGCTATCTGCTGCGTGGACAGCGAACGTAGCCATTGGCCGTCTGCCGGGCAGCTTTCGTCTCCAGAGTAGGCACCACAGAGGAGTTCGATGAAGTCCTGACCGTTATCCGCCGCCTGCTGAGGCGTGTTGTACGGCACACTCATGATGTTGGACTCCATGATCGCCGCCCGAAATAGGTCGTTGCTTTCGGGAACAGAGAAGAGATGGAGCCCGGTGGACATGGATCCGGCGCTCTCACCGAAGAGGGTGATCCGGTCAGGGTCTCCGCCAAAGCTCTCAATATTGTCCTTGACCCACTGCATGGCAAGCTGCTGATCCAAGATCGCAAAGTTGCCGTCGATTGCGGCGTCCTTGCCTTGGTAGCGCAAGAATCCAAGGGATCCCAGGCGGTAATTCATGGTAACGAGGATGACGTCTTGATTCGCGAGAGCTGTACCGTTCATGACCGGCTCGCTGCCCGAACCCACGATGAAACCGCCCCCAGGTATCCAAACCATCACGGGCAGAGCGGTTTTAGTATGATCGGTCGGCCGGTAAACGTTGAGGAACAGACAGTCTTCGGAGCCGGAGTATCCACTGAGCTCCGCCGAAGGCTGCACACACTCGCTGCCGAACTTTGTTGCGGCGAAGGGATTCCCGCCCAGGGAACCGAGCGGCTCGGGCGCCTTCCACCGTAGATCGGCCACCGGTTGCTGTGCGTAGGGTATACCAAGATAGGCGTGCGAGCGCTGGTCTTGCTGGTTGGAATACACTATACCGCAGACACTTCCGATGCCCAGGTCTACGGTTTGCACCTCTGCATCACACGCCCGATCCTCAGATGGAGACACCGCCTGGCCCGGACCAGGGTCGGAAGCGCACGCTACGAGCACCAGCGTTGCGAGGGTGAATACTGCGATCAGTTGTCTCGCTCTTGCCATGGCCCAACGGTACCGGCGGCAGGCCAAAGAGGTAACTCCGCATCCCAGGCGAGAGCGCTCCCGCGGCCGCCCCCACGCAACTTCGAGGACCGGCCCTTGGGCACCTACCCCGTGACCGTCTCCAACATCAGGCGCCTAGATCATTTCCAGGGGGATTCGAATAGGGCATCCTGAGGGAATGACAAAACTCAATCGTCGCTCGGCAATCTTGACAGCTGCCCTTGCGCCAATCGCGGCCATGTCGCTGATGAACCCGGCAGTCAGCTCCGCCCAACCGCTGAATTGCACGGACGGCAAGTGGTGGGATCCGGTCGCCAACATCTGTAGGCCGCCGTTGGCCACGGTCCCGCTGAACTGCTCAGGCGGAACGTACTGGAGTCCGATATCCAACGCCTGTCGGCCGCTGGGCGAAGTCTAGGGGATAGCTTCAGGTACCTGAGCTTCGACGAGATGCGCCACGTCGACGCCTGCGTTGCGGATCGCGCTGGAGCTCCAATGGCGGGGGAGGGAAGGAGTGCCGGTTCCAAAACATCTGGGCTGCCGGGTAGAACATAGTTGACCGGCCAACCGGCATCGCTGTGAAATACACTGCGCCGCAACCAGATAGGGAACGGGATTACCCGCAGCCCTGCACATTCGATTACTACATATTCCCCTCGGGAACAGTACCTGGCCGAGCTCTGCGATTTATCCCCCGACCCAAGAACCGACACTTCCACATTCGGTCTGGACTACATCCTGGGCTTTGAATACCACGTCGATATCGGGGCGACGATGTGCGAGCGCGGCCGCGCCGACTGGATGGTGCCGGCCCACCACGCTGCACATCCACCACGCTGCACATCCACCACGACGTGCTGCTTGCACCGCGCCGCGGGGTGACCGAGGAGTAGATCACCACCATGCTGGTCGACAATCCGCGCACCATCTTCACCCATGACGGCGGCTACCCGCTGGTAGCAGGCGTGCTCAGCGTGGTGAGGTGTCGCTGATCCATTCGGCGATTCGAGCCGCCAGATCATCACCGACGTCTTCCTGGATCATGTGCCCGGCATCGGGATAGTCGTGGTGCGGTTGGCCGATTGCACCAGCGATGCGTTCGCGGGTCGCGGCGATCGAATCGGGGGTTCCGAAGATCGGATCGAGCAGCCCGAAACAGCCCAGTACCGGACGTTCGAATGCATCGAGAACGGCGCGGGCCGCCTCGTTGGTCGGCACATCGCCGACGGTGTTGACCAGCGACGGAAAGGTCCGCGGACCGGCCATGTAAATCCGGCCCGGGAAGGGTGCGTCGTAGGCCGCGAGTTCGGCATCGGTGATGGCAGCTTGGATGGTGGCCCGCATCGGCACCGACGGCATGAAGCTTTTGCCGACCAGCGCATAGGTCGCCCAGGCCTGGAACAGGTCCATCCCGCCGCCGGGGCCGATCACGTCGGGGAACTCGAGATCCTGCGGTTCCAACGTGTCCGGGAGGCTCAGGATCGCCGCACCTTCGGGCAGCACGAACAGGTTGCCGTTGGCGACCACGATCCGGGCAAAAAGATCGGGTCGGTTGCCAACGCAGCGCAGCCCGATGAGCGAACCCCAGTCCTGCACCACCAGGGTGATCCCGTCGAGGCCGAGCACGTCGATGAACTCCTCGGTCCAAGCGACATGCTGCAGGAAGCGGTAGTCGGCGAGTTGGACCGGCTTGTCGGACTTACCGAAACCGATCAAGTCCGGGGCGATCACCCGGGTGCCGGACGCGGCCAGCAGCGGGATCATGCTCCGGTACAGGTAACTCCAATCGGGCTGACCGTGCAGCAACAACACCACCTCGCCATCGCGATCACCGGCCTCGACGTAGTGCATCCGCAGCCCGTCGACCTCGGCGTAGCGCGGCTCCCACGGGTAGTCGGGCAGGTCGGCGAAGCATTCGTCGGGCGTGCGCACGAACGGCCGGCCGGAAGACGTCCACCGGATGTCAGCGTCGTCCGCCGAAACGTCGGGCGGCAGATCCGGTGTCATGGGGTGCTCCTCGTCCGTCGAGTCCGTCGATGCCGGGCCGGGGTGTTCAGGCCGCCTGCCCCCGCGGATTCTTGTTGAGCTGGCCGAAGATCACCCGCGGTGCGAAGCGACTCAACCACTTGAGCTGAGTCGACTGCCCCGGTGCAATTTCGTTCTTTCCGCGGGCGAGGTCATCAAGAAAGGCCGACGCGAGTTTCTCGGGAGCCATCTTGGAAAAGGACGGGTCCAGTTCGGTTGCCAAGGGCGTGTCCACCACCGGAGGCAGGAGCTCCACGACCCGCACCGAGGTGCCGGCAAGTTGTGCGCGCAGGCTTTGGGTATACGAGTGCAGGAACGCCTTGCTGGCGCTGTACACCGGCGCGGCGGCATAGGGAACGTAGGCCAGTCCGGAGCTGACATTCACCAGAACCGAGGGCCGGGTGAGCATGCCGGGCAGAAAGTGGTGTACCAAACGGACCGGTCCCGCCGCGTCGATGGCGATCTCGTGAAGCTGCTTCTCGAGGGCGAAATCCTTGGTCACGTCGAAGGCAAGCATGACGCCCGCATTGTTGATCAGGATGTCCACGCCGCCTTCGGATTCGACGGCGTCGCGCAGGGCGACAACCTGATGGTTGTTGGAGACATCACACCGCACCCCGGATATCGATGGATGCGATGAAGCCGCTTGCCGCAGCGTCGACTCGGTTCGGCCGGTGATGATGACCGTGGCGCCCTGGTCGGCGAAAGCGCGGGCCATGGCCAGGCCGATGCCCGAACTGCCGCCGGTGATCACTATCCGTTGCCCGTTGAATCGCATTCTCGTCCCGTCCTCAATTGCCTTGCTTCTTGCAAGCTAACAAGGTCACTTGCTGAATGCAAGGCAATATTGGATACTCGCTACATGAGGCGATCCGATTGCCCCATCGCCGCAACGCTGGACCTCATCGGCGATCGGTGGACACTCTTGGTGTTGCGCGACATCCTCCTCGTCCATCGATACGGGTTCTCAGAGATCGCGGCGAAGGAGGGCATCGCGACCAACATCAAGGTGGACCGACTCGACCGTCTGGTCGAGGCCGGACTCCTGGAACGCCGTGTCGATGAGGCCGATCGGCGCCGGCGCACCTACCTGCCGACCGAGCGCGCGATGGGACTCATCCCCGTTCTGGTCGACCTGCTCGTCTGGGGTGACGCCAACACCGGCGCCCCGGGACGGGCCGACGCGGCCCAGTCGGTTCGAGCCGATCGGGATGCGGTCATTCGCCAACTGGAATCGGCGGCACGAGAAAATGCTGCCGCAATCAGAGCGTGACACCCGACTCGACCCGGAACCCCTGCCTGGAGGGAAGATCGGGGGCTATGGACGCGCGCGACATCCCGCCCATCAGGACGCAGATCAGCAGACTGACCGCCGCAGCGCCCACTGTCGCAGCCAAACTAGAAGCCGCCTTGATTATCGGGGACCAAGATCGTCCACCGATGCGCGCGGAGTCCGAGGACAGCCAGCAGCTAAACCTCGATGCACCCATTCGCCATCGCTGTTGGTGTGATTTCGGTTGAGCGCCTGTGTTCGGCAAATGCCAAGGATCGAGTGGGCGATCTCTGAATGGGGTTGATCCTGTTGGCCTTTCGGGTCACCGGCGGGCAGCTGGGGTTGCCGAGTAACGTAAGACCCGCCTCAACGCTCCTAGAATTTGGATGAATACTGCGTCTGAATGCTACGTCGACGCGAAGCGCCGACACCGGTGAATTCGGCACAGCCTCAACGATCCCCGCAAGCCTGCATACCTTTGCGCTGGGCAGGCCGGGCAGCGCAGGTGGCAGTCCAGCTCTCGGATAGAGCCTTTCTTGCTGCACCCGCAGGCTAGTCTGCTACCTAGTCCCCGTTCTTGTTGCCCGTGAGTGAATCGAGATCGTTTGACGTCGGAACAGACAACAGACTCAGAGTCGGAAGAAACGCCCGCACCGGCCCGGAAAAAGCGGCGCCCGAAGCGGCGTTTTTTCCGGATGAGCATCCA
>NZ_JBMYXC010000021.1:0-53410 GCF_049608025.1 Mycobacterium sp. | reverse complement strand
TCGTTGAGAACGCAGCATGCGGTTGGGTACTGACTGTCAAGTTACCCACCAGTAACTGTCAATAACTATACCGCCTGGAAACGCCAACACAAGACGACTGCGCGCAATTTCCGTCGTTCGACCAACCCAGTAGTTGGGAGATGGGTGAAATTGCCGACTTTCACGCCTCTGAACTGGGTGTTTATCGAATTGTGATGATGGTCACTGCGAGCCGCGCGTATCTGAAAAGTAGGCGGTTCAGTCCCCGGATTTGGGTGAGGTGAGGGGTCCGGCCTCGTCCGGCTGCGCATCACGCGATGCGGTAGCCGGGGATGCGGCATCGGGCTGTACGGCATCGGGCGATGCCACGTCCGGGGACGGGCTATCGGGCGATGCCACGTCCGGGGACGGGCCATCGGGCGATGCCGCATCCGGCGATGCGCCATCTGAATCGGGTAGCTGATCCACGAGGTACTCGGCCAGCCCCCCGATCGTCGGATAGTCGAATACCGCGGTCGCGTTGATCGTGAATGCGCCGCCGAACTGACTGTGCAAGCGATTGCGAAGCTCAATTGCCATCAGAGAATCCGTACCCAGGTCCAGGAACCGACTGGTTGCCGCGGGAGGTTGCGCAAGTCGCAGGAAGTTCTGCACCTCTTGCTGCAGGAATTCCGTCACGAATCCGGCGCGCTGCGGCACCGGTATCTCCTGCAGTTGCTTGAGCAACTCACTGTCACCGGTGGCATCCCCGGCGGCGCTCGGCAACACGAGGTCGAGGATCGGCGGGCGCGACGTGCCCAGCACCTTGGCAGCGCGCTGCCAGTTGGCCTTGATCACGGTTGCCTGACCGGTGCCGTTGGCCACCACCTCGGCGAGGGCGCCCAGCGCAGCCGCAGGTTCCAGCGGAACCAGCCCTTGGGCACTGATGTTGGCAGTCGCCGCCTCCGAGGAGGCCATGCCGCCCTGGGCCCAGGGGCCGAAGTTGACGCCGGTGGCCGGCAGGCCGTGTGCCCTTCTCTGCGCGACCAGTCCGTCGAGCAGAGCGTTGGCAGTCGCGTAGTTGGCCTGCCCGGGTGAACCGAACAAGCTGGACACCGAGGAGGACACGATGAAGAAGTCGAGATCGTCGTCCTTGGTCAGACGATCCAGGTGGCAAGCGCCGTACGCCTTGGGCGCCAATACCGTTCGGAATCGTTCCAGGCTCTGCTGGGCAAGCAGCGCGTCGTCGAGTATGCCCGCCAAATGCATCACCCCGGCCAGCGGCGGCAACTCCGCGCGGATTCGATCGAGAAGCTCGGCGACCTCGGACTCGTCGCCGACATCGGCCGTGAAGACGTGAATGCGGCACTTGTAGTTCTCGGTGATGTCGTCGATGACCCGTTGTGCGCCGGCCTCGGGGGCGCGCCGGCTGGTCAATACGATGTCACCGGCGCCGAGTTGGGCCAGATACGACGCGGCGTGCAGGCCGATCGCACCGAGACCGCCGGTGATCAGGTAGCTCCGATCAGCCTGCGGCTGCAGCGGATTCGGCAGCTGCACCACGACCTTGCCGATGTGCCGGGCTTGCTGCATGCGGCGGAAAGCGGCCCTCGCCTCGGTGATCGGATAGACCTCGGCGGGCAGCGGGGTCCAGTCGCCCTCGGCCAGTCCCTCCGATACCTCGGTCAGCAACTGACGTATGCGTTCGGGTTCCGCCTGGGTCACCACGTCCAGCGCCACGATCTCGTAGGCGATGTCGGGGCGAACCTCCGCCATCTGCGCATGCGTCCAGATGTCGCGTTTGGCGATCTCGGCGAAGCGGCCATTCTGGGCGGTGGCCCGCACAGTCGCTTCCAGGAAGCCTTCATTGGTCAGGCTGTTGAGCACCACATCGACACCCGAGCCGCCGGTATCGGCAAGGATTTGGTCGGCAAAATCGGTTGTGCGCGAGTCGTAGACGTGCTGCACGCCCATCTTGCGCAGAGTCGCACGTTTGTAGGTGCTGGCGGTGGCGAATACCGTGGCGCCGCACTGGAGGGCCATCTGGATCGCTGCCAGGCCGACACCGCCACTGGCGGCGTGAATGAGGACCCGCTCACCGGGTTTGAGCTGTGCCCAGTCGAACGCGAGCCGGACGGTCAGGGCCGCAGCCGGGATCGTGGTTGCCTCGACGGCGCTGACTCCGTCGGGGATCGGTGCCAACAATTGTTCCGGCACGTTGAACCGGCTGGAGAATGCGCCCTGCATCATGCCGTAGACACGCTGGCCTATCTCGAGTCCGGTGACGCCGGCACCCAACTGTGTGACGACGCCGGCGAAGTCACCGCCGATCGGGCCGGGGTCGCCCGGGTAGAGGTCGAGGACGTTGAGCACATCCCGGAAGTTGAGGCCGGCGGCCTCCACTCGGACCTGCACGTAGTCCTCGTCCGGTGGCGGCACGTCGGCCTCGGTCAGACGCAGGTTGTCGATCGCGCCGCGTTCGGTCGGCGCCAAGACGTAGTCGCCTCCGCGCGGCACCGTGAGATGGCCGCTGCGCGCCCACGGCAGCAATCGGGAGGCCAGCAGCCTTCCTTGCCGCAAAGCCAACTCAGGTTCCTCGGTCGGTGTGCTCAACAGGCCGACCAGCAGGTGCAGAGCCTCCGGAGATCCGTCGCTGTCGACCAGCTTGCACCGCAGCGCGGGTTCCTCATTGATAGTGGTGCGACCGAATCCCCACAGCGCGGCCTGCGCCGGGTCGACCGGCTCGCCGGACTCGCACGCTACCGCCCGCTCGGTGACGATCCACAGTCCGTTAGGCAGTTTCAGTTCGCCGCTTTGCACCGTGTGCACCGCGCTGAGCAGGTTGTCGATCTCGCTCTCGATCCGGGCGGAAACGGCCCCCGACGGGCCGCCGCGCGAGTCTTCGCCGCTCGACTCCTCGGGACTCGGGCCGGTAGCGCGCCAGACGACACCGGAGATTGGCAGGCCGCGCTCCTGAGACTGCGTCAACAGCTGTCCCAGAAGCTCTGGATCGGTGTGCCGGTCGAATGGGATGCAGCCCGGCACCTGGGCGGCCAGTTCGTCGAATCCGGCGATCAGCCAGGTACCGTTCGTTGAGGCGGCGTCGCCGGCATCGCCGCTCGGCGCCGGCGGTGGCACCTCGTGCCAGCCGAGGGTGTAGAGCAGCCGCGTGGCATCGCCGCCGAGGCCGCGCAGCAACGCCTCGCGGGGCGCCCGTTTGACCGTGAACTCACGAATCCCCCCGAGTGGGCGGCCGTCCAGATCGATGAAATCGAGGTCGAAGGCCTGAGTTTCGCTGTTGAGCTCGCTCTGGTGCCACCTCGCGCGGCAATAAAAGCGGCGAGGCATCCGCTCGCGAACCGTGACCTGTCCGTACCGCAGTGGAAGGAACAGATCGTTGACGCCCTGCTCGGCCGCGAGGACCGCAGGGAACGCCGGGAAGGCGACTCCGGTGCACAGGTCCATCAGAACCGGATGCATCGGCTCGCTGCCGAGATGTTCGGCGAGTTCTTCGCCCACGAGGATGTCGCCGACCGCCTCGCCTTCGCCGAGCCACAACGATTTCAGAGAGCCAGACCAGGTCGGCCCCCACGCCAACTCCATATCGGCGAAGACCTCGAACAACTCCTGCGGACGCATGCGGTTACACCGCTCGATCGCTTCGTCGACCGGACCCGCAGTGTCGGATGCCGGATCATCGGAGGTGCCGCCGGTGCCGCTCACGACGGTGCCGTCGGCGTTCAACGACCATTCAGCGGCGCGGTCACCGTATGGCCGGCTGTGCACCTGGAAACTCCACTGGCCGTCCTTTTCGCCGGAACCCTCTGACGGATGCAATGTCAGCTGCACCTCGCGAGAGCTTTTCTCGGGCAGGATGATCGGCTCGTAGAAGAAGACGTCTTTCACGTGCGCCGGCGGACCCACTGCGGCCAGTGCCATCGCCGCATAGGTTGCGCCGGGAACAACCACAGTGCCGTAGATCACGTGATCAGAAAGCCACGGCTGCGTTTTGACGGACAACCTGCTGGTGAAGACGGAATCGCCGGAAGCGAGATCCTTTGCACTGCCGAGGATTCCGGATACTCCGGTGCTGTTTATCTCGGAGCCGGCGACGCTGGAAGTCTTGGGCCAGAACCGGCGGTGCTGGAACGGATAGGTGGGTAATTCGACCCTGTGTGGGGGCCGGCCTGGCAGCGCAGCGAAATCCGGCTGAAGGCCGCCGACGTAGGCCGCTGCCAGCGCGTCGGCGATCTGGCGGCGGTCCTCAACGCCTTTCCGCAGCGATACGATCGCCCGCGGTGCTGCCAAGTGCTCCGGCCAGACCTGCACGGCAGCACCGGTCAGCACGGGTTGCGGACCGATCTCCATCAACACCGAGCATCCCAGCGCCGCGACGGTGCGAATACTCTCGGCGAATTGCACCGGTTGGCGTGAGTGTCGCCGCCAGTATGGCGCGTCGATGGGTGTTTGCGCGGTCAGCACGGCGCCGGTGCGGTTGCACACCAAGGGCAATGTCGGGGCGGCGAACTGCAACTGCGCGGCGTACGACTCGAATTCATCGAGCACCGGATCCAGCAGTTCGGAGTGGAAGGCGTGGCTGGTCTTCAGCCAGGTGCATCGGATCCCGTCCTCGCCGAACCGTTCGACGATCGGCTCCAGATCCTCGCCAGGACCTGAGAGCACGGTGTTGGGTCCGTTGTAGGCGGCGACCGACACGCGAGGGAAGTCGCCGGCAACTTGTTCAACCTGCTTGGGGTCAGTGAATACCGCCACCATCCGGCCGCCTTCAGGCAGGCTGCCGAACATCCGGCCGCGCTGGGCCATCAGTTGAGCGCCGTCCTCGAGGCTGAACACTCCCGCAACACATGCCGCCGCGTACTGGCCCACGCTGTGCCCCAGCACCACGTCGGGCTCGATGCCCCACGACTGCCACAGCCGGGCCAGGCCCATCTCAACGGCGAAGAGCGCCGGCTGCGCAAACGACGTGTGCTGCAACATCTGTCCGGCCTCACGACCGGATTGGCGAGCGCCGGCGAACAGCACCTCCAGCAACGGACGCGCCAGGATGGTGCCGACCGCGTCCGCACAACGCGTCACGGTCTCGGCGAAAACCGGCTCGGTGTCGAACAACTCAGCGGCCATCCCGGGGTACTGGCTGCCCTGCCCGGTGAACAACCACGCCGTCGACGGGCGGTGTGTGTGCTCGCCGCGTACGACACCGGGGCGTAGGCGGTTTTCGGCCAGTCCGGCCAGGCCCTCGCGCGCATCCGCGACCGAATCCACGACGAGCGCGGCCCGATATTCGAAATGCGAGCGGCCCGCACCGGCGGTGAGGCATACCTCGGCGAGGTTGGCGTCCGGGTGCGCGCCGAACCAGGCCTCATAACGTTTCGCCAACGCCACCAGCGCCTCGGGTGATCGCGCAGATAGCGCCAGCACCTCAACTGGTAGTTCCCGGGTGTCGGGCTGCACGGACTCTGTAGTGGCGCCGCCCTCCGAGCCCGAGGGGGCTTCGGCGGCAACGCCTTCGATGCTCTCCGCAGGAGCGCTCACCGGTGCGATGCCCTCCGCGGGAGCGCTCACCGGCGTCTGCGGCGGTGCCTCCTCGATCAGCACATGGGCGTTCGTGCCGGTAAACCCGAAGGAACTCACCCCGGCGCGGCGGGGCCGGTCGCCGGCCTGCCACGGAATCGCGCTGTCCACAACCCGCACCGGCAGCGAGTCCCACGGGATGTGGGGCGAGGGATTCTCGAAATGCAGGCTCTGTGGCAGTAGCCCGTTCTGTAGCGACAACACGACTTTGATCAGCCCGGCTGCCCCGGAAGCCGACTCGGTGTGACCGATGTTGGTCTTCACCGAACCCATCAGCAGTGGCCGGTCGGCGTCCCGCGACCCGCCGTAAGCGGCTGCGGCCGCCTGGACCTCGATCGGATCCCCCAGGGGGGTGCCTGTCCCATGCGCCTCGAGGTAGTCGACATCCCCGCCCGCCACGCCGGCGCGAGCCAGCGCCGCCCCGATAAGTCGTTGCTGCGCGCCGCCATTGGGGACGGTCAAACCGCTGGACGCGCCGTCCTGGTTCACCGCACTGCCCGAAATGACGGCACAGACCCGATCGCCGTCGCGTTCGGCGTCGCTCAGCCTCTTGAGCACGAGAATCCCGCAGCCCTCGCTGCGCACGTATCCGTCGGCGGAGGCATCGAAGGTCTTGCACCGGCCCACGGGGGAGAGCATCCTGGCGCGTGAGGCGGCGACCACGGTCACCGGGCTCAGCAGGACGTTCACTCCGCCGGCCAACGCCACGTCACAGTCACCGGAGTGCAATGCCTGACAGGCCTGATGGACAGCCACCAAAGCCGAACTGCAGGCGGTGTCCACCGCCACTGCCGGTCCTTCGAGTCCCAGGGCGAAGGCGACCCGACCGGAAATGGCGTTGAGCGCATTGCCGGTGATGAAGTAGGGCTCGATCTTGTCGATCGACTCGGAGGACAGCAGATGGGCGTACTCGTTGGCCGCGACTCCTACGAAGATGCCGGTTCGGCTGCCGCGTAAGGCCGAGGGTGCGTATCCAGCCCTTTCGAGCCCCTCCCACACAGTCTCGAGCATCAGCCGCTGCTGTGGCTCGATCCAGACAGCCTCGCGAGGCGAGATGCCGAAGAACTCGGGATCGAAGCCATCGATTTCTTCGAGGAAACCGCCGAAGCGGGTGTAAGTCTTGCCCGCAGCCTCTGGATCTGGATCGTAGAATTCGTCGATGTCGAACCGGTCCTCGGGGACTTCCCGGATCGCGTCGACACCGTCGGCCAGCACCTCCCAGAACGCTTCCGGATCGGGTGCGCCGGGGAAACGGCACGACACCGCGACGATCGCGATCGGCTCGTCGGTGCGTGCCGCCACCACCGGCGCCGTCCTGGACCCTGACGCGGCGGGTGCCTCGCTGAGCCCGAGCACCTCACCCAACAGGTAGTCGGCCACGTCTGACAGTCGGGGGTGATCCATCGCCAGGGTGGCGGGAATCTCCTTGGCTACCCCCTGTTCGATGCGTTGACGCAGTTCGACAGCCATCAGTGAGTCCATGCCGAGGTCGAAGAATCCTGCGTCTTCCCGGATCTCCGCAGCATCCACGCGCGTCACTTCCGCCACCGCGTTGCGCAGGTAGTCGGTCAGAAGCTTCTTACGTTGCTGCACTGGAGCGTTGGTGAGTCGCTCGACCAGTTCGGTCTTACCGGAAAGAGTCGCAGGTGGTGCCGATGCCATCGACTGGGCGGGCACCTCTGCCGCCAACTCGGCCAGGAATGCCCGCGTACCCGCTTGCTGGTATAGCGGTAGGAATCGGGCCCAATCGACCCGGGCGACAACGCCCTGTGCCGGACCCTGTGCACTCGAGGCGGCAACGACATCGGCGAGACCGGCCAGTGCGTCGGCAGGAGACAACGTGCGGATCCCGCGCCGATCCAGGCGTGCACGCGATTCCGCGTCGGCCATACCCGTCGACCAGGGGCCGAAATTAACGCTGAGCCCCGAGATTCCCTGCTCGCGTAGACGCCAGGCCAGACCGTCGAGGAATGCGTTCGCTGCGCTGTAGGCGGTTTGACCGAACCCGCCCCACACCGACGCGATGGACGAGGTGTTGAGGAAGAAATCCAGATCAAGGTCAGCGGCTGCATCGCTCAAATGCCAAGCGCCCCAGACCTTTCCAGCAAACACGCGGTCTACTTCCGCGTCATCCAGATCGCTGAGGGGTGTGGTGCCGATCTCGCCCGCCGCATGGACGATGCCGGCCAATGGCGGCAACTCGGCCCGAATTCCTGCCAACAGGCGTGCGACGTCGTGCGCATCGGCGACGTCGGCAGTGACAACCCGGACTTCGCAGCCGTGCTGTGCGCGCAGTGCATCGATGCGCTGTTGCGCAGCATCGCTGGGAGCGCGGCGACTGGTCAGCACCAGATGACCGGCACCGTGCGCGGCCAGATACCCGGCGATTTCCAAACCTATCGATCCCAGCCCGCCGGTAACCAAATACGTTGCGGTCGAGCGCAGTTGCAGCGGCTCGCCGCTCGGCTCGTCCACCCGCCGAACGAGCCGGGGGACATAGGCGGCCTGATCGCGCAGCGCGAACTGGTCCTCCCCACTGGCCTTGTCGCGCGGGGTGGCGATCACGTCGACGAGTCGAGACCATTCGCTCGCCCCGGTGACATTTCCCGTCGCTTCGCTCGCCCCGGTGACGTTCCCGCCCGCCGGCAAATCGGCCAGGCCGCCCCACACGTGCGGAAGCTCCAGCGCAGCGGCGCGACCGAACCCCCACAGGCAACTCTGATCCGGTGAAACGGTGTCCGCATCGGTGACTCGCTGCGCGCCACGAGTCACCACCCAGATAGGACTGCGCAGTCCGGCGGCAACCGCAGCGCGGAAGAGTCGGCGGGTACCGCTCAAGATTCGATGCTGCATCCGCAGCAGCGACCGCATCGACGGCCCACCGTCGGATTCGAGGGCTGCCACGTGGACGATCCGTAAGTTGTTGCCCAGCCCGTTGTCAGGACCTGAGTCGTCTGCTGCCGCCGTCCGCAACGCATCTGCGAGCTGTTCCTCGTCTGCGTCGGACACCGGCAGACCCAAGGTCCGGTGCCGTTGGCCGCCTGCGTTGAGCACGTCGACCAGCGGCTGTATTGCATCGGTGTCATCTGCGATGAGAATCCAGGTGAATCCCTCGCCGACCTTCGGGCCGGCGAGCGGAGCAGTGGTTTTCTCCCAGTGGATGTCATACCGGTCTTCTGCGATGGACTGGGTTGACCGTTGCTGGTTGTGTTGTTCGGCAAGCTTTGTCAGCACATCAAGGGTCTGACGATCGGTCTCTGCGCCGTCGAGCAGGGCCGCGAGTTCCTCGATCCGGCCGTCCTCTAGAAGACGGACGGCCTTGGTGCGCGCGGCAAGGTGCTGCGGTGCTTTCTGGCGATCAGGATCTTGGTTGTCCCGAAACGAGTACTGGCGGTGCTCGAACGGATAAGTGGGCAGATCGAGCTTCTGCGCGTGCGGCTGACGGAAGGTGGCGAACTCGGGCAGATGGCCCAAGACATATGCGTCGGCAACGGCTTCGGTGATCTGCCGGTGGTCGGCGGAGGTTCGGCGCAGGGAAGCGATGACCCGCGGCGCGGTGCCCCGGTCGGGCCAGGCCCCCAGGGCGGCTGCGGTGAGTACCGGTCGCGGGCCGATCTCAAGCAGCAAAGCGCATTTCAGCTCGGCAAGGGTGCGCACGCTCTTGGCGAATTCCACCGGCTGGCGCGCGTGGCGGCGCCAATACGCGCCATCGAGTTTCGCGCTCCTGCCCAGCGCGGCGCCGGTGCGGTTGTCGATCAAAATCCGCTGCGGCGTGCTGAAGTCGAATCGATCTGCGTATGACTCGAATTCGTCAAGGATCGGGTCGAGAAGCGCCGAATGGAACGCGTGGCTGGTGTTCAGCCAGTCGCAGCGCACACCATCGGCGGCGAATATCGCCACGGCCGCCTCTAGATCCTTTGCGGGGCCGGACAATACGGTGTTGGCGCCGTTGTAGGCAGCGACCGACAGACTCGGGAACTGATCGGTGAGGCTCTCGACACGATCTGCGGCCGTGAACACGGCGACCATGCGGCCGCCGGCAGGCAGACTGCCGAAGAGCCGACCGCGTTCGGCCATCAGCAGCGCGCCGTCTTCAAGGCTGAACACCCCGGCGACGCAGGCCGCTGTGTACTGGCCGACGCTGTGGCCGAGCACCACGTCGGGCTCCAGGCCCCACGACTGCCAGAGGCGAGCCAGGCCCATCTCCACCGCGAACAGCGCGGGCTGCGCGTAGGAGGTCTGCTGCAGAGCTTCCGAGCCGTCCGGGCTATCCGTATCGAAAATTACTTCGAGCAAGGGCTTTTCGAGAATGTCCGCGACCGCAGCCGCGCAACGGTTCACGGTCTCGGCGAATACCGGCTCGGTGTCGAACAACTCCCGGGCCATGCCGGGGTACTGGCTGCCTTGACCGGTGAACAGCCAGGCCGTCTTCGGCGGTGCGTAGGACTCCCCGCGAACCAGCCCTGGCACCGGCCGGTCGTCCGCGAGCGCACCCAGCAGTTCGATGGCCGATTCTCGTGAGTTGACGACCAGCGCTGCCCGGTGCTCCAGGTGTGCTCGGCCCGTCCCGGCGGTGAAGCACGCATCCGCCAGGGAGGCTTCCGGGTGCGCGCTCAACCAAGTGCGGTATTGATCGGCGAGTTGGACCAGGGCGGCGGGGGTCCGCGCCGACAGCGGAAGAACGCTGAAGCGCTGAGCCGCCCCGGCGGCGACATCGGGCTGCTGAGCCGCCCCGGCGGGAAGCGATGCGGCGGTGCGCTGCGCCGCTTGCTCGGGCGCCACTGGCGCCTCTTCAAGAATGACGTGCGCATTGGTCCCGGCGAACCCAAACGAGCTGACTCCGGCGATGCGGGGCCGTGCGCCGCGCTCCCAGGGGATGGTTTCCTGCACCACCTCGACTGCAAGCCGATCCCAGGGAATGTGGGGTGATGGGGTTTCGAAGTGCAGATGCTTGGGCAGGGTCTCGTGTTCCAGCGAGAGAATGACCTTGATGACACCGGCGATCCCAGCGGCTGCTTCCAGGTGGCCGATGTTCGTCTTCGCCGAGCCGATCAACAGTGGCTGACTGACTTCGCGGCCTTCGCCGAACGCCGCACCCGCCGCCTGGGCCTCGATCGGATCGCCCAGGGATGTGCCGGTGCCGTGTGCCTCCAAATAACCGACATCGCTGGGCTCGAGATGGGCACGGTTGAGCGCATCGGCGATAACCCGTTGCTGGGCGACGCCGTTGGGTACCGTCAAGCCGCCCGACGCGCCATCCTGGTTGATCGCGCTGCCGCGGATCACGGCCCGAATCCGGTCGCCGTCGCGCAGCGCGTCCTCAAGCCGCTTGACGACGATGACGCCGCAACCCTCCCCACGCACGTAGCCGTCCGCGGCCGCATCGAATGTCTTGCACCGGCCATCGGGCGCGAGCATCTGCGCGCTGGAGAAGGTGATCATCGTCGCCGGCGTGAGTAGGACGTTCGCACCCCCGGCCAGCGCAAGGTCGCATTCACCCAGCTGCAGGGCCTGGCAGGCTTGGTGGATTGCCACCAGCGACGAGCTGCACGCTGTATCGACGGCGACCGCGGGGCCTTGCAGCCCCAGCCGGTAGCTGATCCGCCCGGCCGCCGCGGCATTGGACGTCCCGATGGCCATGTAGGCCTCGATCTCCGGGTAGGTCAGCTCACCGGAGGCCATGCCCAGGTAGTCGTGGGTGGCCAATCCCACGAAAACACCGGTATTGGTGCCGGCCAAAGCCGACGGCGCGGTGCCCGAATGCTCCACCGCGCGCCACGCAGTCTCCAGCAGCAGCCGATGCTGGGGATCCATCAACCTGACCTCGCGGGTCGACATGCCGAAGAACGGTGCGTCGAACCCGGTCACGTCCTCGACGAAACCCGCACGCCGGGTCACGACCTTGCCGGGCGCACCTGGCTCGGGGTCGAAGAATTCCTCGACATCCCAGCGGTCCGCGGGCACCTCGGAGATCGCATCGCGACCCTCGCGCAGGAGGTTCCAGAACTCTTCGGCGTCCGGGGCGCCTGGAAAACGCGCTGCGTAGCCGATGATGGCGAAACGAGGGGCCGGTTCGCTCGGACCTTTGATGGATTCCATGTTTGCTGTACTCCCCCCCGGCGCTAGGATCAAGCGTCGACGGCCACTATTGCACGTTTGACTTTGCGCGTGCGCTGCGGAGTCGCTGGGCATGGACACTGGGCCGAGGCGACGACCGCCGATTCGAAGGTATGTTATTGCCCGCCGGTGGATGATGCCGGAACGGGTCCGGCAGCTCGGGCAGGATTGGGAAGGACCAAGCATTGCGCATCGGGAAAATTACGGTTGGCGCGCTTGAAGAATGGTCGCTGAATCCAGGTCAGGTCACGTCCTGGCATCCCACGGCTGCGGCTCAGGAAAAGGCTGGACGAGCGCCGGTCAGTTCGGTTCCCATCAGCTACATGCAGGGCCAGCACCTTCGTAACTACAGCGACCGCGCAGCCGAGGGCCTGAACTTCTCCCGGCAGATCATCGCTAGTTGCGAGGTGCCCGGGCAGTGCGACATCGCGGCTATGGATCACGCCGTCAACACCTACCTGCGTCGGCACGACACATTCCGCAGTTGGTTCGAACAAAACGATGACGGCGAGTTCATCCGCCGTGCCATCGCAGATCCTGCGGATATCGAATTCGCCCCGATCAACCACGGCCACATGTCGGTCGACGAAATACACGATCACGTCGTGGCCATACCGAGTCCGTTGGAGTGGGGCTGCTTCACCTTCGGGATAATTCAGAACGAAGGCCACTTCGTGTTCTTCGCGGCAATGGATCACGTCCACGGCGACGCGACGTTGATCGGTACCACGATGATGGAAGCCAACGGCATGTATTCGGCGCTGAGCGGAGGCGGTGATGCCCTTGTCCTGCCCGATCCCGGTAGCTTCGACGATTTCTGTGTCCGGGAACGCGAGCACGCGCATACGTTGACGGTGGATTCGCCGGGTGTGCAGGCGTGGATCGACTTTGCCGAAGAAAACAACGGCGGCCTGCCTGAGTTCCCCCTTCCGCTGGGTAATTCGGCGGAGTCCGCCCGGAGCACCATGAGCTCTGAAGTCCTGTTGGACCCGGCACAGACCGAGCGCTTCGAATCGGCCTGCTCGGCGGCGGGCGCGCGCTTCGTCGGCGGATTGTTCGCAGGCCTAGCCCAGGTCGAGCATGAATTGACCGGTGCGCTGACCTACTACGGCCTCACCCCGCGGGATTCACGCAGCGGTAAGGACAACTTCATGACGCAGGGCTGGTTCACCGGGCTGATACCGATCACCGTCCCGATTGGCGCGGCCTCGTTCGGAGAAGCCGCGGGGGCGGCGCAGGCTTCTTTCGATTCAGGGCTGAATATGGCCAAGGTGCCGTACTACCGCGTGTTGGAGATCGCGCCGTGGTTGAAATGGCCGAAACCGAATTTCCCGGTGACCAACTTCCTACACGGCGGCGCGGCTCCGCTCAACGCCATCCTGGCCGCCAGCGAAATGGGCCTGGCGAACAACATCGGTATCTACCCCGACGGGCGGTTTTCTTATCAGCTGACCATCTACATATTCCGATATGGCGAGGGCACGGTGATGGCGATCATGCATCCCGACAATCCGATCGCCAAGAAGTCCGTCTGGCGTTATATGCAGGCGATGAAGTCGGTGTGCGCGCCGGTTGCTGACCTCGGACGTTGGGGACGCGTCGCGTAGCGTGGAGCACACCGCAGGCGATGAACATTCCGGGGCGGCGCCGCTACTGCAGAACTTGCGGGCAGGGCTGAGGGCGATATGCGACGGCTAGCCGATCTGGTGGTTCGGTGGCCCCTGGTGGTGATCGGGGTGTGGATCGCGATGGCGGTCGCCCTGCCCCTGTCGTTCCCATCGCTGGGCGAGATGGCCGAGAGGAACCCGCTCGTCATCTTGCCCAGCGATGCGCCCTCGATGGTCACCGCCACCAGGATGGCCGAGGCATTCGAAGAAACCGGGTCGGACAACCTCCTGGTCGTTGCCTTGATCAATGAAAGTGGACTCACGCGGGCCGACGAGTCTGCCTATCGCGAGCTCGTGGACGCGCTGCGTGACGATGTCATCAACGTCGTATCGGTTCAGGATTTCGTCAGCACTCCGCAGTTGCGGCAGTTCCTGACCAGTGAGGACAAGACGACCTGGGTGTTGCCGGTCAGCCTTGAAGGTGAGTTGGGCACGCCGAGAGCCTATGAGTCCTTCAACCGAGTCGCCGACCTGGTCAAACATACTGTTCCAACGTACGGCGCGCCCACCTCCGGCGGCCCCGGTGATGACGGGCTCATTGTCTACCTGACCGGTCCGGCGGCCACCGTCGCGGACCTGACCGTCGCAGGCCAGCAGGATCGCCTGCCCATCGAGATCGCCATCGCCGTACTTGTCCTGATGGTGCTGTTGGTGGTGTACCGCAACGTCGTGACCATGCTGCTGCCGCTGGTGACGATCGGATCGTCGGTGCTCATCGCGCAGGGGTTGGTGGCCGGCTATTCCCACCTGACCGATTCGGGCGTCTCGAACCAGTCCATCGTCTTCCTGAGTGCGATCCTCGCCGGAGCCGGAACGGATTACGCCGTCTTCTTCATCAGCCGATATCACGACTATCTGCGGACAGGCGCTGAATTCGATCAGGCGGTCCGGGCGGCGATGATCTCGATCGGGAAGGTCATCACCGCATCTGCGGCCACCGTGGGCCTCACCTTTGTGGTGATGAGCTTCGCCAAGATGGGAGTGTTCCAGACGATCGGAGTGACCTGCGCGATCGGCATCGGCGTCGCATACCTGGCCGGGGTGACTCTGCTGCCGGCAATCATGGTGCTGGTCGGGCCGCGCGGCTGGGTCAAGCCGCGGCGCGAACTGACTGCCAGGTTCTGGAGACGGTCGGGCATCCGCATCGTGCGCCGACCGGTGCCACATCTGGTGGCCAGCGTGCTCGTGTTGGTCCTCCTGGGCGCCTACGCAGGTTTTGCTCAGTACAACTACGACGATCGCAAGGCGGTTGCGGCCTCGGCGCCGAGTTCGGTCGGATACGCCGCGCTGGAACGCCATTTTCCCATCAGCCAGTCCATCCCCCAATACATCCTGGTCCAATCGTCGCGGGACCTGCGCTCACCGCAGGCCCTCGCGGACTTGGAACAGATGGCTTCGCGCATTGCCCAGCTGCCGGACATCTCCCTGATCAGCGGCATCACCAGGCCTCTGGGCGAGGTGCCGCCGGAGTTCCGGGCCACATTCCAGGCGGGCATCGTGGGCGCCAAGCTTGCCGATGGTTCCGTTCAGATCGGGGACCGCGACGACGACTTGAACGAACTGTCAGCGGGCGCCAACGAACTGGCTGACGGACTGGGCGACGTGCGCGCACAGGTCAACGAAATCGCGCCGACCCTCAGGAGCCTGATCGACACATTCTCGGCGGTTAGAGCAGAATACGGCGGCGAGAAACTCGTGCGGGACGTCGCCACCACGGCCAAGCTCGTCGACAGCGTCAACAAGCTCGGCGTTTCCATGGGCATCAATTTTCGCACCGCGCGGGACATGTTCGCCTGGATAGGCCCCGTGCTGACGGCGCTGGAGGGCAACCGGGTGTGCGATTCAAATCCCTCCTGCGTCGACACCCGGCTCCAGTTCGAAAAGCTGGTCGTCGCCCAGCAGGACGGGCGTGTGGATGAGATCAATGAACTGGCCGGACAACTACAGGGGGTCGACGACCGGCAGAGCCTCACCGCGATGGTGAACAAGCTCAACGCCGCACTCGCCAAGTTGCAGAACATGGCGTCTGCCATGGGGCTGGACACGCCCGGCGGTGCGCGGGCGGGTCTGAACGAGCTACAGAATGAAGCCGACCGCGCCGCCGACGGAAGCCGGCAGGTAGCCGACGGCGTCGACGAATTGGTCGAACAGGTCCAAGTGATTGCCGACGGACTCGACGAGGCAGCGGTGTTCCTGTTGACGATGCGACGCGACGCCGCAAGCTCGACGATGGCAGGATTCAACATTCCGGCCGAAGTGCTGAACGCAGTGGAGTTCCAGCAGGCCGCCGAGGCGTACATCTCACCGGACGGCCATTCGGTGCGCTACCTCGTGCAAACCGACCTCAACCCGTTCAGTCCCGAGGCGATGGATCAGGTCGATGTGATCAGCGACATCGCCCGCGGCGCCCAGCCCAACACCACACTCGCCGAGGCCTCGATCTCGATGGGCGGTTTCCCGGCCTCGCTACGGGACACCCGCGACTACTACGAGCACGACATCCGGTTCATCATCATCGCGACCCTGATCGTCGTCCTGTTGATTTTGACCATGCTGCTGCGGTCGATCGTCGCGCCGGTCTATCTCGTCGCTTCGGTGGTGCTTTCCTATTTCGCGGCAATCGGCATCGGCGTACTGACGTTCCAGGTCATCCTCGGCCAGCAATTGCATTGGAGCGTGCCCCCGTTGGCCTTCGTGGTCCTGGTAGGGGTGGGCGCCGATTACAACATGCTGTTCGTGTCCCGAATGCGCGACGAGTCTCCCCACAGCATCCGCTACGGCGTCATTCGTGCCCTGGGATCGACGGGCGGTGTGATCACCGCAGCGGGTTTGATCTTCGCCGCCTCGATGGCCGGTCTCCTGTTCTCCAGCATCGGCATCGTGATCCAGGGCGGCTTCGTGATCGGCGTGGGCATCCTGCTGGACACCTTCGTGGTCCGCACCATCACCGTGCCCGCGATCGCTGCGCTGGTCGGTCAGGCGAACTGGTGGCCGTCACGGGTTGGCCGCGGGTCGAGGGTGGGCGGCGGGGGGCCTGCGTCGCCGGAGTCCCGGGCGCCGGCCGAAGTCGTTTAGCCGGGGATGGAATTCGCGCGCGCAGGTGATCTGTGTGAAGATACGAAAAGATAACGGAGCATTCAGCGGTAGAGATTTCGCAAGCTGCGCTCAAATAGAGATGAAGAAGCTCCGCTCAAATTGGCTACGGAGCAGACTTACTACGGACGTGATGTGACGCCTTCGCCCCAGTCTTCCATCCTCTCGATGCTGCATGGCCGTGCCAGCCTGCGTCCAGACGACGTGGCATACAACTTCACCGACTACGCCGACGATCCGGCGGGTGTCGCTGAGAGTCTCACCTGGTCGCAGCTATCGCGCCGAACGATGAATGTGGCACGCGAGCTGCGCAGTCAGGGATCGGTCGGTGACCGGGCAGTGATACTGGCCCCGCAGGGCCTCGACTACATTCTTGGTTTCCTGGGATCCATGCAGGCCGGGATGATCGCGGTTCCGCTGCCGATGCCGCACCGGGGCTCGAGCGACGGGCGGCTTGGTGCGGTCTTTGTCGATACGTCGCCTGCGGTCGTCCTCACCACCTCCGCTGTCGCGGTGGATGTCGGCGACCACGTTGACCAAGCGCGCATGGACATGGCCCCCAAGATCGTCGAAATCGATTCGCTGAACCTTTCCGCCGATGAGGGAATCGCCGACGGACCAAGCATCGAGACGGCTGATCTGCCTGAAGTCGCCTACTTGCAGTACAGCTCCGGATCGACCCGGACGCCGACCGGAGTGATGCTGTCGCATCGCAACCTGCAGGTGAACTTCGAGCAATTGATGCGCAGCTATTTCGTGGAATCCGGCATCACAGTGCCCGCGGACACCACGATGGTGTCCTGGCTGCCCTTTTACCACGACATGGGGTTGGTACTGGGCGTCTGCGCGCCGATCCTGGGCGGCTTCCGCGCCGAGTTGACCAGTCCGGTGGCTTTCCTGGAAAGACCGGCCCGGTGGATGCGGGCACTGGCCGAGAATCCGCACGCGTGGTCGTCGGCGCCCAATTTCGCTTTTGATATGGCCGCCCGGAAAACCACCGACAACGATCTTGCCGGGCTCGATCTGGGTGAGGTGCTCGGCATCATCAGCGGTGCCGAGCGGGTCGAACCGGCAACCCTGCGACGTTTTGTCGATCGGTTCGCGCATTTCAATTTCCAGGACCGGATGATGCGGCCTTCATATGGCTTGGCAGAGGCGACGGTCTTCGTGGCGGCCGGCACCTGGCAGGAAGCAGCGCCACCAGCTCGCTTTGATGTCGCAGAGCTGGGCGCGGGCCGTGTTCGGCGGTGTGCGGCTGGAGCCGGAACAGCTCTGGTGGCATACCGGGTGCCGAGCTCGCCCGTGTTGCGGATTGTTGACGTCGACACCACCCGGGAATGTCCGTCGGACGTCGTCGGAGAAATCTGGGTGCATGGCGAGAACGTCGCCAGCGGCTACTGGCGCAAATCGCCGCAGGAGCAGCAATGCTTCGGCGCGACACTGGTCGACCCGTCTCCGGGCACACCTGACGGGCCGTGGCTGCGAACCGGCGACCTCGGCTTCATCTCCGAGGGTGAGTTGTTCATCGTGGGCCGGATCAAGGATCTGCTGATCATCCGCGGGCGTAACCACTATCCAGAGGACATCGAGGCGACGGTCCAACAGATCACCCGCGGCCGGGTCGCGGCGGTATCGGTTCCGGTGAACGGCACCGAAAAGCTCGTCACCGTCATCGAGCTCAAGAAGCGAGCTGACAGCGGCGGGGACGCGATGGACTGGCTCAGCGAGATCAAGTCTGATGTCACCTCGGCGATATCCAATGTGCACGGCGTGAATGCCGAGGATCTGGTCCTGGTGTCACCCGGGTCGATTCCCATCACGACGAGCGGCAAGGTCCGGCGCTCGGCCTGCGTCGAGAACTACCGGGACGACCAATTCGTTCGGCTGGACGCCTGAGCTCGCTGTCCCCGGTGGTGGCTGCGCGGCGGAGTAGAGTCATAGGTGAACGAGACGCACAGTCGAGCAGAGGGAATGTGTGTGAGAAAGGCATGAAAAGACTCCTCGCGGTGGGCACCGCACTGACGACCATCGGCGCTGCAGGATGTTTCGGCTCCGGCATCGCGGCGGCCGACGAGACCGACGCAACGCCGTTCGGGCCCCCCGTCCCGCTATCGTCCGATGCCGAGTCGCAGTTGGGCACTCCCGGCCAGTCCTACGCGCTGGGCGGTGCCCGGGTTTCGAACGTCCCGTACGAGGCATTCATCATGGCTACCGGCGCGAAATGGTTCCAGGAGTCGGACCGCCAGATCGTCGATTATCCCGCCGGGCAGGTCCAGGGTCACACCCTGGAGCGACTGTTCCCGGGCATCGGTCAATTGGATGACTCGTTCCCGGGCCTGGGTCTCGACGGCCCCAGCATCGGTGAGTCGGTCGACGTCGGGGCGCCCGACACCATCCGTGCGATCCGTGCGGGTGGCCCGGGCACGGTGCACGGCCTGTCCGAAGGTGCGATGGTGCTCGACGAAGTGCAGCGAGATCTTGCCTATGACCCGGCCGGTCCGCCGCCAGATCAATTGAGCTTCGCGATGTACGGCCCACCGGTGGGACGGCACGGATTCGGTGAGGGTTTCCTGACCCAGATGTACCCGGTTGGCAGTGTCGTTCCGTCGCTGGACTACCGCATACCGCCACCGGTGGAGAGCCAGTACGACACCTACAACTTCGTCTCCGCTTACGACCTTGCCGCTGATTGGCCCGACAGGCCGGACAATTGGATATCCGTCGCCAATGCCATCGTGGGCCTGCCGACTGTTCACAGCGCGGTCGCGTTCACCGATCCGAGCATGGTGCCGCCCCAGAATGTCCGGACGACTGTCAACTCCCGGGGTGCCAAGACGACGACGTACATGGTTCCCGCGGAGCACCTCCCGCTGGTCCTGCCCCTGAAGTATCTCGGGGTGCCGCAAGACACCCTGCGGGAGCTCGATGCGGTGCTGCAACCCTACGTCGATGCGGGCTACTCACGAAACGACGACCCGCTGACCGCCCCGATCACGGTGGATCCGGTGAATGGCTATGATCCTGCCGACGTCACGGCGCCGATTACCCAGGCGGCCTTCGGTGGCGAAGCAGATCCGATATCACAGGTTTTCTCCTTCCTGCAGGCCGGGTTGGGCTTTTAGCCCTGGTCAGCGCACCCGGGACAGGCCGCTACAGTGCGTGGCGCTGTGATCGGCGCCAGTCCGGTCCGGTGCAGTAAGGTCTGGTCAACATAGGCGCAATGGCGCAGGCAGAGGGTGTGGAAAAAGTATGACGCGACTTCTCGCCGTCGGCACTGCGCTGACCACCATCGGCGCTGCAGGCTGTTTCGGACTGGGGATCGCGGCTGCCGACGAGACGCCGGTCGTACCGTGGAGCCCCGAAACCGGGGCCGAGGGCCAGTCTTCGCTGGGGACCCCTGGCAAGTCCTACGTCCTTGGTGGTGCTCGCGTGCTGGGCGTCGCGTATGACGAATACGTCGAGCAGACGGGCACGAAGTGGTTCCCGGGGCTGGACCAACAGACCGTCGACTACCCCGCCGGACAGGTTCAGGGACGCACGCTGGAACGGCTGTTTCCAGGCATCGGTCAGCTGGATGCTTTCTACCCGGGCCTGGGCCTCAATGGTCCCAGCGTCGGTGAGTCGGTCGCCGTGGGTACGCCCAACGTCATCGGTGCGATCCGCGAGGGTGGCCCCGGCACCGCGATGGGCCTGTCTGAGGGCGCGATGGTGCTCAACAGCGCGAAGGCTGAGCTCGCCTATGACCCGGCCGCTCCACCGCCGGATCAATTGAGCTTTGCCACCTACGGCGATCCGTTGGCACGGCACCCGTTCGGCGAGAGTTTCCTGACCCAGAATTTCCCCGTCGGCAGCGTCGTTCCCTCCCTCGATTACCGCATGCCACCGCCGGTCGAGAGTCAATACGACACCTACCAGTTCATCTCCCCCTACGACAGCATCGCCGACTGGCCTGACCGGCCGGACAACGTGATGTCCGTCGCCAACGCGATCGTGGGCCTGTTCACCGGTCACACCGCGGTCGCCTTCACCGAACCGAGCAATGTGCCGCCCCAGAACATCAGGACGACGGTCAATTCCCGGGGCGCGAAGACGACCACGTATTTCATTCCTGAGGAGCACCTCCCCTTGGTCCTGCCCCTCAAGTACCTCGGGGTGCCCAAAGAGACGCTGATAGAGCTTGACGCGGTGCTGAAACCCTATGTAGATGCGGGTTACTCGCGAAACGACGACCCGGCCACCGCGCCGATCACGGTGGATCCGGTCAACGGCTATGACCCCGCTGAAGTGACGGCGCCCACCACCGCCGCGGACTTCGGCCTTGCCGCCGATCCGGTCTCCCAAATCCTGTCCGGTCTTGACATGTTGGGCCAGCAACTGCTGCCCTGACCTGGCGGCCGGCCCGGTCGGTCAGACGATCGGTTGCGGCTTGCTGAACAGATACCCCTGCGCGCGGTCTGCTCCCAACTCGGCGAGCTTTTCCAGCACAGCCTCTGACTCAACCCCTTCGGCGATAGTGGTCAAGCCGTACGCTTTGGCGACGACGATGATGGTCTTCACGGCACGCTCGTCGGCAGCATCCTCAAGCATGTGCTGGACAAAGCTCTGATCGATTTTCAATATGTCGAGGTGGAGATTTCGTAGCTCGGTGAATGCGCCGTACCCGGTCCCGAAGTCATCCAGGGAGACCCGGCACCCCAGTTCCCGCATGCCTTGGGAAAAAACCTTGGCTGTCTTTGGTGCAGCGATCGCGATTGTTTCTGTGATCTCGAAATGGATTTTGTCCGTTGCGTCCGGACCTGCGGCGGTGAGCGCCGCCAGGATCTCAGTCATTGCCGCGGGGTCCCCGATCGTCTGCCCGGTGATGTTGACCGAAACCGCCCTGCCGGTGCGTGCCAAGTCGATGGCGCACCCGACCATGTACCGGTCGATCACCGGCATCAGTCCATACTTTTCGCACTGGGGAAGGAACTCATTCGGCTCCAGGATCGCCTCGCTGCCAATGGATCCCAGACGAATGAGGAGTTCCTCGGCAACCTTTTTCCGGGTGGCGATGTCCACGATGGGTTGTGAATAGACCAGCAGCGTGCCGTTACCGATGGCTGCCCAGACGCGTTCTTCCCACAGGGCGCGTTCACTGGTTTCGTGCTCGATTCTCTTGCGGTGGGTGATGTCGGTTCGTATCGTGACCAACTCCGTGGTTTCCCCGGCGGAGTTGTGCAGGGAAAACCGCTGGGTCATGACCGAGATGGTTTCTTCGCCACGGGTGATCGACTCTTCCTCAATCAGATGTTTACCGGTCAGAATGCGCACCGCAGCACGTCGCGAGCATTCCAGCGCAGCAGGTGGCAGGATCTCGTCCTCGGTCTTTCCGATGACGTCCTCAACCGCTGCTTTTCCGAACAACTGACAGAAGGCCTCGTTGACCATGGTGTAGCGGTGCTGGAGATCGCGCACCGAAATTGCCGACGGCGTGTTCGCCACGACCGCCTCAAATCGCTGCTGATTGAGGAATTCTCGTTCCTCGGCCTCCTCTCGCTGGCGGCTCAGTTCCGACACCGTCTTGGACACCGCTTCGAGCGCTATCTCCCGAGCGTGACTCTCGGCGTTCGCGGCAACCTGAGCGGTGATGTCTCGCAATATCCCGACGAACGCCCGTGTGCCATCGACCTCGATCTCGGTCACCGACAACTGCGCGGGAAAGCGGGACCCATTCTTTCGGGTCGCCATGACCTCACGGCCTGTCCCGATGATGTGGGCTTCACCCGTGCTGCGGTAGTCGGCCAGGTACTGGTCATGCTCGGCCTGGTAGGGCTCCGGCATGAGTAATCGAACGTTCCTGCCGACCACCTCGTCGGCGGGGTAGCCGAAGGTGTGTTCCGCGCCCCCATCAAATCTGAGGATCAGGCCTGCGGCATCGATGATGATGACCGACTCACGCAGATTCGGTGAGGTGGCGCCGTTGACATGAACCGCCACCTCGCCACCTCCAAGCGTAGAACCCCCCATCTTCGTCCAGAAAGGGCAAAAAAACGACCGAACGATCGTGTGGAATGTGACGACGCCGACGGCACTGACATCGCGGGTACAGGCTGCCAGTCGGTGGAATAGGTTGGTCATGTGGACCAAAGCCTTCCGCCGGGCGAGGGCGAGCATTACCTACGCCGAGAGCTGTACCAGAGGGTCCGAGAGGGCGATGAGATCTTCGAGTTCCTTCAGGCTGGATCCCTCGACGGAATCTGGTATTGGGACCTCGATGATCAGGAGCATGAGTGGCTCAGCCCCCGGTTCAAGGAGTTGTTCGGCTATCGCGATGATGAGGTTCCCCATACCTCGGATTGGTGGCAGGACCACATATTCCCTGAAGATCTTCCGGCGGTCCTGGATAACTTCGCCAAGCATGTGGAGAATCCGGACCATCCCTACGATCAGGTCGTGCGATACCGGCACCGAGACGGTTCGACGGTGTGGGTGCGCTGTCGCGGTTTGGCGATACGGGACGAGTTGGGTCGTCCGACTCGGCTGCTCGGCGCACACCAGAACATCACGGAGTTGATGGAGGCGAAGCAAGCCCTGGCCGCCCGGAACGCCGAACTGGAAGTCGCGATCATTCGCGACAGCCTGACCGGGCTTCTCAATCGAAAGGGCATCCTTGAATGCCTCGCCGGGGCGGTGGAGCGCGCGCGCCGCGGCCGCGACCTCGCGGTGCTATTCATTGATCTGGCTGAGTTCAAAGCGTTGAACGACAGGCATGGACATTCGGCGGGCGACGCGATTCTTCGTATTGCCGCTGACCGGCTTGTCGATACCGTGCGAGACGCGGACCAGGTAGGCCGTCTGGGCGGTGACGAGTTTCTGGTGGTACTCGACGGGGCTCCGTCAGCAACTCAGGCGCGTCAGGTTGCCGAACGATGCCACGCTGCGTTGATGATCCCGGTGGCGCTTCCTGCACTGCCGGAATATGAGATTGAAAGTTCCATCGGGATAGCGACATTTGAGTCCACGGACACCGTGGAGACCTTGGTCAGCAGCGCCGACGCGGCGATGTACGCAGCCAAGAAGTCGCGGGTTCCCGTCACCGAACGCCGATGAACTTCAAACCCAGACGAACGCGATAGGTAGCGGCCGCTACAGTCCGGCGAAACCTACCCCGAGCAACACGCAGCCCACGCCGGCCAGCAGGATGGACGCCCCCCGTCGACCCTGCGAGCGCAGCCGTTCATACAGTGCCCCCAGCATCCCGCGGGTGGCATCGGGGGCCACCAGATAGCAGATTAACGGGATCTCTACCAGGGCGAACGCCACAACGTTGAACAGCATGAGGGCGCTGAACTGGGTGGCGGCCGCGGCGCCGGTAGCGACGATGAGGGCCAGTGCCGCGACGTAGTCGACGGACGGCAGCGCCACGCCGACGCCCGCGACACCCGCCGTCCACAACGAACGGCCATCGAGCAGCTGACGGGCGCGCGCGGCGAGCGGTCCCCACAGTCGACCCGGGGGCCGGTCGCCGCGTCGACTGCCCCACACACCCGTGGCCACCAAGATGGCATTGGTCAGCACTATCGCGCCGACCACGATCTGCACCCTGGGCAGGGTGACGTTGGCCGACCCCAGGGCGGGTCGCAGGACGAACAACACGATCACGCCCACCGCGGTGCCCATCAAGAAGCCGCCGGCGAGGAAAGCGAGTAGTTGCGGGCCCGGCCTGGGCCGGTTGATCATCACGACTGTCATGCCGATCCGCAATGGCTCCAGGCTGGCCGCAAGGGCCATGAGGAGGAGAGTGATCCACATAACGGGTCGAGCATAGGCGTTAGGCCGGCGTCGGCGGCTCGGCCGTTCGGGACGTCCGAGGTCGGCTGGTGTTCGGGCTGCCGGGGCTGCCGGACGTGGCCGACGCGCAGGGATACGTGTGATGATGGAGTTGATGAGCGGTTCAGGGATCAATTCAGGTACCCAACTCAGCCCGTCCGCCCTGCGGGAGGCGTTCGGGCATTTCCCCGCAGGCGTCATCGCGATAGCAGCGGAGATCGACGGCATCCGCATCGGACTGGCGGCCAGTACGTTCGTCCCGGTTTCCCTTGACCCGCCGTTGGTGTCTTTCTGCGTGCAGAACTCGTCGACCACCTGGCCCCGACTCAGGAACGTCCCTTACCTCGGTATCAGCGTGCTCGGGGAGTCACATGATGAAGCAGCACGCACCCTGGCCGCCAAGACGGGCGACCGCTTCGCCGGGCTGGAGACTGCATCGAGTGAACGCGGCGCGGTGTTCGTCCACGGGACCAGCGTGTGGCTGGAAAGCGCCATCGAACAGTTGATCCCGGCGGGGGACCACACCATCGTGATTCTGCGGGTCAGCGACATGGCCGTGCATCTGGACGTGCCGCCGATCGTTTTCCACCGAAGCACCTACCGCAGGCTCGGCGCCTGAGGCCGGCCCGGGTCATCGGACTCTATGGCCGATTGCCGAGCTCCACGCGGTAACTGCTGATGCGCTGGTCCAGCTCAGCGGCATCGGCGCTGCGGCCCTCGGTGCGGGCCAGCGCGGCGCGGGTGCTGAGTTCGCGGATCGCTGTGCGAAGGTCGTTGAGGCTTTGTGGCTCTCGAAGCGACATGGGGGCTGCCTTTCTCCGGTGATTGGCTGCTTCCCGAGAGCCTACTCCGGGGCAAGGTCACTCAGGGGCGCATCGCGTATGCGCCGTCGTAGCCCTTCACCTGCTCCCAGACCCGATCGAAGCGTGCTGCGTCGGCAACCGGCTTTCGCACCGCGGACAGCGCCCACGCCTGCTGTGCGGGTGTGGAGCTCGGCTTGCCGTGCAGCGCGATGGCGTAGGCGGAGAAGTCCCGAATCTGGATGTCGAAAATCTGGTCCACCAGGTCGCGATCGAGGCCGATCAGCTCTGCCTGCTCGAGCATCAACTGGCCGTACACCACCAGCGTGAAGAGATGCCCGATGACCAGAACGAAGTCGAGGTCTTTCTGCTGATCGGCGTCGGGGGCCGCGGTGGTCAGCAGCTCCTTCAGCGCCTGCACCTGTTCGTAGAAGCGGGCGACGTTGGCAATGTCGGAGTTCTTCTCGTATATCGGAGCCCAGTCCGCGAACTGCACCTTGGACGCGCCGCGGGCCGGGCCCTGGGACCAGAAGAAGACATCGTCGGCCGGGTCGTTTCGGGTGCCGATCTCCGGGTATTCGGCCGGATTGAACATGTAGTTCGGCATGAACTTCAGAATCTGCGCGACGTTGACGTGCACGGTGCCCTCGAGCCGCGGCAGCGCTCCGATGAGGCGGGCAACCTCGCAGAAATAGGTGTTCTTCTCGAAACCCTTGGCGGCCAGCACGTCCCACAACAGGGTGACCACCTTCTCGCCTTCGGAGGTGACCTTGGACTTGGTCACCGGGTTGAAGAGCAGGTAGCGGCGGTCCTCGAGACTTGCACTGCGGAAGTAGTCGATCGCGCGGTCACTGAACGTCTTCATCGCGATCAACCTGGCGTAGGCATCGACGAAGCTGGCGCGCACGTGCGGAAAATCGGTGACCGGATTTCCGTACAGGATGCGATTGTTGGCATGTGTGATGGCTTCGTAGAACGCGTGTTCACACATGCCGATCGAGCCGCTGCACAGGTTGAATTTGCCGACGTTGACGGTGTTGAGGGCCGCAGAGAACGCGTCAGGGCCGGTACAGAGGATGTCCTCCTCGTGCACCGGGTAGTCGTTGAGCGCAAAATTGCTCACGAACATCTGGCCGTGCACCACGTTGCCGAGCAGCTCGTAGTTCGGGTGGCCGCTGTCGGCGACGAACCAGATATAGCCGTCGGCGCCTTCGACATCGGTGCGGCGGCAAAACACCGACACCATGCCCGCCACGTTGCCGTTTCCGATGTAGTACTTCTCGCCGGAAGCACGAAACACGACGCCGTCGTCGTCGTCCTCGGCCGCCGGAGTCAGCAGCATGTCGGTGTTGTAGATATCGGCCCCGTGGTCACGCTCGGACAGGGCGAACGCCATGACGCCGCCCGCCTCGAGCTGGGCCGCCGCCCGCTCCTTGGCCTTGATGTTGTCGCTCTGCCAGATCGGGCCGAGACCAAGGATGGTGACCTGTTCTGCGTACCAGTACGCGAGGCCATAGAAACCCAGAATCTCGCTCAGCACGGCGTTGCGCGAGGTGTCCCAGCGCTTGTCGGCGTCGCCGTCGGCGAATTCCGACGGGGTGAGGAAAGTGGCGAACAGTCGCTCCTGCTTGACGAAGTCCAGGAAGTCGGTCACCCAGGTCGCTTCCAGGTCGTCGCGAAGCAGCCTTTCCTTGCCACGCTCCTCGAACCACTCGATCAGGGCGCGCAGCTGACGTCGAGATTCCGGGTCAAGCCGCTCAGGGTCGAATCGGTTCGGGTTGAGCAACAGGCCGTTTGAGGTCGGCGTGGTTGGCACGATATGGCCTTTCATCGATACGGGTCTGGGGTCGAATCTAGCGGGTAGACCAACTGGGCACGCTGTGCGCGAGCGTCGCGGTAGCCCATCGTCTGACGCCGGTCTCAGGCATGCACGTTGCGCATGCCTACGGCGTTGCGCAGACCTGAGCAGTTCACGCAGCCCACGCAGCCAATACAGTCCGAGCATGCAATGCAGCCCACACACGCCTGGCACTTCGTGGAGCCGATGCACCCCAGGCAGGCCGCGCATTCCCGGCAGAGCACGCACAGAATCGTGAGGACGCTGCCAGCGATGGCGGCGCCTGCGGCGGTGGCGATGGATCCGGTGACGCCGGCGCTGCCGGCGGTGCCGATTGACCCGGCTACCCCGGCGCTGCCGGCGGTGGCGATCGACCCGGCGACCCCGGCGCTACCGGCGGTGGCGATCGACCCGGCGACCCCGGCGCTGTCGACCGTCGCGACAGAACCCACGACACCGCGCACCGCCTCCACGGACATCTCTTGCTCTTCGCCCATGGTCGCTAACCCCTTCGGAATAGCTTGTTGCCCAGCCACACGACCGGGTCGTACTTTCGGTCGGCGGCGCGTTCCTTCATCGGGATCAACGCGTTGTCGGTGATCTTGATGTGCTCAGGGCACACCTCGGTACAGCACTTGGTGATGTTGCACAGGCCCAGGCCGTTGTCCTCCTGCGCCTGTTCGGGCCGTCGCTCCATGGTGTCCAGCGGGTGCATGTCCAGTTCGGTCTGACGCATCAGGAAGCGCGGGCCTGCGTAGGCTTTCTTGTTGTCCTCGTGGTCACGCACCACATGGCAGACGTCCTGGCAGAGGAAGCACTCGATGCACTTGCGGAACTCCTGGGACCGGTTGACGTCTTCCTGCTGCATGCGGTACTCGCCAGGCTGGAGATCCTTCGGTGGCGTGAACGACGGAATCTCCCGAGCCTTCTCGTAGTTGAAAGAAACGTCGGTGACCAGGTCACGCATCACGGGGAACGTTCGCAGCGGCGTCACCGTGACGGTCTCGTCCTCGTCGAATGTCGACATGCGCGTCATGCACATCAGCCGGGGCTTGCCGTTGATCTCTGCCGAGCAGGATCCGCACTTGCCCGCCTTGCAGTTCCAGCGCACCGCCAGATCCGGAGTCTGGGTTGCCTGCAGCCGGTGAATGATGTCGAGCACCACTTCGCCGTCGTTGACCTCGACGGTGAAGTCCTGCAGGCCGCCGCCGGAGTCGTCGCCGCGCCAGACCCGCAGGCTCGCTTGATATGAACCGGTGGACCCTGCCATGTTCAGCCCTTCCGTTCGGGGTGCTCGGTCAGTTCGCCTTCGGTGTAGTACTTCTCGAGTTCGGAGAGCTCGAAAACCTCCAGCAGATCTGGTCGCATCGGTAGTTGCTGCTCCGGGGTGACTGTGACCCCGGGGACCATTGCTTCGCTGGTCGCGGCCTCGGTGGTTCGGCAGACCAGCAGCGTGTTGCGCCAGTTGGCATCCATCGTCGGGTGGTCGTCGCGGGTGTGTCCGCCACGGCTCTCGGTGCGCTGGAGCGCCGCCTTGGCCACGCACTCGCTGACGAGCAGCATGTTGCGCATGTCGATCGCCAGGTGCCAGCCCGGGTTGTAGACCCGACCGCCCTCGACCGCGACGTTCTGCAGACGGCCCCGCAATTCGGCCAGCTTTGCCAAAGCTTCGTTGATCTCGCTTTCCTTGCGAATGATGCCCACCAGGTCGTTCATCGACTGTTGGAGTTCAGCGTGCAGCGTGTAGGGGTTCTCCGGACTCTCGTGGCTGTCGTACGGTGCCAGCGCCATCTTGGCGGCCTCCTCGAGCGCCGCCTCGGACACGTTCGGCCGCTCGGACATCGCCCGCACATAGTCCGATGCGCCCAGGCCCGCGCGGCGCCCGAACACCAGCAGGTCGGACAGCGAGTTGCCGCCGAGGCGGTTGCTTCCGTGCATTCCGCCGGCACACTCGCCTGCCGCGAAGAGGCCCGGAGTCGCGGCGCCGCCGGTGTCGGGGTCGACCTCGATGCCGCCCATCACGTAGTGGCAGGTCGGGCCGACCTCCATCTCGTCCTTGGTGATGTCGACCTCGGCGAGCTCGATGAACTGGTGATACATCGAGGGCAGCCGACGTTTGATCTCCTCGGTAGGCATCCGGGATGCGATGTCCAGGTAGACCCCGCCGTGCGGGGTGCCGCGACCTGCTTTGACCTCGGCCACGATGGCCCGGGCCACTTCGTCGCGGGGCAGTAGGTCAGGGGTGCGGCGGGCGGAGTCGTTGTCCTCGAGCCACTGGTCGGCCTCTTCCGCGGTCTCGGCGTACTGGCCCTTGAACACCGCGGGGATGTAGTCGAACATGAACCGCTTGCCCTCGGAGTTCTTCAGCACTCCGCCGTCGCCGCGGACGCCCTCGGTGACCAGGATGCCCTTGACCGAGAGAGGCCAGACCATGCCGGTCGGGTGGAACTGGATGAACTCCATGTTGATCAGGTTCGAACCCGCCCGCAGGGCCAGAGCGTGGCCGTCGCCGGTGTACTCCCAGGAGTTCGACGACACTTTGAACGACTTGCCGATGCCGCCGGTCGCCAGCACCACGGCGGGGGCCTCGAACACGATGAAGTTGCCGGTCTCACGCCAGTAGGCGAAGGCGCCGGCAATGCGCTGGCCGCCGGCGGCGTCTGCGTCCAGGATCAGGTCGGTCACCGAGCATTCGTGAAAGACTTTGATCCGGGCCTCGTAGTCGCCGAATTCCTTCTTGTCCTCCTGTTGCAGCGAGACGATCTTCTGCTGCAGGGTGCGGATGATCTCCAGGCCGGTGCGGTCGCCGACGTGCGCCAACCGGGGATAGGTGTGACCGCCGAAGTTCCGCTGGCTGATCTTGCCGTCCTTGGTGCGGTCGAACAGCGCGCCGTAGGTCTCCAGTTCCCACACCCGTTCCGGGGCTTCCTGCGCGTGCAATTCGGCCATCCGCCAGTTGTTCAGGAACTTGCCGCCGCGCATGGTGTCACCGAAGTGAACCTGCCAGGAATCCTTGGTGTTGACGTTGCGCATGGCCGCGGCGCAACCGCCCTCGGCCATCACGGTGTGCGCCTTGCCGAACAGCGATTTGGTCACCACCGCGACGCGCAGGCCGCGCTCACGGGCTTCGATCACCGCGCGCAGACCCGCGCCGCCGGCACCGATCACGACGACGTCGTAGGCGTGCCGTTCTAATTCAGCCATCGATCCTCACTTGTCTACTCTGACGAACTCACCGGAAGCCGAACCGTTGTCAGCCGATGAATCTCAGGTCAGAGATGGTGTTGCTGGCAACCAGCATGATGTAGAAATCGGTCAGCATCAGCGTGCCCAGGGTGATCCAGGCGTACAGCTTGTGCCGCGTGTTCAGCCTGCTGATCTGCGTCCACATCCAGTAGCGGACTGGGTGTTTGGAGAAGTGCTTGAGTCGGCCGCCCACGACGTGCCTGCAGGAGTGGCAGGAAATCGTATAGACCCAGAGCATCACGACGTTTCCGACGAGGATGACGTTGCCCAACCCGAACCCGAAGCCGGTCGGGGAGTGGAAGGCCTTGATCGCGTCGTAGGTGTTGATCACCGAGATGATCGCCGCGATGTAGAAGAAGTAGCGGTGGGTGTTCTGGATGATCAGCGGCAACCGGGTTTCGCCGGTGTAGGTGGCGTGCGGTTCGGCGACTGCGCACGCGGTGGGGGACTGCCAGACCGTTCGGTAGTAGGCGCCGCGGTAGTAGTAGCAGGTCAGCCTGAACAGCAGCAGGAACGGCAGGGTCACCGCCGCGTAGGGGAGCCACCAGACGTCGGGGAGGAACTGGCCGAAGTGGCTCGCCTCGGGGATGCATCCCGACTGCGTGGCCTCGTTCCACTTGACGACGCACGGGGAGTAGAACGGTGTCAGATAGTGGTAGTCGGCGACGAAGTAGTTGTTCTGCATGAACGCCCGCACCGTGGCGTAGATGACGAACGCGGCGAAACCCAGGTCGATGAGAATCGGCGACTTCAGCCAGTTGTCGGTGCGCAGTGTGCGTTGCGCAATCTGCGCACGGCCAGGCGAAAAGACGCCGGTCGCTTTGCGGTCGGCGGTGGGAGCGCTCACTGTTGCCTTTCTATGTGGTTGTCGGCCCGGTTCGCGTCCCGCAGATCATTCACGGCACGCTGACGCTTATCGCGTCCCGCCGAGACCGTCGTCGTCCACGCCGCGCCAGAAATCCCAATCGTACTGGGTGTCTGGGATCGCAATGCGCTCGCTGGGCTGCTGGTGCTTGCTGACGCCACGGGTCAGTTCGAGCTCTTCGGCGTCGATATCCAGTCGGTCGATATCGTTGAAGATTCGTTCGGCGTCGTTGACGATGCGACGGGTAGCCGGGCTGTTCCCGTAACGCGACGCAATCGACGTGACGCATCGCCGGAGGCTTCCGACCAATTCGTGAAGCTCGGCGAGTTCGTTAGTGCTAGACATGTGACCGCCTTTGGCTGAAGGGTGCCTCGAAATACAGTACGCAATCGATGCTAATCACAACACCGAAGCAATGGTGAAACAGATCACGTCACAATGAACAGAACCGGTGGACCCGATGGGTCCTGAGGCGAGCCCATCGCAGCCGCGCCGTTACCGGTGTTGCGCGGCCGGTTGGCCGTCGGGGTCGTCCCACCCGCTTGCCGGCGAGCGGGTGCGCCTCGTCAAGGGCCTGGCCTATGGCTGGTCCAGCCTGCGTTCCCGCCCGGTCAGGCCGGCCTCAACGTCAACGTCAACGTGGGCCGGCGGCTACGCACAGTCGGTACGACGAAAGGTAGCGGTATCGTCGACCTGCGCCGGCTACTCCGTCGTCGCGCGAAGCACTCCAAGCACGCGAACAGCAAGCCGGGAAGCGGACCGGCCGCCTCCCAGATTGGATTAGTTTGATGGCATTGACGATCGGTGACACTGCCCCGGATTTCGAGGCCGCCACGACTGAGGGGCCGATTAGGTTCCACGACTGGATCGGTGAGGGTTGGGCGGTGTTGTTCTCACACCCCCGGGACTTCACGCCGGTATGCACCACCGAACTTGGGTACATGGCAAGGATCAAACCGGAGTTCGACCGTCGCAATGTCAAGATCATCGGGTTATCCGTCGACCCGGTTGACAACCATGCCGAGTGGGCACGCGACATCGCGGAAACTCAAGGGGTAGCCCCCAACTACCCCATGATCGCCGACACCGACTTCGCCGTCGCCAAGGCCTACGGGATGCTCCCCGCGGAGACCGCCGGTGATCCCACCCAGCGCACGCCGGCAGAGAATGCCACATTGCGCAATGTTTTCGTGATCGGGCCCGACAAGGCGATCAAACTGGTGTTGGTTTACCCGATGACCACTGGCCGGAACTTCGATGAGGTGCTGCGGGTGATTGATTCGTTGCAGCTGACTTCTACTCATCGGCTTGCTACTCCAGCGCAATGGCAGCCCGGCGATGATGTCATCATCGCCGGCTCGGTCAGCGACGAAGAAGCCCAGCAGATCTATCCGGACGGCTGGAAGGCTCCTCGCCCGTACTTGCGCATCGTGCCTAGCCCCGACGTCTGAGCGCGGTAGTCGGCACGACCATAAGTCCTGCAGAGCTGGGTACCTCGCACGGACGGCGTTCGTGGGCGGTGCGTTGGGCAGCCGGCATGATCGTCGCGACGCTCAGCACCGACGACCAGCCATGGCGTTCACTCCCAGAACCGGCTCACAGTGGGACTCCGACGCCGGTGAGCACACCGTGATGGGGGCTTCACACAAGGCGACACTGTGGCAATAACGGCTTCCTAACATCGCGGTCATGGCGCCAACTTCGCATGTAGTGGTCGTCGGCCACGGGATGGTTGGCCATCGGTTCGTCGAGGCCCTGCGGTCGCGCGATGCCGATGGTGACTGGAAGGTGACCGTCTTCGCCGAAGAGGCCGACGCGGCTTACGACCGCGTCGGGCTGACCGGTTACACCGAGCACTGGGACCGTGCCAGGCTGGCGTTGCCGGGCAACGATTACCTCGGCGACGGGCTGGTCGAGGTCCGGTTGGGGGCCCGCGTGGCCGGGCTCGACCCCGCGGCCAAGTCGGTCATCGCCGCAGACGGCCGCCGCCTCGGCTATGACGCGCTGGTGCTGGCGACCGGGTCGTACGCTTTCGTGCCGCCGGTGCCTGGCCGCGACCTGCCGCACTGCCACGTGTACCGAACCTTTGACGACCTCGACGCGATCCGCGCGGGCGCGTTGCGCGCCCGGGAGGGCGGTCGAGCGCCGGTAGGCGTCGTGGTCGGCGGCGGCCTGCTGGGACTAGAGGCCGCGAACGCAATTCGAGGATTCGGGCTGCAACCCCACATTGTCGAGATGGCGCCCCGGCTGATGGCTCACCAGCTCGACGAAGCAGGCGGCGCACTGCTGGGCAACATGGTCACCGAGTTGGGCATCACCGTGCACACCGGTGTCGGGACCAGCTCGATCCAGCCGACTCAACGTAATCGGCCGGTCCGGCGGTCCGCCGAGGACGACTGCGTGCGGGTGACGCTGAGCGACGGGACATTCATCGACGCCGGTCTGGTGGTCTTCGCCGCGGGTGTGCGGCCACGTGACGAGCTGGCCCGCGATGCGGGGCTGGAAATCGCCGACCGAGGTGGCGTCCTCACGGACCTATCGTGTGAGACAAGTGAAACCAACGTGTATGCAGTCGGTGAAGTAGCCGCGATCGAGGGCCGGTGTTACGGCCTGGTGGGCCCGGGATACACCAGTGCTGAGGTGGTGGCCGATCGGTTGCTGGGGGGTGCCGCGGACTTCCCCGAGGCCGATATGTCCACCAAACTCAAGCTCCTCGGTATGGACGTGGCCAGTTTCGGCGACGCGATGGGTACCGCGCCAGATTGCCTGCAGGTGGTGGTCAACGACCCGGTGAAGCAGACCTACGCCAAGCTGGTGCTGTCCGATGACGCCAAAACCCTCCTCGGCGGCGTCTTGGTCGGCGATGCCTCCGCCTACGGCCTGTTGCGCCCGATGGTCGGGGAGAGACTCCCGGGTGATCCGCTCGCGCTCATCGCCCCGGCCGGGCCAGAAAGCGGTACGGGGCTCGGTGTCGGCGCACTGCCCGCAGGCGCGCAGATTTGTTCCTGCAACAACGTCTCCAAAGGTGATCTCATCGACGCGATCGCCTGCGGATGCGCGGACGTGCCCGCCTTGAAGAGTTGCACCAAGGCGGGCACGTCATGCGGGTCGTGCGTGCCGTTGCTCAAGCAGCTGCTCGAAGTTGAGGGCGTCGAGCAATCCAAGGCGCTGTGTGAACACTTCCCCCAGTCACGAGCTGAGCTGTTCGAGATCGTCTCGGCCACCGAGATTCGAACGTTCTCGGTGCTGATCGAACGGTTCGGCACCGGACGAGGTTGCGACATCTGCAAGCCCGTGGTGGCCTCGATTCTCGCCTCGACGAGCTCTGCGCACATCCTCGACGGTGAGCAGGCCTCGCTGCAGGATTCCAACGACCACTTTCTGGCCAACATCCAGAAAAACGGAAGCTACTCGGTGGTGCCTCGGGTGCCCGGCGGAGACATCAGCCCCGAACACCTGATCCTGATCGGCGAGATCGCCCGGGATTTCGGGCTGTACACCAAGATCACCGGTGGTCAGCGCATCGACATGTTCGGGGCGCGGGTGGACCAGCTCCCCGAGATCTGGCGCCGGCTCGTCGAGGGTGGCATGGAATCCGGGCACGCATACGGTAAGGCGCTGCGCACCGTCAAGAGCTGCGTCGGTAGCGACTGGTGTCGTTACGGCCAGCAGGATTCGGTGCAGATGGCCATCAACCTGGAGCTGCGCTACCGGGGTTTGCGTGCTCCGCACAAGATCAAGATGGGCGTGTCCGGGTGCGCCCGCGAGTGCGCGGAGGCGCGCGGCAAGGACGTCGGCGTCATCGCGACCGAAACCGGCTGGAACCTCTATGTCGGGGGCAACGGCGGCATGACGCCGCGGCATGCAGAACTGCTGGCTGGTGATCTCGACGACGACACCCTGGTGCGCTATATCGACCGGTTCCTGGTCTTCTACATCCGCACCGCTGACAGGCTGCAACGTACCGCGCCCTGGGTGGAGGAGATGGGCGTGGAGCACCTGCGGGAGGTGGTGTGCGACGACTCGCTGGGTCTCGCCGCCGAGTTCGAGGCCGCTATCGTCCGCCACGTCGAGGGCTATGCGTGTGAGTGGAAGGGCGTGCTCGAGGATCCCGACAAGCTCAGGAGATTCGTTTCGTTCGTGAACGCACCCGGCTTCGCCGACCCCACGGTGACCTTCACCGAGAGTTCGGGGCGCAAGGTGCCGACCCTGATCGGCATGCCGACGCTGCCGGGAAGTGGCTGAACTATGACCCTGCTGAACAACATCGGGGTGAGTGACGTCCAGGGAAACGACATCCAGGCCTGGACCACTGCCTGCGCCTACGACTTTCTGCTGCCGTGCCGGGGTGTCGGGGTGCTGCTGGCCGGTGGTGTCCAGGCCGCGCTGTTCCGTCTCGACGACGGATCGCTGCACGCGGTTGGCAACATCGACCCGTTCAGCGGCGCCGCGGTGATGTCGCGGGGCATCGTCGGTGATCGCGCAGGCCGCGCAACCGTGCAGTCTCCGCTGAAGAAGCAGAGCTTCGCCCTCGACGACGGCGTTTGTCTCGACGATCCCGACGTGGTTCTGCCGGTATACGTGACGCGGGTCACCCCCGATGGCGACGTCCAGATCGGCTCCTGAGTTACTCGCCGAAACTGCGGCTGAGCAGGGACTCACGCGAACTACTGCCGCTGGACAGCCACATAGACAGGGCAGATTCCACCGAAAAAAGGGACTTTTGGCCCCATGCGGTGGGCGGGCGTAGGCGATACATTCGCCGCCATGACCTACGTGATCGGCAGCGCGTGTGTGGACATCGTCGACAAGTCCTGTGTGCAGGAATGCCCTGCGGACTGCATCTATGAGGGCGACCGGGCGATGTATATCAACCCCAACGAATGCGTGGACTGCGGGGCATGCAGCATCGCATGTCGGGTGGATGCCATCTACTACGAGGCTGACCTGCCCGGCGAGCAGGCGGAGTACCTCGAGGACAACGCCGCCTTCTTCACCTCGACGTTGGCCGGGCGGGACGCACCTCTGGGCGATCCGGGCGGTGCGGAGCACGTGGGCCGCGTCGGAGCCGACACCCCGTTGGTGGCGAGCCTGCCGCCTTCTGAGACGCCACACCCGTAGATCTATCGGCGAAACAGCGTTCCAGCAGCAGGATCGCGCTCGAGGGGTCTGCTGGAATGCGGCTGACAACTAAATCCAGAGTTGCGCTAGTGCGCTCACCAGCACTCCGGTGTCCTGGTCGTCGATGTTGCAGCTGATCGCCAGCGACGTTCGCCGGTCACTGCTGACCCGAAAATCCGAGACGAATCCGCCCCAAGCGCCTTCGTGACCGATCGAGCCATCGGGCAGCAAGCTGATCCCGGCGCCGTAGCGCTCCGCACCGTCGGGCACCGCTCCGGCCAGTTGTGCGGCTAGCAAGGCCCGGCCGCCTACCCGGCCGGTTCGGTAGTTGTCTGCCCAACGGACGAGTTGGCTGGGCGTGGTCTGGATCGCGCCGTCGCCGATCTGCTCCCAGGAGGAGTCGGCCACCAGGTATCCCCCGCCGTCCTGTGCGTACGGTACCGCCTCGTTGCTAGTCGTGCCCGCCGGATCCAACACCATCACAAGGTCGAGTGGCTGGAAGATGTTCACGTTCAGATACTTCGGCAGTGGTTGGCCCGAGGCCTCGCTGACAATCTCGGCCAGCAGGATGTAGTTGGAGTTGGAGTACTCGAACTGGGCCCCGGGCTCAAAGTCCAGTTCCGGTACGGCCCCCAGCACAGTCAGAGCGTCGGCTTGCGTCGCGCGGCCATTCTCCTCGACCCCCGCATCGTCAAGAAGCCCGATGTAGTCCGGAATGCCACTGGTCTGGTGTATCAACTGCGCGACGGTGACCGAGTCCGCCCATCGCGGGAGCCCGGGCAGATGACCGGACAGCGGGTCGTCAAGCGCCAGCTTGCCCTCCTGGACGAGGAGGAGAACGGCGGTGGCGGTGAATTGCTTTGACACAGAGGCGATATCGAACACAGTGTCCGCGGTGATCGCGGCACCGGTTGCCAAGTCCGCAAGGCCGCGGACCCCTGTCCAGACCACCGTCCCCTCGACACCGACTGCAGCCGAACAGCCAGGATCTTCAGCGTTGATGGCGCCGTCCAGCAGAGCTTGGCTCCGTGCCGTGCGGTCCCCGGGTTCTGGACCGACGGTGGAGGCCGCGGGCCCCCGACCGCTGCAGGCGCCGACCAACAGGGCGACCGCAAGAAGGACGGGCATCCTCGGCATCCGCTGATTGTAAGCAGTTTGAGCTTGTAAGCAGTTTGAGCGCCAATGCTGTTGGACAAGGCACGACTGTCCTTGTTGCTACGCGAAGGCTGACACGACGCCGGAAGAAGCCTGACTGGGTACTCGCCGTGGACTCCCTCTTGTCGAGGCGCGAGCCCGAAGGAACCGGCTGGCGATCAAGCGCGCCACCCCCGGATGCCTGCCCAGCGGGTCTGTCACCAGATCGGCCCCGCTGCTACGCAACCGATCCTGGAACAGGCCCTCGGACAACAGGTATGACGTGACGACAACACGTCTGCCCCGGTGATGCCCGCGCATTGCCGCGACGGCATCGGCCACCCTGGGCTCGCCGGTGGCGGCAAACGCCAGTTCGACCCGCGAACCGATCGTCGCCGACAGCCATGTCGCTGTCGTGTGCAGATCGCGCATGGCGGCCGGGTCCGATGTTCCCGCCGCAGCGAGGAGTACCGCATCGTCGGGTCGCCAACCGGATTCGATCAGCCGGTCGACCAGCACCCGGATCAGCTGTGGATCGGGGCCGAGGGCGCGGGTGATGGTCACGTCGTTGTGTCCGCTGGCCTGCACGTGGGCCGGGATATCGCCGCCGACGTGGTAACCACGGGCCAGGAAAGCCGGCACCAGCACTGTCGGCTGGTCCAACGTCGCGCTCAGCAACTCGCGAGGTGTCGGGCCGAGCACGTCGACGAATGCGACGTCCACCGGTCGAGCCAACGCGTCGGCGACCTTAGCCGCCAGGTCGCCGATCAGCGACACACCTCGCTGCTTGCGGGTTCCGTGCGCTACCAGGAGGAAGTTCACGACTCAGGCTCCTCGTCGACGGCCAACCGGTAGCCACGTTTGACCACGGTGGACACCATCTTCTTGTCGCCCAGCGCGGTTCTCAGCCGCAGCACGGCCGTTTCGACGGCGTGGGTGTCGGTGCCGTTACCCGGAAGCGTCCGCAGCAGGTCGGCCCGGGACACCACCGCACCGGGATGGTGCGCCAACGTCCGGATCGTCGCCATCGCCGCCGGTGACAGCGCCTTGACCACACCGTCGACCAGCACACACGTGCCGCGGATCTCGAGCAGGTGGCCCGCGACGCGGATTGTGCGGGATTGCAGCAGGGGAAGTTCGTCGGTGATGTGACGAGCCAGCGCACCCAACCGCATCCGCTCGGGCGCTGAGGTCGGCACACCGAGCCGCACCAGCGGCCGCGCCGTCACCGGGCCGACGCACATCGCGTGCACATTGCTGCGCAGCGCCGAGAGCACTTCGTTCTCGATGCCCAGTTCTGCGGCGCGCATCAGTACCGACGCGACTGCGGGCGCCGAGGTGAAGCTGACCGCGTCGAACTTCTGCTCGGCGATACCGTCTACCAGTTGATCGAATTCGCCGTTTCGCGGTGCCGCATGCCAGCGGTACACCCGGATCGGCACGACCTGCGCTCCGGCCGCGCGCAACTCGTCGAGGAATTCTGGAAACGGATCCCAATCTGCGGTGGCGCCGTGCAGTTGCACGGCGATACGGGTACCGGAAATACCGCCTTCGACCAAATAGTGCAGGACCTCGCGGGAGGACTCCGACTCCGGCGACCACTCCTCGGGCAGGCCGGCCGCGCGCAGCGCGCCGGTGGCTTTCGGGCCGCGGGACACGATGCGAGCCTTGCCCAGGGCGGTCGTCAGCTCGGTGGCCAGGCCCCAGCCATCAGCCGCCGCGATCCAGCCGCGGAAGCCGATTCCGGTAGTGGCGATGACGATGTCGGGTGGGGCGTCGATCAAGGAATCCGTTCGCGCGCGCAGTTCGTCGTCATCGGGTAGCGCCACCATCTCGATGGCGGCCGCGCTGGTCACCGTCGCGCCGCGACGCTTCAGCAGTGCCCCGAGTTCGTCTGCGCGCCGCGCTGATGTCACTGCCACCCGGAATCCGGTGAGCGGTGACCAGTCCGGCTCCTTCATGCCCACTTGTCTATTCAGGTGGCGTTTCGTCGTGATTAACCCGCGGTTGCGCGCGGGTGTCTCCCCCGCTCAGGCGATGAATTTCCGCTCACCGCCGCGGTGCCCCCGCTGTGAAGTCGCCGGTCTTGTGATGTCACCAGACATCGCCGTTGCGCCAGTCGCAGGTGATCGCCGCGGTGGTGTCGAGCATCACGCCGGGCGGCAGTTCGCCGGGCAGGACGAACAGCGAGCCGTCGTCGTCGGGGGTTCGGGTCGGTCCATCGGGCGCCAGCACAAATGTCGGTCCGGCCCACGGCAGCCACCCGCGGGCGGTGTACAGCGGCCTGCCCAGGTCGCTCGAACCCAGCGCGCCCACGTGGTATCCGCCCCGCACCACTTGTTCGACGGCGTCCATCAGCGCGTTTCCCAGCCCCTGGCCGCGGTGGTCCTCCCTGACCGCGAGGCCCTCGACGTATCCGCACCGCAGCGCGGTGTCACCGTAGAGAAGTCGCCGCTGCACGACCGCCGCGTGCCCGATCAGCGCGCCGCGCTGGCAGATCACGGCATGCATCCCGCCGAGAGCGTGCTCCCAGTCGGCGTCGGTGAACGCGCCGCCAGGAGCCGCACCGAAGGCTTCCATCACCATCAAGCGGGCATGTTCGCGCATCTCGTCGTCGAGATCGGAGGTGTGGACGAGGCGGGCACGCACACCACCGGTTCTACCACCGCGGCGGAGTCGCGTGTCAGATACCGGCCGGCCGCAGCGCGCACCGGCAGGTCAGCTGGCAATACCGCCCGAGCGCCGCCTGGGCCGTGACCAATGCAACTGCGCCTGCTGGCCGGGACGCGCCTGGGCGACCTGGTCGATGTCGTGGTCGACCAGCACGCCGACTACCGGGTAGCCCCCGGTCACCGGGTGGTCGGGACCCAGAATCACCGGAAGTCCGTTCGGCGGAACCTGGATAGCACCCCGGGTGGCTCCCTCGCTGGGCAGCTGGCGTTCGGGCCGGCGGTACTCCAGCGGCGTCCCGACCAACCGTGTGCCCACCCGGTCGCTGCGGCTGGTGACCTGCCAGTTGGTCCGGACCAGGATGTCGGGGTCGACGAACCAGTCGTCGCGCGGGCCCGGCACGACCCTCAGCTCAAGTACGTCTTCGGCAACTGCGGCCACCGGAGCGTGGTCCAGCTCGGGGAAAGCGGCCCCGGGCTCGCCGATGGGCAGCACATCGCCCCGCTGCAGCGGTGGCGGGCCGATCCCGGACAGCACGTCGTAGCTGCGCGAGCCCAGCGCCGGGGCGACGTCGAAGCCGCCGCGCACCGCCAGATACGAGCGCAGGCCCGCTCGCGGCGGCGCCAGCGAGATCACGTCGCCCGCCCGGGCGTGATAGACGCTGTTGGTACCGACAGGGACTCCGTTCACAGTGGGGTCGGAGTCAGCGCCGGTCACGGCGATCATCATGGCGTCGTGGCCGGCGCCGCGGACCAGGGCGGCGAACCCGCCCAGCGTCACCTCCACGGTCGCCCGGTCATCCGGGTTGCCGACCAGCCGGTTGGCCAGGGCGTGTGACCGCCGGTCGGCCGCTCCGGAGCGCGTGACACCCAAGTGGGACAACCCCGGTCGGCCGAGGTCCTCGACCAGGGCCAGCGGGCCCGGTTGCAGGATCTCCAGCGCCGCTCCGCGCATCGGCTGTCGGTTCGCTCCGCACGCTTCGCTCATGAACTCACCGCACGAAATTGCACCCACATACCGGGAGTCAGCAGCGCCGGGCTGTCCCGGTCGAGATCCCACACCACGGCCGCGGTGCGCCCGATCAGCTGCCAGCCGCCGGGAGACTCTCGCGGGTAGATTCCGCTGAACTCGCCGGCCAACCCGACCGAGCCGACGGGCACCTTGGTGCGCGGGTCCGATCTTCTGGGCACGGCCAGACGTTCGTCGCCGCCCACCAGATAGGCGAAGCCCGGGGCAAACCCGCTGAATCCCACACGCCAGCATCGTCCGGTGTGCGCTGTGACGATCTCGTCGGGCGCCAGACCGGTCAGCCGGGCCACGTCCGCGAGATCCTCGCCGTCATAGGTGACGTCGATGACGATGTCGGCCCCCTCGACCGATTCGACGGCCGCGGCAATCCTTGGCCGCACCTGCGTGAGTCGCTGCCGGGTGGAGGCCTGATACCGGGATGCAGCCAGCTTCAGTAGAACCGTCCGGGCGGCCGGGACGATGTCCACGACGCCCGGCAAACCGGCCGCCCGTAGTGCGTCGGTCCACGTCAGAACCGCTGTGGTGCCGTCGAATGTCAGAAGAAGTGCCCGATCGCCGTAGTCGAGAACGCTGTCAGGGCCGCCCGCATGCATTGCCTTCATCATTTGGGCCACCGCATCATTTGCGCCACCGCCGGGTCACGGGACGGGCAGATAGGTCGGCTCGCGGCGCTTGATGAAGCCGATCACTCGGTAGGTGATGGGGAGCAGGAGTATTTCCACGGCGGTCTTGTAGAGCCATCCCAGCGCCGTGTAGTTGACGAAATCGCCGAAGCTGGTGATGCCGATGACGCTTGCCGCGATGGCGCAGAACACCACCGTGTCACCCAACTGCCCGACGAACGTCGACCCGATGAGCCGGGCCCACAGGTATTTCTCCTTGGTGCGTTCCTTGATCAGGACCACCACCCAGGCGTTGAGGGTCTGACCGACGATGAAACCCGCCAGCCCGGCCACGATCAGCCCGGTGTAGGCACCGGCGATGTTCTGGAAGTGCTCCTGGTTTTCGTAGAAGTCGGCAGCAGGTAGATACACCGTCACCCAGAACGCGGCTGCAGCAAGAATGTTCATCGCGAACCCGGTGAAAATCGCGCGGCGCGCGGCCTTGAACCCGTACACCTCCGACAGCACATCGCCGATCACATAGGTCAGGGGGAACACGATGAACCCGCCGTCGGTGATGATCGGTCCGAACGCCACACCTTTGGTCGCGGTGACGTTGGAGACGATCACCAGTGCCGTGAACACCGCGACGAGAACCGGATAGTAGGCCGATCCCACTCGGGCGAAGGCGGCGTGGCTCTCCCGGTCGGCGGGCTGTTCGCTGCTCACCGCAACATTAGATCAGCCCAGCGCCGCGGCGATCATCCGCGGCAGCTCTGGGATCGGCGTCTTGCCGCAGGTCCTACGGCGTGGGGAGCGGCACCATGCCCACCGGCGGCCACACCGGCGGGGGAGCGGGAGCCGGCGCAGCCGGCGCACCAGGGAGGGCCGTGTTCGGGACGACGCCCGGAGGCAGTTCGCCCGGGGCCAGCATCGGCATCTGCCGCACGCCCATCGCATCGGCCATCGCCGGGTCCATCTGCGACGGGTAGAGCGCCTCGAAGAAGTCGTTGGAGTTGCGCATGTTCCACAACTCTCGCAGATAGCTGGTTTGACCCGTGTTGTCGAAGCTGCCGTTCTCCACCGGCGCGATGTATGGGGCACCGGTCGGCGGGGGTGCGGGGGCAGGGCCCGGGAGGGCGCCGTCTTCCCCGATAGGTGTGTAGGTGAAGACCTGGTTGGGTGCGGGTGCGGCGTCCCCCGGTCCGGGAGGCAGCGCCGGATCGACCGGCGCCGGCTGCGCACCGGCCTGGCCGGCGGCGGCCAGAGCGCCTCCGGCCACGAGCGCGCTGAGGACGGCGATCTTGATGCGGGGCAAAGGGGCCATAGTATGAAGGCTATCGGGTTGAGCGCCCACACGTTACTTCTCGGTGCCGGCGCTCCCTGTCGGCCGCTGTTCCCATCCGAGCCCGACAACTGCAGAATTGTTCCATGAGCTGCTGCGAGCACGTCAATGTCGCCGGCGAGAAGGTTGCCGGCCCGAATGCCGCCGACGAATTCGACACCGCGTTCACCGTCGACGCCTCCCGGGTCACCTTCGGTCGGGGATGTCTGCGGGAAGTCGGTGATCGGGCACGAGCCCTGGGCATCACCCGGGTGGCGTTGTTCTCCGATGCCGTCGTCTCCGGCCTCGCCGTCTTCGACACGGTTGCCCGGTCGTTGCGCGAATCGGGTATCGACGTGGTGTGCTTCACCGAAGCGCGCGTGGAACCCACCGATGAATCGTTGCGAGAAGCAGCAGCTTTCGCCTCCGAGGTCCAGCCGGACGGCTACGTTTCTGTTGGCGGCGGCTCGGTTCTCGATACCGCCAAAGCGGCGAACCTCTACGCGAGTCATCCCGCCGAATTCCTCGACTACGTGAACGCGCCCGTCGGCGCGGGAAAGCCCGTGCCGGGCCCGCTGCGGCCGCACATCGCATGTCCCACGACGTCAGGCACCGGTAGTGAGGTCACCGGCATCGCGATCTTCGATCTGCTGTCGATGTCGGCCAAGACCGGAATCGCCTCTCCGGCACTGCGCCCCACCGAAGCGCTTGTTGACCCGGAAAGCACTGACACCCTGCCCGCCAACGTCGTCGCGTGCAGCGGACTCGATGTGCTTTCGCACGCTCTGGAGTCCTACACCGCCCGCCCCTTCGACCGGCGCGCGGTGCCGCACCGGCCGATCCAGCGCCCCATGAGCCAAGGCGCCAACCCGTGGAGCGACCTGGGTAGCCGGGAAGCCCTGCGACTGCTCGGCCGCTATCTCGAGCGAGCCGTGAGCGACGCATCCGATCGCGAGGCCCGGGAACAGACGATGTGGGCGGCGACGTTGGCGGGCATTGCATTCGGCAACGCCGGGGTACACATCCCCCACGCCATGGCCTACGCGGTGGCCGGTCAGGTGCGCGACTTTCACGCCAGCGGGTACCCGGGAACCGAACCCCTCGTACCCCATGGCATGGCGGTGATTCTCAACGCGCCGTCCGTTTTTCGGCTTACCTCCCACACAGATCCAGCCAGGCACCTCGACGCTGCACGGCAGCTCGGCGCAAGGGCTGAGGAGGGTGCGTCCCGCAGTGAGGCAGGCGACGTCCTGGCCGAACAGCTGATCCGAATCATGCGCAATGTCGGCATGCCGGAGGGTCTGGCCGGCGTGGGATACGACCGGAGGGATGCACCCGCTCTGGTCGACGGGGCCTGGCCTCAACAGCGGTTGCTGAAAAACGCACCCGTCGAGGTCGACGAAGCCCTGCTGATCCGGGCCTTCGAGCAGGCGCTGGCCTACTGGTGAACGCGATCCAAGACCCCGCTGTCCGGCCAACCTGACATCGGGGACAGCGAGCCAAGGCCGAGAACGGCGCGCGGGCTGTGCCATTGAGGACGATCGCGGCCATTGAGGACGATCGCGGCGTCGGTTCGGGGCGGCAGCACCCGAATCTGAGCGAGCCTCCCCGATTCTTCGTCGATGAGGTGGTAGCCATCCATTCGTACGGTCACGATTGCCACCGAGCGGACGCCGAGCGGGCCTGCACCGCTATTTTTTCGCGCCCTACCGACAGGACTGAATTCGATGCGGGAAGCGAGTATCGGCACGGCGACGCCGTCGCGCGGCCGGTACTTTCGCTGGCCGCTGCGGCGACTCTCGATCGAGGACCGGCACTCAGCCATGGACCACCTGATGGTGGCGCCGTCGGCCACGGTTGTATGGCGATTCGCGGTCCTGATGTTCTTGTCCAGCATGGTCGCGGCGATAGGGCTGGTGCAGAACTCGGTGGCGGTCGTGATCGGCGCGATGATGATCGCCCCACTGATGGCGCCCATCATGGGAATTGCTGCCTGCTTGATCATGGGATGGGGGCGGCGGCTGCTGACCGGATTGCTGCTGGTCTCACTGTCCGCGCTGGGTGCCGTGGCCGTGGGATGGCTATTCGCCACCTTGCTGGCCGGTGCGGCCACCGAGGTGCCCTCCCAAGTTGTTGGACGCTCCAGCCCCGACATCCGCGACCTGCTGGTCGCGCTCGGAGCCGGTGCAGCCGGCGCATACGCGACCGTTCACAAGAAGATCTCCGGCGCTCTGCCCGGCGTCGCGGTCGCTGTTGCACTCGTGCCGCCGCTGGCGGCGATCGGTGTGCTGTTGGGCTACGGGCAACCGCAGTTGGCCCGCGGCGCCACGCTGCTCTTTCTGACCAACCTCATCGGCATCGTGCTGATGGCGGCGGTGGTGTTTCTCCTGACCGGCTTCGTCCCCAGGCACAGATTCCGCACGCATCGCCGCTGGATCGTCGGTTCGGTGGTCACGACCGCCATGTGCACGGTGGCGGTCACGCTGATCCTGACGCCGCGGTTCATCGAGCTCAGCGGCCGGGCACACGATCTCAAGGTCGCCACCCAAACCATCACTGGTCTGCTGGGCCCCGGCAGTAGGCTCAGCCACACCACCATCTCCGGGGGAACCGTCCGCGCGGACGTGACCGGCGAAACCGCGCCGCCACCGGTAGGGGATGTCGCGGCCGCTCTCACTCGGGCACTGGGCTACCCCGTCACCGTGCAACTGGGGTGGATTCCGATGCAGGACCCCGAGCACATCCAGAAGGAAACGCCTCAGCTGCCACTGAGCGATCTGAGCCCGGTCGTCGAGAAGTGGCTTGTGACGCAATCGTTGACCCTGCAAGGGCTCAGCTATCAGTCCGGCACCTTGGTGATTTCCACGGCCGGGCCTGTTCCGCCCAAGAGTTCGGAGGACCTGAACAGTCTCATCAGCGCGAAGTTCAAGCAGGACATCCCGGTGAGCCTGGCCTGGACCTACACCCCCGGGGCCACCGAGCCGGACGACATCGAGACCGCGCTGGTCGCTGCCCGCGAGACCACCGCAGCGTGGTCCACCACAGAGCCGGACACCGAGGTGCTGAGCATCTCCGGGGGCGGCACCGCCAACGAGATCACCGTCACACTGATCGGGTCGGGCGAACCGGACGTCAGCACACTGCAGGATGAGCTGCGGACCAATCTGCCACAGGCCACGATCACCATCCAGTGGGTATCTGGCGGCCTGCTGATCAGCGACTCTCCCGAAACCAACACTGATACCAGGCTTGCCGGATCGAACCCCGAACCCGATCCGGGTGCCCGCCCGGGACCGCCACGCTGATAGCGGCACCCGCTATCGAGAAGTTCCTCGAACACCGACGTTCTGATGCAGTTGAGAGATAATCGCGTTGATGATGCACACGGTTTCGGTGGCCGCCCCTGACCGGGGTGTCCGGCTGCCCGCGGAGCCACCCAGCCCGCGAACGCGCCGTGGCGGATAACTTTCGCTTCCCCGGTTCAGCCGACGTCGTCGCCGCCTTGCGGCGGGCGGGAGTGGCCGAGGTCGATGCTTCGACCCGGCGCCGCGCCGAATACTCCAGTGACGCGTCGCTCTACCGCGTGATGCCCGATGTTGTGGCCTTTCCCCGGGAACCGGATGAGATCGGCGCAATCATCGAGGTGGGCCGTGCTCTGGAGATACCGCTCACTGCGCGCGGTGCCGGTACTTCGATCGCCGGCAACGCGGTAGGCCCGGGCGTCGTCCTCGACTGCTCTCGTCACCTCGACCGCATCCTCGGTATTGATCCCGGGTCGGCGACCGCGATCGTGCAACCCGGGGTGATACTCGACGACCTGCAGGGTGCCGCCGCCCCGCACGGCCTGCGGTTCGGACCCGACCCGTCCACCCATAGCCGATGCACGATCGGCGGAATGATCGGCAACAACGCCTGCGGTTCCCGGGCCCTGGGGTACGGGCGCACCGCCGACAACGTCGTCGCGGTCGAAATGGTGACCGGCGGCGGAGAGCTTCTCCGGGTGGCCAAGGGTGCTGACCGCGCCGGGTCGGCAACGCTGTCCGAGCTGGACGACCTGGTCGCGTCGAGGCTTGGCGTGATTCGCACCGAATTCGGCCGATTCAACCGGCAGGTGTCGGGTTACTCGCTGGAACACCTACTCCCCGAGCGTGGCTTCGACGTGGCCAAGGCGTTCGTCGGGACCGAGGGCACCTGGGGCCTGTTGCGCGAGGCGACCGTCAAACTGGTTCGCGCACCAGTCTCCCGCCTGCTGCTGATCGTGGGCTATCCCGATATGCCCGCTGCCGCTGACGCCGTCCCCGGACTGCTGCCGTTCCACCCGGTCGCGGTGGAGGGCCTGGATGCCCGCATCGTGAATGTGGTTCGGACCCGCAAGGGTGCCGCGGCGGTGCCCGAGTTGCCGGCCGGGCGGGGTTGGCTGCTGGTCGAGCTGTGCGGAGATGAACCGGCCGAGGTAGCCGCCCGCGCCGCCGCCGCACTCGCCGCAGCGGACGCCACGCAGGGCTGGGTGGTCGGGAATCCGAGCGAGGCGGCCGCGTTGTGGAAGATCCGCGAAGACGGCGCCGGACTCGCGGCACGGGCAACCGACCCGGCCGGCAAGTCCGGCTGGGAGGATGCCGCCGTCCCGCCCGAACATCTCGGTAGCTACCTGCGCGACTTCGAGAACCTGATGGCAGAGCGCGGACTGAGGGGAGTGCCTTATGGGCACTTCGGCGACGGCTGCGTTCACATACGTATCGATTTCCCGCTGAACCGTGCCGGCGGACGCCGGGTATTTCGGGAGTTCCTCACCGACGCTGCGAAACTCGTTGCCGGATATGGCGGCTCGATGTCCGGAGAGCATGGGGACGGGCGTGCTCGGGGTGAGCTACTGCCGCTGATGTATTCACCGGGCGCGATGGACACCTTTGCTGCGGTGAAGGACGTCTTCGACCCCGATGACATCCTGAACCCGGGTGTCGTCGTGCGGCCGCGCCCTCTGGACGGCGATCTTCGGGAGGCATCTGCTGCGCCGATGCGGTCGAATCTTGGGTTCGGATACCACCAGGACGGCGGCGATTTCAGCACCGCCGTGCATCGTTGCATCGGCGTCGGGAAATGCCGGGTCACCAGTGGCCCCGGCGTCATGTGCCCGTCATTTCGCGCCACCAGAGACGAGAAGGATGCCACCCGCGGCCGGGCCAGGGTGCTCCAGGAACTCGCCAACGGATCCACTGTGCGGGGTTGGCGTTCCCCGGAGATCTTGGAGTCACTCGACCTGTGTCTGTCGTGTAAAGCCTGCTCGTCGGAGTGCCCGACCGGAGTGGACATGGCAACCTTCAAGGCCGAGGCGCTGTTTCAGCGATATCGCCATCGGCCCAGGCCGGCCACCCACTACTCGCTGGGCTGGCTGCCGCGTTGGGCTCGGTTGGCTTCGGCGTTCCCGCAGACGGCCAACCGGTTGATGGCGGGACCGCTGGCCCCGCTCGGCAAGCGGGCTGCCGGTGTGGACTTGCGCCGTGACTTGCCTGTGTTCGCTCCCCGGACGTTCCGCCGTTGGTTCGCCGAACATCCGAGCTCCAGTGGTGAGCCGGTGATGCTCTGGGTGGACACCTTCACCGACCACTTCACCCCCGAAGTCGGCATCGCCGCGGTGAGCGTGCTCGAGCAGGCCGGTTACTCGGTGCGCATCCCGCAACGCCGGTTGTGTTGCGGGCTGACGTGGATCTCCACCGGACAACTCGATACGGCGCGGAAGAAGTTGCGCCGTAGCGTCACCGCCCTCGCCGGGGCGGCGCACGCCGGTATGCCCGTGGTCGGCCTGGAACCCTCCTGCACGGCGGTGTTCCGCGGTGACGCCGCCGACCTGCTGGGTGAAAGCGAATCCACCGTCGCGGTCTCGCGGTCGGTACGGACCCTGGCTGAGCTACTCGGTGAGACCGTGGGCTGGCAACCGCCGGACCGGTCCGGTACCAGCGCCGTCGTGCAGCCGCACTGCCACCACCGCGCCGTTCTCGGGTTCGACGCCGACCTCGACATCCTGCAGCGCGCCGGTATCGCGATGCGGGTGGTGGAAGGCTGTTGCGGCCTGGCCGGCAACTTCGGTGCCGAGCGCGGCCACTACGACGTCAGCGTTGCCGTCGCGGAGAACGATTTGTTGCCCGCCGTCCGGCAGGACGACGGGAACTCGCCGGTGCTGACCGACGGCTTCTCCTGCCGCACCCAGCTTCTCGATCTGACCGGGCGCTCAGGGGTCCACCTGGCAGAACTGCTGGCCCAGCCGCCGGGCTAGCGCTCGGCGGGGCGATAGGCGGTCACCACGACGGCGCCGCCGAGCCCGATGTTGTGCTGCAGTGCAACTCCGGCTTTCATGCCGGCGCCCTTCACCTGCCTCTTGCCGGCGGTTCCCCGGAGCTGCCAGGTGAGCTCGCTGGCTTGGGCGAGGCCGGTCGCGCCGAGGGGGTGGCCTTTGGAGATGAGACCGCCGGACGGGTTGACGACCCAGGTGCCGCCGTAGGTGGTGTCGTTGTTGTCGATGAGCTTGCCGCCGTCGCCCTCTGCGCAGAGTCCGAGCGCTTCATAGGTGAGCAGCTCATTCACCGAGAAGCAGTCGTGAAGTTCGATCACGTCGATGTCGTCGGGGCCGATCTCCGCTTGTTCGTATACCTTTCGCGCGGCCCGGCGCGTCATGTCGGCACCGACGATGGTGATTGCGCTCTTGTCGGCAAACGTCGACTCGAGATCGGTAACCATTGCCTGTCCGACGATCTCCACAGCCTGGGCGGCCAGACCGTGTTTGTCGACGAATGCCTCACTGGCCACGATGACCGCCCCAGACCCGTCGGACGTCGGCGAACACTGCAGCCTGGTGAGTTCGGCCGGCGGATAGATCATCTTCGCGGCCTTGACCTCGTCGAGGGTGTATTCAACCTGGAATTGCGCGTATGGATTGTTGACCGAATGCCTGTGGTTCTTCTCGCCGATCTTGGCGAACTGGTCGGTGGTGGTGCCGTAACGCTGCATGTGCTCCACCCCCGCCGCGCCGAACATCCAAGGCGCAACAGGAAAGGCGAACTCGAACAGCTCCGCCTCGGCCCGGATGTGACGTCCCAACGGCTGCTCACGGTCGCTGAGCCCGCCTTGCAGCGAGCCGGGTTGCATCTTCTCGAAGCCGAGTGCCAGCGCGCAGTCGGCGAGTCCACCGCGCACCGACTGCGTAGCCAGGAACAGCGCGGTGGATCCGGTGGAACAATTGTTGTTGACGTTGGTGATCGGGATTCCGGTCATGCCGAGTTCGTAGACTGCTCGCTGTCCGCAGGTCGAGTCGCCGTATACATAGCCCACGTGCGCCTGCTCGATCGACTCGAACGGTATGCCGGCGTCTTCGAGGGCTCTCGTCCCCGACTCCTTGGCCATGGCCGGATAGTCCCAGCCCTCGTCGGGGGCCGGGGTCGCTTCGCCGGCTTCGCTCCTACGCCCCGGTTTCTCGAACTTCGTCATCCCGACACCGATCACGAACGCTTTGTTTCCGCTCATCAGTTTCATGCTCCTTCGTCCGAATCGAGGCTGTCCATTGATCATCGCCCGCCCTGCTGTCACTTTGTTGGGCGGATCGCCTTGGGTGTGTCGGTCGGTGGTCTACTCTTGTGGCGTTGTGAGGGGGAGCACGTCGGATCGGAGGGCGCGATGTTTACGGTGACGAAGGCGGTGGTCCTCGCTATCGGCGCTGGCGCCCTGTCGCTGGGAGTAGCTGCGCCGGCAGGCGCCAACCCGGGGGATCCGTGCCCGCTCGCAGTCAGCTTCCTGTGTAACTTCGTGCCGATCGCACCAGACCTCGATCGCAACATAGACCTCACGCAGGACGCGGGCTTCATAGCCGGCCAGCCGGTTCCCCAGATGCCCAGCGGGCCGGACGCCGTCTACGGGCCCCCCGCCGACGTCTGCGCGAACGGCTGCATCTGACGAGTCTCGAACAGGCGTCCCGGTCAAGGCAGCAGTCGGTCTCGCATCGGCGCCTCCGCTGAGCGAGGCGCGCCCCGCTCGATGAACCACTCGGTCCCCATCGCCATGGCGAATGCTGCCGGAGGCATGGCCAGCATGAAGTGATCCGGTCCGATCTGACTTGCGTGCGCTGACATGGACATCCGCTTCTGCTCCAAATAACGCGAACAGTCCACCGCGGTGGTGATTGCCGACTCAGGGGAGCCGAAGTCCGGGTCCGTGCCCACATCGGGGATGGTGTCGGTGTCGATGCCGAACTCCCCGGCGTATTCGGTCAGGCGTGCGAAATGGTCGCGGTTCATGGTGGCCTCGAACACTCGGTCCACCGCCGCCCGTTCGGCGGCCAGGACCCCCACCCGGTGCACCTGGATATGGTCCGGGTGGCCGTACCCGCCATGGCTGTCGTAGATGGTCAGCACGTCGGCGCCCACGTCAGTCAGGATTGCCGACAAAGCGCCGGCCGCAACGTCGGGGTCGGCTCGCCAGAAGCTACCTTCAGCGTCGTTCGAGGCCTCACCCATCATTCCGCTGTCGCGGTAGCCCAAGAACTCGACCCGGGCCGCACCCAGGATCTCGGCGGACCGGTGGGACTCCTGCTCCCGGCGCCACGCGAGTGGTTCATCGGCGGCGAGCACGCCGTCGTCGACCTCACCCACCTCGCCTCTGGTGGCGAAGACGAGCACAGTGCGGTGACCTTCGGCGGCCGCTCGGGCCATGGTCCCGCCCGTGGCGATGGACTCGTCGTCAGGATGGGCGTGAAAGAACACGATCGTCGCCATCAAAGCGCCTCTGAATTAGCCGTCAGCGTCCGGGATTCCCTCAAGTTAGTAACGACGTGCAGTTCAGCGGCGTCGTAGGTCCATAGCCTCACCAGCACACCGTAGTTGAATTAGGAAGGTGAGCCCGACACGCGTGGGTGTGCCCGCGATCGTCGTCAGCGGCGAGGCCATCTGAACTTCCATCGTCGCACCATTGCCGCACCGCCTCGACGGCCTGCCGCGGTGCATCGGGTTGGTTCCCTTTCGTCTTGACGGGATTAGCTCTGCGGTTGACGGTGCCCCCGAATTCGGCTGCGGCCATGGAGATCTCACAAGTTTGGTCCGGGCCGGCTCGGCTGGGGGATTGGCGCGCATCGGCGCGGCGCATTCGGGGGTCCCCGGCGCCGGCAACAGGGTGCGGAACGGTCAAGCTGTACCGGACAATCGAGCAGGAGTTCTTTTTGATTTTTTGGGCATTTATCAGGGTTTTATCAGCTACGGTTTGAGGTGAGCATCTACTCGGGGGCGGGCTAGGTGTAAACATCGCGAACATAGGAGTGTTCTCATGGCCCAAAATATTCGTTCGTATGCCGCGGCCGGCGCGGCCCTCGCCGTGGCTGGCGCAGTTGCGGTTGCTCCGGTTCCATCGGAATCGCTTCCTGACAGGGCCCTGAGGTTGGCCTCGCCCGCGGTGCAACTCACCACCACCGCTGACCCGTTCTTGGCCTGGGTGGAGGTCTTCAACAACACTTCGGTCAACTTCGCAGCCCTTTCCGAGCAGTACCTCGAAGCCCCGTTCCCGGTGGTGCAGCAGGTCGTTGCGAATTGGTACAACTACGTCCAGATGTTGCCCGACATCGGACCGATCTTCGAGGACATCGTTGAGAACGCCAATGCGCTGGTCGAGAATCAGATTGCACCACAAGTAGACAACCTCGATGCGCTCCACCAGCTCATATTCAGCGTGGTGGAAGCCGAGATTCCGGCGAGCCTCAAGCCGCTGATTGATTACACGACCAACTACAACAGCGGAATGGTCATTGGCGCGCTGGGCCTGGTGGTCAGCCCATTGCTGGCGCTCGGCGATCAGCTCTCCGAGTTCGCCACCGAACTCGGTGCCGGTGAATTCGGCAATGCGATAAACGCCCTGATCAACATTCCTGCGGCGATGACCGACGGATTCTTCAACGGCCACGGGATACTCGACCTCACCTTCCTGGCGGGGATTCTCCCCGTGCCTCCCGGCACGGACGTCGAAGAGCTCGGCATAGCGATGGGCGGGCTGTTCAGCCCCGCCGGTTCGATTTTCAACTCACTGAACGCGGTCGTGAAGCTGACGGGCTTACCGAAGATCACCGTGCCCGGCGTAAAGGCCGGACTCCTCGGTTCCTGGTTCGCGGCCAATCAATCCTCGGCCGAGGCCATCGGCTGGAGCGGCGAGGGTAACCCCCTGGCGGCCCTACTGACCGACGGGGAAGAGGCGGAAGAAGAGGCAGAGGAAGAGGCCCCAGCAGCCTTGGCCGCAGCTGACACGGTGCCGGCTGGAGCCCTAGATGCCGAATTAACCGCCGTGACCGTCGACGTGGACGCTGACGTCGCCGAGGGGGATGTCGCCGAAGGTGATGCCGACGCCGACGTTGCCGAGGGTGATGCCGACGCCGACGTTGCCGAGGGTGATGCCGACGCCGACGTTGCCGAGGGTGATGCCGACGCCGACGTTGCCGAAGGTGATGCCGACGCCGACGTTGCCGAGGGTGATGCCGACGCCGACGTTGCCGAGGGTGATGCCGACGCCGACGTTGCCGAGG
>NZ_JBMYXC010000020.1:0-55196 GCF_049608025.1 Mycobacterium sp. | reverse complement strand
GTTCTCGGCCACCCGGATCTGCTCGGCACGGCTGGCCGCGTGCGGCATGCCCGATCCGCCGTTGGAGCTCCAGGTGGACGGGTGGAACTGCAGGCCGCCGTAGTAGCCGTTGCCGGTGTTGATGCTCCAGTTACCGCCGGACTCGCAAGCAGCCACGGCGTCCCAGTTGACGCTGTCAGCGTTCGCGGTTCCGGTCGCCAGCACCATCGGCGCCACAGCGAACGCCCCGACGATTGCGGCCAGACCAAAGGTCTTACGGATGTTCTTCAACTTCGATCCTTTCGCCAATTCGCGCGCCACCAGCGCCCGTGCGGTCATGCGCGGACTTGTTGCCTGGACTCAGGCGGGTTTGGATGGGTCGAGCCTTCTCGGTCGGGCACGACAGGGTAGGCATGCGATCACCTCGCCGGATCTGAAGACCCGACGGCTACCGAAGGCGATCCGCCTCCCGTAGCCCCACACACGCAGATACGTGGTTTTGAATTATGTGTTTCGTAATGAACTGCCACGAACGGTACAAACCGATTAGCGCAATGTCATGTCAGTGAAGAACGTGTCGCGAACAGATCACGGAACAATCACGTCGACCATTTACGATGGTCCACGCAGGTCAGCTGCCGATTTCCGCAGTTCTGCAGATCGGGGCGCAGCCACCTCGGCGTGAGCCGAATCACACTCACATTGTGAACTGTGACACCCGAAATCGGGCATTGGCGCAGCACCCACCATCGATCTCCGGCAGTCGAGCAATGAAATCGCCGAGTGCGAAGCATCCGCCAATCTCGCAGCCGGGTCAGGTCGCCGCTGGTCAAAGCGTCTGCCATACAGTGATTTTGGGAGAGCCGAGAAGGAAGCCGGGACAGGGACGAGCGGGCTCCAGCCGGTAGGTTGATGCCCCGCCGAACGGGATGGTGTCCTCACCTTCGGCGACGAGCGTGAAGGCACCTTCACGCTCGTGCCGGGCCGGCAGGCGGCCAGCGAACAAACGTTGCCAGCCCGACGCAACCACTCGCGGAACCACCGGGAGCTGCCGGGACAGGCAGCCGAGACCCGAGTAGCAAAGCTGACATCGAATGCGATCACCTTGGCGCTTCTGCGTACCTGAAATCGTCGCAACTCGTTGCACCGCACCACATTTGACATGCTCGACCGCGTGCGGCGGGACGCGGCGCGACTATTCAGTCCCGCGTATCACGATTTGATCCGAGAGGAAACTCCGCGACGCTCATTGAATTGTCATGGTGTACTAATTCCGGGTCGCTCGCCATTTAATTTGCCAAACTAATCCCGGCGGGGCCTAAACCAATCTCGGCGGGGTCACGGACTCAAGATCGGCCACCGTGTTGACGTTCGCCAACGCGGCCTGCACGGGCATCACGATCCGCTGAGTGTCGACCGAATCCACCAGGGCGCGCATACTGCGCTCGCCGGCGTCCACGAGTCCGGCAACGGTGGTGAACAGCGCGGTGCGGTAGATGCCGGCCAGGTAGTGGTCACGGCCGTCCCACGGAATGACCACGTCGGCGCCCAACCGCTCAGCAGGTGAGGTCAGTGTCTCGATCAACTCGGTGGTCAGCTCCGGCATGTCCACAGCGCAGACGAACGCGTGCTCGATGCCGGCCTCTGCGGCAGCCCGCAATCCACGCCCGGTCGCGAGCAACGGGCCTATGCCACGGGCCTCGTCGCGAAGGATGACCGCGGGCAACTCTGGCAGCGACTGACCGGGTGCGGCGACGACGTAGACAGGATCACAGCGGGTGCCCACGACTGACACCACCCGCTCGGCCAGTGTGGCAGGGCCTGCGGGGCCGTCGACGACCAACGAGGCCTTGTCGCGGCCCATCCGTCGGGACGCCCCGCCCGCCAGCACCACGGCGGCCAACGGCAGGGACGACATCACACCGGTGACGTTAGCGCAATACGCCGACGGTCAGCCGGTCCGGCACTGTCAGCCAAACACAATCAGTCGACGGTCCAGGTGTCCTTGCCACGAAGCAGGGACTGCAGTGCCGCTGTGTCATGGGCTTGAGCTTCGCGCGCCATCACGAGCTGCTGACGAGCTGCATCGTCGTAGGTGGGCTTGCTGATCTGCCGGAAGATGCCCATCACCATGTGGTCGAGGTTCTGCTCGGACAACCGCGACAACGCAAACGCGTACGCAGGATCCTGCAAGCTCGCATCGTGGACCACGATTTCGTCGACCGACGCATCGGCGGTCTTGACGACCTCCAGCCCGTATCCGGCTTTGACCACGCAGTACTCGCCATCGGCGCCGAACGTGATCGGCTCGCCGTGGCTGAGATGGATCAACCGCTCCTCGGAACCTTCTTTTCGCAGCGCGTCGAAAGAGCCGTCGTTGAAGATCGGGCAGTCCTGCATGATCTCGACAAGTGCGGCACCGCGATGCTGAGCGGCAGCACGCAGCACCTCGCTCAGGCCCTTGCGATCGGAATCCAGGGCACGGCCGACGAACGTCGCCTCGGCACCCAGCGCCAGTGACACCGGGTTGAACGGGTAGTCCAGCGACCCCATCGGGGTCGACTTGGTGACCTTTCCGACTTCGGAAGTGGGCGAGTACTGGCCTTTGGTCAACCCGTAGATTCGGTTGTTGAACAGCAGAATCGTGAGGTTGATGTTGCGCCGCAGCGCGTGGATGAGGTGATTGCCGCCGATCGACAGCGCGTCACCGTCACCAGTGACCACCCACACCGAAAGGTCCTCACGAGCCAGCGCCAGCCCGGTCGCGATTGTCGGCGCACGGCCGTGAATCGAGTGAAAGCCGTAAGTCTGGAGGTAGTAGGGGAATCGACTCGAGCAGCCGATGCCACTGACGAACGCGATGTTCTCCCGACGCAGACCCAGTTCGGGCAAGAAATTGCGAATGGTGTTGAGAATGACGTAGTCACCGCAGCCGGGGCACCAGCGGACCTCCTGATCACTGGAAAAGTCCTTGGCCTTCTGCGGCTCATCGGTGGTCGGAACCAAACCGGTCTTGGTCAGCCCTAACGGATTCATCTCAGATCGCCGCCGATCAGCTGGGTTGATGCGCGATCCGCTGCGCTTCTCGCTGTCGTCATACGCTCGCTCCCACACCAGGTACGTCGGGGGCCGCCTCTATGGTGGCCGCCGCCAGTCGGGCGAACTCGGCCTTCTCGAATTCCTTCTCGCTCAGCGTTCCGTCGAGCGCGGAATCGATGATTGCCTCGACCTCGTCGGCCAGAAACGCCATACCCTCCACCTTGGTCACCGACTGAATGTCGACCAGGTACTTCCCGCGCAGCAACAGAGCCAGTTGGCCGAGGTTCATCTCCGGTAGCACCACCGTGGAGTATCCATTCAGCACCTCGCCCAGATTGGCCGGGAAGGGATTGAGGTTGCGCAGCTGGGCGTGGGCCACCTTGACGCCCCTGCGCCGGGCTCGCCGGCAGGCCTCGCCGATCGGGCCGTAGCTGCTGCCCCAACCGAGCATCAGTAGGTCGGCGTCGCCGCCGGGATTGTCCACCTCGAGGTCGGGAACCTTGATGCCGGCCACTTTCTCCTGGCGCAACCGAACCATCAAATCGTGGTTCTTCGGCTCGTAGGAGATGTTGCCCGAGCCGTTGGCAGCTTCGAGGCCACCGATCCGGTGCTCAAGCCCGGGTGTTCCCGGAATCGCGAACTGACGGGCCAGGGTATCGGGGTCACGCGCGTAGGGTGCGTACGGCTCACCAGATTTGGCGAACGTGTGCTCAATCGGCGCGTAGGTGGTGACGTCCGGGATCGCCCACGGCTCCGACCCGTTGGCGATCGCGCCGTCGGACAGAATGACCACCGGTGTGTGATAGGCGATCGCCATGCGTGCGGCCTCGACGGAGATGTCAAAGCAGTCCGACGGCGAACACGGCGCCAGCACCGCCACGGGTGACTCACCGTTACGCCCGTAGAGCACCTGAAGAAGGTCGGCCTGCTCGGTTTTGGTCGGCAGGCCGGTCGACGGCCCGCCACGCTGTACGTCGATGACGACCAGCGGCAGCTCAGTCATCACCGCCAGCCCCATGGCCTCGGACTTCAACGAGATGCCGGGCCCTGAGGTACTGGTGATGCCCAACGCTCCACCGTACGACGCACCGATCGCCGCGCCGATTCCGGCAATTTCGTCCTCCGCCTGGAAGGTCAGCACGTTGAAGTTCTTGTGTTTGGACAGCTCGTGCAAAATGTCCGACGCCGGGGTGATCGGGTAGGTGCCCAGCACGATCTGGAGGTTGCCGAGGTGCCCGGCCGTGACCAGGCCGTAGGCCAGTGCGGTGTTGCCGGAGATCTGCCGATATTCGCCGGTATCGAGCCTGGCCGGCGACACCTCGTAGGTGGTGCCGAAGGCTTCGGTGGTCTCGCCGTAGTTCCAGCCCGCTTTGAGGGCAAGCACGTTGGCCTCGGCGATGCCGGGCTTGCGAGAGAACTTCTCGCGGATGAACGACTCGCTGTGTTCGAGCTCGCGACCGTACATCCACGACAGCAGACCCAGGGCGAACATGTTCTTGGCGCGCTGGCCGTCCTTCTTCGACGAGCCGATGGGCTCGACCGCGCCGAGCGTGAGTGTGGTCATCGGAACCGGCTGCACGACGTAGTCCGACAGCTCGTCGCTCTCCAACGGATTGGCGCCATAACCGACCTTGGCCAGGTTCCGCTTGGTGAACTCGTCGGAATTGGCGATGATCAGGCCGCCCCGGGGCAGGTCGGAGACGTTGGCCTTCAGTGCGGCCGGGTTCATCACCACCAGTACGTCGGGCCGGTCCCCCGCGGTGAGAATGTCGTAGTCGGCGATCTGAATCTGGAACGACGACACGCCGGGCAGCGTGCCCTGCGGCGCGCGTATCTCGGCGGGGTAATTGGGTTGCGTCGCAAGGTCGTTGCCGAACAGCGCGGCTTCGGAAGTGAACCGGTCACCGGTGAGTTGCATACCGTCACCGGAGTCACCGGCGAATCGGATGACGACCTTCTCCAGCTTCTGCCGGGGTCGTCCGGCGAGGCTGCCGTTGTCTCCCACTCCGATGCCCTTCGTGTCCTGGTCACGCTGCCCCAGGCGATGCCGACCGCCTGGCGGCCGCCGCGGCGCGCGCCCGGCAGACGTTCTCCCAAAACTTGGCGTGACTGCCGGTATCGATTATTGCACTCCTCTTAGGAGCTACCGGCCCGGACAGGCGAGTGCGACGTTGGTGACCGCGAACCAAACGCCGAGTTCAGAGCCTCGCAACCTGCCGCGGTGAGACAATAATGTGGTATTCGTCACGTTGGGGGCCGATACGTTTTCTAAGAACCGACTACCGGTCAATAGCTGCCAGCTAGCGCTGTTGTCCCAACGCGCGCACTCCCGGCCGCGACCGCACTAATGGCGACCCTGGGACGGGCGCTGCGCGGCGCTCATGCCACCGCAGCCGCAACAACAGCAGGCCGCGGTGTGCACGCCATCCTGCCGACAGCGGGTCGCGCCAGACGGGCATGGCCGTCGACGTTTCGGGATCCCGGTCCATACCGAGAATTATCGCGCGGTTGATCAACGTCAGCCAGACAATGTCAGGTGCGTCACCATGTCGAAAACATCACAGCTCGGTGAACAACCCTCAGTTGACGCAAGGGATACCGCCGCTGTCGATGGGCGCTCCCTCATCCGGGCTGGGCCCGCTGCCGGACGGGTCGCTGTCGTTGACCGGGGCGGGTTCGTCGACGGCCGGGTTCGGCGGCGGGTCGAACGCGGCGGCCACTTCAGCCTTGATCGCCGCGGGATCAACGATGTTCACGTCCTGTCCGTTGATGGTCTGGTAGTCCACGACGGGTAGCGTGCGGAATTCGACGTCACCCCCAGCCAACGACGCCAACTTCTGGAACTGGCTCTCACCCCACCCCTTGGACAACACGAGGTTGCGGCGGGCGACGTCCATGACACGGGTGAACTCGCCCACGTCGGTCAGAGAGCCGGAGTCCTCCAATCGCCGCATCACCGACACCAGGAAGGCTTGCTGGCGGTGGGTGCGATCCAGGTCTCCGTTCTCCAGACCATGCCGTTGCCGGACGAACGCAAGGGCCTGTTCGGCGTTGAGTTCTTGATGGCCCGCGGGAAAGTCGGCGCCGGAGTACTCGTCGTAGACGGCGTGGTTGAGACAGACGTCCACACCGCCCAGGCTTTGGGTCAAGTCGTAGAAGCCGACCAGATTGATCTCGGCGAAGTAGTCGATCGGCACCCCGGTGAGATCGCGCACGGCACGGATGATCGCGGCCCGCCCGGCCTCGCGCCCTTGTGTCTCCAGCTGGCGTTGATCAGTCACACCCTGGGCGACCAACCGTTGCTCGGTGGCGGCTTTGGCGAGCCCGTAGGCCTCCTTGATCTTGATGTGGCTGTAGCCGGGTATACCGCTGACGGCCACGTAGTCGTCGCGCGGAATGGAGAAGGCAACGACCCTCCCGTCAGCGCTGACTCGAACCAAGATCAGCGTGTTGGCGTTGTAGCCGCCGGAGTCTGAATCGCCGGCATGGAGTTTGTCGAGAACTTCCGCCGGCAGCGGGTTTCCGTCCTGATCCCTTCGCGAGTCCAGCCCGATGAGCAGGATGTTCATTGCGCCGCCGGTCGATTTCGGATCGTTCGCGCTCAGTGCCGAGGAGATGGTCAGACCGCTCAGCACACCGTGAGTCACCAAGAACCCGACACCGGTCAGGACAACCGCGGCTGCGGCCGCCAATGCCAGCAACACCCGAAGAACCCAGTGCGCCGGCCGCGGACTTGCGCGTTGCGCACGGTGGCGGGGGGCCGGGCGTTCCGGCGGCGCCGATTCCATGCCCCCGAGTCTGCCCGCCGCCGCCGCTGAGCGGCACAAAACTGCGATGCGCGGCGGCGCGGTTGCCCAACTGGACCGCCCCCCTGCATCGTCGAACCCGTCGCGCGCCGTCGTCCACCTCGGCGCCTCCGATACCGGCGAGTCAGAGGATGTAGAGCATCTCCTGATAGGTCGGCAACGGCCACAGGTCGTCGGCCACAACCCCTTCCAGCGTGTCAGCGGCACTGCGCACAGCTTCCATCAACGGCAGCAAGCTCTGTGCGTGCGCGGCCTCCTCCGCAGCGCTGTCACCACCATGGGCCCCAAGAGCCTCCTTGAGTGCCGCCAGCCCGACGGTCAGTTCGGAGATCGGCGTGGAGACAGCCTCCAACATCATGGAGTCCGGCTCCATACCCGCCGCCTTGAGCGTGGCGACATTGGACGCAAGCTCAGTTTGGTAGCGCATCGCCGCAGGCAGGATCACCGTCGAACCGATTTCCAGCGTCAGCTTGGCCTCCACCCCGACGGTGAGGGCGTACGTCTCGTAACGGACCTCTGCACGACTTTGGAGCTCCCGCTCGGTGAACACGCCGTACTTTTCGAACACCGCGATAGCTTCCGGTGTCCCCAGCTGCGGAATGGCATCCAACGTGGTCTTGAGATTCGGCAGTCCGCGCTCGGCGGCCTCGATCTGCCAGTTCTCCGAGTAACCGTCACCGTTGAACACCACCGCGCCGTGCTCGGTGATGATCTCGGTGAGCAACTGCTGTACGGCCATGTCGAAGTCCTCGCCCTCGCCTACCGCCTTCTCCAGAGCCGAGGCCATGTAGTCCAGCGAGTCGGCCATGATCGTGTTGAGGACGATCATGGGCACGTTGATGGTCTGCCCGGAGCCCGGCGCGCGGAACTCGAAGCGGTTACCGGTGAAGGCGAACGGGCTGGTTCGGTTACGGTCGCCCGGATCGGTCGGCAAGATCGGCAACGTATCGACACCGATTATCATGCTGCCCTTGCCCTTTGAGGATGTCGCCGCCCCCTTGGCAATCTGCTCGAAAACGTCGGCGAGCTGGTCGCCGAGGAAGATCGAGATGATCGCGGGCGGGGCCTCGTTGGCGCCAAGGCGGTGATCGTTGGTGGCCGAGGCCACCGACACCCGCAGCAGGCCGGCGAACTTGTGCACCGCACGGATCACCGCGGCACAGAAAACCAGGAACTGCGCGTTCTCGTGCGGCGTGTCGCCGGGCACAAGCAGGCTGCCCAACCGCGCGTTGCCCATCGAGAAGTTGACGTGCTTGCCCGACCCATTGACGCGGGCGAAGGGCTTCTCGTGGAACAGGCACTCCATGCCGTGCTTCTTGGCGATGGTCTTGAACGTCGTCATCAGCAGCTGTTGATGGTCGGCGGCGATATTGGCGTGCTCAAACATCGGCGCGATCTCGAACTGCCCGGGCGCGACCTCGTTGTGGCGGGTCTTGGCCGGGATACCGAGCTTGAACAGCTCACGCTCGGTGTCCATCATGAAGCCCAGCACGCGCTCGGGGATGGCACCGAAGTAGTGGTCATCGAACTCCTGCCCCTTGGGCGGCTTGGTGCCGAAGAGGGTGCGGCCCGCGTTGATCAGGTCGGGACGGGCCAGGAAGAAGTGCCGGTCGACCAGGAAGTACTCCTGCTCAGGACCGCAGAACGACACGACGTGGTCGAAGTTCTCGTGGCCGAACAACTTCAGGATTCGCTCGGCCTGAGCCCCCATGGCCTGCTGGCTGCGCAGCAGGGGCGTCTTGTAGTCCAGCGCCTCACCGGTCATCGAGACGAACACCGTCGGGATGCACAGCGTGTTGCCGTTCGGGTTCTCCAGGATGTAGGCCGGGCTGGTGACGTCCCAAGCGGTGTAGCCGCGGGCCTCGAAGGTGCTGCGCAGACCGCCCGAGGGGAAGCTGGAGGCGTCGGGCTCACCCTGAATCAGGGTCTTGCCTGCAAATTCTGCCAGCGTCTGGCCATCACCGACGGGCTCGAGAAAGCTGTCGTGCTTCTCGGCTGTCAGCCCGGTCATCGGGTAGAAGACGTGCGCATAGTGGGTCGCACCTTTGGACAGCGCCCAGTCCTTCATGACCGAAGCGACCGAGTCGGCGACCGCGGGGTCCAGTTTGGCGCCCTTCTCGATCGTCCCGACGACGGACTTGAACGCCGACTTGGGCAACCTCAGCCGCATCTCGGCGAGGCCGAAGACGTTGGCGCCAAAGATCTCGCCGGGCGCCTCGGCGGGGTCGAAGCTGATCGCTGGAGGCACGTACGCCTCGACATTGTTGATCGCTTGCAGGCGTACCACATTTCCGCTCAATGGAGTTCCTATCACTGCTGGTGTCCGCAGCTTGCTCGGCGGACTCTTGACCGGCCAACAGTAGAAAGGTCGCGTTCCGGGACTGTTACGCCCGCGTCACCGGGACGATGCGGTTCCGCGGGGTCGTCGTCGGACCGCCGCAGCACCAGATTCTGTGCCACGTTCTCCGCAACGGAAAACTCGAGCCACTCCGGCGCGTCGTCTCGCGAGGTATTCGTGTGTGGGCCCTGACATCGCGACCCGCGGCCTACCCTGAGAACATGTCAGCGCGCAGCAGCCCCAACCGAGACATCGACGCGGACATCGATGAACACCAGTTGACCGTCACCGACCGCGAGTACGAGGCCGCCGGCGTCAAAGCGGTCATGGTGTCGCTGCAGCGCAGCTTCGAATCCATGGGTGCGCTGCGCACCATCGCGGCGCTGACCAAGCTCAACCAGCGGCACGGTTTCGACTGCCCGGGCTGCGCGTGGCCGGAGGAGCACGGCGGCCGCAAGGTGGCCGAGTTCTGTGAGAACGGTGCCAAAGCCGTCGCCGAGGAAGCCACCAAACGCGTGGTAACCCCCGAGTTCTTCGCGCGGCACACTATCGCCGAACTCCAAGCGCGGCCGGAATTCTGGCTCTCCCAGCAGGGTCGCCTCACCGAGCCGATGGTGCTGCGCCCCGGTGACGATCACTACCGGCCGATCGCGTGGGACGACGCCTTCGCGTTGATCGCCGATGAACTGCGCGCACTCGACAGCCCGAATCAGGCCGTGTTCTACACCTCGGGGCGCACCAGTAACGAAGCGGCCTTCCTCTATCAGCTACTTGTCCGCAGCTTCGGAACCAACAACCTGCCCGACTGTTCGAACATGTGCCATGAATCCTCTGGTACCGCACTGGTCGACGCGATCGGCATCGGCAAAGGTTCGGTCACCGTGGAGGATCTCATCCTGGCCGATCTGATCGTCGTCGCCGGACAGAATCCCGGCACCAACCATCCCCGGATGTTGTCCATCCTGGAGAAGGCAAAAGACAACGGCGCCAAGATCATCGCTGTCAACCCGCTTCCGGAGGCCGGGTTGATCCGCTTCAAGGATCCACAGAAATTGCACGGCGTGATCAGCGACGGAGTGCCGATCGCCGACGAATTCGTACAGATCCGTCTCGGCGGCGACATGGCGCTCTTCGCCGGCGTGGGCAAGTTGCTGCTGGACGCCCAGGACGAGGCCGGTCCACGCGCCCAGATCGTCGACGCCGACTTCGTCGCCACGCACACCACCGGGTTCGAGGACTATGCAGCCCAGACGCGCAGCGTCGACCTCGACACGGTGCTCGAGGCAACCGGCATCGACCGCAGGCAACTCGGTCGGGTAGCCGACTTGATGGCCACATCAGAGCGCATCATCGTGTGCTGGGCGATGGGGCTGACCCAGCAGAAGCACGCTGTGCCAAGCATCGCCGAGATCACCAACGTGTTGCTCATGCGCGGCATGATCGGCAAGTCGGGCGCCGGGCTGTGCCCGGTGCGCGGGCACTCCAACGTCCAGGGCGATCGCACCATGGGGATCTGGGAGCAGATGCCCGAACCCTTCCTGGCCGCACTGGACGACCGGTTCGGCATCGTCAGCCCCCGACAACACGGCTACGACACGGTCGCCGCAATCCGGGCGATGCGCGACGACAAGGTCAAGGTGTTCATGGCCATGGGCGGTAACTTCGCATCTGCATCCCCGGACACCGCCGTCACCGAAGCAGCGTTGCGTAATTGTTCACTGACGGTGCAGGTTTCGACCAAACTCAACCGAAGCCATCTAGTGCACGGCAGCACCGCGCTGATCCTGCCATCGCTGGGCCGCACCGACCGCGACATCCAGGCCGGCGGCAAGCAGCAGGTGTCGGTGGAGGATTCGATGTCGATGGTTCACCTGTCGCGCGGTAGTCTGCACCCGCCGAGCGACGAGGTGCGCAGCGAAGTCTCGATCATCTGCCAGCTGGCGGCCGTGCTATTCGGCCCGGACCACCAGGTGCCGTGGGAAACATTCAACGGTGACTACGACACCATCCGGGACGCGATCGCCGCGGTGGTTCCCGACTGCGCCGACTACAACGCCAAGGTGCGCGCTCCAGACGGCTTCCAGCTCCCTCATCCTCCGCGTGACTCGCGCGAATTCCCCACCGCGACCGGCAAAGCCAACTTCGCAGTGAATCCGCTCGAGTGGGTTCCGGTGCCGCCGGGGCGGCTGGTGCTGCAGACGCTTCGCAGCCACGACCAGTACAACACCACGATCTACGGGCTCGACGACCGCTACCGCGGAGTCCGGGGCGGGCGTCGGGTGGTGTTCGTCAATCCGGCAGACCTCGCGGCATTCGGCTTCTCCGATGGCGACCGGGTCGATCTGGTGTCAGAGTTCAGCGGTGCCGACGGCCGACTGCAGGAGCGGCGCGCCACGGACTTCGCGGTGGTGCCCTACTCGACACCGCCCGGGAACGCGGCCGCCTATTACCCGGAGACCAATCCCCTTGTCCCCCTGGATCATACTGCGGCCAGGTCCAACACCCCGGTGTCAAAGGCCATCGTCATCAGGCTGGAGCCGGCAGCCCGACGAGACGGTCGAATACAGGAAGCAAGTACCTGATGGGGAGGGTGACGTCACGCAGGAGGGTGCGGCATGTGACGGCCGGCGATGCGGTCGCCCGGCCCGAAACGCTGGCCGTGGAGGAACCGCTGGAGATTCGCGTCAACGGCACACCGCTCACCGTCACGATGCGCACCCCCGGCGCCGATGTCGAACTGGCGCAGGGGTTCCTGCTCACCGAAGGGATTATCTCCCGGCGTGACGACATCGTGTCGGTGCGATACTGCCGCGGCGCCACATTACCTACGACCGATTCGACAAACTCCGACCCTCCGGAGGACGGCCCGGGTCTTTCGCGTAACTCCTACAACGTTCTCGACGTGACGCTCAGCGCTGAAGTGCCGGTTCCAGACGTCGACCCCACCCGCAACTTCTATACGACATCGTCATGCGGGGTATGCGGGAAGGCTTCGTTGGAGGCTGTGCGGTTGATCAGCAAGCACTGCCCCGGTGATGATCCGTCGACGATCAACGCGGAGACATTGTCAGCACTACCTGTAAAACTGCGTGATGGGCAGAAGGTGTTCGCAGCTACGGGCGGACTGCACGGCGCCGCCCTGTTCGCATGCGACGGGACCGCACTGGTGGTACGCGAGGACATCGGCAGGCACAACGCCGTCGACAAGGTCGTCGGCTGGGCACTGGAACGGCGGCGGATGCCGTTGAGCGGCACGGTCCTGCTGGTCAGCGGACGCGCATCCTTCGAGCTCACCCAGAAAGCCGTGATGGCCGGCATCCCGGTGCTGGCCGCGGTGTCGGCGCCATCCTCCCTGGCCGTTGATCTGGCCAGCCAGTCCGGCCTCACGCTGGTGGCGTTCCTGCGCGGCGACTCGATGAACATCTACAACAGATCGGACCGGATCCAGCGCTGAACCGGCGTCCCGGGATGCCCATCACCGTTTTTGCGGCTGCGCGGGCTCGCACTGCCTAGGGTTGGCCCATGCCCGCCGAGCGCCCCGCCAGGTCGCCCATCGCCGGGATCCTGCAGATGCGCCCGGCGCCGCGCCGGTGGCCGCTGGCCTTGCGTGTTGCGGTCAGCACCGCGATACCGATCCTGATCGGCTGGGCCGCCGGAGACATCGGCGCCGGCCTCATCGCGAGCCTGGGCGCGTTCACCGCGGACTACGGCACCGACCGGCCCTATCTGAGTCGTGGCGCCCAGTCTGCGGTAGTGGCGGTGGCGCTTGCCGCTGCCGTGACGGTAGGCGCCTGGGCAGCCGGGACCACCTGGCTGGCGGTGCTCGCGGTGTCCGCGGTCGCCGTCGTCGCGGTCTGGCTGTGCTCGGCGCTGTCGGTCGGCCCTCCGGGCGCCTACATGTTCGTTCTGGTATGCGCTGCGGGCATCGGTTTCTCGGCCTCGCACCTGGCGCCGCTACAGATCGGGCTCCTGGTGCTCGCCGGCGGCGCCGTGGCGTGGGTCGCTCAGATGAGCGCCGCGTTGATCGCCCCACGCGGTCCGGAGACGGCCGCCGTCGCGGCCGCCGGCGAGGCCGTCGCCGGCTACCTCGAACTCGCCGGGATACGCGAGGCGGACGCTGCACGACACGGGGCGGCGGCGGCACTGTCCCGGGCATGGGTCGCGCTCGTCGACCAGCAGCCGCGCCGGGCCGGCCGCGGGGTGTTGCACCGGCTCAGAGAAGCCAACCACGCATTGCATGTGCTGTTCACCGACACGATGTTCGCGGTGGGCGCGGGTAGGCCGGTCCCCAGCGGGGCCGCGACCACCGCCCGTGCAGTCGGGGCCCTGACCGCAGACCCCGCCGTGGTCGCCGACCGCGACTCCGATCGCCCGCCGCTGCCCCCGCCGCCGGCCCGGGCGCTCCTGGCTCAGGCGGTCAGACCCGGCGCGCACACCCGGCAGGTGATGATGCGGGTAGCGGTGGCCGTGCCGCTGGCCGGCGCGTTCTCGGCGCTGTTGGGCTTCAGCCACGTGTACTGGGCGATGGCCGCCGCAGTCCTGATGCTGCACCAGGGAGCTCACCGACGCGCCACCTTCCAACGGGCAGCCGAACGCCTCGTCGGCACGTCGGTGGGGCTGGGATTGGCGGCGGTCATCCTCAGCGTGCACCCGCAAGGGCTGTGGCTGGTGCTCGTCGTTTCACTGCTGCAATTCGCTATCGAACTGACCATCGTCCGCAACTATGCACTGGCCACGGTGTTCATCACCGCCATCGCGTTGACCATCGCCACCGGCACGCACCGCGTGGACGTCCTTGCACTGCTGGTGGACCGCGGCGTGCAGACCGCGCTGGGGTGCGGTGTCGGCATCGCGGTCTACCTGTTCGCCGCGACCCGCCAGGAAGCCCGCCGATTAGACCACGCGGTCGCCGACACGTTGGACAACACGGTCACGGCGACCGCGTTCCTGGCGCGCGGGGACGCGACGTCGCTGGCCGCCCGCGGCGCCCGTCGGGAACTTCAGGAGAGCGTCTTCCGACTCAACGACGCCGAGGAAGCCGCCGGCAGCGGTTCGCGTCGGGACCGGGTGGTGGCCGCCCGCCTCACTCCGGTCGCCAGCGCTGCCGAACAACTCGGCTATGCGACCGTCACCGCGTGTTGGGCGGCCGAACGGGACCCCGCAAGCGTATTCAGATCCGCCGACGCCGACTCCTACCTGGCGTCGTTGACCGGGCTCGCGCAATCGCTGCGCACTGGAGCCGCGCCCAGGAGAATCGAACGCCTCGACGGACTGCCGGCTTTCGCCGCGCCCGAGGTGGCGGTGCTGACCGAGGCGCTGCGGGACCGCGCGCGCGGCAACCTCCCGCGGTGACAGCTGTGCCCGTTTCGGCGGCTACGCGCTCTTTTCGCGGCGCTCGCCGCGTGACGGCTTGCGCGGCAAGATCGTCGGCAGGACGTTGCCTTCCACGGTCTCCCTGGTGACGACAACCTTGGCGACATCGTCCCGGCCGGGGATGTCGTACATCACCGGCAGCAGAACTTCCTCCATGATTGCCCGCAGGCCACGTGCACCGGTGCCGCGGTGGATCGCCTGATCGGCAATGGCCTCCAGCGCTTCGCCGGCGAACTCCAGTTCGACACCGTCCATGTCAAACAGCCGGGTGTACTGCTTGACCAACGCGTTCTTCGGCTCCGACAGGATGGTGACCAGAGATGCCTTGTCCAGGTTGGTCACCGAGGCCACGACGGGGAGCCGTCCGATGAATTCGGGGATGAGCCCGAACTTGATCAGGTCTTCTGGCATGACCTCGGCGAAGTGGTCCTGGGTGTCGATGTCGGCCTTGGAATGGACCTCGGCACCGAAGCCCAAACCGCGTTTGCCGACCCGGTCGGAGACGATCTTCTCCAGACCTGCGAACGCACCCGCCACGATAAACAGCACGTTGGTGGTGTCGATCTGGATGAACTCCTGGTGGGGGTGCTTGCGGCCGCCCTGCGGGGGCACCGACGCCTGCGTGCCTTCGAGGATCTTGAGCAGCGCCTGCTGGACGCCCTCGCCGGAGACGTCGCGGGTGATCGAGGGGTTCTCGCTCTTGCGGGCGATCTTGTCGACCTCATCGATGTAGATGATGCCGGTTTCGGCGCGCTTCACGTCGTAGTCGGCGGCCTGGATCAGCTTGAGCAGAATGTTCTCGACGTCTTCACCGACATAGCCGGCCTCGGTCAGCGCGGTGGCGTCGGCGATGGCGAACGGGACGTTGAGCATCTTGGCCAGGGTCTGGGCAAGGTAGGTCTTGCCGCAGCCGGTAGGACCGAGCATCAGGATGTTGGACTTGGCCAACTCGACGGCCTCAGCACGCGAGTCGCGCATCTTCTCGCCGGCCTGAATGCGCTTGTAGTGGTTGTAGACGGCGACCGCCAGCGTCCGCTTGGCAGTATCTTGGCCGATCACGTAGCCCTCGAGAAAGTCCCGGATCTCGGAGGGCTTGGGCAGCTCGTCGAGCTTCACCTCGTCAGCGTCGGCGAGCTCTTCTTCGATGATCTCGTTGCACAGGTCGATGCACTCGTCGCAGATGTAGACACCTGGACCCGCAATGAGTTTCTTCACCTGTTTTTGACTCTTGCCGCAGAACGAGCACTTCAGCAGGTCACCGCCGTCTCCAATGCGTGCCATGGTGCTGGTGTCCTACTTCCTGTTGGCAGTCGATGGTCAATCGGTCCGGAGGGGCCATCGGGCACCCCGATGGGTAGTCGTCTCCGACGCTACCCGCTTGTTCCGGCTGGGTGCGACCGATAAAGCCGAATAGCGTCGGTGGTATTCACGTGTGGTCGGGCCAACATATCGCCTGATCCGTTCCCGATAGCTGCGGAACACGCCGCCGTGTCTCCGGCGTGTCGCCGCCGTGACCGCTCCGAGCCGTCCCAACCAACGTACCCGCGTCGCGCAGTAGACGCTCGGCCGCAGGTCCACCCATTACAGTGACCCGTCCGGCCTCATCGGGTCCGGCCCTATCGGCGTCGCGGGCCCGGCCCCACCGGACCTGGACCACCCGGGCCCGGACCCACCGAACCTGGACCCACCGGACCCGGACCCACCGGACCCGGACCCACCGGACCCGGACCCACCGGACCCGGGCCCACCGGACCAAGAGGACCGAGGAACGGGTTGGGGCTCAGGTAGACGCCCACGTCGTAGTACAGACACTGGTTTGCGTAGATATCCCAATACATCCCTGCGGGGCATGCCACCTCGTCGGCGTGACTCACCGCCGGTGATGGCATCGCCGCCAGCAGCGGGACTGTCGCTGAAACAGAAAACGCGACGATTGCCGCGCTACGGCTCATCCCCACCCACATCGCCGTCCCCCTGTCATCGTGTCCGCCTCGGCATTGACGCGAACGCCACGGCTGAGGTTCACAGCCTGCCACGCGCAAGGGTCCTGACACCGTCGTTCGGCCCCGCGTGACGGCATTCAAGCCTGCCGCCGAGTCCGCTGTCGGTAGTCTCCGGCCATGACCGCACTCGCCGACGCGTTCGCTCTGGCCTCACAGGAGAGCGGTCTGGCCGTCGTGTCGACCCTGCGCGCGGACCAAACCATCCAATCGTCGTTGATCAATGCCGGGCTGCTACCCCACCCCGCGACGGCGCAACCAGCACTGGGTTTCGTCACCTACGGCAAAGTCAAACTTGCCAACCTTCGGGCGCGGCCCCAAGTCGCGGTGACCTTCCGGCGGGGGTGGCAGTGGGCCACCGTCGAGGGATACACCGAACTTGCCGGCCCGGACGATCCACAACCCTGGCTCGGGTCCGAAGCGCTGCCCAGGTTGCTGCGGGACATTTTCACCGCCGCCGGCGGGACCCACGACGACTGGGACGAGTACGACCGGACGATGCACGATCAGCGCCGAACCGCGGTACTCATCAACCCCACAAGGATCTACACCAACGGCGGCTGACGAGCTCTGACCGCCCTAGATTGACAGGCTCTGAGCGCGGTCGATCAGCCGGTCTGCGCCGATACCTTGCGGTACTCCAACACCGTGTCGATGATTCCGTAATCCTTGGCCTGCTCAGCGGTCAGGATCTTGTCCCGATCGGTGTCGGTGCGGATGACCTCGGGATCCTTGCCGGTATGCCGACCGAGCGTGACCTCCATCAGGGTGCGCATCCGCTCGATCTCCGCGGCCTGAATTTCCAGATCGGAGAACTGGCCCTGGATGACGCCGCCCAATGAGGGCTGATGGATCAGGATGCGGGCGTTGGGCAGCGCCAGCCGCTTGCCGGGTGTGCCCGCGGCGAGCAGGACCGCGGCAGCAGAGGCGGCCTGGCCAAGACACACGGTCTGGATGTCGGCGCGCACGTACTGCATGGTGTCGTAGATCGCCATCAGCGAGGTGAACGAGCCACCGGGCGAGTTGATGTACATCGTGATGTCACGGTCGGGGTCCATCGACTCCAGCACCAGAAGCTGGGCCATGATGTCGTTCGCCGACGCGTCATCGACCTGCACGCCGAGGAAGATGATGCGTTCCTCGAACAGCTTGTTGTACGGGTTGGACTCCTTGACGCCGAAGCTCGAATGCTCGATGAACGACGGGAGGATGTAGCGGGCCTGAGGTTGCAGTCGGGCGTCGGTGGCTGGGATCTGCTCGGTCATGACACAACTCCGTTGACGTTTGTGCTGGTGATGATGTGGTCAACGAAGCCGTACTCGAGGGCTTCCTGAGCCGTGAACCAGCGGTCGCGGTCGGAGTCGGCCTCGATTCGCTCCATCGTCTGACCCGTGAACTCGGCGTTGAGGCGGAACATCTCTTTCTTGATCACCGCGAACTGCTCAGCCTGGATCGCGATGTCGGTAGCACCGCCGGTGATACCGCCGAGTGGTTGGTGCATCAGGATGCGGGCGTGCGGTAGCGCGTAACGCTTGCCCTTGGTGCCCGCTGCCAACAGGAATTCGCCCATCGAGGCGGCCATGCCCATCGCGTAGGTCGCCACATCGCACGGAGCGAGCACCATGGTGTCGTAGATCGCCATCCCGGCGCTGATCGAGCCGCCGGGCGAGTTGATATAGAGGTGGATGTCCGTCGTCGGATCTTCGGCCGACAACAAGAGGATTTGGGCGCACAGCCGGTTGGCGATGTCGTCGTCAACCTGGGAACCCAGGAAGATGATCCGCTCGGACAGCAACCGCTCATATACCGAGTCGACAAGGTTGAGGCCCGGTGAGGCGCCACGCATGTCAGTCACGACTGGATACCTGCTTTCTTTACATACTCTCGATGCGCTGACCGTCTTAGGTAATGACACTAACCAACCGGCGCCGTCGGGGAGTCCCCAGACGTGGCCCGTTCGCTCAGAGCGTCACTTGATATCGCCGGCCCCGGCTGCCGCGGTGGCGTCGTCAAGATCGTCGACATCGGTCTCTCCACCGCTCTCATCAGCACCCTCGGCCGGCTCAGCACCCTCGGCCGGCTCTGCCGAGGGACCGAAGAACTCGGTGGTGTCGATTTCCGCGCCATCGGTATCAGTGACGGTGGCGCCATGCACGACTGCGGCCACGGTCAGGCCACGACGGACGTCGGCGAACATCGCCGGCAACTGGTTGTTCTGCTGCAGCATCTGCAGCAGCTGCTGGGGCTCCAGGCCGTACTGACGAGACATCAGCACCAGTCGCTCGGACAGATCGTTCTGGCCGACCTGGATGTCGAGCTTGTCGGCGATCGCGTCCATCAGGAGCTGCGTCTTGACGGCCTTCTCTGCATTGGCGCGGTTGTCGGCGTCGAATTCCTCGCGGCTGCTGCCCTGCTCGGTGAGCGTTTCTTCGAACTTCGCCTCGTCGTGCTCGAAACCGTGGATGGCGTTGTGCAGCGCGTCGTCGACCTGGGCCTGCACCACCTTATCGGGCAACGGGACCTCGACCTGCTCGAGCAACTCCTCGATCGCCTTGTCGCGCACCTGCTCGGCCTGCTGGACCCGCTTCAACCGGGCGACCTGCTCGCTGAGACTGCTGCGCAGTTCCTCGACGGTGTCGAATTCACTTGCCAGCTGAGCGAATTCGTCGTCCACCTCGGGCAGCTCCCGGGCCTTGATCGACTTGACGGTGACGCTCACCTGCGCCTCCTGGCCGGAGTACTCACCGGCTACCAGGTTGGAGGTGAAGACCCGGGTCTCCTCGGCTTTGAGACCGATGATCGCCTCATCGAGTCCCTCGATCAGCTGACCCGAGCCGATTTCGTGGGACAGGCCTTCGGTGGCGGCCTCGGGGACGTCCTCCCCGTCGACGGTCGCCGACAGGTCGATAGACACGAAATCGCCGTCCTCGGCCGCGCGCTCGACACCGGTCAGGGTGCCGAACCGCTTCTGCAGACCCTCGAGCTCGGTATCGACCTCGTCATCGCTGATGCTGATCGGGTCGACGCTGATCTTCAGCGCCGCGAGGTCGGGCAGGTCGATCTCGGGGCGGATGTCGACCTCGGCGGTGAACACCAACTCCTCGTTGTCCTCGAGCTTGGTGATCTCGATCTCGGGCTCGCCGATGGGCTGCAGAGACGACGACGTGACCGCCTCGCTGTAGCGCCCGGGCAACGCGTCGTTGACGACCTGCTGGAGTACCGAGCCGCGACCGACACGGGCCTCCAGCAGCTTGCGCGGAGCCTTGCCGGGACGGAAGCCCGGCAGCCGGATCTGCTTGGCCAGCTGCTTGAACGCGCGGTCGATATCGGGTTCGAGTTCGGCGAAAGGCACCTCTACGTTGATGCGAACCCGGGTTGGGCTCAACTTCTCGACGGTGCTCTTCACGTTCGTACTCCTCGATTGCAGTTGGGGTGGGTATCGCTGTTGGTGGGCCAGTGGTCGGGGTGACAGGATTTGAACCTGCGGCCTTCCGCTCCCAAAGCGGATGCGCTACCAAGCTGCGCTACACCCCGGTCGTCGCCGTGTCACGCAAGCTCGCAGCGCCGGACCACCGGCGATACTACGGCTTGACCGCCACCGGCTTGACCACCGCCTGACCCCATCGGACTTCAGGGGGGCTCAACTGGATTTGGGTCAGGCGCGGCCGGTAGAGTCTGCTCAGCTCATGCAGCGCATGCGGGCGTAGCTCAATGGTAGAGCCCTAGTCTTCCAAACTAGCTACGCGGGTTCGATTCCCGTCGCCCGCTCCACCATTCGCCCGTTCTACCGTCGCCTGGCTCCACCATCGCCCGTTCCGCGATCGCCCGCTGCGCTGAGCCAGACGGGTTTTCGGAACGGGAAACGGTTCCCTTCATGAGAGTAAGCAAAGTCCGCAATGAATCAGGGCCGGGAAAATCGCCTCGTGAATTTGTCGGTCAATACGATTTCTCATCCATGGCCATAAAGACAAACATGCAGATCACAAGCACGGCCATAAGTATGGTCACAGTCATCTATTTCTCCAGTGCTATGCACCCAAATTCTTAGCGGGCGAATTCAAAGCTAATTTGGGCCGGTGTTCCGGTCAATTACAGACCGGCGTCACTTCCGCGCCAACAAGGTCACCAGAGCGCTGATGCCGTCAGACCGCGGCGGGCGGCCGCCGACGATCTGTCCGGTCGTGCCGTGGGGCGCTGCTCCTTGACCCGAAGCCCTCGGTTGCCGTCGGTACGCTGAGAGCCATGGAAGGCGCACTGCTCATCCTCATCCTGTTGGTCGTCGCGGCCATCGGCTTCGCCGTGTACGCGTCAGCGAAGGCGTCGGGCCGGCGAAGCGCAGCCTCGCTGGCCGACGCCAAGGCCGACGCCCGCCGCATCATCGAACGCCTCGGCGGCCAGGTGTTCGCCCTTTCGGGAACCGACGACGCCTCGAATCAGGCACTCGCCGACGCATCCGAGCGCTACACCGCGGCGTCTTCGCAAATCGACCAGGCCACCACCGCGCGGCAGGCCGGACTGGCCAAAGAGAGCGCGTTGGAAGGGCTTTACTACGTCCGGGCGGCACGAACGGTGATGGGGATGGACCCGGGGCCGGAGCTGGAATCGCTATCCGGGCAGCGCACCGCGGGCACGGTCACCGAGGACCGCAAGATCGCCTTCGAAGGCCGCGAGATCGAGGCCTCCCCAATGCCGTCAGAACGCACCCCGAACTACTACCCGGGTGGCCGCGTCGCCGGCCGGCCCGTGCCCGCCGGCTGGTACTCCGAGCCGTGGTGGAAGCCCGCATTGGTCGCGGGTGCCTGGGGCGTGGGTTCGGCGCTGCTGTTCAGCACGATGTTCTCCGGCATGGCGGGGGTGGGCTACGGCGCGCAGGGCTTTGAGAGCGGCTACGGCGACGGCTACGCCGACGGCATGGCGGCCGGTCAAGGCGGCGGCTTCGACGGCAGTGGAGAAGCCGGCGGATGGGACGGCGGCGGCGATTTCGGCGGCGGCGATTTCGGCGGCGACTTCGGCGGGTTCGACTTCTAACGCCGCCGTCGGGTCAAAGGCGGCTCTGCAGGCGCGCCGACACCCCCGCCTCCTGCAGATCGAGTCGCTCGAGCATCATCCGCACCGCGTCGTCGTCAAGACGTCCGGCGTCACGTTCATATATGAGCGCCGCCCGCTGCGCGGACAACACGTCGCGGTACAGCCGGGTGAATGTCACCGCGCGCAATGTGTGGGCCCCGCGATCGGGTAGCTCGTCTACGTCCTGGTACTGCCGCACAATCGTGTGCCGGATCTCGGCGAGCGCCTTGAGGTCCAGGCCGGCAGGGGGGTCGGCCTGGAACTCGGCGAGCACCTCGTCAGCGGCTTCGTGCGCCACCTGTTTGGCCTTGTGGGTCTCCACATGAACCAACGCGCGCTCACGCTCGGATGACAGATCCAGGCGCCGAATCAACAGCGGCAGGGTCGTGCCTTGCAACAACAGGGTGCCGAGGGTGACCACGAACGCGATCGCCTGAATCGTGGCGCGCTCCGGGAACGGTTCCCCAGCAGCCGTCGTCGCCGGAATGGCGGCGGCGGCGGCCAACGTCACCACACCGCGCATCCCCGTCCAGGAGACCACGACGTTCTCCTGCCAGCTCATCGTGCGGCGCGGTGAGGTTTGCCACTTGCGCCCTGTCCCCGGCTGCCGCCGAACGCCTGGCGCTCCCGATGCCTCGCTATCCGGGGCCGGGATGCTCAACCTCTTCTCAGCCGGGCGCGACAGCGATTCACCGCCGAACATCGTGAAGACCGACACCGTCCGGACCACAAACACGATCAACAGCACCACCGCCGAAGACACCGCGACCTGGGTCAGTGAACCGTGCGCATCGTTGAGATCCTCCAGTACGGACGTCAGGTTCAAGCCGATGTAGGCGAAGACGAACGCCTCCAGCAGCACGTCCACTGAGCTCCATACGTACCGCTCCTGGAGCCGGGTCTGATAGCCGGCCTCCAACGTCCCGCTGCCCACCACGAAACCGGCCGCCACCACCGCCAGCACGCCAGAGGCGTGGATCTGATCAGCCAGCAGGAACGCCCCGAAGGGCACCATCAACCCCTGCACCGTCTCCAGGGCAGGGTTGTCCAGCTTTCTGCGGATCCACAGCGTCAAATAACCCAGGGCGGTACCCACCAGCGGACCGAGCACAGCACTGTAGCCGAACAGCAGGAAAGGATCCTCGATGAACGGGTGCTTTCCGGTGACATGCGCCACCGCCACGGTGAACAGTGTCAGGGCTGCGGCATCGTTGATCAGGCTCTCGCCGGTCAGGATCGACATGACCCGCTTGGGCAGGCCGAGCTTGCGACCCACCGCCACGGCCGTGACGGCGTCGGGTGGCGCGACGATCGCGCCGAGGACCAATGCGGTGCCGAAGGTGAGGGGCATGACCAACAGAAACGAGGACGCCGTCGCGACGGTGAACGCGGTGACCACGACAAGTCCGAGGCCTAGACCCAGGATCGGTTTGATGTTGCGCAGAAACGTCGGAAACGAGAAGTTCAGTGCGGCCGAGTACAGCAGCGGCGGCAGCACCACCGACAGCAGGATATGCGAGTCCAACTCCGGCGCCTTGAAACCGGGGACAAACGACACGGCGATGCCGACGACGACGATGGTCAGCGCCGGCACAAGTCCGCGCCGATGCGCGATCGCGGTGACGATGATGGCGCCGACGACTACCAGGATCAGTTCCACGCAGCAGATTGTCCACGGCCCGGCTGTGGTAATCCCGTGAGGACTGGGCTCACGCCGCCCTTCAGGTCGAACCGCGCCGTCCCCAGCACCGGCTCACCGGGTCAGCTCTGACACGTGGGGCACCAGAAAAGGTTGCGTCCTTCCAGCACTGAGCTGCGGATTTCGGATCTGCACACCCGGCACGGATCGCCCGCGCGCCGGTACACGTAGGTGCGCGGTCGGTGTGACCGGTATGACGGCGCGCCGTGGTCGTGCTCGGGCCGCACGACCACGATCTTGCCTGTCCGCACGCCGACCTTCATGAGTGCGACGAGGTCGACCCACATTGCATCGAATCCCTCGGCGGTGATCGCCGTGCCGGCACGAAGCGGGTCGATGCGGTGGCGAAAGAGCAGTTCGCTGCGGTACACGTTTCCCACACCGGCGATGACGCCCTGATCCATGAGCAGCGCCCCGATGGTCCTTCGGGACTTCGCGATTCGGCGCCACGCCAGTGACGGGTCGGCATCAGCGCGCAGCGGATCGGGGCCCAGCTTGGCGACCACGTCGGCGATCTCCGGTGTCTCGATCACCTCGCAGACGGTCGGACCGCGCAGGTCGGTGCCGTGGTCGGTGCCGAGCATCCGCATCCGCACCTGCCCGACGGGAAGCGGCTGTTCCCCGTCCTCGGGCAGGGACCACTCGGTGAACGTTCCGTACAGACCCAGATGCACGTGCACCGCGCGGCCGCCGTCGTAGTGGTGAAACAGGTGCTTGCCCCAGGCGGTGGCCTTCTTCAGAGTGCGGCCGCTCACGGTGGCGGCACCATCGGAGAATCTGCCCTGCGGGCTCGAGACGATCACCGGCGCCCGGCCGAAGCGACGCTGGTGCTGCCGGGCCAATCGGTGCAGAGTATGGCCCTCAGGCATCGAGTCGAACGGCCTAGGCGCGGGGTACCGGCGGCGCGACGTGGGTGCGCTCGTACTCGGCCAGGATGTCGACGCGGCGTTGATGCCGCGGAGCTTCTGACCACGGGGTAGCCAGGAACGCGTCGACGATGGCCAGCGCGTCGGCGGTGGTGTGCATGCGGCCGCCGATCCCGATCAGTTGCGCGTTGTTGTGCTGGCGGGCCAGCGAGGCTGTCTCCGTGCTCCAGCCCAACGCGCAACGGGCCCCTGGAACCTTGTTGGCCGCGATCTGCTCGCCGTTGCCAGAGCCGCCGAGCACGATGCCCAGGCTCCCCGGGTCAGCGACCGTCTTTTCCGCGGCCGCGATGCAGAACGCCGGATAGTCGTCTTCGGCGTCGTAGTTGAAGGCACCACAGTCGACCGGATCGTGCCCAGTCGCCTTCAGATGCTCGATGATGGCCTGCTTGAGCTCGTATCCGGCGTGGTCGGCCCCGAGGTAGACGCGCATTCGGACACACTACCGTCGCCCAGCATTGGCGAACGCGCGCGTTTGCTCGGTGACACGCCGCGACATCTGGCATTTATGTCACGTTCACCGAGCGTTCGTTGCACTGATGCAGATCCCGATGTGCCCGAAGTGACATATGGTTTTTCAGTGAAAGGTTTGGTGATGGCATATGGCAGATTCGTCGCGCGCGTACAACAGCGTCTGGCAGCTCAGGGCCGACGCCTGGTGTCGTCTTGAAGACGCTGCGGATCAGCTGACCCGCGCAGCGGCTGCCGGGAAACCCACAGCCGCGCAACTTGCCATCTGCGAGGAATTACTGGCCAGGCTGACGCCGTTCGAGCCTTTATGGGCGTATCCGGGAGCACCGCGGTTCGCAAAGCTCGATCGACTGTTCGCCACCGCCCGCTACGACAAATTTGCCCACGCGGTGGCCCAAATCAACCGCGCGCTGTCCACCGAGGTATATCGCCGCGGCGGTATCGATATTGCGGACCTCGACAACCACGATGTTCTTGCCCAGGATCAGCCCCAGTTGGAAGTTCAACCGGTGGCGTACACCCACGAGCGGCCGTACTTCGAGGTTCTGGCTGTCGAAGCCCTGAACGACGAGCAGAAACGCACAGTGCGGGCAGCAGTGCAGCGCTGGCGCCGACCCGATGACGAATTCACATACGACCTGGTTTTGGTGTCCAGCGTGGCCGAGGCGCTTGTCGCTGCCCGGCTCAACGTGAACTTGCAGGCAGTCGTCATAGGGCGACGGTTTACCGCCAAATCCGCCCGCGACTTGTCGGCGCTCGCCGATTTCGTCGACACGGGCGTATCGGAAAGACTCGAGGACGGCGCGGCACCTGGCGAGTGGGCCGAAGTCCTCGCGGCGGCTCTGACCGACCTCAGGCCCGAGCTGGACCTCTACCTGATGACCGAGTTAGAGGTTGAGAAAACAGCCGGCCGGACAGACACGAACTTCCGGCGCGTTTTCCACGCCAGGGAAGGCTTCCTCGAACTGCACCTCAGCATCCTGTACGGAGTCGCAGCCCGATATCAGTCCCCGTTCTTCAGCGCGCTCAAGCAATACAGTCATCGCCCGACCGGAGTTTTTCACGCGCTGCCCATCTCGCAGGGCAAGTCCATTGTGAACTCGCATTGGATCCAAGACATGGTCGGTTTCTATGGACTGGACGTCTTCATGGCGGAAACGTCGGCCACCACCGGTGGACTGGATTCTCTGCTGGAGCCGACCGGACCATTGCGGGAGGCCCAAGATCTGGCCGCCAAGACATTCGGCTCCAAACAGACCTTTTTCGTCACCAACGGCACGTCGACGGCCAACAAGATCGTCACGCAGGCACTGGTTGCGCCCGGCGAAATCGTGCTGTTGGACCGCAACTGTCACCAGTCGCATCACTACGGAATGATGATGGCCGGCGCCAATGTGATCTACCTGGAGGCATACCCGCTCACCGAATACACCTTGTATGGTGCGGTTCCGCTGCGCGAGATCAAGTCAAAACTGTTGGCGCTCAAACGTGCCGGAAAACTCGACCGCGTCAAAATGATGTCGCTGACCAACTGCACCTTCGACGGCATCGTCTACGACGTCGAACGAGTCATGCAGGAGTGTCTGGCGATCAAACCCGACCTGGTATTTCTCTGGGACGAGGCCTGGTTTGCGTTCGCGCGTTTCCACCCGGTGTACCGGACCCGCACAGCGATGGCGGCAGCACGCGCGCTGCGAAAACAATTGGCCGACAAGGACTATGCCAAGGCCTATGAAGAGCAATTGGCACAAGATACCGAACACCCGCCGAGCGACGAAGACCTGCTGAATCGCCGGCTCCTGCCCGACCCGGCCAAGGCGCGTGTTCGCGTTTACGCAACCCAGTCGACGCACAAGACGCTGACATCGCTGCGGCAGGGTTCGATGATCCACGTCTTCGACCAGGATTTCGAACAGAAAGCCGCCGAGCCGTTCCACGAGGCCTACATGGCCCATACGTCAACCTCTCCGAATTACCAGATCCTGGCCTCGATGGACCTCGGGCGCCGTCAGGCCGCACTCGAAGGTTATGAGCTGGTTTCTCGCCAGATAGAGAACGCCATGCAGCTGCGCGACGCGATCGACAACCATCCACTGCTCAGCAAGTACGCGACCTGCCTGCGCACCTCCGACCTGATTCCCGAGGAATACCGGGCTGCTCACCTGGCCCAGCCCCTGCGCTCGGGCCTGCGCAACATGATCACGGCTTGGGAAACAGACGAGTTCGTCCTCGACCCATCGCGAGTCACCCTGTTCATCGGCAAAACCGGCTACGACGGAGACGCGTTCAAGCGCGACGAGTTGATGGACCGCTACGGCGTCCAGATCAACAAGACCTCGCGCAACACTGTGCTGTTCATGACCAATATCGGCACCACCCGCAGCTCGGTGGCATTTCTGGTGGAAGTCCTGGTCAAGATCGGCAGTGAAGTCGATGAGCGACTATCGGAGATGGGTTTGGTCGAGCGCGGCAGGTTCGAGAAGAAGGTGCACAAGCTCACCGGCGGCTCCGCGCCGCTACCCAACTTCAGTGGTTTCCACCCCGCGTTTCGCGGCCAGCCGGGACCGGATGCCACACCCGAAGGAGATGTTCGTGGCGCCTTCTACCTGTCCTACGAGGATGCCAACTGCGAATACCTCTCCGGCGAGGAGATCGACGAGAAACTGGATGCGGGCATCGACGTCGTGTCAGCGACCTTCGTCACGCCCTACCCACCCGGCTTTCCGGTGCTGGTTCCGGGACAACTGTTCAGCCGGGAGATCCTGACCTTCCTGCGCGACCTGGACACCCCCGAGATTCACGGCTATCAGCCTGACTTGGGCTACCGGGTCTACACCGACAAAGCGATCGAGATGTGCGCCGAGGCCCGCCAGACCACTTAGCGATCAATTGAGGATTCTCACTCAGCCCCAGCCTCATTCACCGATATCTTCGGCCCACAGGTCGGGGTTGGCCAGGATGAACTCACCCATCATCGACACGCATCGCTGGTCGTCGATAACTGTGACCGACACCCCGTTCTCGGCCAGCCAGTCCTGCCCGCCGTGGAAAGTCCTGCTCTCCCCGATCACCACGGCGCCGATGTTGAATTGCCGCACCAGCCCGCTGCAATACCAGCACGGCGAGAGCGTGGTCACCATGATCGTCGAGCGGTAGCCGCGCTGACGGCCGGCGCTGCGGAACGCGTCGGTCTCGGCGTGAACGGAAGGGTCACCGAGTTGCACGCGCCGGTTACGCCCACTGCCCAGCAGCGAGCCCTCCGTCGTGAACAGCGCGGCGCCGATCGGGACTCCGCCCTCCGACAACCCAGTTCGCGCCTCCTCGACGGCCACATCGAGCATGTCCAGCAGGGATTTCCCCATCACGGCATCAGTCGAAGCTGGGCGGCTCGGTTCGGGTGCGCTTCAGCTCCCAGAAGTGCGGATAGGACGCAAAGGTGACCGATGCGTCCCACAATTTCCCCGCTTCCTCGCCGCGCGGGATGCGAGATAGCACCGGCCCGAAGAATGCCACTCCGTTGACGTGGATCGTGGGGGTGCCGACGTCCTCACCGACTGCGTCCATGCCGACGTGATGGCTGGCGCGCAACGCTTCGTCGTGGACCTCCGAAGTCGCCGCTTCGGCCAAGTCCGCAGGCAGTCCGACCTCATCGAGTGACTCCTTGATCACTTGGCTGAAATCACTGTCGAAGTCTCGGTAGCCCCGGTTGTGGATCCTGGTGCCCATCGCCGCGTACAACGGCCCCAGGACCTCGGGGCCCTTGAGTTGCTCGGCGGCGATAGCCACCCGCACCGGGCCCCACGCCTTGGTCATCAGCTCCTGATAGCCCTCAGGCAGTTCTCTGCCCTCGTTGAGGACAGCGAGGCTCATCACATGGAAGGTGACCTCGATGTCGCGAACCTTTTCCACTTCCAGAATCCAGCGCGAGGTGATCCAGCACCACGGGCACAGCGGGTCGAACCAGAAATCGGCGCGGGACTTCTCAGACATGGATCTTCTCCTCAACACTTTTTAAAACAATCGCACAGTCGACAGACGTTCGTTGTGCAGACGCCCGGTGTGCCCCCATCAGTTGTGCCCACGCCCGTTGGACACAACCACCGGCGCCCATGGTGTCTTCCCATTGTGAGGCTAATGTTGACCGGCGTGGCCCTTCCTAATCTGACCCGCGACCAAGCCGCCGAGCGCGCCGCCCTGGTCACCGTCGACAGCTATCACGTCGCCCTGGACCTGACCGACGGCAACGGCAAGCCGGGTGAGAACACATTCCACTCCCTGACGACCGTCGAATTCGACGCACTCGCCGGGGCCGACACCTACATCGACCTCGCAGCCGATACCGTCCGCAGCGCCACCCTCAACGGCGTCGGCATCGACGTGTCGGGCTACGACGAGTCCACCGGCATCCCCTTGACGGGCCTTGCAGCACGCAACAGGCTGGTCGTCGACGCACACTGCCGCTATTCGAACACCGGTGAAGGGCTGCACCGTTTCGTCGACCCGGTCGACGACGAGGTGTACCTCTACTCGCAGTTCGAAACCGCCGACGCCAAGCGGATGTTCGCCTGCTTCGATCAGCCCGACCTCAAGGCCGCATTCGATATCACCGTCACCGCGCCCGCACACTGGCAGGTGATTTCCAACGGCGCCACCGTCAGTACCGAACAGATCGGTGAGACCAGCCGGCACACATTCAAGGCCACGCCCCGGATGAGCACCTACTTGGTGGCGCTGATCGCCGGCCCCTACGCGCGCTGGGATGACCTGTACTCCGACGATCACGGCGACATTCCGTTGGGCATCTTCTGCCGTAAGTCGTTGGCCGAGTACATGGACGAAGAGCGGCTGTTCACCGAGACGAAGCAAGGATTTGCGTTCTACCACAACAACTTCGGCACGCCGTATGCCTTCGGTAAGTACGATCAGCTGTTCGTGCCGGAATTCAACGCGGGCGCGATGGAGAACGCCGGAGCGGTGACTTTCCTGGAGGATTACGTCTTCCGGTCGAAAGTTACCCGGGCGTCCTATGAGCGACGCGCCGAGACCGTGCTGCACGAGATGGCACACATGTGGTTCGGCGACCTGGTCACCATGCGGTGGTGGGACGACCTGTGGCTCAACGAGTCCTTCGCGACGTTCGCCTCGGTGCTGTGCCAGGCCGAGGCCACCGAGTACACGCAGGCATGGACGACGTTCGCCAACGTCGAGAAGTCGTGGGCGTACCGGCAGGATCAGCTGCCCTCGACCCATCCGGTGGCCGCCGACATCCCGGACCTGCACGCCGTCGAGGTGAACTTTGACGGCATCACCTACGCCAAGGGCGCCAGCGTGCTCAAACAGTTGGTGGCCTACGTGGGCGTCGAAGCATTTCTTGCCGGGCTGCGAGCCTACTTCGCCGACCACGCTTTCGGTAATGCGACGTTCGCCGACTTGCTTGGCGCACTGGAGAAGTCGTCTGGTCGCGACCTGTCTGGGTGGGGCCGCCAGTGGCTCAGGACCACCGGCCTGAACACCTTGCGGCCGGATTTCGACGTCGACGCCGACGGCAAGTTCACCCGTTTCGCGATCGATCAGGGGGGCGCCAAGCCGGGCGCGGGTGAGACCCGGGTGCATCGGCTCGCGGTCGGTATCTACGACGACGAAGACGGAGACGGCCCCGGCAAGTTGGTTCGGGTGCACCGCCAGGAGCTTGACGTGGACGGTCCGACCACTGACTTGCCCGCGATGCGGGGGATGTCGCGGGGAAAGCTGATCCTTGTCAACGACGACGACCTGACCTATTGCTCATTGCGCCTAGACCCCGAGTCGCTGCAGACGGTGCTGACCCGCATTGCCGACATCGCCGACCCCCTGCCCCGCACACTCGCATGGTCGGCAGCGTGGGAGATGACCCGCGACGGCGAGTTGCGCGCCCGCGATTTCGTCGCGCTGGTGATGAGTGGCCTGCACGCCGAGTCTGAGGTGGGCGTGGCACAGCGCCTCGTCTTGCAGGCGCAGACCGCGCTGGGCTCCTATGCCGAACCCGCGTGGGCGGCCGAAAACGGCTGGCCGGCCTTCGGGGATGCGCTGCTGGACCTGGCACGGGAGTCTGCCCCGGGTTCCGACCATCAACTGGCTTTCGTCAATGCGCTGTGCACATCAGTGCTGTCACCCAACCATGTCGCGGTGCTGTCCACACTCCTGGACAGCGAACCGGCAGCGGTGAATATGCCAGGTCTGGCGATCGACACCGATCTGCGATGGCGCATCGTCACCGCGCTGGCCGCCAGCGGAAATCTTGATGCCGACGCTGTGGAGACACCTTTCATCGATGCGGAGGCGGACAACGACCGCACCGCCGCGGGGCGGCGTCAGGCGGCGGCCGCGGCGGCCGCCAGGCCGCAGACGTCGGTCAAGGAGTCAGCATGGCAACAAGTCATCGAGGACGACACGCTGGCGAACATCACCGCGCGATCGATCATCGGCGGGTTTGTGCGGCCCGGTCAGGGGGAGTTGCTAGCCCCGTTCCGGGACCGGTACTTCAGTGCGATCCCCGGTGTGTGGGAACGACGATCGAGTGAGGTCGCGCAGACCGTGGTCGTTGGGCTGTACCCGTCGTGGGACATCAGCCAGAGCGCTCTGGACGCCGCCGACGAGTTTCTCGCCGATCCCGAACTACCACCGGCGTTGCACAGGCTGGTGCTGGAGGGACGCGCGGGAGTCGAACGTTCCCTGCGGGCGCGACAGTTCGACGCCGGTTAGAGACCAGCGCTCAGCGAGGTGAGATGCCGGCCGAGAGCACCCGCACACCGCTGATCAACCCGTCGATCAGGTTGCCCTCTTTGAAGGAAGCGGCGGCAGCCGACACTCCGAGAGGGGCCGATTCCTCGACGCCCCGGCCCTTGACCTCGGAACCGTAGACCACCTCGATGGCCTTCTGGTCAGGTGACACAGCCAGCAACACCGCGTTGTCGGGAGTCGGAACCTGCGCCAGGATCTCGCGCGCGGTGGCCGCGGTATCGGAACCAAGGTCGCCGACGTACACCGCGAAGCGAGCGTGGGCGGCACGCGAACCGAACTTCAGCGCGTTGTCGAGAACCACCAGGTCAATGTTCGGGAACGGGTACTGCACCGACAAGACGCCCGGCTCGGTGACATTTGAGACCCGCCCGCTGGAGGTGACTACCCAGCCACGGGGCAGCTCCGCCAGAGCACCGGATCCGGCCGTCGCGATATCACCACTTGCCACTTGCGCCACCTCCCACAGTCAGGTGCGAACCGTGACCGCCGTGGCCGTGGTCGGTGGGTTCCGCAGAAGCCCAGAGAATCGGTTCGTGCGTCCACTTTTTCGACATGTCATACGTTGCGGGGTGCGGCCCCTTCTTGGCGAAGATGAACAGGGACAAAATCAGCGTCAGCGCCAGCGGAACCACCAGGAAGCTGGCGTGGATCAGTGCGGTCGAGGTCACCAGGAAACCGTAACCCACGACCCGGTCAGGCCGCGCCCTCACCCAGATATCGGGCCCAAGCCGGGTCGAGTTCTTTGATGCTGGACAGCAGCCGCCAATGCTGACCTTTGGGCGGCAGCGGAGTCGTATGCAGCTTCCAACCCAGTTCGGTCAACAACCGGTCGGCCTTGCGGTGGTTGCATCCCGAGCATGCGGCGACGCAGTTCTCCCACGAGTGGGCACCGCCACGGCTACGGGGAACAACGTGGTCGACGGTGTCTGCCTTGGCTCCGCAGTAGGCGCACCGGAACCTGTCGCGATGCATTAGAGCCGCCCTGGTCATCGGGATGCGCGCACGATAGGGAACCCGTACGTAGGTCCGCAGCCGGATGACCGACGGGACAACGATGCTCCGGCTCGCAGAATGGACCACCGGCCCCATCGGGTCATCGTGAACCACATCGGCCTTGCCGCACATCAGCATGATCACAGCGCGGCGCATCGGCAGCGCCGTGAGGGGTTCGTATGTCGAATTGAGCAGCAGAACCCGCCTGCGACTCCAGAGTGACGGCTCCCGCGTCGGCGCTGAAATCGTGTCGACGCCCTGAACAACGCTGTGCAACGCGCGCGGAGGGGTACTTGCTGTCGACCGGGATGAGCCTGCTGCGGACCGGTGGTGCCGGTGGCCGCGACTGTTCCTGCGCTGCGCCATACGTCCTCCGTCCGACAGTCCACCATGGATCATCGCCGATCGCACGGCATTTCTGGTCGTGTTCGCTGGTCGGTTCGATGAACTTCACCTAAGGGTCAGCATGGGCCGGCCGGCCCATGTCGCGGCCCACTTGTGCGAGTGGCGACGCCCATGACCCACAATGGGAGCCGATGCGCGGGGGCAATATTTCAGACGGCAACGGGTCAGACGACAAGCAGATGTCGTTCTATTCGGCAGTGGGTGGACACGCAACGTTCCGCACCATCGTGGCGCGGTTCTACGCACTGGTGCGCGAGGACGAGATCCTGCGTCCGCTCTATCCCGAGGATGACTTCGAGGCCGCCGAAGATCGGCTGCGAATGTTCCTCGAGCAGTATTGGGGTGGTCCACGCACCTACTCCGACCAACGCGGACACCCGCGGCTGCGGATGCGTCACGCACCGTTTCGAATCGGTTTCCTCGAACGAGACGCGTGGCTGCGGTGCATGCACATCGCAGTGGCTGAGATCGACGCCGAGACGCTCGACGATGCCCACAGACAGGAACTGATCGCCTATCTGGAGATGGCGGCCGATTCAATGGTCAACGCGCCGTTCTGAGGCGGCCCGCCGCGCTCTGTGCCTACCCGCGCTCTGTGCCTACCCGCAGCGTTGTGTGAGCTTCGGGCCCGTCCTGTCGGTCACGGGCACCGTCCTGTCGGTCAGCAGACGCAAACTCGCATCAATCGGGCCGCATGGACGCGACTTAGTGTCTGTTCGCGGGCACTCGCGGGCACTCGGGGGCACTTCAGCGCAGCACTACCGCCGGGTCTCCGCGACGCTGGCTGACGGCGCCGAAGCGGGCGTCGATGCGCAGCCAGGCCGGCGTCACCCGCACCCGCACCACTTCCTCGGCGCTGACCGACTGCGCTGCGAAGTCGGCTTTCGCCTGCGATTGCGGCAGGAAACCCATCGCGGTCAAGGCAAAGACACACCGCATCGGAATGCCGACGCTGTGCCCGCCCTCGTTGACCGCGACCACCTCCTGATCCAGCAGCGACGCGGGCGGTCCATGGGCGCTGGAATGATCTTTGGCCAGGCTCAGTCCGCTGGCAGCGAGATCCAGCAACACGCGCGCAGGCACGTCGTCGAGGTGCATGAAGCCGGTATCCGGCGGCAAGACGCCCCGCCAGGCCGATTCCATCCCGAAGCCGGGGTTGACGTACCCGTCGCTGTCCATGCCCTTCAGCCCGGACAGCAGAACATCGGCGCCCGCGCAGAGATCTGTCGGCCGGACGCGGCCTCTGACGACCTTACTGACCAATACATCGAAACCTGTTGCTACCCAAGCGACGATCATGCCACCCGGACGTTCCCGCAGCCGCACGACGGCTGCCTCGTCCAACCGGCGGGCCCGCTCGGTGAACACCGATAGGTCTTCGCGCTGGGCATCGCCGTCGAGCCACACACCGCGGTCGGGCCAACCACCACGCTCGGTGCTGGTCATCATCGTGTCCAGTGTTGCAGGTAGTCTCGCTGCCCGGCCGAAAGCCGTTGCAGCCGCTGTTCCTCGATATGGACGGCCGCCAACTGCGTGTCGGCGATGACGGCGGGCTTGGAGTCGGGCGGCGCACCGACCGATCGCACCTCGTAGCCCACCGTGAAGTCCACCGCCCTGACTCGCTTGGACCACATGGTGACTTGCAACGGCGAATCGACCAGTCTCAGTTGGCTCTTGTAGACGATATTCACCTCGGCGATCAACAATCCGATCGTCGTTATTTCATCACCGAAAGGCTCACGGAGAAAGGGAATCCGGGCTTCTTCGAGGATCGTCACCATCGTCGCATGGTTGACGTGCTGGTACATGTCGATATCCGACCAACGCACATGTACTGGCGCCGTATATCCGTGCCGGCTGGTCACGCTGCGCTCTCGATCACCCAGTTGTTCCGGTTCCACTCGTCCTCGTCATGCTGCGAATCTGGCGGGCGGCGACCGACAGCGTCGCCAGATCATGCCCGCCGCTCTCGTAGAGCGCGGTGAGTGTGCGGCGGGCCCTGCCGACGCGGGAGCTGTTCGTCAGCTCCCATTCGGCGAGCTTCTCCTGGCCGCTCTCGTCGGGCTCGCCCACCGCCAGCACGTCGAAGCACAGGGCCCGCAGCGAGCCGTAGATGTCGTCGCGAATCGCTAAGCGGGCCAGGGAGTGCCAGTGGTTATCGCGCGGCAGTCGGGACACCGCGGTGAGCAAACCGTCGGTGCCGAGATGGTCCATCAGCGAAAAATAGGTGTCAGCGACCTCGACTGGATCACGGTCGGCGATATCGGCAATGTCGATCACGTCGAGCAGGCTGAATTGGTACAGGCCGGTCGCGACCATGTAGGCCAGATCCTGGGACACGCCCCGCGAGGTGAACTCCGCTGCCTCGTTCGCAACAATCGCTTCGTCGTCGCCACGCAACAACTCCGACATCCGCGGGGTGAGCGCCGCAACTTTCTCAGCGAATCGGTTGATCTCGGCACCCACGGCCAGCGGTTGTGGCCGGAAGTTCAGCAGCCACCGGGTCGCACGATCGATGAGCCTCCTCAGGTCGAGGGTCATCCGGTCAGTCACCGCCACCGATACCCCGGCCGCCCCGGCAGCACGAATCTCGTGCCACACCCGTCCGAATCCGAAGATCGCATCCGCGGCGGCGAAGCTGCGTACCGCGTCGATCGGTGCAACCCCGACGTCTTCGGTGACCCGATAGGCATAGGAGATCCCTGCGGTGTCGACCAGATCGTTGACCAACATGGTGGCCACGATCTCGCGACGCAGCTGGTGCGACCGGATTTCGCTGCCGAACTGCTCGCGCAGCGTGGCCGGAAAGTAGGAGGGCAGCCGGGCGGCGAACACCTCCTGGTCGGGCAGTTCGCCGGCCAGGAGGTCGGCCTTGAGTGCCAGCTTGACGTGGGCCATCAGGGTAGCCAGTTCGGGCGATGTCAGGCCGATACCGGCTTCGCTGCGACGGAGAATCTCCTTCTCCGACGGCAACGCCTCCAGCTCGCGGTTGAGCCCACGTTTCTCGACGAAGTCCTTGATCATCCGGGCATGCACCGACAGCACGCTGGCGGCGTTGGCGCGGCTGGTGCCCATCAGGTCGTTCTGACTCTCGTTGTCAGCGAGCACCAGCCGGCCTACCTCGTCGGTCATCGACAGCAGCAGTGCGGAGCGCTCGCTGGGATCCACTTTGCCCGCCGTGACCAGGGAGTCGATCAGGATCTTGATGTTGACTTCGTGATCGGAGCAGTCCACGCCGGCAGAGTTGTCCATTGCGTCTGTGTTGACACGCCCGCCGACCAGATCGAACTCGATGCGTCCCAGCGAGGTCACGCCCAGGTTGCCCCCCTCGCCGATCACCTTGGCACGCAGCTGGTTTCCGTTAACCCGGATCGCGTCGTTGGCCCGGTCCCCGACAGCGGCGTCCGACTCGGACTCCGCCTTGACATAGGTACCGATGCCACCGTTGAAGAGCAGGTCGGCCGGCGCCTTGAGGATCGCGTTCATCAGCGCCGGCGGGGTCAGGCTCGAGACTTCGTTGTCGATGCCCAGCGCGGCGCGGGCCTCCGAACTGATCTGGATCGACTTCTGGTCGCGCCGGTACACCCCACCACCCGGGCTGATCAGCGAGCTGTCGTAATCCTCCCAACTGGAACGAGGCAGATCGAACAACCGCTTGCGCTCCTGCCACGACGTCGCGGCATCGGGGTTCGGATCGATAAAGATGTGCCGGTGGTCGAAGGCCGCGAGCAGACGGATGTGCTTCGACAGCAACATTCCGTTGCCGAACACGTCGCCGCTCATGTCGCCGACGCCGACGACGGTGAACTCCTCGGACTGGGTGTCCACACCCATCTCCTGGAAGTGCCGCTTCACCGACTCCCATGCACCTTTGGCAGTGATGCCCATCGCCTTGTGGTCGTACCCGACAGACCCACCCGAGGCGAACGCATCGCCCAGCCAGAAGCCATAGGACTTGGCGACTTCGTTGGCGATATCGGAGAACGTCGCGGTCCCTTTGTCGGCCGCCACCACGAGATAGGCATCGTCGCCGTCGCGCCGGATCACCTCGGCGGGCGTGACGACGACGCCGCTTGTTTTGTCCACGTTGTCGGTGATGTCGAGCAACCCGGCGATGAACAGCCGGTAGCAGGCCACGCCCTCTTCCCGCGTCGCGTCGCGGTCGACTGCAGGGTCGCCGGTCGGCTCCGGCGGCCTCTTGACCACGAATCCACCCTTGGCGCCCACTGGCACGATGACGGCATTCTTGACCGCCTGGGCCTTCACCAGGCCCAAGACTTCAGTCCGGAAGTCTTCGCGCCGATCCGACCAGCGCAGTCCACCACGGGCGACGAAACCGAATCGCAGGTGCACACCCTCGACTCGCGGGGAGTAGACGAAGATCTCGAACCTGGGCCGCGGCAGCGGCAGATCGTCGATCAGTCCGGGATTGAGCTTGAAGGACAACACGTTCTGCGCGCGAGCCGAGTCGGGGCGGACGACGAAGTAGTTGGTGCGCAGCGTGGCCTGAATCATCGACGCGAACGCCCGCAGGACGCGGTCGGTGTCGAGGCTGACCAATGCGTCGATGTCGGCGGAGACTGCAGCCGCCGCGGCCTGCGCATCCCGGTTCGCAGCGCCCTCAACCTGTTCGGCGGGGCCGAACAACGCTTCGAACAGTTCGATCAACGAGCGGGTGGTGCCCGGGTTGTCGTTGAGCACGTCGCCGATGTGGGATTGGCTGTAGGGAAATCCGGCCTGCCGTAGGTATTTGGCGTAGGCGCGTATGACAGCAACCTGCTGCCAGGTCAGCCCGGCCCGTAACACCAGTTCGTTGAAGCGGTCGACCTCGGCGTGACCGTGCCAGATCGCGGCAACCGTGTCGGCGAAGCGTTGGGCGGTTTCCTCGCGGTGGGGACCCGCTGCCGCTTCGGGGATGCCGCCGTGTCGCGAGATGTTGAACTGGTAGATCCACACCGGCAGCCCGTCCGGGCGGGTCACCGTAAACGGTCGCTCCTCGAGCACCACAACGCCCATGGACTGCAGCATCGGGAGCAGCTGACTCAGCGAGGCCGACCTCCCGCCCAGATACCAGACCAGGGTGGAAATGCCCGCCTCGGCGGTGTCCGCGTCGTCGTCCAGAACCAACTTGACCGAATCGTCCTGCAACTCTTCGATGATCGCGATGTCCTCGAGAGCGTCCGCCGGCGTGATCGCCTGCTTGTACATCTCGGGGAAGGCTTTCGCATAGTGCTCAGCGGTGCTCTGCTCGATCGAACCGGCCTTGACCGCGCCGAGCAGTCGGTCCGCCCAGGTGCGGGCGGCCTCGGTCAGGAGATCCTGAATGCGCGACTCGTTGGCTTCCGACACATCGATGTCCTCCGGCCGGGAGTCATCCGGCAGCAGGACAGTGAAATACACAGCCGCCCATGGCGATTCGCTGACCCGGGCAGCGTAGTCGATGCTGACACCGCCGAGCTCGCGGACCAGGATGTCCTGCATCCCCAACCGTACGACGGTGGTGTAACGGTCGCGCGGCAGGTACACCAGGCACGACACGAAGTGCGCGAGGCGGTCGGCCCGCATGAACAACAAGGTCCGGCGGCGAGACCCCAACTCGACGACCGCCATTGCCATGTCCAGCAGGTCTCGTGCGCTCAGCGCGAACAGCTCGGGCCGCGAGATGGTCTGGATGATGTCGAGCAGCAGCTGTCCGGGATGGCTCGGATCACGGTCGGCCATCGCCAGCGCGTCGTTGACCCGGCGAGAGACCAACGGGATCTCCAGAACGTTGGCGTTCATCGCCGCGACGGTGAACAGCCCGACGAACCGGTGCTCGAACACCGAGGAATCGTCCTGGTCGGCCGATTCCTCACGGACCACCACGATCTGCGGGTAGGCGCCGTACCGCAGAAAACTGGGGATCGTGGCCTGCGCCATGGCTAGCAGCTCATCCTTGTGCGTCAGCTGGGGCAGCACATCGTCGCGCAGTTGCAACACCCCGAGCCGACTGGAGGCTTCGACAGTGGCTTCACCGTCGTGCACGGTGCAACGCTGGTAGCCCAGCACGACGAAATGCCCGTCGGTCAGCCACCGCAACAACGCCGCGACGTCCATGCGGTCCGTGCCCGGGAAGCGCTGCTCAGCGTCCTGCCCGGTTTCGCCGTCGAGCTCGTCGGCCAGTCCCCGCAGCCTGTCAGCCATGGCGGCCGAATCGAGTGCCACCCTGCGGGCGTCGGCCAGCACCCGGGGCAACAGCTCCTGGGCTTGTGCGAGCGCATGCTGATCGACCGACTTCGACAGCTGAATATGCACCCAGGTCTCGTCAATACCGTCGCCGAAGCTTGCATCCGACGCCGGCGCGATCTCGAGTAGCTCACCGTCGGCACCGCGCCGCACTCGCAGCGCCGGGTTCATGATCGCTGTGTAGGCGACCCCGACGCGGTGCAGCAGCACCGTGACCGAATCCATCAGCATCGTGGCGTTGTCGGTGATGACCTGCAGCGCCGGACCGAAACCACCGGGTTCGTCCGCATCGTAGAGAGCGACGGCGGTGGTCCCGGGAGATCGCTGACGACCCAACCGGCATTGCGCCCCCACCAGCGCGGGGAGGGCCAGATCGCCATCGGCCGAGCTCGGTATCGGGCCGGTCACTGCAGCCTCCGGACCGGGAGCGCCGCCATGCGGTCCCCGGTAGGTCGCCAAATAGGCTGGAATAAGCCGGTCGATGACCTCCGTAGTCACATCACGCTCAGATCGGCCCTCGACGGCACCCGGATCCAACGACATTCGCCGCTCCTGACTTACCCATGCGAACCGGCCCCCGTTGGCTGTCACCGACGCCGCGAAGAGGCGCCGATGTCGTGGCCCGCACGACGAGACTATCCTCGTGTGAGCTTTCGGTGGGTCACCCTGTGCGGACGGGCCGCTTCCACACCGAGCCGCTCCACTTTGTTCTCTTCGTAGCCACCGAAGTTGCCCTCGAACCAGAACCACTTGGCATCGTTGTCATCCTCGCCCTCCCACGCCAAGATGTGCGTGCAGGTCCGATCGAGGAACCACCGATCGTGGGAGATCACCACGGCACAGCCGGGGAAGTGCTCTAGGGCGTTCTCCAAGGAGCTCAGCGTTTCGACGTCGAGGTCGTTGGTCGGCTCATCGAGCAGGATCAGGTTGCCGCCCTCCTTGAGCGTCAGCGCGAGATTCAGCCGGTTACGCTCTCCGCCGGACAGCACGCCAGCTGGTTTTTGCTGGTCGGGACCCTTGAACCCGAACGCCGACACATAGGCCCGAGACGGAACTTCGTTCTGCCCAACCTCGATATAGTCCAGCCCGTCGGAGACCACCTGCCAGACCGACTTCTTGGGGTCGATCCCGGCCCGGCTCTGATCGACGTAGCTCAATCTGACTGTCTCGCCGACCCTGACGGCGCCACTGTCCGGCTGCTCGAGACCCACGATCGTCTTGAACAATGTGGTCTTGCCGACGCCGTTGGGTCCGATGACCCCGACGATGCCATTGCGCGGCAGCGTGAACGACAGGTCCTTGATCAGCTGCCTACCCTCGAAACCCTTGTCGAGGTGCTCGACCTCGACGACAACGTTGCCCAACCGTGGTCCGGTCGGGATCTGGATCTCCTCGAAGTCGAGCTTGCGGGTCTTCTCGGCCTCGGCCGCCATCTCCTCGTATCGACCGAGACGCGCCTTGTTCTTCGCCTGCCGGGCCTTGGCGCCCGACCGGACCCAGGCGAGTTCCTCCTGCAGTCGCTTTTGCAGCTTGGCGTCCTTGCGGCCCTGGACGGCCACGCGCTCGGCCTTCTTCTCCAGATAGGTCGAGTAGTTGCCCTCATAGGGGTAGGCGCGACCGCGGTCGAGCTCCAGAATCCACTCGGCGACATTGTCGAGGAAATACCGGTCGTGTGTGACCGCCAGGATGGCGCCCTTGTACTCGGCGAGATGCTGCTCAAGCCACAGCACGCTCTCGGCGTCGAGGTGGTTCGTCGGCTCGTCGAGCAACAACAGATCGGGCTTGGACAGCAGCAACTTGCACAGCGCCACGCGGCGCCGCTCACCACCGGAAAGCTGGGTCACCGGATCTTCGGGAGGCGGGCAGCGCAGCGCATCCATGGCCTGCTCGAGTTGCGAGTCGATGTCCCACGCATCGGCGGCGTCCAACTCTTCCTGAAGCCTGCCCATCTCCTCCATCAGCTCGTCGGTGTAGTCGGTGGCCATCAGCTCGGCGACCTCGTTGTACCGGTTGAGCTTGCCCTTGATCGCCACGCCACCCTCGACGTTCTCGCGAACCGTCTTGGTCTCGTCGAGGTGAGGCTCCTGTTCCAGGATGCCCACGCTCGCGCCGGGTGCCAGGAACGCGTCACCGTTGTTGGGCTGGTCCAATCCGGCCATGATCCGCAAGACGCTCGACTTACCGGCCCCGTTGGGGCCGACGACGCCGATCTTCGCGCCCGGAAGGAAGTTCAGGGTGACGTCGTCAAGGATGACCTTGTCGCCGTGCGCCTTGCGGACCTTCCGCATCGTGTAGATGAATTCGGCCATTGCCGTAGTGTCGCCTCTCTCGATCTTCGCGATCTCTTGCCGATCCTGCGATGGTCGGGGCCCATACTAGGCGTGGCCGTGCCCGCGGTGTCTGCCGCTAGGCGGTCAGTGGCAGGCCCGGATCCTCGAACCCGGACTCGCCGTCAGCGCCGTCGCCGTCGCCCTGGCCGTCGCGCACTCCCCCGACCTCGCCCTCGCCGTCGCCGTGGCCGTCGCCTGCTCCCCCGACCTCGCCCTCGCCGGCGCCCCGGAGCTCTGGTCTACCGTCGCCCCCGAGTTCTGTTTCACCGTCGCCCCCGAGTTCTGCTCGACCGTCCGCCTGGCCGTCGCCCCGGCCGTCGCCGCCAGCCCCGGCACCGGCGGTGTCGGGATGTCTGCGCTTGTCGATGCGGACAATGCACCGGGCCAGATCCGGCCCCACAGAGGCAGCCCTTATCTCGAGCGACGAGCGTCGATTGCCGTCGCGGTCCTGGTATTCACTCGTGTAAATGTTGCCAACGACAATCACCGCGTCGCCCTTCCCGAGCCCTGCCCCTACGCCCGTGACAAGGCGCCCCCAACAGTTCACCGTGGCGTACAGCGAGTTGCCCGGTTCCCAATTCCCCTCGGAGGTGCGCCGGCGCGAGTTGCTGGCCACCCGGAATTTGAAGAGCTCCTGCTCCCCGACCCAACGGCGCTCGGGATTGGTGACGATGGTGCCGACGACAGTGATGGGTGTCTCGAACATGGATGGTTCCTTCCTCATTTTTCGGCCGCAGACCAGGCAGTGCGCCTGATCCGTCGGTGACACAGCCATTAACTGCCGTCTCGCCGACATCTGGCACCGAGGAGTCCCCCGAAACGACGCGCGCTGTGGATGAGTTGCGCATTGGGGATAACCGCCGCGCTAGCCGCTTTCGGACGATTCTCGCCGGGCCAGTTCGGCCAGCATCCTGTTGTACGCCGCCAAATCCGCGTCGTCGTCGCGGTCGGCGGCTCGGTCCAGTCGCTTGGCGGTGCGCTGGTCGGCGCGACGCCACTGGATGAATAGCGCGATCAGCACCACGACGAGGGGGACTTCACCTGCAGCCCAGGCAATCCCGCCTCCGAGGCGTTGATCGCCGATCAGGTCGGTGTGCCACGGCAGTTGCAGCGACCGATAGAACCGCTCGCCCATCACCGTCGGAGTTCCCATCAGCACCACGCCGAAGAACGCATGCAGCGGGACCGAAGCGAACACCACCGCCAGCTTGCCGACGGGCGGTATCGGTCGTGGCGTCGGATCCACTCCGATGACCACCCAATAGAACAGGTAGCCGCTGAGAAGAAAATGCACGTTCATCGCGACGTGGGCGCCGTGGCTGCCCACGGTGGCATCGAAGAGCCCGCCGAAGTACAAGCCGTAGAAGCCGACGACGAACAGCGCGGTCGCCACGAACGGGTTGGTCAGCACCCGAGACACCCGCGAATGCAGGGCGGCCAGCAACCACTCGCGAGGCCCCGGCGGCTCGCCGCGCCCGGCCGCGGGCAGCGCCCGCAGTGCCAGCGTGACCGGTCCGCCCAGCACCAGCAGGATCGGCACCAACATCGACAGCATCATGTGGGCGATCATGTGCATGCTGAACATCGCGGGCATGTAGCGGCCGATCCCCGACGACGTCGTCACCAGCAGCAGCAGGCATCCGAGAAGCCATGCCGCGACCCTGCCGGCGGGCCAGGCGTCACCCCGGCGCTTCAGCCGGTACACGGCAGCGAGATAGACCGCGGCGAGCACGATGGCCGCAGTGCCGAACAGCAGATCGAAGCGCCAGTCGAACAGCACCCTGCCCACGGTGGGGGGACCGGCCAGGTCGTACCCGATCTCGACCGCGGGTATGGACAGGTTGAGGTTTTGCGGAGGAGGGGGCGGAGTGCGGCCCAGCGCCACCGCCACCCCGAACGTCAAGCCGAAGATGGCCGCCTCGACAAGCGCCAGGCGGATCAACGGGCCGCGGGCCGCAGCGTCCTGCTGCAGTGCGGCCACTCCGCTCCGGCGCTGTCGCCACCCTAGGTAGCCGAGCGCGCAGAGCGCCGCCACCTTCGCCACGATCAACCAGCCATAGTCACTGCGCACAAGGTCTTCCGGCCGAATACGCACGAACGCGTTGATCACCCCGCTGAGCGCCATCGCCACGAAGCACCACAGGGCGACTGCCGAGAATCGCCGTGCCGCCAGACCGGCGTGTTCACCGCCGCGGAGCGCGTGGGCCAGCAGCGCCAGCAGACCACCTGCCCACAGAGCGCCGGCGATGAGATGCACGAGCAGACTGTTCGTGGCGACGTCGTGCGCCCCTCCGGAGGACGCGTGTCCGGTCAGCGCAAGCGGAAGCAGCGTCACCAGCGATCCGATGAACAGTGGTGGCGTCCACGACCACCGCAACACCGCCGCGCTCACGACGGCCACGACGAACGCGAACACCGCGGTCCAGCGCCATGCGCTCGCCACATCGATGAGCCCGGCCACCGACCAGATGTCGGCTGGACTCAGCCGCCCCGACAGCGGCTGGCCACTGACGTCGGACACCGTGAGCGCCACCATCAACACCGCGCAGATCGTCCATATCCCGGAAGCCACCGTGCCGGTGCGCAACGCACGATAGCCCGCGGCGTCGAGCACCCCATTGCGCTGCGGTGGCACCATGAACGCGGCGAAGAGAAATGAGCCGGTGGCCGTTACCGCGGCGATCTCCCCTGCCGCCTTCACAAACGGCAGCCCGTAATTGGTCACCGGACCCGGATCAGGCAGACCCGTGGCGGTTAGCGCATCCGCTAACGCAAGTGCGGCAAGCGCTGCTGCGGTGACCCCGGCCAGCAGTGCCACCCCGTACAGCACCGACCACACCGGCACAACGCGCTCCCCGGTGGGTGCGAGGCGACCGGTCGACGTCATCCGCCTAGGGTATGACCCTGCCGGATCGCGCCGACTACACAGGGCCGCTGCGTAACCTCTGGCGGCTCCGCTCGCGGGCGAAGAACTGCTCGCGCGAGTACTCTTCGGCCCTTTCCATGTCGGCGAGGATCCCCCGCAACTCATCGCGGAAGGCGACCCTCCGGTCGGCCAGGTCCTCGGCCGGCCCGAGCAGGTTCTGGTCGACGGCGACTTGCCGAGCCGTAGTGAACAGCAACGTCGAAGCGGACTCAGTGCTGCGGACTACGCCCTGGGCCACGTACTGCTGCCCCAATCCCAGTGCCTTAGCCGTCAGGTCCCTCTCGGAGATGTCGGCCGACGCATCGATCAAGACGTCGGCGACAATCCGGTAAGCCTCGAAGAACGGGCGCAGCAGCGGCGCCGCGATCGCGGGACGTTTGGCCCGCAACACCGCCGCAATCCGGTCACCACCGGCCTCCACGTCATCCTCCCAATTCTCGTGCCAGGACATCTCCTCAACGACGTGTTCCCGAAAGCTCGCGGAGTCGGCGAAGTAGAAATCGAACTTCAGCAAATCGCGAAGTCGCATCACCTGCGACCAAAAGGCCTCCAAGCGACCCGATTCCGCCCGTGCGGCATGGGCGAGTGCGAGTTCCATCAGCGACGTCTCCAGGAAAGCGTCGATCAGGGAGTTCCGGTAGAACGCGGCCTCGTACTCGTCCTGGGGCGCGATGTACCAAACAGGCTCCCGGCCGCCGTCGATTCGGGTCACCGGGTGTCCGTTGGACAGCGCGTCGACAGCGGCGCGGACCCCGTCGGGGGTGCGCAGCCGCAGCGCGCTGTTGGTCATCGGAGTCTGCTTGCGCTCGAGATAGTCCAGCGAGTCCTGCAAGGTGTGGTGCAGCTGGTCGAGGGTCAGCGCGACGCCACGGGTGCTGAGCAGCAATGCCGACACCAGCGCGGTGGCGTTCACCGGGGTGACCTGGAGGATCCGCCAGGCAACCTCGAACGCCATCTTCTGCAGGGCAAGGCGTTTGGCGTCTTCGTCGTCGACCATCGGGCCGTGCGGCTCACCCAGATATTCACGCATCGAGACCGCCTCGGGGAAGCGCACGTAGATCTTGCCGTAATTGCGCTCGCCCTGAGCCTTGATGAAGTTGTACATCCAGGACAACCCCTCGGGGGTCTTCTCCCCGCCCCGGGCGTAGGCCGCGTACTCAGCGGTTTCGTGCAGTTGGTCGAAGCTGATCGAGACCGGCTGAAGCAGGATGTCGTCGCTGCGGCCGTCCAGATAGGCGTCGGCGACGTAGGCCAGCAGACCTAGCTTGGGGGGCAGCATCTTTCCGGTTCGCGACCGGGTGCCTTCGATGGACCAGCTGAGGTTGAACCGCTTCTCCACGATGTAGCCGACGAACTGGCGCAGCACATACTTGTAGAGCGGATCATCAAGCTTACGACGGATGAAGATGACGCCTGAACGGCGCATCAGCGGGCCCATCGCACCGAAGGAAAGGTTGATGCCCGCGAAGGTGTGCACCGGCGGCAACCGGTTCTCCTGCATCGCCACGGGGACGATCACGCCATCGAGATAGGACCGGTGCGAGAACAGCAGCACCGCAGGGTGAGCTTCGAGCGCATGCCGCATCGATTCGACCTCAAGGCGGTCGTAGTCGATATTCGGATCGAATCCTCGGCTGAAGATCGCCCGGCCCACCGACGGAATCAGATCGACGGAGAAGCGACTCCAGCCGGTGCCGAGTTCGTCGAGCATGACGCCGGCCTTGTCGACGGTCGCTCCGGGAATTTTCTCCAACCCTTCGCGGAACCGTGCGGAGGCCAGCATCTCGGGTTTGACCAGGCGGGGTGACTTGTACTCGGGCCCGAGCAAGCGAAGTTCGACACGCTCGATAGCCAGTATTGCCCGGCGAATAACGAATCGTGCGAAATCCCTAGGGTTTTCGGCGACAGTGGTGTCGCTCCACTGCTCGCGCAATTCGGACACCTTGGCAGGTTCGCCGGCAACCACCCGGGCACGCGATGGATTGCGCTTGAGGATGCGGCGCTGCAGAATCTTTGGCGGGCAATAGGTGTCGCGACCCGATAGCAACGAAACCACTTTGGACCGCGTGGGCAAACCGCCGGGCACCCAGAACACCCGAACCGGGACCACCGAGCGATCCTCGTCGGCTTCGAGCAGATCAACGAGTCCGGACAGAACACTTTCCGGCGGATCATCGTCGGCGGGCAGCTTGAGCACTTCGATGTTCGCGCCGGGGTGCTCGCGACGCTGAAGGTGTAGCCAGTCGTTGAACAGTTCCCCCTCGGCCGGCGAGGACACCGAAGCCAGGATGAGGGTGTCGCCGGTGGCACTGAAGGCCGCCATGTCGTCAATCCGTGCCTTCATGGCCGCCCTTTCGAGCCGGTGCGCTTGGTAGGCGTTCTCGTGGTCGGCGCCTTCTTGGCCGCCGCGTTCGTGGCGTCGGCCTTCTTGGCGGGCGCCTTCTTGGCGGGCGCCTTCTTGGCGGGCGCCTTCTTGGCCGACGCGCTCGCGGCGGTGGCCTTCTTGGCCGCTGCCTTCTTGGCCGACGCGTTCGCGGCGGCGGCCTTCTTGGCCCGCGCCTTGGCGCGCTTGTAGAGATCAGGCGTGGGCAGCTCATCGCGCGGCCAGTCCCTGAGCGTCTCGAGATAGAGCTCACGGACCTCGGCGATACGCTCCGTCAAATTGTCGTGAGTCCAGTCTTCGACCGAAATCGGCGGATAGACAACGACATCGACGGTGCCGGCGTTGAACGTGCTTGAGTCGCGCGCCGCGATCACTTCGGCGTTGCGGATCACGATCGGCACGATCGGAATGCCGGCCGACATGGCGATCCGGAACGGACCTTTCTTGAACGGGCCGACCTCAGTGGTGTCCAGTCGGGTGCCCTCGGGTGCGATGAGGATAGACAGGCCCTTGCCTGCGAGCTCTTCGACCTTCTTCAGGCTTTCGACCGCCTTGGCCGGGTCGTCACGTTCGATGAAGACAGCATCCATGATCTTGCCCATGGTGCCGACGATGGGATCGCTCTCCAATTCCTTCTTGCCCACCGAGGTGAAGTTGTCGCTGATCAGCCTTCCGGCGATCATCGGGTCCGCCTGGTTGCGGTGGTTGAAGATGAACACCGCGGGCCGCTGCGCGGTCAGGTTTTCCTTGCCGAGAACATGCAGGTTGATACCGATGGTGTTCAGGAGCGTCCGCCCGAACATCGAGGTGAAGAAGTTGACCCCGGTGCGTTTGTTTCGGGTCAACAGACCGACACCCACGGCTCCGGCGGCGATCGGCATCATCGTCGCGATTCCCGCTGCGGTGCGCAGCTGCGAGAGCGGGCTACTGCCGCTGCGGCTGCTGAACCGCAGCACCGGCCAACCACGCTTGGCTGCGACCGCGGCCATCTTGCCCGCCGGGTTCGTCGGGCGCGGGTTCCCGACCAGGTACATCAGCGCGACGTCCTCGTCTCCGTCGGCGTAGAAGTAGCTCTTCGATAGGTCGACCTCGTTCGCACCGGCGAACCCTTGAACTGCCCTGGCCTTGCCCGGCCCCCAGATGATCGGCCGCTGGACCTCGCCGGTGATCAGCCCGTCGTCGTCGGTCTCGAATTTGTTGCTCAGGACGTTCCGGATACCCAGGAACCGTGCCACCGGCTCAACCTGCACCGTCAGTGCGGATGAACTGAGTACGACCGTGTGGCCGCGGGCCATGTGCGCCCGGACGAGCTCACGCATTTCCGGATAGATCCGACTGACGATCTTCTGCACGAAGAGTCGCTCTGCTAATTCGTCGATGTCGGCGAGCGAGTTGCCGCGCAGCATGCGGGCACCCTTGCCGATGAGATCCTCGAACTCGGAGCGGCCCAACTGGTGGTTGAGACCTGCCTGCACCATGCCGATGAACTCGCCGACGGACATCTGCCCGCGCCGTATTCGGTCCTGTGTCATCACCACCCCGGTGAAGCCCGCGACGAGCGTGCCGTCGAGGTCGAAGAACGCGCCGACCTTGGGGCCGCGTGGGCTGGCTTCGACTTCCGCGACCGAACCGGGCAGACGCATGTGACCGGTCCCCGATGTCCCCGATGTCCCCGATGTCCCCGATGTCATTGCTTGACACTTTCGTTAGGTGAGAAGGGCCGGGAATCCCCCGCCGTTGTCGGTGGCGGGGCTTTGAACGTCGCCGGGGAAGCGCGGCCCTCACCGCCGAGAGCCAGCACTTCGTCGAAGCCGCTCAGCAGGCAGCTCGCGAGCAGGTCCGGGTCGGTGATCGAGGCCCTGTCATAGCGGACGCTGATGGTGCAGTAACCGGACCGGGATATCAGCACGGCCATCATCGCCACGCCGGGCAATGGCCCGAGACCGTACTGCCGCAGCACCTTCGCGCCGGCGATGTAGGTGTCTCCGGCATAGACGGGCACATTGCTGGCCTGCACATCGGAGTTCACGATGGACCCCGCCATGGACTCCAGCACCGTATCCGGCAGCAGGCTGACTAAGGGCGCGATCGCTCCGACCATGTCGAGGGCCCGCTCGTCTCGCTTGCGGGTCATCTGGGTTCTGATGTTCTTGATGCGAACTTCCGGATCCGACAGGCTGATCGGTGCCGCGAGGTTGACGCCGGCGAACCTGTTGCCCCCGGCTGGATCTGCATCGGAACGCAAGTTCACCGGGACGGCCATCGGCAGGGTCTCGACGGGAATGCCCTTCGCCTGATGATAGAGGCGCAGCGCGCCGCACAACCCGGCAAGATAGGCGTCGTTGATCGAACCGCCGGCAGCCTTGGCCGCATGGTGCAGATCCCCGAACTTGATGTCGATGGCTTCGCTGCGCGAGGACAGACTGCGGCGCCGCAACAACGGCGACGGGTCGGCGACCGGTCCGATCACCCGGGCGCCCGACATCGCGTAGTCCACGACACTGCCCAGCCGTGACACCGGGTCCCGCACCGCGTGTCCCACCGCCTGCGCAGTACCGAACAGGACATCGCGCATGCCGCCCGCGACGGTGCCTGGCAGCCGATTGATACCGCGACGCATCAGATCGTTGGGCGACAGATCGGACGGGATGGGAAGTGGTGCGGTGTCCTGCGCAGGCGGGTCACGCTCAAGATCGTAGAGGTTGGCGAACATCTCGACGCCGCCGACACCGTCGGTCACCGCATGGCTGAGGTGCACCATCAGTGCCGCGCGGCCGTTGCCCACCCCCTCGATGAGCGTGGCCGTCCACAGCGGACGGGAGATGTCCAGAGGCGACTGCGCGGCAACTTCGGCGAGATCCATCACCTGGCGCAGGGTTCCCGGCTCTGGGGCGCGAACCCGGCGAAGATGGAAGTCGAGGTTGAAGTCGGGATCCACGACCCAGCGCGGAGCAGTAGTGGGCAGTGTCGGCGTCACCACCTTCTGCCGGAGCCGCAGCACCTTGCGCGAGGCGTTCTCGAAGCGGCCGCGGAGAAGCTCCCAGTCCGGTGTGGTGTCGAGAAGTTCCAGCGTCATGATGCCCGAGCGGGTGCGCGGATTGGCTTCGCCGCGGTGCAGGAGCTGGTCGAGCGCACTGAGTTCTTCCGGCAGTCCGGCCGCGTCCAGTTCCGGCAGGTTGCTCATGGCTCCACGCTAGTCGGCCACCCTGAGAGCCGGAGTGGCTTTTATTCTCGCCGCACGTGCGGCGGTCCCCATTCCGGAGTCCGGCAGGACACCCCCGGGTTCGGACCTGCTGAATGCCGGACAGATCTCCGCACTGATGGACACCGCGTCTGGACGCCGCGTCGAATACGCCGTCGTCGGTCGGCGTCGCGTGGGTTCGGTTGCGGTCCGCCGACATCGACGGAAACTTGACGGCGGCGGCCGCTGTTCATGCCGATCGGTTCTTCACCTGAAGCCGATGTAACTCTCCAGCTGCGTGAGCAACGAGATCGAACGGCGCGTGCTCCGTTGCCGGGAACAGCACCGTCTAGGGTGGGTGCGCGCGGCCCCCGTAGCTCAGCGGATAGAGCAGCCGCCTTCTAAGCGGTTGGTCGCAGGTTCGATCCCTGCCGGGGGCGCAACAGGGGCGCAACGACACCTCAGCCCTCACCGGGGGCCGCGACGAAGCCCTGCGAGTCGTCAGGTCGCGATGCTGAAGACCCACACTGCCAGCGTGGTGGTGGCCACGCTGATGAGCAGGATCGCCAACAGATTCAGCCAGATCCCGCCCTTGACCATGCTGCCGATGTTGACGTAGCCGGTGCCGAAGACGATGGCGTTGGGCGGGGTCGCCGCCGGAAGCATGAACGCCGAGGTCGCCGCCAGGGCGACCGGAATCGTCAGCAGTAACGGATCCTGGCCGATGCCCACCGCAACCCCGCCGATCACCGGCAGGAACGTTGCGGCGGTGGCGGTGTTGCTCGTCAGCTCGGTCAGGAAGATCACCGCCGTCGTGATCACCCCCACCAGCAGCAGAATCGAGAGCCCCTTCAGGCTCTCTGCCTGCGTGCCGATCCACTCGGTGAGTCCCGACGAACCGAATTGCGACGACAGTGCCAGTCCGCCCCCGAAAAGCAACAGCACACCCCATGGAAGCTGGACCGCAGTGTCCCAGTCGAGCAACCGCACGCCCCGTTTCGACCCCGCCGGCAGGATGAAGAGCAGTAACCCGGCGCCGATCGCGATGCCGGCGTCAGAGATGGGAGGCTGCTCCCAGAGGAGCGGGAACGATATCCAGCTGATCGCGGCCAGGGCGAAGATCACCATCACGCGCCGCTCGCCGGTGGAGGTGCCGCCAAGTTTGCCCAGCTCGGTGTCGAACAACTTCTTACCGCCAGGGATCTCGTCGATCTCGGGCTTGAATATCACCTTGGCCAACAGCAGCCAGGTGAGCACCAGCAGGACGCTGGCGAGCGGAAGACCCAGCAGCATCCACTGGCCGAAGCCGATACTGATGTTCTGCTCATCCTGCAGGTAGCCCACGAGCAAGGCGTTCGGCGGAGTGCCGATGATGGTCGCCAGAGAGCCGACCGAGGCGGCGTACGCAATGCCCAACATCAGCGCCGTGCCGAAGTTGGACCGCTTCACCTGCTCCTTAACATCGCTCTCGGGGTCCTCGCCGCCCTCCCCTGAGACGTTGCCTGAGACGGTGCCGGCCAGCATCAGTACCGATACGCCGATCGGCACCATCATCACTGCGGTCGCCGTGTTGGAGACCCACATACTCAAGAACGCGGTGGCGAGCATGAAGCCGGCGATCACCCGCGTCGCACTGGTACCCATCGCCCGCACCGTGAGTAGCGCGATGCGGCGGTGCAGATTCCACCGCTGCATCGCCAGGGCGATGAGGAATCCGCCCATGAACAGAAAGATGATGCTGCTGCCGTAGTAGCCGCCGACGTCGCTGACGCTCACATCGTCCACGAGCGTCGGAAAGACGACGAGGGGCAGCAAAGCAGTGGCCGGAATCGGGATCGCCTCGGTCATCCACCACACGCCCATCAGGACCGCGATGGCGGCGGTGAGCTTGGCCGGGTGCGCCAGGTCACCGGGCAGGAGCAGGTAGACCAGCACCGCCAGCAGCAGACCGGCACCAAACCCGATCCAGCGTCTGCGGAAGGTTGACTTGCTCTCGGCCGGTGCGCGCTCACCAGCCGACTGTTCGTCGAACTCGTTGTCTCCGTGCAGTTCGCGTTCGTTGCTTTCGCAATCTTGGCGGGCACCCTGGTCGCTGGACATCGCTCACTCCCGAGAGCGTCGCGGCCCGTCGCTCTCCGAAAGGCCTGGTGTCGTGGTGAACATCACCATAGGTGTGCGCATACCGCGCGGCGGAGGAACGCCGGACGCGCGGGAATCGAGTACCAGCGTGCCGGATCCATAACCACCCCGCCCCGCTAACACGCCATTACGCCTTGCGAACTAGGCGAATCCCCAGAACTTCGATCACCAACACGACTATTCTTGGCCTTGCATGGAGGGGGCCTTGCAATGGCAGCTAATGAGCATGTGGGGCGGGCCGCCGGTCTCGCCGTTTCGCTCGGCATCGGGATTGCGGTAGCGGTCGGGGGTATCGGGGAAGCCGCCGCCGACCCTGCAGATTCATCGTCGTCTGCAGGCAGCGCCGATTCGGACAGCAACAACACATCGAACCGTTCCAGCAGTGGGACGGAAAGCAGCTCAGACGGGGCCCGATCCTCCACCGACGACTCCTCGAGTGGACCGTCGGCGCAGAGCGCGGGCAACCACAGCCTGCGTACGTCGGGCTCACAAAGCAGATTCACGTCCGAGTCGAGTCCGCGCGCCGAGTCGGCCGCCGCAACCGAATACGGCGACGAATCTAGATACGGTGACGAACCTGATTACGGCGACGAATCCGGATACGGTGACGAACCTGAGGCCCTCGCAGAAACTGACGAGCCGACTGAGGACGCAGTAGAGCGCCTTGGCTCAGGCCGCGCCTCCCAGTCCGAAACCGCCGAAATACCAGACTATTCCGATGTTCCACTGCCAGACGACGAGCAGTTCCAGGACGCAATCTCGCCGACTGCCCAAGAGGTGCCCGCACCCGATCGGCAGTTGCCGCTGGATACGCAGGCGTTATCGTCCGTTCTCGGAGCAGCGCGCCGCGCCTCGGATCAGCCCCAAGAGTTCGAAGCGCCCGCCGCACAATCGACCGGCACCACCGATATGGTTGCCACTGAACCTATTTCGGCGGGAGTCGACCAAGTCGCGACAGCGGCCACTGTCCAGTCCGGCCAGACGCCAGGCAGGGCCGCATCCATCAGCTCGGTCAACTCCGCGCCCACCGCAACGGCGACGGTAGCCGCACCCGATGGGGTCACCGGCGTCACCCGGGTGTCCGTTGTTGCCAGCGACATGGACAACGACGCACTGACCTACACTGCGAGCCGACCGACGTGGGGCTGGGTGAGCAACCTCGGCGACGGAAATTTCACCTACTCAACAAACGAGTTCGTCCGCTTGCTGGCCCGATTCCTCCCGTTCATCAATTCGGATCGCTTCTCGGTCAAGGTCAGCGACGGCCAGGGCGGCACCACCTCGGTTCAGGTGAACACCACCGTGGTCCCGCTCAATTCCGCGCCGGTGGTGCGCTCGCGCAACGTCGGCGCACCCAACGCCGCGAGCGGGGTCGTAACCGGTGCGGTCAAGGCCGCCGACCCCAATTGGGACTCGCTGTCCTATATCGAATCTACGACGGTGACCGATAAGGGCACGGTGTCGGTCAAACGCGGTGGCGGTTTCACCTACACGCCCAACGCTGCCGCACGCCACGCGGCCGCGGCCACCTCCGCCACCGCCGCGGACAAGACCGACTCCTTCAAGGTCCAGGTCGTCGACAAGTACGGCGCGCTCACCGAGATTCCGGTGAACGTGGCGATCGGTCCGGTCAACGCCGCGCCGACGGGGAGCTCAACTGTCGGTAGTCCGGATGCGCTCACCGGGATCACGATGGGAACGGTGATCGGTCAAGACGCCGACTCTGACCCGCTGAACTACAGCGGCTCGACCACGACGCTCAAGGGCACCTTCACGGTGAACGCCGACGGCAGCTTCACCTACACCCCCACTGCCCACGCGCGGTACAACGCCTGGCATCCCTACGCCACCGCCTCCGATTCAGTGGACGCAGTGAGTGTCACCGTCGACGACGGCCACGGCGGCAGCATCGCGGTGCCTGTCCGTGTCGAGATCAGCCCTAGCGACCAAGCTCCACCTCCACTACCGGATTCCACCTTCTGCGGTTGCACCCTGATGCCGGCCGACACCATCTTCCACGCCGATGTTCGAGGCCTTCCGCTGCTGCCCGAGTCCGACAAGTTCATCGAACTGCTCGGCGGGGGCGCCGGCGGCACACTGAAGTCCGGTATGGGCGCCAAAGAATGGATGGGCAGCACCGGCGGCGGCTTGCCGGTGAACGTCGTCGAGGCGTCGCACCCAAAGGAAACGGTGATCTTCAACCGGGGCTATTCCACCAGCGGACCGGGCATCGATGACCGCCCCTACGCGATCCCCGACCGCCCGCTCGTCGAAGGCATGCCCTCAGTCCCGGCCTGGGACCGTCACCTGTTCGTGTTCCAGAAAGGCACGTGCATCTCCCAGGAGCTCATCAACGTCGCCAATGGTGTCGAACTTCCCGACGCCGGTCTTCTCGATGCGCTCGGAAACGCGGCATACCGAGCCATCTGGGGTGACCAATGGATTGCCGGAGCCGGCGCACAGTACGACATGAGCTCGCACCTGTACCCAGAGATCGGCTGGGCCAACGCGTCCCGGCTGCCGTTCATGCCGATGCTGCTGCGCCCCGATGATCTGGAACGCGGTGAGATCGACCACATGCTGGGCTTGGTCATCGCCGCCGACCGCGGCGCCGGCTTCACCTGGCCGGCACGCGCAGGCGACGGCACCAGCCCCGACGGGGTCCCGATGGGAACGGTGTTCCGACTGAACAGCGACTTCGACATCACCCCCTATTCGCGCGGCACCCAAATCGTCCTGCGGGGCCTGCAGGTTCACGGCGCCGTCATCTACGACTCTGGCCCGGCAGGACCCGGCGCTTCACTGGGCACAATGAGCACCGGCTGGGTCGGGACCGAGCACCTCGTTGCGGCGCAGGAACTGAACACCATCCCGATTGAGGCCTTCGAAGTTGTCGATGTCTCGTCCATCGCCGTTGACCCCTCCATCGGGTGGCAGATCAGCTGACATCGAGGCACCCGCGACTGGGTGAGTCGGCCGTCGATTACGCCGTCACCGTGATCGACAGGTGACCCCTAAAGTCTTTCTCCTGCTGGAGCGTGCGGCTCATGATTCCTTTCCTTGTTTCGCCGACGCCGCCGGACATGTTTCGCCGACGCCGCCGGACATGTTTCGCCGACGCCGCCGGACATGTTTCGCC
>NZ_JBMYXC010000019.1:0-59677 GCF_049608025.1 Mycobacterium sp. | reverse complement strand
GCTCAGCGACGACAAACACGCCGAAATCACGTGTCCAGTAGCGTCGGCGAGGTGAATTTGGCTTATGACGAACGCGGCTCGGGGGAGCCGGTGTTGTTCATCGCGGGTCGTGGGGGTGCCGGTCGCACCTGGCATCTGCACCAGGTGCCTGTTTTCGCTCGTGCTGGGTACCGTTGCGTCACGTTCGACAATCGCGGTACCGGCGCGACCGAGAACGCGGAGGGATTCACCACCGAGACGATGGTCGGTGATGTCGCTGACCTGATCGACGAACTCGGGCTCGCCCCGGTACGGGTCGTGGGGGTGTCGATGGGCTCCTACATCGCCCAAGAGCTCATGGTGGCGCGGCCCGAGCTGGTCCGATCAGCAGTGCTGATGGCCACCCGCGGCCGCCACGACCGCACCCGCGACTTCTTCTGGTCCGGCGAGCGGGCGCTCGCGGAATCCGGTTTGCAGTTGCCTGTCGAGTTCGAAGCGAAAGTCCGCCTGTTGGAAAGTTTTTCGTCAAAGACCTTGAACGACGACCGGGCGGTTCGCGACTGGATCGAAATGTTCACGATGTGGCCGCAGAAACCAACCCCCGGCATGCGGACCCACCTGAAGATCGCACCGCAGAGCAGCCGGCTCGCCGCCTACCAGAACGTGGCCACCCCGACCCTGGTCATCGGTTTCGCCGACGACGTGGTGCTGCCCTCATACCTCGGCCGCGAGGTGGCCCAGGCGCTGCCCAACGGTCGCTTCCTGGAGATTCCCGGCACCGGTCACCTCGGGTTCCTCGAGAAGCCGCAGGTGGTCAACACCGCGATCCTGAATTTCTTCGCCGATAGTCTGTAGAGATGAACCCGTCGACGACACAGTCGCGCGTGGTCGTCGACGAACTGATCCGCGGCGGCGTACGCGACGTGGTGCTGAGTCCGGGCTCGCGCAATGCTCCGTTGGCGTTCGCGCTGCACGACGCGGACCGCGCTGGTCGTTTGCGGCTGCACGTGCGAATCGACGAACGCACGGCGGGTTTCCTGGCGATCGGGTTGGCGTCGTCGGAGCGTGCTCCAGTGTGTGTGGCCATGACGTCAGGTACGGCCGTGGCCAACTTGGGTCCGGCGGTGGTGGAGGCGAACTACGGCCGCGTGCCGCTGATCGTGTTGTCGGCCAACCGGCCCTACGAACTGCTGGGCACCGGGGCCAATCAGACTTTCGAGCAGCTGGGTTACTTCGGCACCCAGGTGCGCGCGAATGTCAGCCTCGGGCTGGCGCCCGACCTTCGCGGTTCGGTGCCCGGCGAACTCGATGCGCTCAACGCACAGTGGCGGTCAGTGACTTGCCGGGTTCTGGTGGCGGCCAGAGGGTCTCGGTCGGCTAATGCCGGCCCGGTGCAGTTCGACATCCCCCTGCGCGAGCCGCTGGTCCCCGCCCTCGACGACTCTGAGGTGCCCGGCCGACCCTATGCCCCAGAAGGCCGTCCGGACGGTAAACCTTGGACCTACACGCCGCCGGCGAGGTTCGACCAGCCCCTGGAGATCGACCTCACCGCCGACACGGTGGTCATTGCCGGGCACGGGGCCGGCGTCCACCGGAATCTGGCGCATCTGCCGACCGTCGCCGAGCCGACGGCGCCGGCTGCGCAGAACCCGTTACATCCGTTTGCATTGCCGCTGCTGCATCCCAAGCAGGTCATCATGTTGGGCCGCCCGACGCTGCACCGTCAGGTCTCCACGCTGCTGGCTGATGCGTCGGTTCCTGTGTTCGCACTGACCACAGGTCCGCGCTGGCCTGACGTGTCGGGAAACTCACAGGCCACCGGCACCCGTGCGGTCACCTCGGGTGCTCCGTCCGCGGACTGGCTGGGCCGCTGTGCGCAGGCCAACAGCCACGCCGTCACCGCGGTGCGCGATCAGCTTGCCGTCCATTCGCTGACTACCGGCCTGCATGTCGCGGCGGCGGTGGCAGATGCGGTGCGGCCCGGCGATCAGCTGGTGCTGGGTGCGTCGAACCCGGTCCGCGATCTGGCACTGGTGGGATTCACCGGCTCCGGTGTGAAGGTGCGGTCCAACCGCGGCGTGGCGGGTATCGACGGAACGGTGTCGACAGCGATCGGAGCCGCCTTGGCTTTTGAACGCGAAACGGCGGTTGAGGGCGGAGGAGTTGGACGGACCATCGCGCTGATCGGCGACTTGACCTTCGTGCACGACAGCTCGGGTCTGCTGATCGGGCCGACGGAACCGACGCCGCGCAATCTCACGATCGTGGTGTCAAACGACAATGGCGGTGGCATCTTCGAACTGCTCGAGCAGGGCGACCCGCGGTTCACCGACGTGTCCTCGCGCATCTTTGGCACGCCACACGATGTCGATGTCGGTGCCCTGTGCCGCGCCTACCATGTCGAGAGCCGGCAGATTGAGGCCGGTGACCTGGCCGGAGCTCTGGGCGAGCCGTTCGAAGGCATGCGGGTGCTGGAGGTCAAGGCTGACAGATCGTCCTTGCGGGCGCTGCACGCTTCGATAAAGGCATCCCTGTGAGCGAAGCGAACGAATCTTCTCCTGTGAGCGAAGCGAGAATCGCGGCTGCTTGGTCTGCACTACTCGATCGCCTGAAAGTGCTGTGGCGCATCGTAGTTCCCCACCTCTCCGGACTGCCCGGTGAGAGTCGTGGCGGCAGGATCGTGCGTCGGATCCGGATCGGCATCGTGGTGGTGGCATGTCTGGTGACGTTGCAATCGGTACTGCTGGTGCTCGGCGCGTGGCGCAACGATCGTCAGATCGAACGTCACCTCGGGGTGGCTCAAGCCAATGTGCTGGACGCGGGTCCGCGGCGTTCGACCATCGAGTTCGTCACGCCAGACCGGGTGACATACCGCCCGGTGCTCGGCGTGCTGTACCCGTCGGAACTTGACACTGGCATGCGGATTTATGTCGAGTACGACACCAATGATCCTGACCTGGTGCGCGTGCAGGGCCGCAACGCCGCGCTGGCGATCATCCCCGCGGGTTCGATCGCCGTACTCGGGTGGCTGGTGGCCGGGGCCGCGCTCGGCGCATCCGGGTGGGTTGAGCGACGCCTCGATCAGCGGGCGAGCATGGCGTGATTCAAGGCTGGACGAGTTTGTCCAGCCAGTCGCCGTCGTCGACGTCGAGTTTCTCGTCGGCTTCCAGGTCATAGACCGTTGGCGTGCCGATCTGCATCGGGTCGATCTCGAAGAGGAGCTCAAAATTGACCTCTTCCATGTCGAAGATGTCGACGGCCTCGTCTTGGCGTGCGATGTTGTCGGCGACGGGGCCGGGTAGTCCGGCGTTGACTGCCATGTCGTGGAGTTCCTCTCCGGTGAAGTCAGGTCCGCCGGCCTGTTGGTTGACCCAGAGGTCCTCGACGAAGCGCTGGAACTGCGCGCCGGTGGCAGCCGCCCCGCCAGCGGGTTCCGCTGCCAGGAACAGAGCATTGGCGACCTTCGATGAGTATCCGTCGTAGTCGTCGTCCAGGAATGTCAGCGGTCGGTAGGTGACCTGGAGTCTGCCGACGGTGACGTAGTGCGCCAGTTGGTCGCCGAAGTCGTATTGCAGTTCGCCGCAGTGCGTGCACTGCGGCTCGGCGAAGATCTCGATCTGGACGGGAGCGTCGTCGAAGCCCGCGACTATCCCGTACCCGTCCGCGCTCAGGACGAGCGGCGCCTTGGCGGGGTCGGGAAGGGCGGTGCCGATGACCTTTTGGGAGCAGCCGACGGTGGCCAGGAGCAGTCCCAGGAACCCAACGAACAGCGCCGTCTTGGAAATCCGCATATCGAAGAATAACTCTCCGCACCCGGCAATTCGTGTGGCATATCCCTGTCGGCAACCTCGCCGTCAGGTGGCGATGTCACTGTCGCGTCATGAGGGTCGCGATCGTCGCGGAATCATTCCTTCCGAATGTCAACGGCGTCACCAATTCGGTGCTCCAAGTGATCGAGCATTTGCGTCGCACCGGTCACGAGACTCTGGTCATCGCCCCGGATACGCCGCGCGGGCAGCCCGCCGCCGACCGGGTGTACGAGGGGATCCGGGTGCACCGGGTGCCGTCGAGGATGCTCCCAAAGGTGACGTCGCTGCCGCTGGGTGTGCCCCGTCCGCGGATGGTCAGCGTGCTAAGAGGTTTCGAACCCGACGTGGTTCATCTGGCTTCCCCGGCGCTGCTGGGGTACGGAGGGCTGCACGCCGCGCGGTACCTGGATGTTCCTACGGTCGCGGTGTTCCAGACCGATATTGCGGGCTTTGCGAGTAGCTACGGCATGGGGATTGCCTCGCGTGCGGCGTGGGGGTGGACCCGGCAGCTACACAAGCGCGCGGACCGTACCCTGGCGCCGTCCACTTCGGCCATGGAAAACCTTTCTGCGCAGGGCATCCCACGAGTCCACAAGTGGGCGCGCGGGGTGGACCTCAATGGTTTCGCGCCCTCGGCCCGGGACCTTCGGCTGCGCCGGTCATGGTCGCCCGACGGTAAGCCGATCGTCGGGTTCGTCGGGCGCCTGGCCCCAGAGAAGCATGTCGAGCGGCTCGCGGTGCTCGGTAGCCGCGACGACCTCCAGCTCGTGATCGTCGGCGCGGGGGTGGATCGGTCCAAACTCGAATCAGCGCTGCCTCGGGCAGTTTTCACCGGCGCCCTCTACGGAGAGGCACTGTCGACTGCGTACGCCAGCATGGACGTCTTTGTTCATCCCGGCGAGCATGAAACGTTCTGTCAGGCCGTTCAGGAAGCGATGGCGTCGGGGCTGCCGGTGATCGCGCCCGATGCGGGTGGCCCGCGTGACCTGCTCGCGCCCTATCGCACGGGCCTGCTGTTACCCGTCGACCAGTTCGAACGTCGGCTGCCGGAATCCGTCGACCATCTGCTGGCCGAACGCCGCCGCTATTCGGTGGCGGCGCGCCGTGCCGTGCTGGGTCGAACGTGGCCGGCGATCTGCGCTGAGCTTCTCGGCCACTACGACGCCGTGGTCGGTGCCCGCCGACTGCGGGCCGCCTGATTGCAGTCCTCGATATCGCCTTGCAGTCCTGGGTATCGCCGCGCCTCGGCCGACGCAGCGATGCCGCGGCCGCAGTCCTGATACGTTCGGCTGCGTGAATCGCGCTTCGCTGGAGAAGAATCCCCATGAGGTGGCGTCGATGTTCGACGGTGTCGCGCGCCGCTACGACTTGACCAACACCGTGCTCTCGCTGGGGCAGGACCGCTTCTGGCGTCGCGCCACGCGCGAGGCGCTGCGGATCGGGGCCGGCGACAAGGTGCTCGACCTGGCGGCCGGGACCGCGGTGTCGACCGAGGAGTTGGCCGCCTCCGAAGCGTGGTGCGTGGCTGCCGATTTTTCTGTCGGCATGCTGGCCGCGGGCGCGGGCCGCGACGTGCCGAAGGTGGCGGGCGACGCGACCCGGCTACCGTTCGCCGACGGCGTGTTCGATGCGGTGACCATCAGCTTCGGTCTGCGCAACGTGGTCGATCACCGAGCGGGTCTGCGCGAGATGGCGCGGGTGACGCGCCCGGGCGGACGGCTGGTGGTTTGTGAGTTCTCGACGCCCACCAACGCGCTGTTTGCCACCTTGTACAAGGAGTACCTGATGCAGGCGCTCCCGCGGCTCGCTCTTGCGGTGTCGTCCAACCCGGACGCGTATGTGTATCTGGCGGAGTCGATCCGAGCGTGGCCGGATCAGCCGGATCTGGCGCGGCGTATCGGGGAGTCAGGCTGGACTGACGTGGCGTGGCGCAACCTGTCCGGCGGCATCGTCGCTCTGCATGCCGCCACCAAGTAGGTTCCCAGGAGCGCGCGTGTGCCCGCCCGGCGTCGTGCACTTGCGCGCTCGCAGCACCTGAAACCGGCGTTTCTGCATACGAAGGGGCACTACGGTCACAACCATGGGCTACGGACGTCACGCTGATCCCGATTCGACGCTGGGCACCGACCCGCGAGCAGATCCACGGATGGTTCAGGCTTTCGCCAGGTTCGGACTGGAAGGCCGGATGCCTTCGAGCGGACTGACGGTCGACTCGCCACTGTCGGAGCGGCACGCGTTCGCAGCTATGAGCGAAGAAGGTATCGGCGCGATCTTCGACACGCTTGTCGGCGAGGTCGCCGCGCCGGCCGGGGTTTCGTCTACCACGACGAACATCATCGGCGTCGATGGAAACGACATCACGCTCTACATCACCCGCCCCGCCGCCACCGAGCCGATGCCTGCGGTGGTGCATCTGCACGGTGGCGGGATGGCGATCAACACCGCGGCCGACCTCTGCTACATCCGGTTGCGCGAGCATCTCGCGGCGACAGGGCTCGTTGTGGTCGGCGTCGAATTCCGCAACTCCAGTGCCGCATTGGGCGCGTACCCGTATCCGGCCGGGCTCAATGACTGCGCGTCGGCCACCCGATGGGTCAGTGCCAACCGTGACGAACTCGGCGTCACCCACCTCGTCGCCGCCGGGGAGTCCGGCGGCGGAAATCTCACATTGACGTTGGCGCACAAGGCGAAACGGGAAGGGTGGATCGACGAGATCGCCGGGTTCTATGCGCAGTGCCCGTTCATCTCGAACCGGTGGCTGGAACACTGCGACGATCTGCCTTCGCTTGAGGAGAACGACGGTTACTTCATCAGTCGGGAACAGGCGGCGTTGCTCGGATCGCTTTACGACCCCGACGGTGCGCACGCTGGCGACCCGACGTGCTGGGCCGCGATGGCCACCGATGAAGAACTGTGCGGCCTTCCGCCACATGTGATTTCGGTCAATGAACTGGATCCCCTGCGAGACGAGGGCCTGCTGTACTTCCGCAGGTTGTTGCGTGCGGGTGTGCCCACCATGGGTCGCGTGGTGGCCGGCACCTGTCATGGTGGGGATCTGCTGTTCGGCAGCGCGATGCCAGAGGTGTTTGGTGCCAGTATCCGCGACGTCAGCGGGTTCGCCTACTCGCTGGCCTGACCGAAACGTTCGTCCCGCTCGGCGCGGGCCAGCGGGCGGATTTGCACACCGGATTCCGGCGCGCCGCTGCACAGACACGCGCGCTCGGCGAAAGAACGCGCGGGTCAGCTGAATGGGCGGCGGTCGTCGATGCGGCCCGACAGCCGGCCTGCGACGCGCCAGGCCCGAGCCACCATGTCCTCGTCCTCGTCGGTGACGAAGTTGCCCATCACCCGCACCGCCACCCGCATCAGCGCCGATGACCGCATCGCCAACGGTCCGGTCGCCGGAAGGAACCGCGGGAACGTCAGCAACAGCCCCAGCCGGCGGGCAATGGAGAAGCCGCGGGCGTAGTGCTCGTGCAACACGGCCGGCCAGGCGCGCGAATAGTCGTCAAGCCCCAACAGCTCGGCGGCCAGCCTGCCGGTCTCCAACCCGTAGTCGATGCCCTCGCCATTCAACGGATTGACGCATGCCGCAGCATCGCCGATCAGCATCCAGTTGGGGCCGGCCACTCCCGATGCGGCACCGCCCATCGGCAGCAGCGCCGACAGCCCGGCCCGCGGTTCGCCCTGGAAGTCCCACTCGTCGCGACGCAGCGCGGTGTAGTGGTTCATCAATGGACGCAGGGCGGCGTCGGAGGGACGCTTGTCGGTCGCCAGTGCCCCGACGCCGATGTTCACCTCACCATTGCCCAGCGGGAAGATCCAGCCGTACCCGGGCAGCACCGCGCCTTCGGGCGAGCGCAGTTCCAGGTGCGAGGTGATCCACGGTTCGCTGCTGCGCGGGGTGGCGATGTAGCCGCGGATGGCGACCCCGTAGACGGTCTCCCGGTGCCATTGCCGACCCAGCGCGCGACCCAGTGGCGAGCGGGCGCCGTCGGCGACGATCAGTTTCTCGCACCGGATCGTCTCGCCGGACTTCAGCACCACCGCCGAGACTCGGCCCGACGAATCATGTTGTACATCAACGGCCTTGGTGCCAAGCTGCATTTTCACGCCGTCGTCGACGGCCACCAGACGGATACGTTCGTCGAGTTCGGTGCGGGGCACCGCGCTGCTGGTCGGCGGGAAGGAAGGCCCTGGCCACGCCACCTCGACGTCAGCTCCGAACCCCGACATCCGCAACCCGCGGTGCGCGATCCTGCCCTCGATCCAGGGCCCCAGCCCGAGGCGCCTGAGCTCGGCGATCGCGCGCGGTGTCAGCCCGTCGCCGCATGCCTTGTCCCGGGGGAACCGGGCCGAGTCGATGACCAGTACGTCGCGACCGGAGCGCGCAGCCCACGCCGCCGCCGACGATCCGGCGGGCCCGGCCCCGATGACAACGACGTCAGCGCTGTTGGAGCCCTGCCCCTCGGGCGTGGGCCCACCTCTCCCCGAACCATCCATGTCTCCCAGTATGTTGGCAGTGTGAGGACACCGGCGAACGTGGTGGCGGGAGTGGACTTCGGGGACGCCCAATTCGCCCAGCATGTCCGGGACGAAGTGGCCCGCATCGAGGCACTGATATCCGAGGAGCTGGGTCGAGCAGACTCCCTGATGTCCGAAGCCGTCCAGCATCTGTTCCAGGCGGGCGGAAAGCGGTTTCGGCCACTGTTCACGGTGCTGTCTGCCCAGTTGGGGCCCGAACCGGACGCGTGGGAGGTGGCAGTCGCGGGCTCGGTGATCGAACTGGTGCACTTGGCGACGCTGTACCACGACGACGTGATGGACGAGGCGCAGATGCGTCGCGGTGCCCCCAGCGCCAATGCGCGCTGGGGCAATAACATCGCGATCCTGGCGGGCGACTATCTCTTCGCGACGGCGTCACGGCTGGTGTCGAGTCTGGGTCCGGAAGCGGTGCGGATCATCTCCGATACGTTCGCGCTGCTGGTGACCGGCCAGATGCGGGAGACGCGCGGAGCGGTTGACCAGGTCGACTCGGTGGATCACTACCTCAAGGTCGTCTACGAGAAGACGGCCTGTCTGATCGCAGCCTCGGGCCGGTTCGGTGCGACCTTCTCGGGCGCGGATGACGAGCAGATCGAGCGGTTGGCTCGGCTGGGCGGCATCGTGGGTACGGCTTTCCAGATCTCCGACGACATCATCGACATCGACAGCGATGCTGATGAGTCGGGCAAGGTGCCGGGGACTGATCTGCGCGAAGGTGTGCATACGCTGCCGGTGCTGTATGCGCTGCGTGAGACCGGACCGGGCGCCGAACGGTTGCGCGAGTTGTTGGCGGGTCCGGTCGAGGACGACGACGACCTGGCCGAAGCGTTGCTGTTGCTACGCGCCTCGCAGGGCATCGAGAAGGCCAAGGAGACGCTGGCCGAGTATGCCCGGCAGGCCGAGCGGGAGCTTGCCCAGCTGCCTGACGGGCCCGGGCGCCAGGCGTTGGCCACGCTGGTCAACTACACCGTCACCCGGGATGGCTGAGTTTTCCCCAGGGGCCAGGAACCTGCGCGGCCGGCCCGGGCGTTGGCTAGAGCGATGACCCTTTCAGGTTTGGTGAGTCGGCAGCTTGTTCAAGTCGGCAGCTCTTCAAGGAGGTGAGCCACGATGACTTGGCACCCGCATGCCAACAGGGCCAAGACGTTCCTGTTGTTGATGGTGTTCTCGGGTCTGATCGTCGGTGTCGGCGCTATGTTCGGGCGCAGCATCATGTTCCTGGCGGTGCTGTTCGCCATAGGCATGAACGCTTATATTTACTTCAACAGCGACAAGATGGCCCTGCGGGCGATGCACGCCCAGCCCGTCACCGAGATGCAGGCCCCGCTGATGTACAAGATCGTGCGCGAACTCGCCACCACGGCACGTCAGCCCATGCCCCGGCTCTACATCAGCGATACTGCAGCGCCCAACGCGTTCGCCACCGGCCGCAACCCGCGAAACGCCGCGGTGTGCTGCACGACGGGCATCCTGGGAATCCTCAACGATCGTGAGCTTCGGGCCGTGCTCGGCCATGAGCTGTCTCATGTGTATAACCGCGACATCCTGATCTCCTGCGTTGCCGGCGCGATGGCCTCGGTGATCACCGCCCTGGCCAATCTGGCGTTTTTCGCGAGCATGTTCGGCGGAAACCGAAGCGGCGGCGCTAATCCTCTCGCAATTCTGTTGGTTTCGTTACTGGGCCCGATTGCCGCTACGGTCATCCGGCTCGCGGTGTCACGATCGCGCGAGTACCAGGCCGATCAGTCCGGGGCCGAGTTGACCGGCGACCCGCTGGCGTTGGCCAGCGCGCTGCGCAAGATCAGCGGAGGGGTTCAGCAGGCGCCGCTGCCGCCGGAGCCGCAGTTGGCCGACCAGGCGCACCTGATGATTGCCAACCCGTTCCGCGCCGGGGAGAAGATCGGCAAGCTGTTCTCCACGCATCCGCCGATGGCCGAGCGCATCGCGCGGCTTGAGGAGATGGCGGGTCGCGGCCCCGGCCTGTATTAGATGCGGCCCCGGCCTGTATTAGATGCGGCCCCGGCCTGTATTAGATGCGGCCCGGCCGGCATACGGCCCCGGGGCTGTGTGTACTGCACCTCCGAGAGGTACCGCTTAAGGTGTGGTCCGTGCTGATCAGAATTCTCGCCGGGGTGGCCGCCGCGGCGGCAGGTCTGGCCCTGCCCGGCATCGCGGCGGCCGACCCGCCGCCATTGCCCGACGTCAATGCGCTGCCGCCGGTGAACCCCATGGACTTCGCTGTCCCGGACGGTGCTTGGTACTCGTTCGGCGCCCCGCACGGTCTGACGTGCGTGATGGACCGGCAGACCGGCGGCTACGGCTGCAGCGGCCCATTGCCCGGGGCGCCGGGTGGCGCCAACTTGGTGACGGGCTGGGCGGGCGGAAGCCCGGGGTTCGGCCACTCCGATCGCCCGCTGTATGGCGCTGTCGAGAATCCACGCGCACTTCCGCCCAACACGCGGATGAGCTTCAGCACCGTCAGCTGTGGCACCGATGGGGTCGTGACCTCGTGTATCAACACCGCCGACCAGTCCGGCTTTGTCATCAGCCCGGGTGGCAGCTTCACCTTTTGAAACAATGCCGACCGTTGTGACGACATCTAGTCTGTGATGGTGCTGAGCAGAATTCTCGTCGGCAGACTTATCGGCTCTGCGTGCCTGGCCGCAGCCGGCGTCCTCACTGTGTCGGGGCTAGCTGCGGCCCAGCCCCCTCCGCCACCCCCTCCGCCGCCGGTTCCTGACATCAACGCGTTGACGCCGGCCAACCCGCAGAACTACGCGGTTCACGACGGCTCAGCCTACGTCTTCGGCTCATCGGGGCTGACGTGCATGCTGCAGCGCTCCGGTGGCTACGGCTGCAATGGTCCGATCCCCGGGGGGCCGGACGGCGCGAACCTGGTCGGCGGCACCGCAGGTGGAGTGCCGGTGTTCGGGGTTTCGCCCGCCCCGATGTACACCGGCCCGGTCAACGAACTGCCGCCCAACAGCCGCCTCAGCTTCGGCACAGTGAGCTGCGGTGGCGACGGCATGATGACTGCCTGCGTCGACAGTCGAAACTTGTCGGGGTTCGTCGTCAGCCCCGCGGGCTCCTACGTCCTCAATGAGCTCAACCCGCTGCTCGCCCGGCCTGAGGGGACCAGTCCCTACATCAACTGACCGGACGGGCCCCGCTGGCTGGTCTGGTCTTCGCTCAGAAACCGGAACCGTGAACTTCGTGGCCGGGCTTCTCGGCGACCAGCCCGCGGTAGGCCTGCTCCACGGTCGACCCGTGGTTGACCACGCCATCCACCTCCCGGGCGATGGGCATCGTGATCCCGAACTTGTCGGCGAACTCCATGATCACGCTGGCCGCCTTGACGCCCTCGGCCACCTGGTTCATCGCCGCGATGATCTCGTCGATGGACTTGCCCGAGCCGAGCTGTTCTCCGACGTGACGGTTGCGGCTGCGCTGGCTGGTGCAGGTGACGATCAGGTCGCCCATGCCGGCCAGCCCTGCGAACGTGTCCCGGTTGCCGCCCATGGCCACCCCGAGCTTGGACATCTCGGCCACGGCGCGGGTCATCACCATTGCCCGGGTGTTCTCGCCGATGCCGAGCGAATAGCCCATGCCGACGGCGATCGCGTAAACGTTCTTCAGCGCCCCCGCCATCTCAACGCCCAAGACGTCGTCAGTGGTGTAGGTCCGGAACCGTTTGGTGCGGAAGAGCTGTGCGAGATTGGCCGCCAGACTCTGGTCGGGCATCGCCAGGACGGCGGCGGCGGCGTAGCCTTCGGCGACCTCACGGGCGATGTTGGGTCCGGCCAGGATGCCGGACGGATGGCCGGGCAGCAGTTCGTCGACGATCTGGCTCATCCGATAGTTGGTGCCCTGTTCCAGGCCCTTCACCAGTGACACCACCGGAACCCACGGCCTCAGCTCCTTGGCCAGCTCGGTGAGCACCCCACGGAAACCGTGCGAAGGAACGCCCATGACGATCACGTCGGCGCACGCCGCGGCCTCGGAGAAGTCGTTGGTGGCCTTCAATGAGTGCGCGAGCTCGACCTCGTCGCCCAGGTACCTGGAGTTGCGGTGGTGCTCGTTGATGTCGGCAGCGGTTTCCTCGGAACGAACCCATTGCAGGGTCGGCCCGCGCCGGGCGCAGATCGAGGCGACGGTGGTGCCCCAGGACCCGCCCCCGAGGACGACGACTTTGGGATCACGTTGCGCAATTGCCATGCAAATCACATTAGGTCGATGCCCTCGGCTCGAGGGCCGGTTTGGCAATGGTTGACCATCCGAGTTGGGGGACCGGTTTCACCATCCGAGTTGGGTAACGCCGCGGCGGAAAATCGGCATGCGTGCCGCCGTGACGTTACGCAGATCCGAGGAGCCCTCAGCGATAGTTGACGAACTGCAGCGCGACGTCGAGATCGGCGCCTCGCAGCAGTGCCTGAATGGCCTGCAGATCGTCGCGTTTCTTGGAGCTGACGCGGATCTCCTCGCCCTGGATCTGCGCCTTGACGCCCTTGGGGCCCTCGTCCCGGATGAGCTTGGTGACCTTCTTGGCGTCCTCGCTGCTGATGCCCTGCTTGATGCTGCCGATCACCTTGTAGGTCTTGCCGGATGGCTGCGCATCGCCGGTGTCGAACGCCTTCATGGAGATGTCCCGGCGGATCAGTTTCTGCTTGAAGACGTCGACGGCGGCCTGCACTCGCTCCTCGGTGGAAGAGGTCAGGATGATGCCCTCCTCGCCCTGCCAAGCGATCGTGGTGTCGGTGCCGCGGAAGTCGAAGCGGGTGGCCAGTTCCTTGGCGGCTTGGTTGAGTGCATTGTCGACCTCCTGGCGGTCGACCTTGCTGACGACGTCAAACGATGAATCCGCCATGGGACTCGTTCCTCCTCGGGTGGTGTTCGTGCTTGGCTCCATCTTCGCCGCAGGTCGCGGTGAGAGCCAAACCGCCCCGGGCTGGGGCTCAACCCCCCGCCGGTTTGTGCCCGAGGCCTGTCCTCGTTGTATCCTGCTGAGCGCCACATGCAGCACCCAGGCAGGTTGCCCGAGCGGCCAATGGGAGCGGACTGTAAATCCGTCGGCTTACGCCTACACAGGTTCGAATCCTGTACCTGCCACGCACGTCAGAGCGCTATAGAGAAGTTCAGCGTCAGCGATGCGCGAGCACCGCGGTGGCCCCGAGCTCTGAGCTACTCGCCGAAGGGGTTGGGGTGTCTTGGGGTGGCGTTGTCGCCATGCGTCCGGTCGGGCGGCGCGTCTCATCCGGTCGCGCGGCGGGTCATGGCGATCTTGACGGTGTAAGCAACCGCGCTGACCGCGAACATCGCCGCGGTGAGCAACAGCCACCGACCGAGGAACACCTCCTGAGTCTGTCCCGTCGCGTTGAAATAGGTCCGAGCGCCCTGCTCGATGATGCCGGGAAGGAACACCACCAGCGTCAGAGCCGAACCCATCAGTGGAACGCGCAGGTAGTTGAGCACCGGCACGCTTGGCGAGGCGGGTTTGGGCTCGCGTCGAGTTGACGTGAGCAGTCGGTCGACAAGCGAGTAGGCCGGGAACAACACCAAGTCGTGAATGATGATCGCTGCCGCGAACCAGACAGCGATCGACTGCCACCAGACGCTGGTATTCCACAGCGTGGCCGGCTTGATGGTGACGATGATGTACCCGAACAACGCGAAGCAGGCGATCAACGCCAGCAGGTGCAACGGGTGTGACCCGTAGATGCGGCGGAACCTTTCAACCCCGGACCCCATGTCAGTTCGCCCGAAAGTCGATGGAGGAAACCCACTTGGTGTTGTGCACACCGGGTAGGGCCGGGACGATGATCCGCGCCGGATAGCCGTGGTCAAGTGACAGCTCCGCGTCGTTGACTCGGAGCGCCAGCAGGGAATCGGGGTCGGTGACCTGATTGCTTTGCAGGGTGGCGCGGTTGAAGGCTCCGTAACGCTCCACCGATTTCACTTTCGCCGATGTGGGTGATGGAACCCCGGCGATTTCGGCCAGGTCTCGTAGCCGCACACCAGTCCAGTTCTCGGTGGTGGACCAGCCTTCCACGCATGCGATCGGCAGCCGTGCGGTGTGCTGGGGCAGGGCCTGCAGCGCGGCCCGATCGAAAGTCACCGGTGACGGGCCGCCGAGTAGCGTCAGCCGCCAGTTCTCGCCGGTGTCTTCGGGGGTGATGCGGGCGGCCGCCGCGGTGCGGTTGACCTGAAAATCGTTGGGCCCGTCGCCGCGGCTGCGGCCGCGGGGCAGCAGCAAGGCCGCCTGCCGGGTGACCCCGCCGATCGTCTGGCCTGCCGTGAGGACGGCCATCAGCACGGTTCCCCCGCCAACCAGTGCGAGCGCCCCGCGCCGGCTGATCGTCGGACGGTCGGGGTTGGCTGCGACCAAACCGTCGGGCTCGAATGGTTCAGGCTTGGTGTCGGCCCGCCCGGTGCGCAGCACACTGCGCATGGACATCGACCGCAGACCCGTCCACATCTTTGGCAACTTGATGGCGACGTGGATGACGAAGCCTGCGATGAACACCCACGCGCCGTAGTAGTGAGCTGTGTAAAAGCTGAAGCCGAATATGTAGTCGTATTGGATGTTCAGAACACCGGTGACGATCTCGAACAGAATGCCGCCGACCAGCATCAGCAGCGAAACCCGTTCCAGCACCTGCGCGATTGACCGCGACGGCGGCCAGGAGAACAGACGTGGAATCACCGACCACAGCTTGGCCAGGACCACGGGGATCAGCACCAGGCCCAGCCCGACGTGCAGGCCCTGGGTGAGCCGGTACAGCCAGGACGGGTTGGTGGGCCAATCGAAGGTGGGCAGTTTGAGCCAGCCGACATCGCCCGGGATGGCCTGGCCGAACTGCGGGCCGTAGGCGATGTAGGACAGCAGCCCGGTGATGATCACGATGGGCAGAGTGACCAGCAGCACGAAGCCGAACACCGAGGTCAGCCACGGCCCACGCAGCGGGCTGCGCCAGCGCTGGAGTTGCTCGACGCCGGGCGGCGGATGTTTGTCGAGACCGCGCCACAGCCGGGCTGGGAAGCCGTAACCGGCATCAGCTGGTTGCTCTTCCCCGGCTGGCTCGCGGGTGCTCGGTTCCATAGTTTTCCATCAGAACACGGACGGTGCCGGTATGTGTTTCGTTTACCCGTGTTTGTCGGCGGACCGACGTACCCGTATTCGGGACCACCCTCGTCGTTGCGAACACGTTCCGATTCCGGCAACTCCAGCGGTAGACGGGCCCATTGTCAATGCGCGGGAATTGGACGCCATCGTTGCGTGGCGAACTTCGTCGCGTCCAACATGTCGCGTTCTACGCGTCGTGTCCTACACTGCGTCCATCGTGCGGCGTCTACCGACGGGGGATTGATCGCCATGGCGAACGGTGTCGCAGCCACTACGCAAGATTCGCACGATTCCACGGATGGACCGGAGCGCGCCAGTGGCCGGCGTATCGTCGCCGGCCTCGCGCTATCGCTGCTGAGTGCCGTTCTGCTGGTGGTGATTTGGCAACCGTTCGGAAACCTGTGGTGGCTGACCGTCGTCGCGTTTGTTCCCATGTACGTCGCCCAGTACCGCGTCCTACCGCGGCGCTGGAGTGCGGTTCCAGTGGCCCTGGCCTTCACGGGCTACTACCTGGCGCTGTGGCTGCTGACGGCCTCGGTGATATCGACGGGTGTCATCATTGCGGCGGTAATCGGCTGCGGGGTAATCGGCTTCGCGATTGGAGTGTTTCTTCGGCCATTCGCGGAACGGACCGGCTACCGATGGTTTGTTGTCCAATTTCCGTTGATTTGGGTGGCCCTTGACCTCCTGCTGCAGAACAACGAGATTCTCGGGACCAACTCGTGGATCGGCTACCGACTCGGCGGGGTACCGCAACTTGTCCAACCGGTCAGCATCACCGGTACACCGGCTCTGAATCTGCTTCTCCTGGTCATTAACTCGGTGATAGCGCTGGTGGTCCTCGCGCTGCTGGACCGGCGTCGCCCGGGGCCGGCCGATGTGCCCGTGCCCCGGCGGGTGCTGCTGTGGTCGGTGGTCATTCCCGTTGCGGTGACGGCAATCTGGATTGCGTGCAGCCTTTGCATCTTCAACGACGTCTCGGCGCGGATGGGACCCAGCGTGCGCGTCGCAGCGGTGCAACCCGGCCTGGACAACGCAACACCCGGGACCCTCATCTCCGCGGGCAACACCTCGCCCGAGCGCAGTGAAGACCAGCGCGTCCAGGACCAGATCGATCAGCTGAGCGGCATGACTCGTCAGGCCGCCGGTCAAGGTGCGCAGGTCGTCGTGTGGCCGGAGGAGACGCTCAACTACGACCCTCGGACGAAACACACAGAGTGGATTCCCGCCCTTGTACGTGAGACGGGTGTGTATCTGGTCATGGGCTTCACGCCCGATGCGTCAAACGGCACGGCGCCCAACACTGCTCTGCTCTGGAGCCCGGACGGGAAAGTCGCCGCGCTTTACCTCAAGACCAAGCGAGTATTTGCCGAGGGGGAAGCCTTCACGCCCGGCACCGTCTACCCGACCGTGAGGACGCCAGTGGGCGTGCTGGGCATGATCATCTGCTTCGACATCGACTTCCCGGACGGGCCGGCGCGGCGGGAAGTGCTCAATGGCGCCCAACTGATCCTTGCGCCTAGTATCGACTTCGCCTCGATCGCCGACGTCCGTAGCGCCTCGACGGTCTTTCGGGCCATCGAGAACCGGGTCGCCATGGTGAAAGCCGACGTCGCCTGGGACTCCGTGCTGGTGGCTCCGAACGGCCGGATGCTCACCCGCACCGCCATCCCTTCCGAACGCGGTGGTCAGGCGCTCCTGGTCGGCGACGTGCCGCTCGGCCCGGTCAACGCACCGTTCACCCTGTACGGGAACACCCCGTTCCAGTGGCTGGTCTATGCAGCAACGCTGGTGATGATCGGCGCCGCGGCCAGCTCGTGGCGCCGCCGGGTGACCGCGGGAAAGCGGACCGCAACGTAGTGTCTCTGGGTCAGTTTCGCCGGGGTTGGTTTCCCGGATCAGTTTCCTGCGTCAGTTCCCCGGGCCAGCTTCGCGAACTTGCCCGAACTCGAGACGTCCCTTCTCGGTTGTAGGGCCAGATTTCAGGCTTGGGGCCGGATCCGGCCTCCCACTCCGCCACCGGCGGCGGCAGGCGTGATCGCGGGTGTGTCACGATGTTGGCTGTGGAACGCCTGTTCAATGCTGTCCTGACCCTCAAAGAGCGCGGCCTTCTCCCCGATGCTGTCCTGCGGATGCTGATCCGGTGGATGTGCGCCAATTGGGTCACGACGTTCGAATGTGGAGGCGACGCCGAAAAGCAGGCGTTGTACAAGAAGAAGTATTTCGACAAGCTGCGCAACAGCGCCGGCGCCACGCACCAGGCCGATGCCAATATCCAGCACTACGAAGTGCCCACCACCTTCTTCGAACTGATGCTGGGACCGCACCTCAAGTACTCGTGCTGCCTGTTTCCGGAGCCCTCGACGAGCCTCCCCGACGCCGAAGTCGGCATGCTGGACGCTTTTCTCGAAGAACATCTGAAACTCAGTGAGCTCGTCAAGGAGCGCGGGCCGATTCGGCTGCTGGACCTTGGCTGCGGCTGGGGTTCCCACGGCGGCCACATCCTGGACAACTATCCAGAAGTGCACGTCACCTTCCTGTCCAACAGCGACACGCAACAGGACTTCATCAGAGCGCGAAATCACAGGCACGCAGGCAGATTCACCAATATCAAGGCGGACGCAAGCACATTCGACGACGCCTCGTTCCGCGGCGCCTTCGATGTCATCGTCTCGTGCGAAATGCTCGAGCACATGAAGAACTACGAGATGGTTCTGGGGAAGCTGAGCTCGTGGCTGAAACCCGACGGTCGAATGATGGTGCAGATCCTCGGCAATCGTCGGTTCGCCTACGACTTCAAGACCACGGACTGGATGGGGAAGTACTTCTTCGCCGGCGGCACCATGCCGAGCAGGGACTTGCTTGAGCACTTCCTTCCGGCGGATTTGAAGCAGACCGCTGTCTGGGACATCAACGGGCGCGATTACAGCAGAACTCTGGAAGCGTGGCTTGCCAAGCTCGACGCGAACACCGAGGACTGCCTGCGCGCCCTGGAAGGTGGCCCGACATCCGCGTCGGTGGCTCTCCAGCGCTGGAGGATGTTCCTGCTGTTCTGTTCGGAGGTCTTCGGTTACGGCGACGGCAATGAGTGGATGGTCTTTCACTATCTGTTCGAGAAGGCTCCCGAGACAGTGTCGTCCGACACACCGCCAGATTTTTCACCGACGGCGCCGCAGGGGTAAACTAAAGTCACAACTCGCCTGAGCGCGCTGTCGCCATAGCCTGCGCAGGCCTTATGAGCACCCGCTCGATATGAGTAGCCGCTCGATCGCATCGATGCGATGGCATGGAATTCGTTCCACAGCCCCGGCCTATGGCCACCGTCACACTATTGTCCGTTGGGAGTCCGCATGCGTGCCTTTTCAGCCGCTGAACCATCCCTCGAATCGCGCTGGCCCGCTGACATGATGACAGTGCTCTACGGCGCGTTGGCCGCGCTCGTTGCCGGCCTTGCCCTTGCTGCGGCGACTAGTTGGTCCGTGCCGACCATTCTTTCGTCCGCGCTCGCCTTCGGCGTGCTGGTCGCTGTGTCGGTTCGGCTCACCGCCCGTGGACCGATCCGCGGTTGGCGGGCCGTCAGCGGGCGGGCCGCGATTGCGGTTGCGGTCGGAGTCCTCGTCGGAGAGATCGCCGCACTCGCTGTGTTCGCCGGAGCGATCGACCGCAGTTTGGACGACGCAGCGGCAAGATCTGCCGACGCCGTACCGGCAGTCGCGCAGGCAGCGGACGATCTGAGCCAGAGTCGCACCGCTCGAACCGACCTCGACGTCGCGGTTGAACAGTCCCGGGCAAGGCTCGACGAGGCGCTGGTGGTGGCTCGTTGTGAGTACAACCCGACCTCGGCCTGCCCGCAGACCCGCATCACCGGAACGCCCGGACTTGGGCCCGAAACCCGAACCGCGAACGAGCTTCTCGCCGATGCGCGCCAGGATCTCGACGATTCTCTGGGCGCGCGTGAGCGCCGGGCACCAGAATTGGACGCGGCCATTGCTGTCGATGAACTCGAGCTCGCGAACGCGCGTACAGCCGCCACCACCAACGCAGATCGAGGCCTGGGCGCTCGGTGGGTCGCGATGAATGACCATACGTTGGCCAGCCCTGACCCGTTCGTACTGCGACTGTTCACGATCGCCTTCTCGGTGCTGTTGAGTCTGCTGCCGCTGATCCTCACACTGTGGCGCGGCGAGACTGCCCAGGATCGGCGCGCCTCCGCACGCGCGGAGCGTGAAGATGCCGAACTCAAGGCTGACACTGCGATCGCCGTCAAGCGCAGCGAGGTTCGGCAGACCGCCGAGATTCTCTGGGCTGAACAACAACTGGCCAGCGCGCGGCTCGCTGTCGAGGCTCAGCATGAGATCGACCGAGCGCATCATCGCCGTCGCGTCACGCAGGCCCTCACGGGTGGCATCCCTCCGGCACTGCAACCAGGGGAGGCACTGCAACAAGAGGAGATCGCGGGCCCGGTTGGCGGGCAGCTGTCCGAACCAAAAGCGTTGGACGCCAGAGCGGCGGCGCTGCCGTCCGGCGAAGAAAAACCTCTGCCGGCCCGCGTCGAGTCCGAGGTCGCCAAGCGTGGTCAGCCGCCGGTGATCCCCTCCCTGCCCGACCTCGGTAGGTCAGCCGCTCGCTGGATTCGCCCGCTCGTACCCCCGATCGTGGCCAAAGCTATCGACACCACCACTCACCCCGTGCGTACCGCGCGCCAGGTGTTCGAAGAGGTCGAGGAGATCCACTTCTCGCTGCGGCGCACGCACTCAGTGAGCGTGCATTCCACGGACAGCCCACCCGACGGCCCGCCCGACAGCGCCCAGTCGCCGCAAGCGCTCGACTTCAGCGGAGACGATGAGCGCACGAGGGGACGGGTCGAGTCCGCGGTCATCCGCGATGATCTCGCCGGTACGTCCGGCGAAGGTCCCGCGGCTGGGCTTTCGAGTGGTGCACGGGACATTCCGCTTGGGGCCAGAGACAGCCGCGCGCTGGCCGAACCCGCAGGCTCGCGACAGCTTCCGTCTGCGGATTAGCCGCCTAAGCTCGGGTTCTCCCGCTAGGTACCGCTTGATTCGGGCCGGAGTCTTTCGCGCGGTTCAGTGAGCTGCCGCTCGCCTTCAATGACGGCAGCCACCGCGTTGATCAGCGACAGGTGCGTGAAGGCCTGCGGGAAGTTACCCAGATGGCGCCCACTGCGGGGGTCGATCTCCTCGGCGTAGAGCTGGAGTTGGCTCGCGGCCCCCAGGAGCTTGCCGCACAGGGCGCGGGCCCTGGGCAACTCGCCGATCGCCACCAGGGCAGATACCAGCCAGAACGAGCAGATGGTGAAGGTGCCTTCCTCGCCGTCCAGGCCGTCCTCGGTGTCCTCGACTCGGTACCGCAGCACCATGTCGTCTTCGGTCAGTTCGTCGATGATCGCGTGCACGGTGTTGCGCACTCGTTCATCGTTGCCGGGGAGAAAGCCCAATAGCGGGATGAGCAGCACCGAGGCATCGAGGGCCTTCGTGTCGTAGTGCTGGGTGAAGACGCCGCGCTCGTCGAGGGCATTGGAGAGCACGTCGTCCCTGATCTCCTCGGCAGCGGCGCGCCACCGCGTGGACAGCGCGTCCTCTCCGCGTCGATCCGCGATCCGTGCACCGGCGTCGGCGGCCATCCAGCAGGCGACCTTTGACGACGTGAAGTGCTGGGCGCCGGAGCGGACCTCCCAGATGCCCTGGTCGGGCTCCCGCCAATGCTCCAGGGCGCACTCGACCTGAGTCTGCACAATGCGCCACAGGCGATCCTCGACACGGTGGGCTCCGGTGTGCAGGTCGATCGCCCTGACGATCGCACCCCACACGTCGTGTTGGCGCTGACTGTAGGCCCCGTTGCCGACCCGTACGGGTCGAGCACCCTCGTAGCCGGACAAGTGATCCAGCGTCGTCTCGGTGAGAATCCGCTCCCCACCGACGCCGTACATCAGCTGCAGATGTCCGCCCGCAGCGTCGGCTATGTCGGCGATGAAGTTGAAGAAATCGTTGGCCTCCCAGTCCAGTCGCAGAGTGTTGAACGCCCACAGGGTTGCGACAGTGTCGCGGATCCAGGTGTATCGGTAGTCCCAGTTGCGTTCACCGCCAGGGGTTTCGGGCAACGACGTTGTCGCGGCGGCCGCAATGGCGCCCGTCGGAGCGAATGACAGACCCTTGAGCGTCAGCGCACTGCGCTGTAGGTGTCCGCGCCACCGATGGTCGGGAAACCTGCCGCGATCCAGCCAGTGCTGCCAGTGATGACAGGTCCATCGCAAGGCGTCGGAAGCCTCGGCAAGAGTCCGGGGGGGCTCGTGGTCGCTCCAGGACAGCGCGACGAAGCGGCGGTCTCCCTCTTTGAGTAACGTCCGCGCGGTGGCCGACGTGCCCTCGAACCCGACGTTGAGGTCGGTCGTCAACCGCAGTTGGAGATCGTTGGCCTCGACCTGGACGGCATCGGAGCTTCTCCGTGACCTCTGGGTGGCCGTAGCGACGGCCGCGGTGTATCCAGCGTTGGAATACGCCCACTCCACCGGGGTTCGGCCGTAATCGAACACCGGACTGCACTCCATGTTGACCTGAACCTTGCCGTTCACGCAATGGATCTCACGGAGCAGCACATGGGACGCCTCGTAGTCGGTCGGAGCGCGATGATGTCCCGGCGACCGCTCGGTGGTGTGGTGCCAGGGGCCGATCAACAAGACGTCGGTAACGACGAGCCAGCCGCCGGTGGTCCACCAACTGGTCTCTGTCACCAAGGTCCCCGGGATGTATCGGCGGGCAGCGGGAACCGACACACCGGAAGGGGCCACCCGAAACCGGCCGGCATCACGATCCAGCAGTGCACCGAAGACGCTCGGCGAATCCATCCGCGGCAGGCACAACCATTCCACTCCGCCGTCGGGCGCGACCAAGGCCGTTGTGTCGCAGTCGGAAAGAAACGCGTAATCCTCGATAGGCGGGAAATGGCTGTATTCGGGCGCGTCACCCGCACCAGGGGATTCGATCACGTGATTCACCGACTCCTAAACTCGCTGAACCGCAAATGCTTCGCTAGTTCGCGCGGCAAGTCAATGGACAGCACCCTGGGACAACGCGAATGCGGTGTCGTACGCGTCGAAGACCGCCTGACGCGAGTATTTTTCGGAGAAATGAGCCCGGGCGTCCGACGACGTCTCGGCGTTGCGTGCCTGATCGGTCAACGCACACAGCAGGTCGGTGATCTCGCTGGGTTCGTCACCGACCAGGATTCCGGTCCCCGGCCCGCTGGCGATACCTTCCGCGCCAACGGTTGTGGACACCACGGGAACGCCCCGTCCCAACGCCTCGATCACCTTGATTTTAATGCCTGAACCGAAGCGAAGCGGGTTGAGCACCGCAGTCGCCCGACCGAGTGCCTCACCAAGGTCCGGTACGTACCCGTCGACAGTGACGCTGTCGGACAGTTTGGCGCTCAATGCCAGCACTTCGGCTCCCGGGTCGCATCCGATCACCCTCAGGCGGGCGTCCGGACGCCGGATCAGCATCGTCGGCCAGATGCTGCGCAGGAACCATCGCAGTCCGTCGTCGTTGTGCGGCAGCGACAACAGGCCGAGGAACACGAAGTTCGGCGTCGCCTGGTTCAGTCGCTGCGGCGGGGAAGGGGCAGCCAGCAGCGGTGGTACGCACGTAACGCGTCCAGGCGCCACGGCAGCCCGCCGCGTCAGTGAGGCTGCCTCCTCGGCGTTGAGCAGCAGGCACCGGCGGAAAGCGCGCGCCGCCCGGTCCTCACTACGCTGCACCAGCGACCGTTCGAGGCGCAGCAATGCGGTCTGGCTCCAGCGATTGGCCCCCAACGGCTGAAGTTGCGTCGGGATATGTTCGGCGAATGCACCCAGCGGACTGCTGTTGACGTCGGGAAAGCGCTTGACCGCCTGCAACATCCGATCGTAGCGCTCCGAAAACAGATCGTCGAGATAGCAGATCTGTTGTGCGGCAACGTGGGTGGGCGCGTATTGCGCCATTCGGATGGTGTCGTACACCTGCAGCTCTGGTCGGATGACAGCCATGACGCGGGTGATCTCGGCCGCGGTACGCCGGGAACCCAGGAACGCCTCCTGCAGGGTGGCTCGGCCGGTCAGCACTTTCGTAGCGATGTTGGTGAGCACCTCGACCCGACTGGGGCCGGGAACCACGCTCAGGGGCACCGGAAATTCGTGCTTCGGCGCGGCACCAACCTTGATGTAGTGCACCTCGTCTGGACCGTAGCGCTCGGCGAAGTAGTCGAGGAAACCGGCAAGAACGATCTTCTTGCCAGAGTCGGTCGGGTATGGATCGACGGCACTGACGAGCGCGACTGACATCTGATCTTCCTTCCAGCCGGTGCTCAATGCCGTGCCCGACGCTAGCCAGCGGGTTTGAAGTTACCACCGGGGACCGCGCGCAGCGCAGACTTGGCGATCCGCGCAGCCTGGAAAGTTGGCGGTTTGCGCTGTGCCGGCGATGGGGTCGGCGTTGACGATGCTTCGTCACTTGTCTCAACCGTGTCACGGCCGGGACTGTGTCGAACTCCTGCTACTAGTCTTTAGCGCAGCGCGACTCCGCACGTCTGCGTCCGAGACGCTGTGGAGCCGAGGGTTCCGGGCAGCCTCGATGGCAGCGAGAGCGAGAGAAGGAAGGGAGGACCATGACCAGGGGCCGACTGATCGTTCTCCTTGTGGCACTGGTCGGTGCAGTCATCGGTGCGGTGCTCGGCGCGCTCCTGACCCCGCACTCGAGCCGCTATGAGGCCTGGGCGAATGTCGTGCTCGTTCCGCCGACCAATTTATCTTCGGGCGAAGCGTCCAGTTTCTGGGAGGTGCTTTCCAACGGACAGATCAGCCGCACGGCGGCCATCCTCTACTACGACGAGCGTTGGCTGCCCTCGGCGGCCGAAGCTGCCAATATCCCGAAGAGCGAGCTGACCGTCTCCGCTTACGCGCTGCCGGAGACCACGATGCTGACGGTCTTGGTTGAGGCGAGCTCTTCGGCTGCTGCCGAGTCGGCACTGAACGACGTGTTGACCACGGCCACTCCGGAAGTGAGCTCGGTTCTGGCGCCGTACTTCGTCAAAGTGCTGTGGCCAGAGAAGGGTAGTCCGGTGCCGGTCGCCGGCCCCGGAAAGACGCAGTTCGCGGCCGCCGGAGGTTTGGGTGGCCTGTTGGTCTGCGGGGGCTTGGCTTGGCTATTGCTACGACGGCGTCAAAGGCAGGCCGAGGACCCGGGAGCCGAGGACCCGGGAGCCGAGAACCCGGGCGAAGCCGAGAACCCGGGAGAAATCGACCCGGGAGAAATAGCCGAAGAGACCCTGCCCCGGTGATCGTCGGGGCGGCTCGGCCCACGAAGCCGGCCAATGAGGGCCCCGGCCTCCTTGTCGGCGCCGGAATCGCCACTCTCGGTGCACTCCTCATGCTGGGGTCGCGTAACCCCGCCCTACTGTTAGTCGCGCCACTTGGCGGAGTCGGACTGGTTTTCGCCGCACGGCGTCCGCTTCTCGCGGTGATCATCATGGTGGTCATCGAGGTCAGCAATGCCTCCGGGGTGCTTGGGCCCCGGGGAATCCCCTTGTTCCAAGCCTCGATGTTGCTCGGTGTGCTGGCCGTGGGATTCGCCCTGCGCGATCCGCAGGCCAGGAGCCGGCTGAACGCCTGGACTGGAATCTGCGCCGGCTTGTTTGCGTTCTACATGGCCACGCAGGCGGTGGCCATGATCGGAACTGTCGACATGGCGGCGTCGATGGCCGGCATGTATCGCCAGAGTGTCGACATCGTCTTCATAATGGTGTTGCTGGTACTGACACAGATGACGGCGCGGCCCTGGGCGGTGGCGGCCGCCGTCGTCATTCCCCTGGCGGCGCTGTCCGTACTCACGGTCATCAACGAGGTTGTCTACGGCGGCGCAGCGTCATTCGGCGGTTTCTCCACCGTGACAACCGCTTCCGGGGAGCTCATCACCACGTTGCGCTATGGCGGTCCGACGCCCGACTCGAACTTTTGGGGCCGCCACCTGATTCTCGGGCTGCCGTTTGCCTCCGCGCTGCTGGTTCGTGCGCGGCGATCGGGCCGCCGGCTGGACACGACGGTGTGGGCGCTGGCGATTCTGTGCCTGACTGCGGGCACCTATATGACCCAGTCTCGCGGAACCTTCATCGCCGCCGGACTTGCCTTTGCCGTCTGGATCATTTGCTCCGGGAGGTCGTTCCGGCGCAAGAGCTTGGCCTATTTGCCGCTTGCTCTTGCGCTCTTCGCGGTACCCGGTGTCGGAAATCGTCTGGTGGCGACGGTCCAGGACCTGACGCAGGCCGCTGTGAACTACGGTATCGACCCTTCGGTCCTCGGGCGACTCGCGGCGCAGCAGCAGGCGTGGACGATGTTCCGCGAGCGACCGTACTTCGGATTCGGTCCAGCGACCTTCGAGGGACAGGTGATCGAATTCGCCGGCCGGGTGCCCGTCGCTGTCCGGATTCCCACCGACTCGCCGCACAATCTTTATGCCGAGTTCGCGGCGGAATCCGGGTTGTTCGGACTGTTCGGCTGGGCGGTAGTGATCCTGGGATTCTTGACTGTCGCAGTGATGCGGATCGTCGAGCATCCCAGCTCCGGCGACCGGGTCTTGGCCGCCGCGGCCTGCGCGGCGATCGTTGCCTGGTCGTTCGCCAGCATCGCGCTGCACCTGGCCTACTTCCGCACGTTCGGCGTCGTCTTGGCGCTGGCCGGGGCGTCGTCGTGCTGGCCGGTATCGGCTAGGGCCATTCGAACTTTCCGACGGGGTGTCGCAGTCTGGTTCACAGCGATGGTTCTCGGGTTCTCGGTGTTCTGGGTTTGCCAGTCCGTGATCGGCTGGCCGGCGGTTACCGCCACCCAGAAAATGACGCTGGTCCCGGTGGGACCATACGACGGTTGGTATGCCTACGCACTGGATGTGCGATCCCGAACGGAGGTTTTGCCCACCTTCGCGACGTTCATGACGACTCGGGGGTCGCCTGTTGAGATCACGGCCGACCCGGTCCGCGGAGTACTGACCTTCACCAGCACAGCAGATGTCGCAGACGAAGCACGCGACGGGCTGCAGCTTGCCGTCGCGCGCGCCGACACGGCACTCACCTCAACTGTCGGCTACCAGCAGTACTCGTTGCAGCCGGTGGGCAGCATGAGTATTGTGCCGTGGCATCAGCAACCGTGGTGGGCCAAGTTTTTCTCCGGCGGTGCCGGCGCCGGAACTGTACTGTTCGTTGGCCTGGTGCTTCCTCGGGTGGTTTGGAGGCGGCGCGCCGAAGGCCCCCCGCACCGGCCCTCGATACCGGAGTTGACGTCGGTCTGAAAGCCGCTGACCCGGGAGCTGAGCTGCCGTCCGAGTATGATGGCGGTGAGTTGGTGCGGAACCCTTGACTCGGTGCCAGGGACGCGTCGGCGGTTGGTCGAGCCAGCTGAGTCACGGGCTGGACGCGGCGGTACCGAGAGAATCATCAGGTCGGTGCCGCGCCGAAATACATTCAGGCGACGTGACCGAAAGACGTGACCGAAATAAGGGAACCGATGGCTACTACCGGCAAGCGCGGGCGGGTGCGAACCCCGCGCTGGACGTGGCGGATCGGTGTGGTGCTTGTCGGCGTCACCGCCATGGTCGTCGGAGCGCTGGCCGCAGCGGGCCAACCGTCGCACGTCAAGATGCTGGCCAACCCGTTTGCAGAGACCAGCCCATGGCGGACATCCATTTCGCCGAACCCAACGATCGATCCCAACAGCGCGTCGATGATCGCGGCTGTGCAACCCGAGCGCGCCCTGTTTGCCAACCTGGTGGAATTCGGGATACCGATTCACCACAAACGTTGGGACACGCCAGCTCACGATGTGGGCTGCGTCGATTTCGACTGGGGCACCTGTCCGTTTGACCTTCAACCGGTGTTCATTCCGGACGGCGCGCATCCCAATTCCGGTTCAGATGGCGTGCTGGTGATCGTAGATCAGGGCAGTGGCAAGATTTTCGAGTTCTGGCAGGCGGTGAAGGGCGCGGATGAATGGTCGACGAGCTGGGGCGCGGTCAACAACCTCTATGACTCAGGCTGGGGCGGCGCGGCAACCGGCGCAGGTGCCTCCCGGCTGGCCGGCGTTATCCGCGTTGCGGAGATCGCCGCGGGTGAAATCCCGCACGCGTTGGCGCTGCAGACGAACAATGCGTGCCCGACGTTCCGACCGCCTGCAACGAAGAGCGATGGAAGGTCGACGCGTGATGACTGCATCCCCGAGGGCGCCCTCCTTCAGCTGGACCCTTCGCTGGATTTGGGCGAGCTGGGTCTGACGCCGGGCGAGCTCGCGGTGGCGACCGCGATGCAGCGCTACGGCGGCTACGTCATGGATGTGGGGGGTGCGCCGCTGAGCGTCAGTTTCGAACTCGACAGCCAGGCCGCCCCGGGCACGGTGGGAGCCATCTATGAGGCCGCGGGCTTCCGCTGGGATTACGATGCGATGGAGCATATTCCGTGGGAAAAGCTCAGAGTGTTGAAGTGAAGCGATGCCCTCGCGCGCTTGTCGAATTCCGCCGTAGAGCCAGGTAGTTCAGCACAGATCATCGGTCCGGCTGCGGCCAAGCTACTGCTATCTTGCAGAAATGAGCTTTAAGCACACCGCCTTCGACGCCGTCAACCGAAGGCCGGCTCGTCGGCTCATCGGCCTGGCCGCCTCCGCGGTTGCATCCGTTGCGGGTGAACGTGCCCGGATCACCTACGATTCCGCATCTGGCGGTTGGCTGAAGCGAACCCCCGGCGGCGCCATGCTCATGCCATACCCGCGCGGCATGGGTGTCGAACAGTGCGTTGATTTCACCCGAGACGTGTTCCTGCGCGAATATGCCCCTGGCCCAGGCGATGTGGCGCTCGACATCGGGGCGGGAATCGGGACGGAGACCCTTCCGTTCTCCGGCATGGTGGGGGATTCGGGCAAGGTCGTCGCTGTGGAGGCTCACCCCGCGACATTCGACATGCTCGAGCGGACGTGTCGGCTGAACGACCTACGCAACGTCGAGTTGATCCACGCCGCGGTGATGGACTCCGACCAACCGGTCATGATCAGCGACCTGCGGGAAGGGTTCTGTCAGGAAAACCGGATCGGCGCCGGGGGGATCGAGGTCCCTGCCGTCACGATCTCCGATCTGGTAGCCAAGCTGGAGTTGAAGCGTATCGACTTCCTGAAGATGAATATCGAAGGGGCCGAGGTCGGCGCGCTCCGCGGAGCGCTCGACGTGTTGCCCATCGTCGGACATGCCGCGATCGGGTGCCACGACTTTCTCGCCGATGAAACAGGCGACGAGTCCTACCGCACGATGGACGCGGTTCATGATCTTCTGGTGGATGCAGATTTCACCGTGACTCGGAATGCTGAAGACCCACGTCCATGGGCTGCCCATTACCTCTTTGCTTCCCGCTGAGATTTGCTTCCCGCTAGGTCGTTGCAGCCGCATACGTCCTCTCGCCATGGCAGTCGCGTGAACTGAGGCACTGAGTCTGCGCGATGCGTTTATCATGTCCCAGGAATCGCATCATTCCCGGGAGTTCCAGATCACGCGGTTTTCATCGGACGAGAGTTCACACGTGACCGCAGATCGCCACCAACCCGCCGACGGGGAGTCCCCCTCCGTGCTGTCTGCGCGGGAGAGCGCAGCGGACTCGCCTCCCTCGACGGGGCGTCAAGCCGCATGGAACTATCTGGTTTTCGGGCTGAGTAAGAGCTCGACGTTGATCATGACAGTCGTCGTGGCGCGGTTGCTCGTGCCCGCCGATTTCGGGCTGTTCGCTCTGGCATTGCTGGTCGTCAACCTGTTCGACTATATGAAGGATCTCGGGGTAGGAGCTGCGCTTGTTCAGCATCCCGGGAAATGGAATCGACTCGCGCCAACCGGCTTGACCCTCTCGGTGATATTCGGCGTGGTGTTCGGCGTCGCGCTCGCTGCTGCCGCGCCCCTGGGCGCCGAGCTGCTGGACCAACCTCAGCTGACGCCGCTGATTCGGGTGCTGGCCATCGGGCTGGCCATTTCAGCACTCGGCGTGATCCCGGCTGCTCGATTGCGCCGTGATCTCGACTTCCGGAAACGAATCTGGCCGGAGTTCCTGGGTGCTGCCGTCAAAGCCGCACTCACCATCGGGTTGGCCACTCAAGGCGTCGGGGTGTGGAGTCTGGTCTACGGTCAGCTTGCCGGGACCGTCGTCACCACCGTGCTGTATTGGCGGGTGGCTCGCACCCGCGTCGAATTCGGTTTCGACAGGCACGAAGCACGGGGCCTCGTCCGCTTCGGAGTCGCGCTCACCGCAGCCGCGTTGTTGGGCTTCGCGATCTCGAATATCGACTACCTTTTCATCGGGATCCGGCTGGGAGACGAGCAACTCGGCTATTACACGCTCGCCTATCGTCTCCCCGAGTTGCTCGTGCTCAATCTGTGCATCGTGATCAGTGAGGTGCTGTTCAGTTCGCTGTCGCGACTGCAGCACTCTCGCCAGTTGCTGGCCGACCAATACCTCAAGGTAACCACTGCGGCGGTGGCACTGAGCGCTCCGATCGGCGTTACCCTGGCCGCTGCCGCACCCGCGGTGATCGGCACCATGTACGGGGATCAGTACGCCGATGCGGCGCCGGTACTTGCGATCTTGTCGATCTATACGTTGGTCTACTCGGCATCGTGGCATGCCGGCGATGTGTTCAAGGCCATGGGACGAGCATCGCTGATGATAGCGACAACCGTGGGACACCTGGGCCTGATGATCGCTCCGATCTGGTTCGCGGCGGGCCACAGCATCGTCATGGTGGCCCTGGTACTGCTGGCGGTCGAGACCGTGCCCTTCGTCGCGAACATGTTGATCGTGCGGTCGGTGGCGGGGATTCCCGCGGCTTCGCTGGCGAGGGCGGTGCTTCGTCCGATGCCGGCGGCGGCGTTCATGGCGGTGGTGATGCTCGGCTTGGGCAGACTGGTGGGCGGGCTACCCGACCCGCTGATACTCCTACTCACCGGCTCGGCCGGGCTGCTGGCCTACATCGCCGCGCTTCGAGTGACCGCGTCCGAACTGTTCGCTGCGGGGTTGGCGGCAGTACGTTCCGCGCGCGGCCGAGTCGCTGATCCATCGACGGCCGACGAGGATTCTGTGGAAGAGCCCTCCCCGGCCGCCGACGCCGGAGGTATGACCTTCGAGGGAAACGGTTCGCCGCGCTCCCGTTTCGGAGCGACTACCCTCGCCATGATCGGCGTGTCGCTCGGCGTTGTCCTCGCGTATTGCCTTGGCAGGCTGCGGCGGACGTCCCGCCGTGGCGACACCGCCGACGATCCGTCCGGAATCGGGCCTGCGGAGTTGAGTCAAACACCGGAGCAGCGATGAAAGGGCAAGACAACATGTCCGATCCGACCCGGGTGCTGATGATCCTGGACTCGTTCAACTTCGGTGGAGCCGAGAACCTGATCGCCGAGTTGGGCCGTTATCACCCAGCAGCACTGGATGTTTCAGTAGCGAGTCTGGCGTCAGCGAGCCAGGACCGAAACGCCATGCTCGACCGGCTCACCGAAGCGGGTCTGCAACCTGAGTACCTGTCGGTGGACAAACTCCTCGACCCGGCGGGGTTCTTCGGGCTGGTGCGAACGTTGCGGCGCGCTCGGGTGGATGTTGTGCATGCCCACCTGGGCTACGCCGCTACCCTGGTCCCAGTTGCCGCGCGACTAGCCGGCAAGCCAGTGGTAGCGACCCTGCACCTGAGCCCCCAGCGGCACTCCAGCCGCCGCGAGTGGTTCAAGGAGCGCCTTTCGGTGCGGATCCCGGCCCGGCTGGGCCGGCTGGTGCTCGTCTCACAGCATGCGTTCGACCAGTACGCGCTCGTGCATGGACCGGCGCGTGCGAGCTGGCGGATGATTCCCAACGGGGTCGATGTGGAGCGGTATACCGTGCGTGCTGGTGCCCGCGCATCCGAGCCCCCGGTGTGGGCTGTCGTCGCCGCGCTGCGCCCAGACAAGAACCATGTGGACCTGATTCGGGCGTGGATCGACGTCGTGGCGGTTCACCCCGGTGCGATCCTGTTGGTGATCGGTGACGGCCCGAGTCGCAGTGATATCGAACAAGCTGTGACGGCAGCAGGATTGGGCGAATCGGTAGAGTTCCTCGGTCGCCGCGAAGACGTGGCCGAAATCCTTCGTCGCGTCGACGGCGTCGTATCGGCATCTGTGGACGAAGCACTGCCGACGGCGCTGATCGAGGCAGGTGCTTCGGGGCTTCCGGTCGTGGCTACCGACGCGGGCGGAACCCGTGAGATCGTGGTCGACGGGATCACCGGCCGCTTGGTTCCGATCCGCGACGTCCCCGCCCTCACCGACGCGCTCTTGGACACGATCGGCGATCGCGCGCGGGCGGCGGCATACGGCGCCGCGGGGCGCGCCCAGGCTCAGAAAAAGTACTCCATGGCCAAGTGGGTAGACCGACTTGGACTGCTGTACCAGGAGGCGATCAGCGGCACCCCGTCAGCGTCGCTGACCGTAGCCCATGTCATCCATTCCCTAGGCCCGGGTGGAGCTGAGGGGCTGCTCGTCGAGTTGGCCAGGGCCGCAACGGCGGCGGGGATTCGTTTGATCGTCATCGGCCTGTCCGATGAGCAATGCGCTGCCGGGGTGGACAACCGGGCGGTACCACCGCTGCGCGCTCTCGGCGCGACGGTGTACGAAATGCACACGGGTCGTTACGACGTCACCGCGGTCTGGCGGCTGGCCGGCTTGCTTCGGGACGAGCACGTCCACATTGTGCATACCCATCTCAAGCACGCAGATGTGGTCGGCGGTATCGCGGCGCGGTTGGTGGGTGTTCCGTCGGTCTCGACGCTGCATGTGATCGACATCCCGACCTCGCGGATGCATCGGGCGCGGGTCAAGATTGGTCTGTTCGCGCGTCGGCACTTGTCCAGCACGGTGATCGCCCTCTCCACTGCTCAACGTCGTTGGTATGCCCAGTACTCCGGTGATGATTCATCAATTATCGTGTTGCCCAATGGGATTGGTGATCCAGAGGTAGTGGACGATTCGTCGGCGATTCGCGCTGAGTTGCGGGTGCCCGACGGGGCGTTGTTGGCGTCGTGCGTAAGCCTGATGCGGCCGGAGAAGGGGCACGCGGACCTATTGGAAGCCGTCCGCCTGCTCCCCGCCGACCTCCCTCTGGTGTTGGCTCTGGCCGGTGACGGACCGCTGCTGGAGAGTTTTCGCTCCACTGTCGACTCCGACTCCGCGCTGCGTGAACGGGTCCGTGTCCTGGGTTTCCGTAGTGATGCGGCGGACCTGATCGCCGCTTCCGACTTCGTCGTCCATCCTTCCCTGGAGGACGCCCTGCCGACCGCGCTGCTCTCGGCGTTGGCCGGTGCCCGACCGATCGTCGCGACGGATGTCGGGGGCATCCCTGACATCGTGGCGCCAGACTGCGGATTGTTGGTCGAAGCCGGCCGCCCTGCTGAGCTCAGTGCCGGCATCGCGAAGATGGCCTCGATCGCCATCGATGACCCGGCTGCCTTTGCCGAAATGCGCCGAGCCGCGCGAGTGCGATACGAGAGTCATTTCAGCTCCGACATCTGGGTCAAGAATCTGGGCGCGGTATACGAACGGGCCATCGCTGCCCGAAAGGAACGAGGCAGGCCACATCACCGGGACCCACGGGGTGATCTGACGGAGAAAGGCGTCGTTGTGCGTCCGCGACGAATCGCACTCGTGGAGTTCGCCCCCTCCGGAGGGCTGTTCCAATTCTCTCTTCAGCTCGGCGAGGCGCTCGCCCGATCCGGTGTGGACGTCGAACTGATCACTGGCCCCTCACCCGAGCTGACCTCTCGGGAGCCCGGGTGCCGGGTGCGCGCCGTCTTACCGACCTGGCATCCCGCCGCCGGGGCAGACGCCCCCCAGTGGTGGCGCCGGGCCCGCCGGGGGGTTCGGGCCGGGCAGTACAGCTTGGCCTGGGCAGTCCTACTGGCGCATCTCCTCCGTACTCGACCCGACGCGGTCATCTGGTCAGCGTGGCGGTTCCCGATCGACGGCTGGGGAGTGCATTTGGTACGCAAAGCCCTCCCGAACGCGGTCCTGGCGGCTGTCGCGCACGAGCCGCGTCCGGTGGTCGAACAGCCTGGCCAAGATTCCCTGTACAAGACCTCTAGCACCACCGACCGCGCACTGAGCACCGCGTACGCCGACCTGGATGTCGCATTCGTCCTCGGCGAGAAGGCGAAACAGATCCTGACCGCGACCTGGCCGATTACCGCTCCGGTTCACGTCATCCCGCACGGGGACGAGGGCATCTTCGCCAACGCTCCCATCCCGGGTGCGGAAGCCACTGGGCCCGTGGCACTCTCGTTCGGCCTGATCACCGCGTACAAGGGCATCGACACCTTGTGTGAGGCGTGGCCGATGGTGCGGGCTGCAGTCCCAGACGCCGAGCTGGTCATCGCTGGTGCGCTGAGTCAAGACATCGACGAACTCGTACTGCGGCAACAGGTTTCGAACCTCGCCGGCGTGAGCCTGCAGATCGGGTACATTCCGGTGGCCGAGGTGTCGTCGTATTTTGCTCGGGCCCGTTGTGTCGTGCTGCCGTACAAGCGGAGTAGTCAATCCGGGGTCGCCCACTTGGCGCACACCTTGCGCAGACCGGTCGTCGCGACCCGCGTCGGCGACATTCCCGCTGTCGTTCGTGACGGGGAATCCGGACTGCTGGTCGCCCCTGAGGATCCCGAAGCGCTCGCCGCGGCGGTGGTTCGTCTCCTCGAGGACCCACAATTGGCGCGCACCCTGGGTGAGACGGGTGCGCAGGACCTCAGGTCGGCAGCTTCGTGGGACGATGTCGCTGCGCGCCTCTACCAGGGGTTACCGATATTGCGCAGTCAGTAGGACGCCCGGCTCACGGATGCCGGAACCCCGGTCAGCCCAGCCGGCGGAAGTATTCGACGGTGCGCCGAACGCCCTCGATGAGCGGTACCCGTGGGGTCCAACCCAGCACCTCCTGGGCCTTGCTGCCGTCCAGTGAAGATCGCTCCAGATCGCCGAGGCGCGCGGGTGCTAGCTCGGGATCATCGGGCGCCCCGGCGGCTGCAGCCACCGCGGTGTGCAGAGCCCGGTCTGTGGTTTCCACTCCGGTGCCGACGTTGAACCGCTGCCCGCCCCCGGCCGGGCCCGAGGCCCGCACGAACGCGTCGACCACATCGTCGACGAAGACGTAGTCACGGGTGTTGGACCCGTCGCCGAACACCTTCGTGGGAGCACCAGACAGCAGCGCTTTGGCGAAGATCGCGACCACCCCGGCCTCGCCGTGCGGGTCCTGGCGTGGGCCGTAAACATTGGCCGGTGCGATGTGGGAGCAGTCCATGCCGTAAAGGTGGCGGAAGGCGTTCAGGTAGATCTCGCCGGCCAGCTTGCCCGCCGCATACGGTGAGGCGGGATCGGGCGGCGTCGTCTCGTCGGTCGGATAGCTCTCCGGTACGCCGTAGATCGATCCGCCCGAGGACGTGTGAACCACCTTACGAACACCGGCACGGCGCGCTGCTTCGGCCAGCCGCACCGTGCCGACCACATTGGTCGAGGCATCGAATTCGGGATCGGTCACCGAGCGGCGTACGTCGACCTGGGCTGCCAGGTGGTACACCAACTCGGGCTTGCGGGCACCGAGCAGTGACCCCAGGTCGTGGCTCATGAGGTCGGCTTGGACGAACTCGAATTGATCGTGACTGTGCGCGTTTTCGAGGTTGGCCATCTGGCCGGTGCTGAGGTCGTCGATGCCCACGACGGCGTGTCCATCGGTCAGCAGGCGGTCGACCAGAGTCGAGCCGATAAAGCCGGCAGCGCCGGTAACGAGTGCCTGCATTCGGGTGACTATACCGAGAAGTTGACGCTAAGACTGCCCGTCACTGTGTCGGCCCACATCGCCGCCGTCGGGCGGTGTTCGCCTGGCTCGCCGCCTGAAAACAACGGCGCCGATGGCGACCGCCGCAGCAACCAGACCGCCGGCGATCGACCAAAGCAGGATCGAATCGCCCGTTGAATTCGAGCCCTCCTGCGTTGCACTCGATCCCGGTGGGCCGTAGACGCTTTCCGGGGTGCGTCCCTGAACCAGGGCGGGCTTGCGGTCGGCCACCTTGACGACTGCGCTGCCGCGTAACTGCGACCACCCCAGCTCGTCACCGTCCAGCGACCGCAGCAGCTCGTCGAGCTGGTCGGGCGCCTCATTGGACGTGGCAATCAGTAGTGAGCGTTGTCCGTCGAAAACTGTTTGCAGCGAACCGAACCGCACCTCTGCGTCGAGGGTCAACGTGGTGTCTGGCTCATCGGGATTGGAGCCGGCCAGAGTGAGGACCTGTTTGTCGGCGCTCACCGGCAGCGTGATGGACGTGTCGGTCCAACCGTCGGGACTGACGAGGATTGCCGGATCGTTGCTGTCGATTGCGTGGCTGATGGTTGTCACCGCGGTCTGCAGTGGCACCGCGCTCAGCTTTTGCAGTCCCACCGTAATCCGCGTCGCGCGCGCGGTGTCTGCGAAGCTGTTCGCACCGATACCGACCTGCATCCGCGGCATCAGGGCCTGTGGCAGTGAACCGAACCCCGGCGGGATCGGCGGCTTGGCGGGACTGCTCTCAACCACGCTATTGCCCGCGATTCTCAACGTGATCGGCCTGAACTCGTTGCAGCGCCCGGTATCTCCGCTCGTGTTGACCATGATATCCAGGCTGGTATAGCGGAAGATGAGCCGGTCGGGAATGTCCACCCAACGGTCGATCGTGCCGCCCCCATCGGTCGACCAGGTATCGATCACCTCACCGCCGACGGAGGCAGTCAGTTGGGCGCCCAAAGCGGCCGGAACGGGGGTGTGGGAACCCAGCAGGTGTACCCGGAATCCCTGAGTGGGGTGGCCGAACTGGGTCTGATCCAACGCGATATTCACCTGCGGCGCAGGCCCTACCGAGGTCAGACCAGGCTGCCTCAGCTGCGCCAGCGTCGCGGAGTTGCCGGGTAGCCACGGGTTCGGGTGCAGCTTGTCGGCGATTGCTTTTCTACTGACCGCCATTCCCAACGAGCTGTCGGTAAGCAGTCGAGTTTGGTTCGTCAGCTTGTCCGGTGGCCCGGAGATGAAAAGTTCGGGAACACCGGCGTCGCCCATCAGCGACAGTCCTTCGTCCGGACCCTCTTTGATGATGATCTGGCGTTCCATCGGCAGCGACGGGCCATCGAGTGTCGTCGCACCGTCGGCAAGCGGAACGAGGGCGATTCGGGGGGCCTGACTCCGATAACGGCTGGCCAAGGCAGTGGCAAGCTGCACCGCGGCGTCTGATTCGGCTTGTGATGGCGTCGAGGGAACGGCGATCGTCACGGCGCGCAGAATCGACGGAAGGAAGTCGGCGACGGTGGTTGGAGCGACTTCGATGCCCGCGTAGGTGACCGAACCGCGGATGAGGTTCACCGCGGCGGAGTCGTCGAGACAGTAACCGTCTTCTGGAAGAGCGGTCAGCTTCAGAGTCATGGTCACCGAACCGTTGACGACGTTGACGCCGTCGAGGGGGATGATGAACGGGGCCAAATCCGCCAGAGGTAATCCAAGCCTGCTGATGATCCGATCATCTTGCATGACGGTCAGGATTCCGGACCGGAGGTTGAACGGGAAGTCAAGCGTGGTGTTCAGCGTCACGGGCACCAGTCCGGCGGGTACCGGAAACGACAAGGTGGTCGAGCTCGTCTCTCCATAGAAGGACAGAGTGGCGCCCGAGCCCAGATCGGCCAGCGACAGCGTCGGAGCATCGAGGAGGGCGCCGTCGTCGGCTGCCGCGCACGGAGCCGCCACGACGAGCATCGCGGTGACCCCGAGGAGCGCTCCAAGGCGGCGCAGCAGTCTCCATCTCATCGTCTGAATCGTAGGCAGTTGAGCCTCCTCGTCATCGCCAAACGCCAGAACGCTCCGCCCGCGCTCCGCCTCGGTCTACCGACTCATAGCCCACGATATGGGGCGTCGGAATATAGAAAATGGCAGCTGAGCGAGGATTGTCGGTGCTGTCTCACGCTAACCGGTCCGGCTCTGGAAAGTCACTTGCATCGCAAGTGTCGGGCAACTTCACTACCGGTAAATCCACATTCCCCGACAGTCCATGATCCGATGGCTGTTCTGTCCGTTGTGGTTTAGTTGTAACCGCCTCTTGAGGTAGATCGGGGAATGGCGAATGGGCGAACTGATTCGCAACGTGGGGAAGAAATTGCCGGACTCTGCCCGGAGGCGGATGAATACCGCGCGGCAGTTGTTCGGTTCACCGTATGCGCGGACACGCCTGGGTCTGGGTATCCGGCCATTGAGCTACCAGTGGAGTTATGACCGTGGCCTGGAAATCGCGCGGTTCTACCTGGAGAGCAAGTTTCTTCCTGAGTTCGCCGCAGACATCAGTGGTCGGGTCCTGGAGTTCTTTTCGGACGACTACATCCATCGCTTCGGTGACCCGACACAGCTCACCCAGATCGATGTGCTGAACCTGGAAGACGGGATTCCCGGGACCACCGTCCAAGCCGATCTCACCAAGCCCAACGATATTCCCGACAACACCTTCGACTGCATCGTCTGTACTCACGTGCTGCAACTGATCGATGATTTCGATGCCGCGGTCGATGACATGTACCGCATCCTCAAACCCGGCGGAGTGCTGCTGGTCGCAGTGCCGCACGTGAGCATGTGTGATTCGGAGGCGTACACAGATTTCTGGCGCTTTACCCGACTGGGGTTGCAGATGGTCATGGAGCGAAACTTCGATCCCGCAGATATCGAGATGCGAGCCTACGGAAACTCACTCACCGCAGCCGGTGAGATCCGTGGCCTTTGCGCACACGAATTCACCCGCCGAGAGCTGGACCATCACGATGAGCGATTCGCGGTGGAAATCTGCGCGCGTGCGGTGAAGCGCAGCTGAGAAGCAGCCCTCACCAGACCGGCCTAACGATCAGCGCGCTGAGCGTCCTCGACGTGCTCGACCGGCACGTGATTGGCTGGGCCATGCCGAAAATCGAAGTCGGTGACGTTGTCACCTCGCGTGAACTCTCGGATATCCACGATGCGACCGTGCTAGTGCCCGACCCGGCCCGGATGGTGCACCTGCAGTTCCGTCGCTTCGCCGGTTGTCCGATCTGCAATCGGCACATGCGCTCGATCAGCCAGCGGCACGACGAGATTGTTGCCGCGGGTATCCGGGAAGTGGTGGTCTTTCATTCGAGCGCCCAGGCGTTGCGCGAGTTTCAGGGGGAGCTGCCCTTTGCGACGATCGCCGACCCCGGCAAAAACTTGTACCGCGAATTCGGTGTCGAGTCCTCGCCCAAAGCGTTGGTGAATCCGCGGACCTGGTCGTCGGCCGCGCGCGGCATGAGAGGTCTCAGCTCGATGCGTGGCGCGGCGGGGGTCGGGGAAGAACACCTCGGGTTGCCCGGGGATTTTCTGATCGGGTCCGACGGTCGGGTGCTCGCGGCCAAATACGGTCGGAACGCCGACGATCAGTGGTCGGTGGACGAGCTGCTGGGTCTGGCCGGCTAGATCCGGTCGGCTGGGTCTGGACCCGCACCATCGGGTCAGGATGGGATTCCGGCGGGTCAGTATGCGAGGTCGGCGCCAAAGCCCCACGGCATCCGCGAGAATCCACCCATGGACGTCAACGAAGTGCTTCTGCCCGGTGTGGGGCTGCGATATGAATTCGACAACTCCGCGGGCGACCGCATCGGCGTGATCGCCAAGCGGGCCGGGGACTTCGAGGTGGTGCTCTATGCGGCCGAGGATCCCGATGCCGCCCAACCGCTCTTCCACCTCAACGTGGAGGAGGCCGAGGCGCTGGCGCAGATCCTGGGAGCCCCCCGCATCGCCGAGCGCTTCGCCGACCTGACCCACGAGGTTCCCGGGCTCGATGCCGGCCAGGTGGCCGTGGAAGCCGGCAGCCCCTACGCCAACCACCCCCTGGGTGACGCCCGGGTGCGGACCCGCACGGGTGCCTCCGTCGTCGCGGTCGTGCGCGACGAGGAGGTGTTGCCGTCGCCGGGGCCGGCCGAAGTGCTGAACCCGGGTGACGTTCTGGTCGTCATCGGGACCGCCACTGGCATCACACAGGTTGAGAATATTTTCGAAAAAGGTTGAGCAGGTGCATGATTCGGTTTCTCTCCTGCTGCAGATCGGCCTTCTGCTGGTCATCCTGACCATCTTGGGCGGGCTGGCACGGCGCGTGTCGCTGTCCCCGATCCCGTTGTATCTGCTGGCCGGGCTGGCGCTGGGCGACGGGGGATTGCCCCTGGTGCCCTCCGCCGTCGACTTCATCCAGACCGGCGCGACGGTCGGCGTCGTCCTGCTGCTGCTGACCCTGGGCCTGGAGTTCTCCGTCACTGAGTTCGCCGCCAGTATGCGCAAACATCTGCCGTCGGCGTGGGTGGATCTGGCGCTCAACGGCACCCCCGGAGCCTTGGCCGGATGGCTTCTGGGACTTGATTTCGTGGGGATCCTGGCGATGGCCGGAATTACCTACATTTCGTCCTCGGGGGTGGTGTCGCGACTGCTGACCGACCTGCGCAGGTTGGGTAACCGCGAAACCCCGGCCGTGCTCGCGGTGCTCGTTCTCGAAGATTTCGCCATGGCGGCGTATCTGCCCCTGCTCGCGGTGCTCGCTGCCGGTGGCGCCTGGTGGCACGCGGTGGTCGGGATGGCCATCGCGATGGCGGCGCTGGCGGTCGCGTTCGTGGCGTCGTACCGCTGGGGACATATGGTGGCTCGCCTGGTTCCGCCGGACTCCGAGTTGGTGCTGTTGCGCGTTCTCGGGGTGGCGCTCATCGTGGCGGGTCTGGCTGAATACGTGCACGTATCCGCTGCAGTCGGCGCGTTTCTGGTGGGCCTGACGCTGACCGGCGAGTCGGCCAGCCGCGCCCGTGAGGTGCTCAGTCCACTCCGCGACTTGTTCGCCGCGATCTTCTTTGTCTCGATCGGGCTGATCGTGGAGCCGGTGTCACTGATCCCGATGCTCCCCGTGGCGGTGGCGCTGGCCCTGGTGACTGCGACGACCAAGGTCCTCTCGGGGATGTACGCGGCGCGCCGGGAAGGCGTTGGCCGGGCCGGCCAGCTACGCGCGGGCACCGCGCTGATCGTGCGCGGGGAGTTCTCGCTGGTGATCATCGCGCTGGTCGGTACGGAGATCCCGGTTATCGAGTCCATCGCGATGCCCTATGTGTTCGTCCTGGCGTTCCTCGGTCCGGTGGCCACCGTGCTCAGCGGTCGGGCCGCACCCAGTCGGACATCGCCGCGCGTCGTCCGGCGCGCGAAGAGACCGCCGAACCCCGGGGACAGCGGTCGGCCGGCCGCTGATACCGATTCAGCGGTGTGACCAAGCGGTCTCGGGCTTCTCGTCACGAACCCGCAGCGCCGCGGACAGTTGGTGGATCTGGTCTCGGAGCTCCTCCATCTGGGCGGCCGTTGCAGCGCGGTTCGCGGAGTCCCCTTCGGATACCCGTTCCACGATCCACGACGCCACCGTCGCGGTGATGACACCGATGAGGCTGATCCCGCCGATCATCAGCAGCGCGGCGATCACCCGCCCAGTGGTGGTTACCGGGTAGGTATCGCCGTAGCCCACCGTGGTGACCGTGGTAGCCGCCCACCAGAGGGCGTCGCCGAAGTTGGTGATATTGGTGCCAGGCGCGGAGCGCTCGGTCTGCAGCATCGCCAACGACGCGACGTAGACGAACAACAACGCACTACCTGCGGCGTAGACGGCGACCCGACCGCGGATGGCATCGCCGCCGGCCCGTTGCACCACTTTGATCAGGACTAGCAGCCGCAGCAACCTCAGCGGGCGCAGGAACGGGAGCGCCACGATTGCCAGATCGAATAGGTGTGTGAAGAACCACCGGCGGCGCTGCGGCGCGAGTGCCAGGCGAACCGCGTAATCCACCAGGAAAACCACGTAGAGCAGCGTCATCGCGGTGTTGAGAAGGGTGTTCACTGCGTGGGCTGGATTAGCCAGAACCTGGTAGGAGTACATGACCAGGAAGGCCACCGCCACCGCGGCCAACACCCACTCGCTGCGGGATTCCCATTGCTCGAGCCGATCGGCTGAACCCATCAATCGCTACCCAACCTTCCCATTATCGGAGCGCTACGACCGCGCCGCTGGTGTCGCCGGCAAAGGACGCAGGCGGCGGATGACGGTCAGCCTCCACATTTTCCGGTGGCCACAGAACACCGCAGCCGCCGAATCTCTGCGCGCCGTGCCTGTCGCGGAGCGCCGGCATCCGTGGCGTCGGGCCCAGCAAACCTGAGGTCGCACACCCGACTCAGCCGGGCTGCGAGCGCATCAACGCATAAACCCAACCACATCGACGTGGCGAACGCTAACGTCGGTGACGCTATGGATGTACTGCGTACCCCTGACGCCCGCTTCGCGAACTTGACGGGCTATCCGTTCGCACCGCACTACGTCGACGTGATGGCCGCCGGCACCGACGCGTTGCGAATGCACTACGTCGACGAAGGACCGCCAGACGGCGCGCCCATCGTGCTGCTGCACGGTGAGCCGACCTGGAGCTATCTGTATCGCACGATGATCCCGCCGTTGGCCCAGGCCGGCTGCCGGGTGCTGGCACCGGATCTGATCGGGTTCGGCCGCTCGGACAAGCCAGGCCATATCGATGACTACACCTATCTGCGCCACGTTCAGTGGGTCACGTCATGGTTCGAGGCATTGGACCTGACCAACGTCACCGTCGTCGTGCAGGACTGGGGCTCATTGATCGGGTTGCGGATCGTCGCCGAGCAGAGCGCCCGGTTCGCCCGGGTGGTCGTGGCCAACGGGTTCCTGCCGACTGCCGACCATCCGGTCCCGCCGGCTTTCCGGATCTGGCGTGCGTTCGCGAAGTATTCACCGTGGCTGAGCGCCGGCCGCATCGTCGGCGTCGGGACAGTGACCCAGGTACCCGCTGCGGTGCGAGCAGGCTATGACGCGCCATTCCCTGACAAGAGTTACCTGGCTGGGGCACGCGCGTTCCCGCAGTTGGTCCCTACCTCGCCCAGCGACCCGGCGGTGCCGGCCAACCGCGCCGCATGGGAGGTGCTGGGCCGGCTCGACAAACCGTTGCTGGCATTGTTCGGCGCCAAGGATCCGATTCTGGGGGCCGCCGATCGGCCGCTGATCGAGCATGTCCCAGGCGCGGCGGGCCAGCCACACGCCCGACTGCACGGCAGCCACTTCGTGCAGGAAGACTGCGGTCCTGAGCTGGCCGAACGCATACTCGGCTGGGAGTAGAGCGTCACCGCTCAGTAATAGTGACCTAGGTCACAAAAGGCGAAAAATGAGCGTAGCCTTAGGTCATCTCTCCACGAAAGGAGAACCGATGAAAGGCGCGCACCACGACCCAGTGGATCATGCCCGTACGACTCTTCCGCATTCAGGTGAATCCTTTATCGACACCCTCTGGTTGCCCGGACTGATCCTCATCGGTGTGGGCACCGTGCTGATCGCCGCCACTGTCGCGGCCACGGCGTACGGGGAAAGCACCGTGTCGATAATCCTCGGCCTGATCGCCGGGGCGCTTGTCACCGCCGGAGCGCTGCTGGTCTTTGTGGAACACCAGCGGGTGAAGCGGGTGGAACGGCAGTGGCTGGACGAGCATTCGAGTCCTCGGCACCTTCGCGCCGGCTGAGAACGGCCGGCGGCGCGGCCCCCAGAACATCCGCCGGAGGTCGTTTCGCTCGACTGCGAACCGGGTAATTGCTTGACTTCCGGCGGTTGCGCACGGTCCGGCCCCCGATGTCGGTTGCAAACGGTAGTGTCAGCGGTCAATCGCAATCAGATCGGGGGGTCGATGACTTTCGTGCTCGGTTTCTCGATGACCTCCTCATCGGTGCGTTGGGTGCTCGTCGAAGGCGCGAAGGGCGAGGGGGCGACCGTTGACCGGGGCTCGCTGCCGGCCGGCACCAACCAGGAGTTCGACGCTGACGAACTGCTCAGCTCGTTGTTGGACAAGGCTGGAGATCAGCAGGTGCACGCCATCGGGCTCACCTGGACCGGCGCGGCCGAGGAGACTGCCAACGCGGTGTGGCAAGCCCTGACCAATCGTGAGATAGAGAACGTCATCGCGGTCTCCGACCTTGAGGCTGCGGAGGCATTGACCTGCGGCATCGCTGACATTTCCGGGTACGAGCGGGTCGTCGTGTGCGTCGCGGAGCCCGATGGCGTGATCGTCGCTGCAAACTCTGCGGACGGGGTGACCGCCGACCGGGTTGACCCCGCGGCGCTCGGCGACGTCGACGACTATTCGCCCGACGCCGTCTTCGTGGTCGGTTCCGGCGACGTGGCCGGCGTGGTGGACGTTCTGAAACAGAGCACTGATGCCCGGGTCATCTCCGCCGACGAGGCTGACCTGGCGCTGGCCAAGGGATCGGCGCTGGCATCGGCCTCGGCGGTGTCGCTCCTGGACGCCCAGATCACACCCGCCCGCCATGAGCTGTCACCGACGGCGACGCTGGCCTCGGTGCTCGTCGCGGCGGTCCTGACCTTCGTCGTCTCGCTGTCGGTGGCGCTCGGCATGTCCCTGGTGCCCGACAACGAGGCTCCGCAGATGGCGCATTCGGAGGCGTCGGTGCCCGAGTCGACCCCGGCTCCCCCTGCGTCGCCGGCCACAGCGGCTCCGCGCGCTCCGAAATCGGCCGAGCCCCGGACTCCCGAAGTGCCTGCGTCGGCCGAACCCGTCGCTGTCGCGGTCCCAGTCCCCGATGCGGCGCTGATCATCGACCGTCCCGAAACCCCAGTAGTGGTGCCGCCGGAGTTCCTGGACGATCCGCTCGCCGCGCCGGGCTACACCGCGCCCGCTCCGGCAAATATCCCGCCGGCGCCGGCCTATGTGCCGCCCGCTCCGCCACCCAACTTCCTACCGCCGCCCCCGGCTCCGCCCTACGTGCCGCCGGTGTTTCCGGCCGGCGAGATGCCCACCGCCTCAGCGCTACAGGAACCGCGGCTGCGTGATCGGATCATCGAGAGGATCCCGGTGCTCAACCGGTTCCACGAACCGGAGCCCTACGGCCAGTAATGTGTGCCGAAATGGCATCGCAGCAGCGAGAGTTCGTTCGTTCGCAGATGGTCGAGGAGACGATGTGGCACACCCCAGCCGACGCGCGGCCTGCCGAATTGCCGCCGTCTTATCGATGATCGCGCTGTGCGGCTCCGCGAGTGGGGTTGCGGCATCGGCAGTTTGGGCGTCGCCGGACTCCCCCCTGCAACCGCAGTGTGGTCCCGACCCGGTGACCCTGATCGACCCATGCGAAATTCTGCCCCCGCCCGTGGGGGGCGGGCAGGCTGCCGGCCCCGCCGCGGAGATCCCGTGGGACCTAGTCGACAGCGTGCTGTTCGGCTAAGCGCAGATTCGGCTTAGCTGCGGTAGCGCCGTTCTCTGCCGTCGCAGCTGCGGCCCTGGCAATGTGTTCCAGACCTGCAGGGGAAGCAGTTGCAGCCGCAATCGCTGGCACGGTGGCGGTGGTGTAGAGCCATGACAGTCTCCTTCACTGGATACCTTCTAGGTTAGCCCTGCACACCCGCCCGCGTTGGGGTATCCGAGCGCTTGCATGCGACGGCCGGGTAAACATGAGGTAGCTTCAAGCGACATACCGATTGGCCGCAGCCGAGGGGAAGACCGGTGAATGCGACACCGTTCGGGCACTACCAGCTTCAGAAGCTGATCGGCCAGGGCGGCATGGGTGAGGTCTATCAGGCCTTCGACACCAAGACCGAGCGTGTTGTCGCGCTTAAGGTGCTCCCGCACCGCATGGCAGTGGACGAGACCTTCCAGGCCCGGTTCCGGCGTGAATCGCAGGCGGCGGCGGGCATCAACGACCCGCATGTGGTGCCTATTCACGGGTACGGGGAGATCGACGGCCGGTTGTATCTGGATATGCGGCTCATCGAGGGCCGCAATCTGGGCACCATGCTGACCGAAACGGAGAAGCCGCTGGGTGCGGCGTTCGCGGTCACCATCGTGGAACAGATTGCGCATGCGTTGGATGCCGCGCACAAGGACGATCTGATCCACCGCGACATCAAGCCTTCCAACGTCCTGATCACCGGACGTGACTTCGCCTACCTGATCGACTTCGGGCTGGCGCGCACCGCTGGCGAGGAGGGGCTGACAACCGTCGGTAGCACTTTGGGCACCCTTGCCTACATGGCACCGGAACGCTTCGAGGCCGGCGAGGTCGATGCCCGTTCCGACATATATGCGCTGACCTGTGTGCTCTACGAATGTCTCACTGGCTCAAGGCCTTACCCGGCCGACACGCTGGAGCAGCAGATCGCAGGGCACATGGTCTCCCCGCTGCCGCGCCCGTCCGACAGCGACCCGCGGCTGGCGGCATTCGACGAGGTCATCGCCAAGGGCATGGCGAAGAAGCCCGCCAAGCGGTATCAGAGTGCCGGTGAGCTGGCCGTGGCAGCGCGTCGTGCGCTCAATGCGCCGGTTCGCCGGGCCGGCAGTAGATCCCGGCACTCGGCTCACCCCAAGCGCAAGCGGCCGGCGAAATTGCTAGCGGCATCGGGGGCCATCCTGGTGGTCCTGGCTTTGGCCGCGGGGGCTCTGTGGCAGTGGGCGCCGTGGCGTGACAGCGGCGGTGATCTGCCCGGCGGGGCGGTCGAGTCGATTGCCGCGACCGTGCCCGCGGACATCCGCGAGACTGGCCGCCTGGTGATCGGGGTGAACGTGCCGTACGCCCCGATGGAGTTCAGGAATGCCGACGGCCAGCTGGTCGGCTTCGACGTCGAGCTGATGAACGCGATGGCCGAGGTGCTGGGCCTGGTGCCGGACTTCCGCGACTCCTCCTTCGACGCGATCCTGCCGTCGGTGCAGGACGGGGCTGTTGACGTCGGGGTGTCCTCGGTCACCGACACCAAGGAACGGGAGGCGTCGGTGGACTTCGTCACCTACTTCGAGGCCGGCACCCAGTGGGCGAAACGATCGGGTACCGCTGCGAACCCCAACTCACCATGCGGCGTCAGAGTCGGTGTGGCGGAAGGGACTTTGCAGGCAACCGAGCAGCTGCCGCGCAAGAGTGATGAGTGCGTGGCCGCGGGCCAGCCCCCGGTGGAACTCATCGTATTGTCCAGTCAGGACGAGGTGACCGACGCGCTGATCGCCGGCGAGGTGGACGCGATGTCGGCGGATTCGCCGGTGACGGGGTTCGCGATCAAGCTCAGCGGCGGCGAGCTCGTTTCGGCGGGGGATGTGTTCGATTCGGCTCCCTACGGCTGGCCCGTCGCCAAGGGCTCGGAGTTGGCGGAGTCGCTGCGGCTAGCGCTGGAGCACCTCATGGAGAGCGGCGAGTACCGGGCCATCGCCACGATGTGGGGTGTCGAGCGCGGCATGATCGACAGCCCGGTGATCAACGGCGCCACCAGGTAAGGGCTGGCCCCCTACCCTGAAGACGTGACTTCAACGTCCCTGCCGCCCGGCCCCCGACTGCCCCGCGGGGTCCAGGCCGCGCTGTTGCTGCGGTTCGGGCCGCGTTTCCTTGCTGCGTGCCGACGTCGCTACGGTCCCACATTCACCTTGCGGGTCACGTCGATGGGCACGCTGGTCTACCTCACCGACCCCGCCGACATCAAGACCGTGTTCAGTGGCGATCCGCGCATTTACCATGCCGGTGAAGCCAATTCGATGCTCAAGGGGCTCCTCGGTGACACCTCAGTACTGGTGATCGACGAGGACGTGCACCGTGTCCGGCGCAGACTGATGCTCGCGCCGTTCGCCCGCGACGCCGTCGCGCAGCAGGTTTCGGTGATCGCCGAGATCGCCGCGGACAACATCGCGGGCTGGCCCGTCGGCACGACCTTTCCCGTCGCGCCGCGGATGTCGGAGATCACCCTGGAGGTCATCCTGCGGACCGTGATCGGCGCCAGTGATCCCGCCCGGCTCGCCGCGCTTCGCGAGGTGATGCCGCGGCTGCTCAGCGTGGGACCGTGGGAGACGCTGGCGCTCGTGAACCCCAGCCTGATGGACCGGCGCCCGTGGCGCGGGTTGCGGGACGCTATCGCTGAGGCCGACCGCTTGCTGTACGCCGAGATCGCCGATCGCCGCGCCGACCCAGACCTGAGTCAACGCACCGACGCGCTGGCAATGCTGGTCCAGGCAGGTGGTGATGCCGCTGCGATGACCGACCGGGAACTGCGCGACCAGTTGATGACCCTGCTGGTTGCCGGGCACGACACCACCGCGACCGGGCTGGCGTGGGCGCTCGAGCGGCTGACCCGGCATCCGGCGATCCTGGCCAAGGCGGTGCGGGCCGCTGATGAGAGCGATGACGACTACCTCGACGCGATCGTCAAGGAGACACTGCGGATCCGCCCAGTGGTGTTCGACGTCGGGCGGATTCTCAAGGAGCCCGTCGAGTTGGCCGGTCACCGGTTGCCCGCCGGAGTGATGGTGATACCGGGCATGGTGGTGGTGCATGCCAGCGAGACCCTGTATCCACAGGCGGACCATTTCGACCCCGGCCGGATGCTCGACGCGACGCACAGCCCGTCGGTGTATCTGCCGTTCGGCGGCGGTAACCGGCGCTGTCTGGGCGCCACCTTCGCGATGGTCGAGTTCCGGGTCGTGTTGCGCGAGATACTGCGCCGCGTCGACCTGGAGACGACGACTCACGCGGGGGAGCGCAGGCGCCTCAAGCACGTCATCTTCGTGCCACACCGGGGCGCGCGGGTCCGCATTCGGTCGCGCCGGGCCGCACCGGCCCGCGCCGAGTAACAGGCGTCGTCGTGTTCTGCGCCCGGGTCCGCGCATACGGGCCGAGGCATGCTCGCCGTTTCTCGAGGAGCAGGTGGGTGTAGTCTGAGAGGTAGGCTAAGTTCGCGCCGACAGTCGAATGCGACAAATTCCGACGTGAAATTGCTTCAGCCCGCGACGCGATTCTCTTCGCGCGGACAATGTGGGGGGTACGCCTCGCACCACTCAAGGACGTTGCTTATGGATTCGTCTGATCTGTTTTCACATCGTCAGACGCCACATGTCTCTCAGACCGGCCCGAAATCCCAAGAGCCCGTGCAGGCTCCTGTCTTCTCCGATCAGCCCAAAAAAACCACCCCTGCTGATTCGCCATCCCAGTGAACGGGCTAGCGCGGTCTCGCCGCGCTTCTCGACCGATCAGAGTTATGCTCGCCGGCCAGTTGGGTGGCGAAATCGACGGCGCGTGGTGGCCGCACACGGCATCGGTGGCCACCGAACTACCCGAGCTTGTGGGTGTCTTGCACCGACCGCTGGGTGAGATCATCGACATCCGCATCAATTGGTCGGTGACCGAAGGGCAGCTCGACCTGGAAACAATTGCCACCGGTGCGCGGTTGATGCGCGCCGGCGAACACCACCGACGGCCCCGACTGATGGTCGTTGTCGGCAAAGCCGGGAGCGCGAAACTGCTTGTCGTACCGAGCATGACGTCACAAGCGCTCGGATTGATGGTGTTGCGCACCGCTGCGGGGCTGCCCACCTCCGGCGGCACCGGAGACGCTCGGCTGTTCGAGACCGCCCGCGTAGTGATGCGACTTGCCGAGGCCGAGAGCTTGAAGTGGTGCGAGGCCATCAGTTCGTGACGCCCTGCGGCGTTTTTGCGATGCTTTCGCCATGTAAGAAACGCGGCAACCTACCTGCTAGGTGAGTTGGGCCGAGTACGGTCTGCCGTGCTAGCGTGACTTGGGATGTCTGTCTGACATCCATTCAGAATGACGGAAGTTGAAAGAGTATGGCACAGGGAACTGTGAAGTGGTTCAACGGCGATAAAGGCTTCGGTTTCATCGCCCCCGATGGCGGCGCAGAAGATGTGTTCGTTCACTACTCGGAAATCAGTGGGAGCGGATACCGGTCGCTCGAGGAAAACCAACGCGTTCAGTTCGAAATCGAACAGGGCGCCAAGGGACCTCAGGCGGTCGGCGTAACTGTCGTTTAGTAGGCGGCACAAACCCGTAATGTGGGCTGGTGGGATTTCCCGCCAGCCCACATCTCGTTTCACAGCGCGATGCGCGGAGATCGACATCGTGGTGCTGCTCTGTATCGATCGGGGCAATCTCCGGGGTGCGAAAAGCGCTGCCAGCACGCATGATTCAAAACCGCATTGATGGCTGCCGAACTGATCATGTGGGGGCCTCAGCGCTCCCGCTACCTCGGCCGTGCTCCCCGTCCCCAGCAGGACGGCCACCTCGCGCCCGCAGGTGCCAAGGTGTAGCCTCGAATCGATGTCTTCCCCCGTCGCTTCGCTGGGGCGGTCATGAAGCGACATGTGGGCGCAGAACTCGAAATTGCCATCACGGCACCCACGACACTGGAGTTCCAGATCGCTGTCGCACCCCATCCCCACGCCGAGGTATCCGAGTCGTTGTCGTTCCTGTTGAACGGAAAACCCGTGCAGGCCTTGGAAATCAGCGGCACGCACGGTAATCGGATCCACAAAATCGATGTGCCGGTAGGTGCCCTCGAGGTCGACTACGCCGCGACGATCAGCGGTCAGACAGACCCGGCCCCGGTGACTGAATACGATCTCTCGATGTATCTGCGGCCCAGCCGCTACGCTGAGGCGGACAAATTCTACGGCTTTGCCGCAACCGAATTCGGCAGCTATCTCGATTCGACGACCCTGTTGGAGAAGGTTTCCCGGTGGGTTGGTGCCCGGCTGAATTATGTTCCCGGTTCCAGCGATCCCATCGATGGTGCGGTGGACACGTTGCTTTCTGGTGCCGGGGTGTGCCGAGACTTCGCGCATCTGGTGGTGGCCATGCTCCGTGCCGTCAACGTGCCTGCCCGCGTGGTCTCGGTCTATGCGCCGGGGCTGTTTCCGATGGACTTCCACGCGGTCGCCGAGGCGTTCGTCGAGGGGCAATGGCGGGTGGTCGACGGAACGCTGCTGGCGCCGCGGCAATCGCTGGTGCGCATCGCCACCGGACGCGATGCCGCCGACATAGCGTTCCTCGATAACCACAAGGGCGCGATCATTCTGAACAGGCTCATGGTGACCGCGGTCGTCGACGGTGGTCTTCCCAGGGACGCGATCGACCAACTGGTGTCGATCGCCTGAGCTGCACCTATAGCTGGACTGTTCGCGTTGACGCCCGCGGTGGGCCTCATTAACCTGTAGATAACGTCGATGAGCTGCCGTTGTCTATCGATATCGGCTGGTGATCCACACCAATCTGGGTTCCCCGTAGAGCTCAGCCACTGATTAGCCGGACGCTCGACAGGACATTGCTTTGGCCATTGCCGACATCGGTGCGTATGCGCATCTGAGTGAAACCGATATCGAGGCCCTGGGCCACGATCTCGACGCCATTCGCCGTGACATCGAGGAATCGCTGGGGGCGAGCGACGCTGCCTACATACGGCGCACCATCAGGTTCCAGAGGACGCTGGATGTCGCGGCGCGGTTACTCATCGGCTGTAGCCGATCGCGGGCCGGATGGGTGGTGCGGACTGCGGCTCTGGCCTTCGCGAAGTCCGTCGAGAACATGGAGATCGCCCACAACGTCGGCCATGGCCAATGGGACTGGATGAATGACCCAGAGATCCACTCGAGCACCTGGGAGTGGGACATGGTCGGGGTTTCGTCGCAGTGGAGGTATTCGCACAACTACCGCCACCATATGTTCAGCAACGTAGTCGGCGTGGATGACGACCTCGGCTTCGGCGTCATCCGGATGACCCGCGACGAGCCCTGGAAACCCGAGCACTTGCTGCAGCCGCTGCGCAACCTGTTGTTGGCCAGCATCTTCGAATGGGGGATCGGCCTGCACGGCATTCACTCGGAGCGCGACCGACTGGCACCCGATGGCGCAAAGGTTATCGAAGCCAGGAAGGCGTTTTTGGCCAAGATCGCCCGGCAGTCGGTGAAGGATTACGTACTCGTCCCCGCCCTGAGCCGATCGCGCTGGCGCAGAACTCTGGCAGCAAACGCAGCTGCCAACCTGCTGCGTAACTTCTGGGCTTATGTGGTGATCTTCTGCGGGCACTTCCCCGATGGTGCGGAGAAGTTCTCCGCTGAGGTCCTCGAGAGTGAAAGCAGGGGCGAATGGTATTTGCGGCAGATGCTCGGTGCCGCGAACTTCAAGGCCGGTCCACTGCTGGCCTTCTCGAGCGGCAACCTGTGCTACCAAATCGAGCATCACCTCTTCCCCGATCTGCCCAGCAATCGTCTCGCGCAGATCGCGGTTCGGGTTCGCGAAGTATGCGATAAGTATGACCTGCCCTACACGAGCAGTTCGCTTGCACGCCAATACTTCCTGGTGCTGCGAACCATTCACAAACTCGCGTTACCGGACCGCTTTCTGATGGCCACGAGCGACGATGCACCCGAAACCGCTTCCGAGCGTAAGTTCTTTGCCGACACCGCACCGGCTGTCAACCGGGGTGGCGGGATGGCGGGGCTGCGTACTGCGTTGCGCGTTCGGGCGCTCAAAGGCACATCCTAGTTCCCCGATGAGGGACGGTGACGAGCCTTGGCGCGTCGCACCGCCTCGTCGACCAGTCGGCCGGCGAGGGCGACGAGTTTGACGTTCTCGGCCTGACTCATCCGCTTCAGCCGCTCGACCGCCTCTTCGGTGCTCGCGCCCGTCCGACTGCGGATTATCCCGACAGCCTGATCTATCACTGCACGGCCGGCCAGCGCTCGCTGAATATTCTCGGTCCGCTCCCGCGCGCTGTCCAGCAACTGCGCGTTGTGCACCGACACCGCTGCCGGATTGGCGAATTGCGAACCCAACTCCACGGCATGTTCGCCGAACGCGTCCCGCGTGCGGGCGTACGCATTGATCGCGCCGAGTACCTCCCCACCCACGATCAACGGCAAGGACAACGCGGAGTGCACGCCCATGCGGGCCACCCTGCCACCGAAGTGCGGCCAGCGGCCGTCACTGCCCAGTGAACCGCTGACCGTTACCCGCCCCGTCTGCATGCAGGTGATACACGGACCCTCGCGCAGGTCTTGATATTGCACTGAATCGATCTCTCCGACGAACTCTGCGGTGGCAGCGCAGGTCTGGAATCGGGGCGCGGGGTGTTGGGCTTGCATCAGTGCGATGCTTGCGCCGTCCACACCCGGGATCGCATGCGTCGCGAACCGCGCGACCTCGCCAAGTAACTCGTTCACGTCGCGGGCGTCGGCAACCAGACCGGCTATGCCTCGGAGGCCGGCCTGCAGGTCGATCTCGTCCGCCTCGCGCCGGGCGAACGGCAGATCTTCGGATGGAGCCCGACCGGGCTGGGGGTCATAATCAGCCATGCTCCTTGGCGATGATACCCGCCCGAAAATGAGCCGATGGGGTGTGGATCACCCGACCAGTGACAGCGCGTGCGCGCGCCGCAACTTACCCGATGGCGTCTTCGGGATCGTGCCCGGCGCGAGGACCACGACATTGCGGGGGCGTACCGCGACCTCGGCGAACACCTCGTGGGCGACCTGGCGCTCGATGAGGCGGACCCGGGCTCTGTCGGCGTAGTCTTTGCACTCCACTGCGACCGCGAACGTCTCCCGTGAGCGGCCCGCGTCCAGGCGCACCGCGACGGCGCACCCCGGCCGCACACCCTTGACGCGGCCGGCGGCGCGTTCGATGTCGGTCGGGTAGATGTTGCGGCCCGCCATGATGATCACGTCCTTGAGGCGCCCACACACGACCACCTCGCCGGCCTCGGTGAGATAGCCCAGATCGCCGGTGTCATACCAGCCGCGCTCGTTCTGTGCGCCGATGAATCCGGCCACAGTCGTGTACCCCGCGCTCACCGGCTCGCCGCGCACCTCGATCACGCCGACGCCGCGGGCGGGCAACTCGGCGCCGTCTTCGTCGACGACACGCAGTTCCAGGCCCGGCAGCGGCTTGCCGAGGGTGACGAGCCGGCGGGTGGAGCCCCTGGTGGCCGGTACCGCGCGGTGCAGGAGGGCGAGTAGGTCGGCGTCGACCTCGTCGATGACCATGCCCCCGCCGCACTCGGAGAAGGAAACGGCCACCGTCGTCTCGGCCATACCGTATGCCGGGATGATCGCCTCGGGTTTCAGGCCGAACGGGGCGCCGGCCTCGCACAGATCCTCGACGTCGAGCGGGTCCACCTGCTCGGCGCCGGACAGCGCCCACCGCACGGAGGACAGGTCGAACTGGCCGGGCGTCGCCTGGCGGCGCAAGCGCTTCGCCAGTAGGTTGTAGGCAAAGTTCGGCGCGGCCGTCATGGTGCCCTTGTACTTGTCGATCAGCTTGGGCCACAACAGAATATCGCCCAAGAAGTCCATCGGCGTGATCTTGACGAGGTCGGCACCGTAATACATCGGCACGGTCAGGTAACCCGTCATGCCCATATCGTGGAAGCACGGCAGCCAGCTGACGATCACGTCGGTGTCCGCGTCGAAGTCACAGCCGACGGTCATCGCGTCTGCGTTGGCGACGATGTTGGCGTGGGTGATCTGTACTGCCTTGGGGGATCCGGTGGAACCGCTCGTCAGTTGCATCAGTGCGACGGCGTTCTCGCCGGTATCGACCGGCGCGATCGGTTCGTTGCCGAGGAGCTCTTCGATGGTCAGTACCGTTATTCCCAGTCCGGTGAGCACCGGCGCAGCGGCCATGAACGGGTCGGAGATGACGACGGCTTTCGCGGCGATCATGTCGATGACGGCGGTGGTCTCCTCGGCCCAGCGCGCCAGGTCGGTGCGTGGTGTGGGCTGGTGCACCATGGTTGCGCTCGCGCCGCGCATCCAGATGCCCTGAGCTGTCGGCGCGATCTCCACGGGCGCTCCGGCTAGCACCGCGACGGCGTCACCGGGTCCGATGCCCGCAGCGGCCAGTCCGCCGGCCACCTGGCGGGCCCGTTCGTGTACCTCAGCCCATGAATGGCGGACGGGGGCGTGCGGCTCTCCGGTGTGCAGGCCCTTGGTGCTGCGCTGGGCGTTGGCGTACATGGTTTCGGTAAATCGGCTCATCTAGGTCCCTAGTTGCATGGGTGGGAAAGCGCCTGTATCCATCGACTCGGAAGGTCCCTACCGGCTTGGTAGCCGGCTGCCCGCCAAGCGCCCGTCGAGGCCCGGATCGTGACTGCCCGGGAAGAATGCGGCAGGAACCTGCGACACCAAACCCCGACCAAGGGGACAGAGACCAAGGGGGAAAGAGACCAAGGGGGAAAGAGACCAGGCGAGACAGGGGGAAATGTGGATGGTCGGCTGACGTCAAGTTCTCGGCAGGGACGACAGATCGCCACCGTGACGTTTCCGTAAGGCTGGGATACCAACCCGGTCTTAATCCTACAGCGTGGCCTGCCGACGGCACCGCCTCAACACACGTCAACCCCGTCGGGGAGCTCGTCAACGGGTCGCGGATGCCCCGCGCGTCCGTCTCATAGCCGCAGCGACGCTATCGGCACCGACGCAGGGTAAACTTCACACGGCCCGCCGCGTTCTCGCCACGGCAACGCCGACCGGCCAGTACCCACTTCGGTTCTGGGGTGTCGACCCACCGCCCCTGCGCTGGATCGACCAAGGACATTGACATCGCCATCACCGACATCGCGGCATACACCCACCTGAGCGCGCAGGATATCGAACGCCTCGGAAGCGAACTCGACGCGATCCGCAGCGATATTGAGGAATCGCGCGGCGCCCGCGACGCCGCCTACATTCGGCGCACCATCTCGTTTCAGCGGACACTCGACCTCGCCGCCCGGCTGCTCATCGCCGGCACCCGGTCGAAGGCAAGCTGGGTTGTGGGGACCGCCGCGCTCGGCTTCGCGAAGAGTGTCGAGAACATGGAGATCGGCCACAACGTGTCCCACGGCCAATGGGATTGGATGAACGACCCGGAGATCCATTCCGCCACGTGGGAGTGGGACATGGCGGCGCCGTCGGCACAGTGGAAGTCCTCACACAACTACCACCACCACGTGTTCAGCAACGTGCTCGGCTTCGATGACGACCTTGGGTTCGGAGTGATGCGGGTGACTCGCGACCAGCCGTGGAGGCCGAAGTATCTCTTGCAGCCGCTGCAGAACCTGCTGTTGGCAATCACCTTCGAATGGGGCATCGCCCAGCATGGCATCGAAGAGGACTGCACCCGCGCTGAGAGAGTCGCACAGGCAAAGGCAGCTGTTCGCAAGATCACTCGCCAGGGGATCAAGGACTATGCCCTGTGGCCCGCGCTCAGCGTCACGCGGTGGCGGCGAACCCTAGGGGCCAACGCCGTCGCCAACCTATCGCGCAACCTTTGGGCGTATGTGGTGATCTTCTGCGGGCATTTCCCCGACGGCACCCAGAAGTTCACCCCCGAGGTCCTGCAGTCCGAGACCAGAGCCGAGTGGTACCTGCGCCAGATGCTGGGTGCGGCCAATTTCAAGGCCGGACGGCTGCTCGGATTCGCCAGCGGCAACCTGTGCTACCAGATCGAACACCATCTGTTTCCCGACCTGCCGAGCAATCGCCTCGCTGAGATCGCCGAACGGGTGCGGCCGTTGTGCGAGAAGTACGGCCTGCCCTACCTCACGGGTTCGCTTGCACACCAGTACGGTTCGACGCTGCGGATCATTCACCGGCTGGCGCTGCCAGACGGGTTTCTTCGTCGTCGCGACGAGAATGCCGCCGTGACCCGCCCCCGGGCACGCTGGCGGATCGGGGATTCGCGTCGTCGCTTAGCTTCTCCCGCGGCTTAAGGAAGCCGGTAGCCGGGGCTCACTCGCCCATTTCCCGCCGCCAACGCTGGCTGAAGTCGCTACGTGCGATGCCCCGTCGAATGTAGCCGCGTCTCACGCCATCCCGGCCATCGGTGGAGCAGTTTGTCTGCACCCGTGGTTCCCCACGAACCTGGCTGGTAGATCTCTGCCGGAAGCGGTGAATCGATCAAGGGCGCGACGAAGCGCCAGGTTTCCTGCTACTTCTTCTCTGCGTGGCCGCCGAACTCGCTGCGCATCGCCGAGAGGATCTGGTCGGTGAACTCACCGAGCCCTCGTGACTCGAACCGCTCGTAGAGCGAGGTGGTGATGACCGGCGCGGGCACGCCCTCATCGACCGCGGCGAGCACCGTCCAGCGGCCTTCGCCGGAGTCCGAGACCCGTCCGCTGAAGTCGTCGAGGCCGGGGGACCGGGCAAAGGCATCGGCGACCAAGTCCACGAGCCATGACCCCACCACCGATCCGCGCCGCCACACCTCGGCGACTTCGCCGACGTCGATCGAGTACTGGTAGGCCCACGGGTCGCGCAGCGGCGTGGTCTCGGCATCGACGGTCCGGTCGGTCTTGCCGGCGTCGGCGTGCTTGATGATGCTCAAACCCTCGGCGATCGCGGCCATCATGCCGTACTCGACACCGTTGTGAACCATCTTGACGAAGTGTCCGGCGCCGCTGGGGCCGCAATGCAGGTACCCGTCCGGCGACGTGCCGTCGTTCCTGGTTCGGCCCGGGGTGGGCTCTGCGCTGCCCTGCCCGGGTGCGATGGTCTTGAAGATCGGGTCCAGGCGGGTCACCACCTCGGTCTCGCCGCCGATCATCAGGCAGTATCCGCGATCCAGGCCCCACACCCCGCCGCTGGTCCCGCAGTCCACGTAGTGCAGGTTCGCGTTAGCCAACCGCTGGGCGCGGGCGATATCGTCGCGATAGTAGGAATTGCCGCCGTCGATCACTGTGTCGCCGGGATCGAGCAGCGGAACCAGTTGGTCCAGTGTGGAATCCACGATCGCGGCCGGGAGCATCAGCCACACCGCTCGAGGCTTCTCCAGCTTGCTGACGAAGTCCTGAAGCGAGGACGCGCCGACGGCGCCCTCGTTGGTGAGTTGGCCGACCGCATCGGCGTTGACGTCGTAGGCGACGCAGCTGTGCCCGTCGCGCATGAGCCGGCGGACCAGGTTGGCCCCCATCCGGCCCAGTCCCACCATGCCGAGTTGCATCGGGTTGGTAGTCGCCATATCACTCCATCGTTGGGCCGCAGGGGCAGCCGTCGGGCTTGAGGGTCCGCGTGCTCTACCCTGCCCGCTGCGGCGGGCAAGTTCCGGGGTTTGCCGATGTTGGGCCCTGCGAGTCTTAGATGTTTGGCTAATAACATTGTTGGGCAATGATTCTGGGAACGTAGTCCGACTCGCCTCGCCGCGCTGTAGCTTCCTCGCTATGTAAGGATGAGATCTGTGCTTCTTCGCCTCGCAGTGACGGTGCTTGCCGCCATGTCCCTGGTGTGGGCAATGCCGCCCACCGCCTCGGCTGCCCCCTGCCCCGATGTCGATCTGGTGTTCGCGCGCGGCACCGGTGAACCGCCCGGTATGGGGCGGGTCGGTGACGCGCTGGCCGCCACCCTTCCGTCGGTGCTCGGCGGCAGGACCTTGGGGACCTACGCGGTGAGCTATCCGGCGAACCGCAACTTCCTATCGACCCGGGACGGCGCTGACGACGCGGCCGAGCACGTCGCGTGGATGGCCGAGAACTGCCCCGCCACCAGAATCGTGCTGGGCGGTTTCTCGCAGGGCGCCTCGGTGATGTCGATGCTCGCGGGGGTGCCGCCGGTCGGGGATCGGATCGGCAGCATAGGTTCGGCCCCTCCGCTTGATGCGGCGCTAGCCCGAAACGTGGCTGCGGTCGCGGTGTTCGGCAATCCTGGCCTGCGATTCGGCAATCCGTTGTCGAGCACCGGGCAGTTCGCCGGCCGTGCGATCGAGTTGTGCAGCCAGGGGGACCCGATCTGTTCGGCGGGCCGTGATCGCTCGGCTCACAGCAATTACGAGATGCCGCCGTATCCCGGTCAGGCGGCGGCTTACATCGCCGGGTTGGTGTGATTCGATTCGGGCGTGCTCTGGGCGGACCAGCCCGACGGACCTCACCGGAGTTGTTCGGCGGTGATGGTGCGCCGCGGCGCGACAGTGGCGCGGCACCGTACTAGGTGGCGTGTGGCCGCCATGGCGTTCTGCGTCCGAACAGTTCAGCAGGTCTTCCTCGGGCACCGACGGACATGGTGCCGGTGGGCCGCAGTTTGGATTTCATCTCGCGGCGGAACCAGTCGCGGTCGACCTTGTGCCCGGCAACCGCCTCGTGGAGCAGTCGCAGTTCACGCATTGTGAAGGTTTTTTCGAGCAGGCCTTCTGGGTCGGGTTCCTTTCCGTAGCAGTCGCGGACATGGTTCACTGCGGCGTCGATGATGAGCCGGTGATCGTAGATCAGTCGTCCCGGACTGTCCACGGGGACGAGTCGGGTTTGGGTCGCCAATCGGGACGCCAGCCTTTCGGGGGGTACCACCGCCCAGTGGGCGACGCTGAGTACCCAGCCGCGGTCGTCACGGTCGGGCTCGTCGAACACCTGCCATTGGTGGGGCGATACTCCGCTGACGCCGGCCTTGTCCAGCAGGCAGCGTCTGACGGCGTCGGCCAGTCGCTCGTTGGGGTGCAAAAAGGTGCCCGGCAGGCCCCACCCCGACGTGTTGGCGCGCTTGACTTCCAGGACCATCAGACCCCGGTCCGGATCGGCGGTGAGCAGCGCGGTGTCCACGGCCAGCGATGGTCGGGGGTAGTCGGTCAGAGCCTTGCCGGAGGAGTCGCGGAATTTCTTGTCGGACACAGCCGGTAGCCTATCGCGAACACAGGGGTTAGCGTTGATAGTGCGCTAAAGAGTCGGCGGGACTGTTGGTCGGCAGTGTGGCGATCGACGGGGTGAAGTGGAAGGTGAGCGCCCCGCGCATCACCGTGACCGGTGGGGCGCCCTAGCTGGCTCCGCCTTTGTCCGGCAGGACTTGATGCTCCTATTCGTGTCAAGCGGCTTTGAGCCAGTTTCTGTAGGTTTCTGCGAATTCGTCGTCGCGCTGTAGGCCGCGTTCGATGCGGGAGATGACGGTGGGCCAGAGGCCGAAGTGGTTGGCGGCGGCGGTGACGGTGATGTTCTTGGTTTGCCGGGTCGTGCGCAGGTCTGCGTACTCGGGTACGGCGATCGGGCGGGTCAACAGTTTGAAGATTTCCCGGGCTATGGCTCTCTTGAGTTTGCGCAGTACCTCCATCTTGCTCTTGCTGTCGCCGTTGAGCAGCTGACGCTTCGCGTAGTCCTTGGTCGGCTGATGGTGTGACAGGCGCACCAACGCGATGCGATGCAACGCATTGTTGGCGGCCCGGTCACCGCCGCGCGAGAGTCGATGTCGGATGGTCTTACCCGAGGACGCCGGCACCGGGGCTGCTCCACACAGTGCGGCGAATGCCGCCTCACTGTGCAGGCGGTGCGGGTTGGCCCCG